>NZ_JBTMNG010000002.1:0-387500 GCF_054481335.1 Pseudomonas fluorescens group sp. PF-1
TCCGGAGTTCGACCGCAAAGTACTGGAGGTGTTAAGGGAGCCGCTGGAGTCGGGCCATATCGTGATTTCCCGAGCGAAGGATCGCGTGCGATTCCCGGCACGTTTTCAGCTGGTGGCGGCAATGAATCCGTGCCCCTGTGGATATCTTGGCGAACCCACTGGCCGCTGCTCCTGCACCCCGGACATGGTCCAGCGCTATCGCAACAAACTGTCCGGGCCGTTGCTGGATCGGATCGATTTGCACCTGACGGTTGCGCGGGAGGCCACGGCGCTGAATCCGACGGTGAAACCCGGAGAGGACAGCGCCAGCGCGGCGGAGCGGGTCGCTGAAGCCCGTGAACGACAGCAAAAGCGCCAAGGGTGCGCCAACGCCTTTCTCGATTTGCCGGGGCTGCGCCGGCACTGCACGTTATCCACAGTCGATGAGACCTGGCTGGAAACGGCCTGTGAAAGGCTGACCCTGTCGCTGCGCTCGGCGCATCGGCTGCTGAAGGTGGCGCGAACCTTGGCGGATCTGGAGCAGGTCGACGGGATCAGGCGTGAGCATCTGGCGGAAGCATTGCAGTATCGGCCGGCGACGCAATAAGTGCCGACGCCGCATCGACTATTTCAAAGGCACCTCAACGAAACCGGTCAACCTCGGCACGCAAGTCTGCCGCCAGCTTCTCCAACTCTTTGGCAGTGACCGCCAGGTTCGACACCACTTCCCGCTGCTCGCTATTCGCCAGGGCAATGCTTTGCAAGTTACTGCTGAGCAAGGTCGCGGTGCTGCTCTGCTCCTGGGTCGCCGTGGTGATCGCGGCGAATTGCTGGCCAGCCGAACGGCTTTGCTCGTCGATACGCGCCAGCGCGGAGGCGACATTGGCATTGCGCGACAAGCCTTCCTGCATCAGCACATTACCCTGCTCCATGGTGCTGATGGCGTTGCCGGTTTCCTGCTGGATGCTCTGGATCATCACGGAAATCTCGTCCGTGGCCTGACGGGTGCGCGAAGCCAGGTTGCGCACCTCATCGGCCACCACGGCAAAGCCACGCCCCTGCTCACCGGCACGCGCCGCTTCGATCGCAGCATTAAGCGCCAACAAGTTGGTTTGTTCGGCGATCGAGGTGATGACGCCAACGATGCCGCCGATTTCCTGAGAGCGCTGGCCCAAAGTGTTGATCACCGTCGCGGTGCTGTTCAGTGCACCGGCGATTTGCTCCAGGGACGAGGACGCTTCGTCCATCGACGTGCGACCGATCCGGGTTTGCTGGGCGTTTTCCTGGGCCAGGCGCTGGGTGTTGCCCATGTTGTCGGCAATGTTCAGGGAGGTGGCGCTGAACTCTTCCACGGCCCCGGCCATGCTGGTGATCTCGCCCGATTGCTGCTCCATCCCTTCGTAGGCACCGCCAGACAAACCGGACAAGGCCTGGGCGCGGCTGTTGACCTCCATCGAGGCGTTGCGAATGTGCTCGACCATGGTCGACAACGCTTGACTCATCTGGTTAAACGCACGAGCCAACTGGCCGATTTCATCGTTGCTCGACACGCTTAGACGCACGCTCAAATCACCGGCGCCCAAGGCTTCGGCCTGACGCACCAGATCCCCCAGCGGCGCCAGTTTGCTGCGCAACAGCCAGACGGCCGCGCCGACCGCCAGCAACATCGCCAACAGACTGCCGATAGCCAACTGGATACCGACGCTCCAGGTCACAGCGCTGATTTCGGTTTTCGGCATGCTCGCCACCACCGACCACGGCCCGCCTTCAAACGGCACGGCAATGCTGTAGAAGTCTTCGGACTTGTCGCTCCAGAACCGGCCTTTGCCCGGCGTCTTGACCAGCGCCACGACGGCCGGCACGGCCTGATCCAGCGCTTGCACACCGGCAATCGGCACAAGCCATTTGTTCTGCTCGTCCAACAGTGCCAGTGAACCGGTCTGGCCGATGCGGAAACGCTTGAGGTTTTCGAACTGCGCGTTCTGCGCGTCGGTGTAATCGAAGCCCACGAACAGGACGGCAATCACCTTGCCGCTGCTGTCCCGTACCGGGGTGTATTGCGTCATGTAAGAGCGATCGAACAGCAAGGCACGCCCGACATAGCCCTGCCCCGCGATCAGGCGTGCGTAGGCCGGGTGAGCATGATCAAGCAGGGTGCCGATGGCCCGGCTGCCGTCCTGTTTGCTCAGGGAGGTACTGACCCGGATAAAGTCTTCGCCGCTGCGCACGAACACTGTCGCCACGCCAGCGGTCATCTGCTTGAACTCATCCACTTCCTTGAAGTTGTTGTTGAGCACTTCGCTGCCCAGATGCAGCCCCGGAGTCTGCGTGCCCGCAACCGTTACCGGCTCATCAGGGTGCACGCTCAGGCCAGCACTGAAACGCTTTTCGAACAGGCCCGCCAGGCGCTGGGTGCTTTCACGCAACGTACCGTGGAAGGTGCTCAGCTGATCGGCCAATAACCGGGCTTCGCTCGCCAGATGCTCTTCGCGGGTGGCCAGGTTGGCGGTGTTCAGCGAACGCAGGGCGAACAAGGTACTTGCGCTGATGACAGTCACCAGAATCACAGCGAGCGCAAGACCCAACTGCGAGGCGATCCGGGCACGAGGTTGAGACATGACGGCTCCTGGCCGAGCGCCCGGATCATCCTGATCGCAACGCACACTCAGCAAAATTTCTGATAATGGGGAAAGCGTCGAACCTGCACGAAGGTCCCACTTGCAGATTTTCGGCGGAGGGAGGGAATACTTGAGTAAAAAACCGGGATATTGCTTAAGGCCGCCATTGCGGCGGCTCTATCGTTTCAGCTCAAGTGCTCGACATCCGGCAATTCCATCGCCCGGACTTCACTTTGCAGGAAATCGCTGAGCCGACGCATACGCTCGCCACCGGGACGGGTTTTCGGCCAGACCAGGTAATAACGCTCGCCGCTGGCGACCGCCGTCGGCCATGGCAGGCTCAAGCGTCCCTGCGCCACATCCTCCGCCACCATCAGCAGATCCCCCATGGACACGCCGTAGCCGCGGGCGGCCGCGATCATGCCCAGTTCCAGCGTATCGAACACCTGCCCCCCCTTGAGTGACACTTGATCGGCCAGGCCCATGCGCTCCAGCCAGTTACGCCAGTCGCGCCGGTCCGGTGTCGGGTGCAGCAACTCGGTGTTCGCCAGCCGCGCCGCGTCCCAGGGCTGATCGCTCGGCAGGTTGGGCGCGCCCACCGGGATCAGTTCCTCGGGAAACAGATAACTCGCCTCCCAATCCGGCGGGAAGTGCCCGTTGCTCAGCAACACGGCACAGTCGAACGGCTCGTCGTTGAAATCCACCGAATCGACATCCATCCAGGCGCTGGTCAATTGCACCTCGTTGCCCGGTTGCAGATGGCGGAAACGACTCAGGCGCGCCAGCAACCAGCGCATGGTCAGGGTCGACGGCGCTTTCATGCGCAGGATGTCGTCTTCGGCGCGCAGGGTGTTACAGGCGCGCTCCAGTGCGGTGAACCCCTCGCGGATGCCCGGCAACAGCAAGCGAGCCGATTCGGTCAGTTGCAGATGGCGACCACTGCGATGAAACAGGCGGCAGGCAAAGTGCTCTTCGAGCGTACGAATGTGCCGGCTGACCGCACTCTGGGTGATCGACAGTTCTTCAGCCGCTCGCGTAAACGAACTGTGCCGCGCCGCAGCTTCGAATGCGCGCAAGGCATACAAGGGAGGAAGGCGACGTGACATTGGGAAAGCTCCTACAGCGGGATAAGGCCACCCTAGCAGAAACTCTCCAGCATGAGTTTTAATCATGCCACCCATCCTTTTTATCCCTTTGTGCATTCCGCGCAGAGCGCCGAGAATCGACGCTTTCCTGTCCTCTTTGATAAACGAGCGTGATGACCATGCAGCATCCAGCGCGTATTGAACTCTGGGCCATCCTGCGGCTGGCGGGGCCGTTGATTGCCTCGCAGTTGGCGCACATGTTGATGGTCCTCACCGACACCTTGATGATGGCGCGCCTGAGTCCCGAGGCATTGGCCGGTGGTGGACTCGGCGCGGCGACCTATTCGTTCGTGTCGATTTTTTGTATCGGCGTCATTGCTGCGGTCGGCACCCTGGTGGCGATCCGTCAGGGTGCCGGCGATATCCTCGGCGCGACCCGGTTGACCCAGGCCGGATTGTGGCTGGCGTGGCTGATGGCACTGGTCGCCGGTTTGCTGCTGTGGAATCTGAAACCGGTGCTGCTGCTGTTCGGCCAGGCTGAGATCAACGTCCAGTCGGCGGGTCAGTTTCTGATCTTTCTGCCATTCGCCCTGCCCGGCTACCTGAGCTTCATGGCCCTGCGTGGTTTCACCAGCGCCATCGGCCGGGCCACGCCAGTGATGGTGATCAGCCTGGGCGGTACGGTGGCGAACTTCCTGCTCAACTACGCCCTGATTACCGGCCTGTTCGGCCTGCCGAAACTGGGGCTGATGGGGATTGGCCTGGTCACGGCGATTGTCGCCAACCTCATGGCCCTGGCATTGGCGCTGCACATTCGTCGGCATCCGGCTTACGACGCCTATCCGCTACGTCATGGCCTGCTGCGGCTCAACCGGCCGTACCTGAAAGAGCTGTGGCGTCTGGGCCTGCCGATTGGCGGCACCTACGCAGTGGAGGTCGGGTTGTTTGCCTTCGCGGCGCTGTGCATGGGCACCATGGGCAGCACGCCATTGGGAGCACACCAGATCGCCCTGCAGATCGTTTCGGTGGCGTTCATGGTGCCAGCGGGGATTTCCTACGCGATCACCATGCGCATCGGCCAGCACTACGGCGCCGGGCAACTGCCCGACGCACGACTGGCTGGCCGGGTCGGCCTCGCTTTCGGTGCTGCGGCGATGCTGTGTTTTGCGATGGTGTTCTGGCTGTTGCCGAACCAGTTGGTGGGGCTGTTTCTTGACCACAACGACCCGGCGTTTCGCGACGTCATCCACCTGGCGGTGAGCCTGTTGGCGGTGGCGGCGTGGTTCGAGCTGTTCGACGGGACGCAAACCATCGCCATGGGCTGCATTCGTGGCCTCAAGGACGCCAAGACCACGTTCCTGGTTGGATTGGCTTGCTATTGGCTGATCGGCGCGCCAGCGGCCTGGTGGATGGCGTTCGACTTGCAATGGGGGCCGACGGGCGTCTGGTGGGGCCTGGCGCTGGGCCTGGCGTGCTCGGCGGTGAGTCTGACACTGGCGTTCGAGTGGAAGATGAAGCGCATGATTCGGCGGGACACAACATCAGAGCAGCGCTTCGGGGTTGCTCAGACCGACTGAGATCCCTTGTAGGAGCGAGCTTGCTCGCGATAAACCTGAGAACGCCGCGGTGCACCTGCGAACCAGCGTTATCGTTGTCGATCATCGCGAGCAAGCTCGCTCCTACAGGGCTCCGTGGCAGCCAATTATTCGCGGTCAGCTGACGATTTCCAGCGGCGCCTTCTGACTGGAGTCAAACGTCAGGTACTCCACCAGATCCGCCAAGGCCAACGGCTTGCTGATCAGATAACCCTGTACCTGATCGCACTCAAACCCGCGCAACAAGTCCAGTTGCTCCGACGTCTCCACCCCTTCGGCGACGACTTCGAGGTTGAGGTTGTGCGCCAGGTTGATCATCGCGTGGACCAGTTTGCGATTCTCTTCCCGTTGCTCCATGCCGCCGACAAAACTCTTGTCGATCTTCAGCAAGGTAATCGGCAGGCTATTGAGGTGTACGAACGAGGAAAACCCGGTGCCGAAGTCGTCGAGGGAGAAGCGCACCCCAAGGCGCCCGAGGGCATCCATGGTCTGCTTCACCAGATCGCTACGGCGCATGACCGCGGTTTCGGTCAATTCGAACTCCAGCCATTGCGCCTCGACGCCACGTTCGGCAATCAGCCGGCTCAGGGTCGAGAGCAACTGACTGTCTTGAAACTGTCGGAATGACAGGTTGATCGCCATGTGTAATGGCGGTATCCCGAGCTCGAGCAATGCCTGCATGTCGCGCAAGGCCCGGGAAATGACCCAGTACCCCAGCGGCACAATCAGACCACTTTGCTCGGCCAGCGGCACGAACTCGCTCGGTGGCAACAAGCCACGCTCGCCGTGGCGCCAGCGCACCAACGCCTCGAGTCCGACGATTTGCCCGTCCTCAAGGTTCAGGCGTGGCTGGTAATGCAGTTCCAGCTCATCGCGGCGCAATGCCCGGCGCAGTTCGCTTTCGAGGTCGGCGATGCTGCGGGCATTGCGGTTGATGCGTTCGTTGAAGATATGGAAGGTACAGCCCTGAGTGCTCTTGGCCTGTTGCATGGCGATGTGTGCATGCCACATCAACGGATCGGCACCGGCCTGGGCCCGGGCGTGGGCAATGCCCAGGCTGGAACCGATCAGCAGGCTCTCACCATCGACCCAATAAGGCTCGGCCAACGCTTCGGTGATGCGCTCGGCCATCCATTCCGCGCGTTGAGGCGCGCGGCGGGTGTCGATCAGCAACGCGAATTCATCGCTGCCCAGCCGTGCCAGTTGATCGCCGGCCTCAAGCTGGCTTTTGAGCCGCGCGACCACTTGCAGGATCAACCGGTCACCGGCCTGATGGCCGAGGGCGTCGTTGGCATGACGGAAGTTATCGAGGTCCAGGTGGCCCAGCGCCAGGCCTCGCCCTTCGTTTTCGGCCAATCGAGCCGTCAGCAAGGTCTGGAAGCCCTGGCGATTGGCAATGCCGGTGAGCGGGTCTTGCTCGGCGAGTCGTTGCAGGGTGGTTTCCAGCACGCCACGCTCACGCACATGCCGCAGGCACCGGCGCAGCATGCTCGGGTCGAGATGCTCGCGTACCAGCCAGTCACTCACACCGTCGGGTGGAGTCAGCGGTTCATGTTCAAGCAGCAACACCGTCGGCAGACAGCAACGGCCAGGCGCCGGCTGAAGAGCCGGGACGGTCAACAACACCGCACTGCGGTTGTCATCGAACAGACTGCTGACCGACTCCCAACTCGGCGCGCTGATGAGCACGGCCGAGCTCCCCATCGGAGCCAGACACTCGCGCAACAACGCTGCCCACGCTGGCTCTTCGGCCAGTAGCAGCAAACGCAAGGGTTCGACAGGCGTAGACAAGCTAGCTCCCTAGACTCTGCAAATATGTAGGCGGTGGGCATTATGCCGTGCCGATAACCAATGACCAATGACCAATGACCAATGACCAATGACATCAGTTATCAAAACGAAGCCTTTGTATCCGGAATTACGAACAGTAGACGCAATTTGGTCGCGCATCCTGCGTGAAAGTAACAAAACCGGCAAATAGAGATCGCGTTATACGTCACAAGTCGGACAGAGCAGCACAAATCGCTGAGCCTGTTAAAATGCCGGCCCATTTCGTACTGACTCCTGAATTTACGTATGTCCCGACTCAATCCCCGGCAGCAAGAAGCCGTGAGCTACGTCGGCGGCCCTCTTTTGGTGCTCGCCGGCGCTGGCTCCGGCAAGACCAGCGTGATCACGCGCAAGATCGCACATTTGATCCAGAACTGTGGCATCCGCGCCCAGTACATCGTCGCCATGACCTTTACCAACAAGGCGGCGCGCGAGATGAAGGAACGGGTCGGCACGCTGCTGCGCGCCGGTGAAGGCCGCGGTTTGACGGTCTGTACCTTCCACAACCTGGGCCTGAACATCATCCGCAAGGAGCACGCGCGGCTGGGCTATAAGCCGGGCTTCTCGATTTTCGACGAGGCCGACGTCAAGGCCCTGATGACCGACATCATGCAGAAGGAATACTCGGGCGACGACGGCGTCGACGAGATCAAGAACATGATCGGCGCCTGGAAGAACGACCTGATCCTGCCGCCCCAGGCCCTGGAAAACGCACGCAACCCGAAGGAACAGACGGCTGCCATCGTCTACACCCACTACCAGCGCACGCTCAAGGCGTTCAACGCGGTGGACTTCGACGACTTGATCCTGCTGCCGGTGAAGCTGTTCGAAGAACACGCCGACATCCTGGAAAAGTGGCAGAACAAGGTGCGTTACCTGCTGGTGGACGAATACCAGGACACCAACGCCAGCCAGTACCTGCTGGTGAAAATGCTCATCGGCAAACGTAACCAGTTCACCGTGGTGGGCGACGACGACCAGTCGATCTATGCCTGGCGCGGCGCGCGCCCGGAAAACCTGATGCTGCTCAAGGACGACTACCCGTCGTTGAAAGTGGTGATGCTGGAGCAAAACTATCGCTCCACCAGCCGCATCCTGCGCTGCGCCAACGTGCTGATTTCGAACAACCCCCACGAGTTCGAAAAGCAGCTGTGGAGTGAAATGGGCCACGGCGACGAGATCCGCGTGATCCGCTGCCGCAACGAAGACGCCGAAGCCGAGCGCGTGGCCGTGGAAATCCTCAGCCTGCACTTGCGCACCGATCGCCCTTACAGCGATTTCGCCATCCTGTATCGCGGTAACTACCAGGCCAAGCTGATCGAGCTGAAATTGCAGCACCACCAGGTGCCGTATCGCCTGTCCGGCGGCAACAGCTTTTTCGGACGCCAGGAAGTGAAAGACCTGATGGCCTACTTCCGCCTGATCGTGAACCCGGACGACGACAACGCCTTCCTGCGGGTGATCAACGTTCCACGTCGGGAAATCGGTTCGACGACGCTGGAGAAGCTGGGCAACTACGCCACCGAGCGAAAAATCTCGATGTACGCCGCCACCGACGAAATCGGCCTGGGCGAGCACCTGGATTCACGCTTCACCGATCGCCTGTCGCGCTTCAAGCGCTTCATGGACAAGGTGCGCGAACAATGCGCCGGCGAAGACCCGATCTCGGCCCTGCGCAGCATGGTCATGGACATCGACTACGAGAACTGGCTGCGTACCAACAGCTCCAGCGACAAGGCCGCCGACTACCGCATGGGTAACGTCTGGTTTCTGATCGAGGCGCTGAAGAACACCCTGGAAAAAGACGAAGACGGCGAAATGACCGTCGAAGACGCCATCGGCAAACTGGTGCTGCGCGACATGCTGGAGCGTCAACAGGAAGAGGAAGACGGTGCCGAAGGTGTGCAGATGATGACCCTGCACGCCTCCAAGGGCCTGGAATTCCCTTACGTGTTCATCATGGGCATGGAAGAGGAAATCCTCCCCCACCGCTCCAGCATCGAAGCCGACACCATCGAAGAAGAACGCCGACTGGCCTACGTCGGGATCACCCGCGCGCGTCAGACCCTGGCCTTCACTTTTGCCGCCAAGCGCAAGCAATACGGCGAGATCATCGACTGCGCACCGAGTCGCTTCCTCGATGAACTGCCGCCGGACGACCTGGCCTGGGAAGGCAACGACGACACCCCGACCGAAGTCAAAGCCGTTCGCGGCAATAGCGCATTGGCGGATATACGCGCGATGTTAAAGCGCTAGAATTGACCACTTTTACTAGACCTTCGGCGCAAAAGACGCCAAAAGAGGACAGTTTCATGGAAGCACTGCACCAGAAAATTCGCGAACAAGGCATCGTGCTTTCCGACCAGGTCCTGAAGGTCGATGCCTTTTTGAACCACCAGATCGACCCTGCCCTGATGAAGCTGATCGGCGACGAGTTCGCCTCGCTGTTCAAGGACTCGGGCATCACCAAGATCGTCACCATCGAAGCCTCGGGCATCGCCCCGGCGATCATGACGGGCCTGAACCTTGGCGTACCGGTGATTTTCGCCCGCAAGCACCAGTCCCTGACCCTGACCGAAAACCTGCTGTCGGCGACCGTCTACTCGTTCACCAAGCAGACCGAGAGCACCGTGGCAATCTCCCCGCGCCACCTGACCAGTAGCGACCGCGTGCTGATCATCGATGACTTCCTGGCCAACGGTAAGGCGTCCCAGGCACTGATTTCGATCATCAAGCAGGCCGGCGCCACCGTGGCTGGTTTGGGGATCGTGATCGAGAAGTCGTTCCAGGGCGGTCGTGCGGAGCTGGATGCGCAGGGCTATCGCGTCGAGTCCCTGGCGCGCGTGAAATCCCTGGCTGGCGGCGTCGTGACCTTCATCGAATAACGCCCGAACACTGCAATACCTGTGGGAGCCAGCCTGCTGGCTCCCACAGTTGGTTTTGCGGTGGGCGTTATGGCGCGGTGGCCTTAAGGCCCGCGAGCAACAATCGCTGATACAAATCCTCTTTCAATCCTTCAGGGCTGGTCAGTTGCATGCGTTCCAAGTGTTCAGGAAACGCATCGGGCTCCGGCGCATCCAGCGCAGCCTTGCCCAACTCCAGAATCTCGCTCAGCTTGAATTTGCTCTTGAGCCAATTCAGCGCCCGCAACAAGTCCCGCTCCACTTCCGTGAAATCGCAGCCCAACGGATACTCCGGAAACAAGTGCGGGTGCCGCGCCTGAATTGCCAGCAAACGTTGCGGGCTGTTATCGGTGAAACGCGGATCGAGACGGAAATCCTTCGGCAATTTGCCGACCTTCTGCGCCTGCTCGATCAGCCCCGGCTGGAAACGTGAGTCGCTGATATTCAACAACGCCTCAATCACTGCAGCATCGGTCTTGCCCCGCAGATCGGCGATGCCGTACTCGGTGACCACGATGTCGCGCAAATGCCGCGGTATCGTGCAGTGACCATACTCCCAAACCATATTGGAACTGACATCGCCGCCCGACTCGCGCCAGCTGCGCAGCAGTAGCACCGAGCGCGCGCCCTGCAATGCATGGCCCTGGGCAACGAAGTTGTACTGCCCGCCCACGCCGCTGAGCACGCGTCCATCCTCAAGCTGATCCGCCACGCCCGCGCCGAGCAAGGTCATGGTGAATGCGGTGTTGATGAACC
Organism: Pseudomonas fluorescens group sp. PF-1; assembly: GCF_054481335.1. NCBI lineage: Bacteria > Pseudomonadati > Pseudomonadota > Gammaproteobacteria > Pseudomonadales > Pseudomonadaceae > Pseudomonas > Pseudomonas fluorescens group sp. PF-1. The sequence goes on from NZ_JBTMNG010000002.1 coordinate 10,767, forward strand.
GTGCATCGAGGCGCTGCAAGCGCTTTAACTCTTCCTGGCCATAGAGTTCGTTGATGTAGCTGATACGAGTCATGTTGAATGCGAGCCGCTTGCCTTGCGGCCATTCGCGCAAGCGCTCATAGAAACTGCGCGGCCCGAGGAAGAAGCCGCCATGCACCGAAATGCCGCCAGTCTGCGCCGCTTCTTCCAGGGTGCCGGCATTCGCCTGTTGCTGGGTCGGCACATCCGGGTAGACCTTGCGCCGTACGATCCCGGCATCCGCCAGCACCAGCAGACCGTTGACGAACATTTCGCTGCAACCATAAAGGCCCCTGGCGAACGGCTCGGTGCCGCCTTCGCGGTCGATCAATTGAGCCCACTGGCTCAGATTCAGATCCGCCAGCAGCGCCTTGTAGCCGCTGTTATCGGCCTGCCGTGCCAGCAACGCGGCAGTCAGCGCATCGCCCATGGCGCCGATGCCGATCTGCAAGGTGCCGCCATCGCGCACCAGCGTGCTGGCGTGTAAACCGATGAAGTGATCCTGGAACCCCACCGGCATGTTTGGCGTGGAGAACAGCGTGGTGTTGTCCTTTTCGTCGATCAGCAGATCAAACGTATCGATGCCGACCTCGGCATCACCGGGCATGTAGGGCAAATCGTTGTGCACCTGGCCAAGCATCAGGATCGTCTCCCCGGCGGCCCGGCGCCTGGCGATCATTGGCAACAGGTCGAGGGTGATGTCCGGGTTGCAGCTCAGGCTCAAGCGGTCTGGATGCTCGGCATGACTGGCCACCAACTGCGCAACCAGGTTCAACCCGGCGGCGTTGATATCCCGCGCGGCATGGCTGTAGTTGCTGCTGATGTAATCCTGTTGAGCCGATTCACTGTGCAGCAGACTGCCGGGCTGCATGAAAAACTGCTGGATATGGATGTTGCGCGGCAAGCTGTCGCGACGCAGGTCGGCAAGGAAATCCAGTTCCGGGTAATCGCCGAAAACCCGTTCGGTGAAGGGTTCGAGGAAACGCTTTTGCAACCCGTCACCCAGCGCGGGGCGCCCCAGGCACAGCGCGGTGTAGATCGTCAGCCGCCGCTGCGGCAATTGCGCGATACGTTGATACAACGCGTTGACGAAGTGATTGGGCTTGCCCAAGCCCAAAGGCAGGCCCATGTGGATATGCGCCGGCAACCGTGCCAACACGTCATCAACCGCTTGCTCGATAGAACACAGCTGAACCATCCAAACCTCCTGACATTCCATGATGCGGGGTTGGACTGAGCTTGCCGGGTCTTGGTTGCAATGAACAGCCTGCAAGCAACACAAAACCCTGTAGGAGCGAGCGGCGATCCGCGGGCACAAAAAAACCGTCCGGAGACGGTTTTTTGCGAAAGATGCAGCGCCTTACTTCAGGCCGGACATCTTCTGGATCGCGCCTTTGAGCTCGGCGTCGGAGCAATCGGCGCAAGTGCCTTTAGGCGGCATCGAGTTGATACCGGTAATGGCTTTGGCCAGGATGCCGTCCAGGCCGCCCTGGTGATCGGCACGATCTTTCCAGGCAGCGGCATCACCGATTTTCGGTGCGCCCAGCAGGCCGGAGCCGTGGCAAGCGTTGCAATGTTTTGCAATCACTTCGTCAGGCGTCTTGGCACCGCCACCGCCGCCGGCAGAGGCGGCGACTTCCATGCCCTTGCACTCTTTACCCTGAACACACACCTGGCCGACTGGCTCAAGGCGCTTGGCAATATCGTCGTTGGTCGCAGCTTGAGCGCTGACAGCCCAGAGGGCCAATACGGTTGCTGGTGCAGCCAGCATTTTCATAATTAGATTCACGCGTTCACCCTCAATGGTGGCTAGTCACGCCTACGGCCACGGTTCGCAGGCGGGCGCAAGTATAGCGGTAAGCCCGCGACACTGAAACAACCCCAAAGTCGAAGGGGTCTTGTTGCGTAACGGTAAAACCGCCCGGGGGCCTCGGCCATGCTGGCAGGGCGCCTCTTTCCTTAAAAGTTCGCCGGCGTAGCTGCGCTGATTAGTCGCGCCGGCGCATCGAACGGATTACGGAAACGATGCGGCTTGGTACTTTCAAAGTAGTAGCTATCGCCCGCTTCGAGCACAAATGTTTCGAGTCCCACCACCAGCTCCAGCCGTCCCTCGACCAAAATGCCGGTTTCCTCGCCCTCATGGGTGAGCATCTCTTCACCGGTATCGGCGCCTGGCGGGTAGATTTCAGTGAGGAACGTGATCGCCCGACTCGGGTGTGCCCGGCCAACCAGTTTCATGGTCACTGCACCATCGGAAATATCGATCAGCTCGTTGGCTTTGTAGACGATCTGAGCCGGTTTTTCCTGCAGGATTTCTTCCGAGAAGAACTCGACCATGGACATGGGAATCCCGCCCAACACTTTGCGCAGCGAGCTGATCGAGGGGCTGACGCTGTTCTTCTCGATCATCGAAATGGTGCTGTTGGTGACGCCCGCGCGCTTGGCGAGCTCACGCTGGGAAAGACCTTTCAGCTTACGGATTGATTGCAGTCGCTCACCGACGTCCAATGCTGGAGCCTCCAGGAATTCAGGTTGTTGGAATAATGAGCGTTATCATGGCGACAGCGTTCAGTATTTACAACACTTTGACCTGAATCCTGTTCGGCGAGACAACTTCCGGTCCGGCCTGTCTGGCCTTAGCTCCCGGAATAGAGCAGTGGCACCCGGCGCAGGTTGCAGAAGATCTGGTAAGGAATTGTCCCGGCCGCAATGGCCACGTCACTGGCCAGAATGTTCTTGCCCCACAGCTCCACGGTAGAACCCAGGCCCGCTTGCGGCACATCGGTCAGGTCGATGCACAGCATGTCCATGGACACGCGACCGATCAATTGGCTACGTTGCCCGGCGACCAACACTGGCGTGCCGGTTGGCGCCAGGCGCGGGTAGCCATCGGCGTAACCCATGGCCACCACGCCAACGCGCATCGGTTTCTGGGTGATGAATTTGGCGCCATAACCAATCGGCTCGCCGGCCGGCAGCTCACGCACGCAGATCACTTTCGATTCGAGGGTCATCACCGGTTGCAGGCGTGCAGCCAGGGCATTGGCTTCTTCGAATGGCGTGGCGCCGTAGAGCATGATGCCCGGGCGCACCCAATCGCTCGGTACCTGAGGCCAACCGAGCACCGCCGGCGAGTTGCGCAGGCTGACCTCGGCCGACAACCCCTGACGCGCCGCTTCAAACACCGCGACCTGCTCGGCGCTCGCTTGACTGTGCAACTCATCGGCACGGGCGAAGTGGCTCATCAGCACGATCTTTGCGACCTTGCCACTGGCCAGCAGACGTTGATAGGCCGCCTGGTAATCCTTCGGATGCAGGCCCACCCGGTGCATGCCCGAATCGAGCTTGAGCCAGACCACAATCGGTTTGCTCAATGCAGCCTTCTCGATCGCTTCGAGCTGCCACAGCGAATGCACCACGCACCAGAAGTCATGCTCGACGATCAGCGACAGTTCATCGGCTTCGAAAAAACCTTCCAGCAACAGCACCGGCGCACGAATGCCCGCAGCCCGCAGTTCCAGGGCTTCTTCGATGCAGGCCACGGCAAAACCGTCGGCCTCGGCTTCCAGCGCCTGGGCGCAACGCACCGCGCCATGGCCATAAGCGTCAGCCTTGATGACCGCTAGGGCCTTGGCACCCGAAACTTCACGGGCGATTTGGTAGTTATGACGCAGGGCTTGAAGGTCGATCAGGGCACGGGCAGGACGCATGGCGGCAGACTTCTGGTCGGTCGTTTGGAAGAAAAACCGGCGCTGGCTGATGACATTAGCCGCCAGCAGCGCCGGGAGAGGGATCTTTCAGACTTGCTTATGGCAGAGCGGCTACAACCGACAGCTCCACCAGAATTTCCGGTTCGCACAGTTTCGCTTCGACGGTAGCACGGGCCGGTGTGGCGCCTTTGGGCAACCACTGGTCCCAGACCGAGTTCATGCCTTCGAAGTGTGCATCAATGTCTTTCAGGTAAATCGTCACCGACAGCAGACGGTTTTTGTCGGTCCCGGCCAGATCGAGCAAACGCTCGATGTTGGCGAGGGCTTCACGAGTCTGCTGTTCAATCCCGGCGTTCATGTCGTCGCCAACCTGCCCGGCCAGATAAACCGTGCCGTTGTGGGTGACGATCTGACTCATGCGCTCATTGGTGAGCTGGCGCTGGATTGACATGCTTTGCGGACTCCTGGGTTTTGTTGCCATAACGGGAAATATCGAGGCCTTCGGCGCTGATCTGCGGCTTCTTCTTCGCCATCAGATCAGCCAGCAAGCGGCCGGAACCACAAGCCATGGTCCAGCCCAAGGTGCCGTGACCGGTGTTCAGGAACAGATTCTTGAACGGTGTGGCGCCAACGATCGGCGTGCCGTCCGGAGTGGTCGGACGCAGGCCGGTCCAGAAGCTGGCCTCGGCCAGATTACCGCCCTGAGGATAAAGGTCGTTAACGATCATCTCCAGGGTTTCGCGCCGACGCGGGTTCAGCGACAGGTCAAAACCGGCGATTTCAGCCATGCCGCCGACGCGGATGCGGTTGTCGAAACGGGTGATTGCGACCTTGTAGGTCTCGTCGAGAATGGTCGAAGTCGGGGCCATGGCCGGGTTGGTGATCGGCACGGTCAGGGAGTAACCCTTGAGCGGATACACCGGAGCCTTGATGCCCAATGGCTTGAGCAGTTGCGGCGAGTAGCTGCCGAGTGCCAGGACGTAGCGGTCCGCGGTTTCCAGTTTGCCGTCGATCCACACACCGTTGATGCGATCGCCGGCGAAGTCGAGGCGCTGAATGTCCTGACCGAAGCGGAATTGCACACCGAGGTTCGCGGCCATCTCTGCAAGCTTGGTGGTGAACATCTGGCAGTCGCCAGTCTGGTCGTTCGGCAGGCGCAGGGCACCGGCGAGGATGTCGGTGACGCTGGCCAGGGCCGGCTCGACGCGGGCAATGCCTTCGCGGTCCAGCAGTTCGAACGGCACGCCGGATTCTTTCAACACGGCGATGTCTTTCGCGGCGCCGTCGAGTTGGGCCTGGGTGCGGAACAATTGAGTCGTGCCGAGGCTGCGGCCTTCGTAGGCAATGCCGGTTTCGGCGCGCAATTCGTCGAGGCAGTCACGGCTGTACTCGGACAGACGGACCATGCGCTCCTTGTTCACCGCGTAACGGCTGGCGGTGCAGTTGCGCAGCATCTGCGCCATCCACAGGTATTGGTCGATGTCGCCGGTGGCCTTGATCGCCAGCGGTGCGTGACGCTGCAACAGCCACTTGATGGCTTTGAGCGGCACGCCCGGTGCGGCCCACGGCGAGGCATAACCCGGCGAAACCTGGCCGGCGTTGGCGAAACTGGTCTCCATCGCGGCAGCCGGCTGCCGGTCGACGACCACCACTTCAAACCCGGCACGCGCCAGATAGTAAGCACTGGTGGTACCGATGACGCCGCTACCCAAGACCATGACGCGCATTTTCATATCCCTCATCGCGGCTAACCGCTGACGTTTGTTGTTCAGAGCTTTAGATAGGCGCAGTGTAAAAAAGAATAGCCAGTGATTTTCACTATATAAGCGCTTATATTTGGCGACAATTCTCGGCAAAAACCCTTTTCACGGAGGCGCATCCCCTATGCGTACCAACACTCAAACCAAACGAGAGCTGGACAAGATCGACCGCAACATCCTGCGGATCCTGCAAGCGGACGGGCGTATCTCCTTCACCGAGCTGGGGGAGAAGGTCGGACTCTCAACCACGCCCTGCACAGAGCGGGTGCGGCGCCTGGAACGCGAAGGGATCATCATGGGTTACTACGCGCGGCTCAATCCGCAGCACCTCAAGGGCAGCCTTCTGGTGTTCGTGGAGATCAGTCTCGACTACAAGTCCGGCGACACTTTCGAAGAGTTCCGACGCGCGGTGCTGAAGCTGCCACACGTGCTGGAGTGCCATTTGGTGTCAGGGGATTTCGACTATTTGGTGAAGGCACGGATCTCCGAAATGGCCTCGTACCGCAAGCTGCTGGGCGACATCCTGCTCAAGCTGCCCCATGTGCGCGAATCCAAGAGTTACATCGTGATGGAAGAGGTGAAAGAGAGCTTGAATTTGCCGATTGCGGATTGAAGCGCTGCGTTGTCAGGTCTGGCCCCATCGCTAGCAGGCGAGCTCCCACAATTGATCTTCAGCGGACACACATTCTGTGCATGACACAGATCCAGTGTGGGAGCTAGCCCGCTAGCGATTACAGGCGACTCGGTCTTCCCTCAGACGAGGACCTGCCGATTCGAAGCCATGTACTCGAACACCTGCTTCTCCACCCGCGGATGAATCAGCTCCACCGGTCCCCGGCCATTAGGGCACGGCAAGCGCTTGGTCGTGCCGAACAACCGGCAGATCAGCGGCCGCTCTTCATACACCGTGCAACCGTTCGGTCCCAGGTGCACACAGTTGAGTGCCTCCATCGCCGCGTCCTGCTCGGCCCGGGTCTTGCGCGGCAGGCGCGACATTTCTTCCGGCGAGGTCGTCACCGGACCACAGCAGTCATGGCAGCCGGGGACGCACTCGAACGAGGGAATCTGCTGGCGAAGCGTGCGGATTTTCTGACTGTTGCAGCTCATCGAAGCGGTGACCGATATCGGAATAGAGCGTGATTCTGACGCAAAAGCCCTTTTCCAGACAGCAGCAACCGACCAATGTTGCCCGTCTGCGAAGGTCCGGCTTATGCTCCGTCAAATTTTATAAACACAAGAATCAGGATCACGCAGATGACTGCTCGTGCTCGGCAACCCGTCTCGAACCACCAGCACACGGCCTCCTACTACGCCGCCAGCAGCTTGCCGCAGCCGCAGCATCCGGTGCTCAAGGGCGAAGTGCTGGCCGACGTGTGCGTGGTCGGCGGCGGGTTCTCGGGATTGAACACGGCACTTGAACTGGCCGAACGCGGCCTCGGCGTGGTGTTGCTCGAAGCGCACAAGATCGGTTGGGGCGCCAGCGGACGCAATGGCGGGCAGTTGATTCGCGGTGTCGGGCACGGCCTCGATCAGTTCGCCAACGTGATCGGTGCGGACGGTGTGCGTCAGATGAAACTCATGGGCCTGGAAGCGGTGGAAATCGTCAGACAGCGCGTCGAGCGATTTCAGATCCCCTGCGACTTGACCTGGGGCTACTGCGACCTGGCCAACAAACCCCGCGACCTCGAAGGCTTCGCCGAAGACGCCGAAGAACTGCGCAGCCTCGGGTATCGCTACGAAACCCGCCTGCTGCAACCCCATGAGATGCACACGGTGGTGGGCTCCGAGCGCTACGTCGGCGGTCTTGTCGACATGGGTTCCGGGCACCTGCACCCCCTGAACCTGGCACTGGGCGAAGCGGCTGCCGCACAACGATTGGGCGTCAAACTATTCGAACAGTCCGCCGTTACCCGAATCGATTACGGCCCCGAGATCAAGGTTCATACCGCCCAAGGCTCGGTCCGCGCCAAGACCCTGGTACTGGGCTGCAATGCTTACCTCAATCAACTCAATCCGCAACTCAGCGGCAAGGTGTTGCCCGCCGGCAGTTACATCATCGCCACCGAACCATTGAGCGAGGAACAGGCACACGCTTTGCTGCCGCAAAACATGGCGGTCTGTGATCAGCGGGTGGCGCTGGATTACTACCGGCTCTCGGCGGATCGACGCTTGCTGTTCGGCGGCGCCTGCCATTACTCAGGTCGCGACCCGAAAGACATCGCCGCCTATATGCGGCCAAAAATGCTGGACGTGTTCCCGCAGTTGGCCGGCGTGAAGATCGATTATCAATGGGGAGGCATGATCGGCATCGGCGCCAATCGCTTGCCTCAGATCGGTCGACTCAACGACCAGCCGAACGTGTATTACGCTCAGGCCTATTCCGGCCATGGTGTGAATGCCACGCACCTGGCGGGCAGGTTACTGGCCGAGGCCATCAGTGGTCAGCACAGCGGTGGGTTCGATCTGTTCGCCAAGGTGCCACACATCACCTTCCCCGGCGGCAAGCATCTGCGCTCGCCATTGTTGGCGCTGGGGATGTTGTGGCATCGGCTGAAAGAGTGGGTTTGAAGGATTGATTTCGCTCTTACCTGCTACATCGCGAGCAAGCTTGCCCCCACGGGTCCATCTCATCCCTGTGGGAGCGAGCTTGCTCGCGATTGGTTCGCCACTCAGATCCGCCAGAAAGGCTTGAGCCCCTCCTCCCGTGCCTGTTCACGGGTCAGCCCGACATCCTTGAGCTGCTCGGGCGTCAGCCTCAGCAACGCCTTGCGCGTGTGCAGACGATGCCAGAACAGATCCCAGCGACTCAGGCCGGACGGTGCGTTGCGCATGACGGACCTCTGCGCACCGTTGCCCTGCCCTGCCACCAGTTCCTGACTGTGTAACGTCAGCCGCACATCGCTCAAGCCGTTCATTTTCATCGCTCCTGTTTACTTGGGTAGCCAGAGATTCCATGATGCGCGGGCGAGCAAAACCATTACAGATTCAACAGCCATGTATTATCCCCATACAGATTTGCTGTTCGAAGCACTGAATTGTCGATTTTTGCCACATCTGTACTGGTTGACCGAATCCCCCGCACCGAGGCAGTGCCATGACCCTTTATGTGAACCTCGCCGAATTACTCGGCACGCGTATCGAACAGGGCTTCTATCGCCCGGGTGACCGCCTGCCGTCGGTACGGGCGCTGAGCGTTGAACATGGGGTCAGCCTGAGCACGGTGCAGCAGGCCTATCGCATGCTGGAAGACAGCGGGCTGGCCACGCCAAAACCCAAATCCGGGTACTTCGTGCCGGTCGGTCGCGAGCTGCCGGAACTGCCGGCGATCGGTCGCCCGGCCCAACGCCCTGTGGACATTTCGCAATGGGATCAGGTGCTGGAGCTGATCCGCGCGGTACCGCGCAAGGATGTGGTGCAACTGGGTCGCGGCATGCCGGACATCACCACGCCCACCCTCAAACCGCTATTGCGCGGTCTGGCACAGTTGAGCCGCCGGCAGGACATGCCCGGTCTGTATTACGACAACATCCACGGCAATCTCGGCCTGCGCGAACAGATTGCACGCCTGATGCTCGATTCCGGCTGCCAACTGAGCCCCGGCGACCTGGTGGTGACCACCGGATGCCATGAAGCGCTGTCCACCAGCATTCGGGCGATCTGCGGGCCGGGCGACATCGTGGCAGTCGACTCACCGAGCTTTCACGGCGCCATGCAAACCCTCAAGGGCCTGGGCATGAAAGCCCTGGAAATCCCTACCGACCCGCTCACCGGCATCAGCCTGGAAGCGCTGGAGCTGGCATTGGAACAATGGCCGATCAAGGCCATACAGTTGACCCCCAACTGCAACAACCCGCTGGGCTACATCATGCCGGAGTCGCGCAAACGCTCGCTTTTGACGCTCGCACAGCGTTTCGACGTGGCGATCATCGAGGACGATGTGTATGGCGAACTTTCCTACACATACCCGCGCCCTCGCACGATCAAATCCTTCGACGAGGACGGCCGCGTCTTACTGTGCAGTTCATTTTCCAAGACGCTGGCCCCCGGCCTGCGCATCGGCTGGGTGGCGCCCGGTCGTTATCTGGAGCGGGTGCTGCACATGAAATACATCAGCACCGGCTCCACGGCGCCACAGCCACAGATTGCCATCGCCGAATTCCTCAAGGGCGGCCATTTCGAACCCCATTTGCGGCGGATGCGTACGCAATACCAGCGCAATCGCGACGCCATGATCGACTGGGTCACCCGCTACTTCCCGGCGGGCACGCGCGCCAGTCGCCCACAAGGCAGCTTCATGCTGTGGGTTGAATTGCCGGAAGGATTCGACACCCTGAAACTGAATCGGGCCTTGCACGACCAGGGCGTACAGATTGCCGTCGGCAGCATCTTTTCCGCCTCGGGCAAGTACCGCAATTGCCTGCGGATGAACTACGCTGCCAAACCGACAGCACAGATCGAAGACGCGGTGCGCAAGGTCGGCGCTGCGGCCATTCAATTGCTGGCCGAAACCAGCGAGCTCAACGACTGACCTTTCTGCGGATACCAACGTCCATATGCCAATACCTGCCGCCAACCGGAACGATCCCACGTGAGAGTCACAAAGCCTCTGCTTGCTCTTGTGTTACTGGCCTCGCTCCTCGGCAGCTGCGCCAGTCTCGACGTGCAGCGCGAACCGAGCCAGGCGCTGCCAGCCAATGATTCGGCATTCGGTCGCTCGGTCCAGGCCCAGGCAGCGCCCCATCAAGGGCAGTCCGGTTTTCGCCTGCTCTCGGACAGCACCGAGGCCTTCACTGCGCGCGCCGAGCTGATCCGCAATGCGCAACGCAGCCTCGATTTGCAGTACTACATCATTCACGACGGCATCAGTACACGAATGCTGGCGAATGAACTGCTCAAGGCCGCTGACCGTGGCGTGCGCGTGCGCATCCTGATCGACGACACCACCAGCGACGGCCTGGACTTCACCATCGCCACGATGGCGGCGCATCCGCAGATCCAGATTCGCGTGTTCAACCCGCTGAATCTGGGCCGCAGCACCGGCGTGACGCGGGCCATGGGCCGCTTGTTCAACCTGTCGCGGCAACACCGGCGCATGCACAACAAACTGTGGCTGGCCGACAACAGCATGGCCATCGTCGGGGGACGCAATTTGGGGGACGAGTATTTCGATGCCGAACCCAACCTGAACTTCACCGACATCGACATGCTTGGCGCAGGCCCGGTTGCCGAGCAGCTGGGACACAGTTTCGACCAGTACTGGAACAGCGCCCTGAGCAAACCGATCGATGGGTTTCTCTACAGCAAACCGACCGCCAAGGACCTGGAAAATACCCGGACCCGGCTCGAAGAATCCCTGGAGGAAACACGCAAAGAGAACCACGCACTCTACAAACACCTGATGACTTACGCGACCAAACCGCGCCTGGATATTTGGCGAAAAGAGCTGATCTGGGCCTGGAACCAGGCGCTGTGGGATGCACCAAGCAAGGTGCTGGCCGATGGCGAACCAGACCCTCAGTTGCTGTTGACCACGCAATTGGCGCCCGAACTCGATGGCGTCAGCAAAGAATTGATCATGGTCTCGGCCTATTTCGTGCCGGGCCAGCCGGGGCTGGTATACCTGACCGGGCGCGCCGACGCCGGGGTCTCAGTGCGGCTGCTGACCAACTCGCTGGAGGCCACGGACGTACCGGCGGTGCATGGCGGTTATGCACCGTATCGCAAGGCGCTGCTGGAACACGGCGTGCAACTGTTCGAGTTACGCCGCCAGCCTGGCGAAGGCGGCAGCGGCCCTAACCTGTTCTACAGCCGATCCTATCGCGGCTCCGATTCCAGCCTGCACAGCAAGGCGATCATCTTCGACCAGCAGAAAGCCTTCATCGGCTCGTTCAATTTCGATCCGCGCTCGGTGCTGTGGAACACCGAAGTCGGAGTACTGGTGGACAGCCCGGAGCTTGCGGCACACGCGCGTGAACTGGCGCTGCAAGGCATGGCACCGCCCCTGAGCTACAAAGTGGAACTGGAAAAAAGCCAGATTGTCTGGGTCACCGAAGACAACGGCAAACTGCACACCCTGACCAGCGAGCCAGGCAGTTGGTGGCGGCACTTCAATGCCTGGTTCAGTAATACGGTTGGCCTGGAACGGATGTTATGACCCTGCGGGAGCACGTTCCCACAGGTGTCAGGCCGGTTCGGCAACCGAGCCAAATGCCCCTTGCCGCGACACCACGATCAGCACGCCCAACGCCCCCGCCGCCATCAGCAACGGCAAGGCGTGCCCGCTGATCCACTGGCTGCCGGCACCGGCCAGCAAAGGTCCGATCAGGCAACCGATGCCCCATAATTGCGCGATGTGCGCATTGGCCCTGACCAGCGCATCGTCGCGATAACGTTCACCGATCAGAATCAGCGACAAGGTGAACAACCCACCCGCGCTGGCGCCGAACAATACCCACAGCGGCCAGATCAGCAGCGTGTCGATCAGCAACGGAATGGCCAGACTCGACCCCAGCAGCACCACCGCGCACCCGGTAAACAAGGTGCGCCGCGACAAGCGATCGGCCAACGCGCCAATCGGTAACTGCAACACGGCATCACCCACCACCACCGTACTGACCATCGCCAGAGCGATTTCCGTGGTGAACCCCTGGCGCAAGCAGTAGACCGGCAGCAGCGTCAGGATCATCGCTTCGAACGCAGCGAACAGCGACACCGCCCAGGCAATCGCCGGCAGCCCCCTGCAGAACTCAAGCAAATCCCTCAAGGTCACGCTACCGGCCTCACTGCTCGGCGCACCGCTGCGACCGAGCAATAGAAACGGTGCCGCCATCAGCAAGCTGACACCCACCCAAAAACCATAATCGTGCTCGGTGCCAAGAAAGCCCAGCAACACCGGTCCGGCCAACTGACTCAGCGCATAACTGCTGCCATACAGCGCGACCAGGCGCCCACGCCATTGCTCGACCACCAGTTGGTTGATCCAGCTTTCACCGATGATGAATACAAGCGTCAGGATCACCCCGATCATCAGCCGCAGCACCAGCCAGATCGGGTAGCTCGGCAACAGCGCCAGCAAGCCGATGGAAACCGCTCCGGCCCACAGGCATAGACGCATCAAATTGGCCGTACCAAGGCGCGCCGCCAGACGACTGGAAATTTTCGCCCCGACCAATACGCCAATGGCCGGCATCGCCGCCATCACACCGATAGCAAACGAGCCGTAACCCCAGCTTTCCAGGCGAAACGACACCAGCGGCATGCTGACACCCAGGGCCAGGCCGACACTCAAGACAGACGCCAACACGGCGAAATACGTCGCCCAACGCATGTTCCACGCTCCTGTGGATAATTTTTCTGTACGGCACAAAACACTGTGGGAGATCTATGGTTGAGGGGAAGCCCTCAGTCATAGATCTCCCACAAGGGATCTGTGTCGTTTGGGAAGCCTGACCTGGATCAGGCTTCCCTACTGACTTACAACTTGATCCAGGTCGCCTTCAGCTCGGTGTACTTGTCGAACGCGTGCAGCGACTTGTCGCGACCGTTGCCGGACTGCTTGAAGCCACCGAACGGTGCAGTCATGTCGCCGCCATCGTACTGGTTGACCCACACGCTACCGGCACGCAGTGCGCGGGCGGTCAGGTGCGCCTTGGAGATATCGGAAGTCCACACTGCTGCGGCCAGACCATACGGCGTGTCGTTGGCGATCGCGACGGCTTCTTCGGCGCTGTCGAAGGTGATGACCGACAACACTGGCCCGAAGATTTCTTCCTGGGCAATTTTCATCGCGTTGCTCACGCCGTCGAAAATCGTCGGTTCAACGTAGGTGCCACCGGTTTCCTGGAGGATGCGTTTACCACCGGCTACCAGTTTGGCGCCGTCGGTGTGACCGGACTCGATGTAGGACAGCACGGTGTTCATCTGCTGGGTATCCACCAGCGCGCCGACGTTGGTCGCCGGATCCAGCGGGTTGCCCGGCTTCCAGGTTTTCAGGGCTTCGATCACCAGTGGCAGGAATTTGTCCTTGATCGAACGCTCCACCAGCAGGCGCGAACCGGCGGTGCAGACTTCGCCCTGGTTGAAGGCGATAGCACCCGCAGCAGCTTCAGCGGCCTCCTGCAGGTTCGGCGCGTCGGCGAACACGATGTTCGGGCTCTTGCCGCCGGCTTCGAGCCAGACGCGCTTCATGTTCGATTCGCCGGAGTAGATCAGCAGTTGCTTGGCGATCTTGGTCGAACCGGTGAACACCAGGGTGTCGACGTCGTTATGCAGGGCCAGGGCCTTGCCAACGGTATGACCGTAACCCGGCAGGACGTTGAGCACGCCTTTCGGAATCCCGGCTTCGACTGCCAGAGCAGCGATGCGGATGGCGGTCAGCGGCGATTTTTCCGATGGCTTGAGGATCACCGAGTTACCGGTGGACAGCGCCGGGCCGAGTTTCCAGCACGCCATCATCAATGGGAAGTTCCACGGCACGATGGCGCTGACAACGCCGACCGGTTCGCGCGTCACCAGACCCAGTTGATCGTGCGGGGTAGCTGCGACTTCGTCGTAGATCTTGTCGATGGCTTCGCCGCTCCAGCTCAGGGCTTGCGCTGCGCCGGGAACGTCGATGTACAGGGAATCGCTGATCGGCTTGCCCATGTCCAGGGTTTCAAGCAGGGCCAGCTCTTCGGCGTGCTGTTTGAGCAGGCCGGCAAAACGAATCATGGTGGCTTTGCGTTTGGTCGGCGCCAGGCGCGACCAGACACCGGAATTGAAGGTGGCACGGGCGTTTTCAACAGCGCGCTGGGCGTCGGCGGCATCGCAGCTGGCGATTTTGCCCAACAGACGGCCATCGACCGGGCTGATGCACTCGAAGGTCTCGCCGGAGACAGCATCGGTGTATTCGCCATTGATGTAGGCGCGGCCTTCGATCTTCAGATCGCGAGCCCGTTGCTCCCAGTCGGCACGAGTCAGGGTGGTCATACGAGTGTCCTCCTCTTATTGAATACGACACCCGCGTTCTTCGCGGGCGCTGTCAGGAATTCTGCCCGGTCAGCCTGCTTTCGGCCCAAGGCAACTGCCACCCTAAACCAGCGGCAGGGGAAGTTTCAATATATTTGACACAAGGCCGGTAAACGACCTTGCGATGTTCATTTTAATAAACATAGACTTTGGCGATACCAACAATAACGGAGGAATACAACAATGAGCATCCAGAACATCGTCGACTTCGGCCAGGCCACCACCGAGCCCGAGCGCTATCGACCAGACCCGGCAAAGGTGCTCAAGGGCGATCCTGAGCAAGTGGTCTACAACCACTACAACAGTCCTTGCGGCCAATTGAATGCCGGCGTGTGGGAAGGCGCAGTCGGCCAGTGGCTGGTGAACTTCACCGAGCATGAATATTGCGAAATCGTTCAGGGCGTTTCCGTCCTGCGCGATAACGATGGCAACAGCAAAACCGTGCGCGCAGGTGATCGCTTCGTCATCCCGGCCGGTTTCCGGGGCACCTGGGAAGTGCTGGAGCCTTGCCGCAAGATTTATGTGGCGTTTGAGCAGAAGGCCTGAAGACTTTCATTGCCTGGACCACCCTCATCGCGGGCAAGCCACGCCCCCATAGAGATCTGCGTCGTTTGCGAAACCTCTGGAAGCGGGCTGGCTCCGGGCGAATCTACGCCGATGAGGCCCTGACAAACATCACAAAGCTCAAGCAACAAAAAAGGCCCGTATCTCGCGATACGGGCCTTTTTCGTAAGAGGGAAAAATCAATTACTTGATTTTGCCTTCTTTGTAGATCACGTGCTTGCGAACAACCGGATCAAATTTCTTGATCTCGATTTTGTCCGGAGTAGTACGCTTGTTCTTGTCGGTAGTGTAGAAGTGACCAGTACCGGCGCTCGAAATCAAACGAATCAATTCACGCATGATTAGCTCCCTTAGATCTTGCCGGCTTTGCGGATTTCGGCCAGCACGGCAGTGATGCCACGCTTGTCGATGATACGCATGCCTTTGGCAGATACGCGCAGACGCACGAAACGTTTCTCTTCTTCAACCCAGAAGCGGTGATGCTGCAGGTTCGGCAGGAAACGACGACGGGTTTTGTTGTTTGCGTGGGAAATGTTATTCCCAGTCACCGGACCCTTACCGGTAACTTGACAGACTCTAGACATGCCTCAGCCCTCTAAAACCACATGCCCAACCCGGCATGGGTTGGCCGCTTAATCTCTCAGTCATTTGGCGCCAGGCGCCGCGTTTCTTTAAGGGTCTTACCGGCTACACCTACAAACGAAGGAACCGGGCCCCTAGAAAAGAGCGCTGCTTTATACCAGAAAGACTAGAGAGCAACAACATTCGCTGTACATTGAGTTGATAAAAACCCTGTTTTTCGAGCGTCAGGCGCTTTGGATAAAGGCTATCGTCGACTTCTACCGCTCGTCGCAGAGAATCGCCCGACACGCCGTCCCAGCGTTTTTTCCAACCGGCACACAGCAAAATCAGTCGCCTATAGTCTCCTCAAAATCAAAAAGGGGATAGTCATTTGCAATCGAGCCCACTAGGGTAAGCCTTTTCCAGACTGCACTTGCAGATGGGCCTTCGATCTGTAAAGGAACCCGACCATGCGCCTCGCTGCCCTACCGTTGTTGCTCGCCCCGTTTTTGCTGAGCCCACAGGCCTTCGCCGCCGCCCTGAGCGTCTGCACCGAGGCCAGCCCGGAAGGCTTTGACGTGGTGCAGTACAACTCGCTGACCACCACCAACGCCTCGGCCGACGTACTGATGAATCGGCTGGTGGACTTCGACACCGCCAGCGGCAAAGTGATCGCCAGCCTGGCGGACAGCTGGGAAGTCAGCCCCGATGGCCTGATCTACGTCTTCAAACTGCGACCGCAGGTGAAATTCCATCGCACCGAGTATTTCAGCCCGACCCGCGAATTGACCGCCGAAGACGTCAAATTCAGCTTCGACCGCATGCTTGACCCCGCCAACCCGTGGCACCAGGTTGCCCAGAGCGGTTTCCCCCATGCGCAATCGATGCAATTGCCAGCGCTGATCAAGAAAATCGACGCCCTTGACCCACTGACCGTGCGCTTCACCCTCGACCACCCGGACTCGACCTTCCTCGCGACCCTGAGCATGGGTTTCGCCTCGATCTACTCGGCTGAATACGCGGACAAATTGTTGAAGGCCGGCACCACAGACAAGCTCAACAACCAGCCAATCGGCACCGGCCCGTTTGTTTTCACGCGTTTCCAGAAGGATGCCTCGGTTCGCTACAAAGCCAACCCGGACTACTTTGGCGGCAAACCGTCCGTGGACCCGCTGATCTTCGCCATCACCCCGGACGCGAACGTGCGCTTGCAGAAGTTGCGCCGCAACGAGTGCCAGATCGCCCTGTCGCCCAAACCGCTGGACGTACAGGCCGCGCTGAAAGAGCCGACCCTGAAAGTGGAAAAGACTGACGCCTTCATGACCGCATTCGTTGGCATCAACAGCCAACATCCACCGCTGGACAAGCCCGAAGTGCGACAGGCAATCAACCTCGCCTTCGATAAGGCCAACTACGTCAAAGCCGTGTTCGAGGACACCGCCGAAGCGGCGAACGGCCCGTACCCACCCAACACCTGGAGCTACGCGAAAAACCTGCCGGGCTACCCCCATGACATCGAGAAAGCCAAGGCCTTGATGGTCAAGGCCGGGCTCAAGGACGGCTTCCAGACCACCATCTGGACCCGCCCTTCCGGCAGTCTGCTGAACCCCAACCCGAGCCTCGGCGCGCAGCTGCTGCAATCTGACCTCGCGGAAATCGGCATTCAGGCCGAGATCCGCGTGATCGAATGGGGCGAACTGATCCGCCGCGCCAAGGCCGGTGAGCATGACCTGCTGTTCATGGGATGGGCTGGCGACAATGGTGACCCGGACAACTTCCTCACGCCGCAGTTTTCCTGCGCGGCAGTCAAATCCGGCACCAACTTCGCACGCTATTGCAATGCGGATCTGGACAAGCTGATCAGTGCCGGCAAAACCACCGGCGAGCAAGGCGTTCGCACCAAGCTTTATGAGCAAGCGCAAGCGCAGATCCAGCAACAGGCGCTGTGGCTACCGCTGGCTCATCCGACGGCTTTCACCCTGACGCGCAAAAATGTCGAGGGTTATTCAGTCAGCCCGTTTGGGCGTCAGGACTATTCGAAGGTCAAACTGTAGGAGCAAGCTTGCTCGCGATGATCGTCAACGATAAAGCGGGAAACCTGACATCCCCTGGCGTTCGCGGGCTCATCGCGAGCAAGTTCGTTCCTGCCGTGATGCACTACTCACATCCACCCATACTCGGCCATGGACAACGGATCGCCGTCGCCGATGATGAAATGATCCAGCACCCGCACATCGATCAACTCCAGCGCCTTTTGCAAACGCTTGGTCAACACCCGATCAGCCTGACTGGGGTCGGAGTTCCCTGACGGGTGGTTGTGGCAGAGGATCAAGGCTGCTGCATTGTTAGCCAGCGCACGCTTGACCACCTCCCGCGGATGCACACTCGTATTGTCGATGGACCCTCGAAACAGCGTTTCGAAGCTCAGTACCTGATGTTTGGAGTCCAGAAACAGGCAACCGAACACTTCATGCGGTTCGTGACGCAGCATCGATTTCAGATATTCTCGGACCACGTGAGGGTTTTCCAGTGCCGGTTTCTGGCGCGCCCGTTCAGCCAAATGCCGCCGGCTCATTTCCTGGGCTGCCTGCAATTGAGCGAATTTTGCCGGGCCCAGCCCCAAATGCATGCTGAACATGACCTGATCGGCCTCGAGGAGTGCGCGCAGACTGCCAAACTGGCCCAGCAGATGCCGCGCCAGATCCACCGCGCTTTTGCCGGATACGCCGGTTCGTAAAAATATCGCCAGTAGCTCGGCGTCTGAAAGACTCGCGGCTCCCAGTGTCAGTAATCTCTCCCGCGGCCGCTCCGCCGCCGGCCAATTGCGAATACTCATAGCACCTCCCTGTCTGTGGGCGCCGCTGTTCCGTAGCGGACGCTGTGATATCGTAGCCCATCTTTTTTGCTGGCGAATTCATCCCTGGGGAGGGGGTATCGCCAAGCAGCCACCAACGAATTGAAAGGCAGACCTATGCAGCGGCTGTATCGGAAACGCATCGTTCTGGGCGTCGGCGGCGGTATCGCTGCCTATAAAAGCGCCGATCTGGTTCGCCGCCTGATGGACCAGGGCGCCGAAGTGCGCGTAGTCATGACCCGTGGCGGCGCCGAGTTCATCACCCCGCTGACCATGCAGGCCCTGTCCGGGCACCCGGTTCATCTGGATCTGCTGGATCCGGCAGCCGAAGCCGCCATGGGTCACATCGAACTGGCGAAATGGGCCGATCTGGTATTGATCGCGCCGGCCACCGCCGACCTGATCGCTCGTCTTGCCCAAGGCATTGCCGATGATTTGCTGACCACACTGGTGCTGGCCACCGACGCGGTCGTCGCCGTCGCCCCGGCGATGAACCAGGCCATGTGGCGCGATCCGGCGACCCAGGCCAACCTGCAAACCCTTGAAAGTCGCGACCTGAAAGTCTTTGGCCCAGCCTCTGGCAGCCAGGCCTGCGGCGACGTCGGCCTGGGGCGCATGCTCGAAGCCACCGATCTGGCCCAGTGCGCCGCCGACTGCTTCCAGCGCCAGGCGCTGACCGGCAAGCACGTGCTGATCACCGCTGGCCCGACCCAGGAAAACATCGACCCGGTGCGCTACATCACCAACCACAGCTCCGGAAAAATGGGTTTCGCCCTCGCTGAAGCAGCTGTTGAGGCCGGCGCTCGAGTGACGCTGATCACCGGCCCCGTGCATCTGCCGACCCCGGACCGTGTCACACGCATCGACGTGGTCAGTGCCCGCGACATGCTTGCCGCCTGCGAAGCTGCGATCCCCTGCGACCTGTTCATCGCCTCTGCCGCAGTTGCGGACTACCGCCCGGAAGTAGTCGCACCACAAAAACTTAAGAAAGATCCTACGAACGGCGACGGCTTGTTGCTGCAAATGGTGCGCAACCCGGACATCCTGGCCAGCATCGCGACACGCCCCGACCGTCCGTTCAGTGTTGGTTTCGCCGCTGAAACCGAACACCTGCTCGATTACGCTGCCCGCAAGTTGAAAGACAAGAACCTCGATTTGATCGTCGCCAACGACGTCGCCAACCCGAGCATTGGCTTCAACAGCGAAGAAAACGCCTGCAGTGTGATCGACCGCGAGCTTCACGCCACACTTTTCGCCCAGACCAGCAAGGGCAAGATTGCTCGTCAGCTGATCACTTTTATCGCCGAACGTCTGAACCAGGTTTAATTTACATGCACGCTTTGCAAGCCAAGATCCTCGACCCCCGCATCGGTACCGAATTTCCGTTGCCGCAATACGCCACACCGGGCTCCGCCGGCCTCGACCTGCGCGCCATGCTGGAGCAGGACATCGTGATCAAACCGGGTGAAACCGTGCTGATCCCTACCGGCCTGTCGGTGTACATCGGCGATCCGAACCTCGCCGCGCTGATCCTGCCGCGCTCCGGCCTGGGCCATAAGCACGGTATCGTGCTGGGCAACCTGGTGGGCCTGATTGACTCTGATTACCAGGGCCCGCTGATGGTTTCTTGCTGGAACCGTGGCCAGACCGACTTCACGATGGCGGTGGGCGAGCGTCTGGCGCAACTGGTGCTGGTACCGGTGGTGCAGGCACATTTCGAGATGGTCGAAGAGTTCGTCGAGACCCAGCGCGGTACCGGCGGTTTCGGTCATTCCGGTAGCCATTGATCCGATAGAGGATCTCTGTGGCGAGAAAGCGCTCTCGCCACGGATTTCAAACGGCCCCAACAGTAAGGTTGCCCGCCCAAAATCAAGGCATTGGCCAACCCGTTAGCCGCTGACTTCGGCAAGATGGCCTTTTCGCACCACGAACTCTCTGTGTAAAACGCCGTCATACCCTTCAGTTTGAGTCTGCCGAGTCACTCGCAGGCAGGTCCAACCACATTCGAGATGGAGTTTCCCCAGATGAGCACCCCGGCCCAAATTGCCCCCAAGTTCCCAGACAGCATCTTCCGCGCCTATGACATTCGCGGCACCGTCCCGGAATTTCTGAACGCAGAAACGGCCTACTGGCTCGGTCGCGCCATCGGTGCACAGAGCCTCGCGCAGGGCGAACCCAACGTATCCGTTGGCCGTGACGGTCGCCTGTCCGGCCCGGAGCTGGTGGAAAAATTGATTCAAGGCCTGGCCGAAAGCGGTTGCCACGTCAGCGATGTCGGCCTGGTGCCAACGCCAGCGCTGTACTACGCCGCCAATATCCTGGCCGGCAAATCCGGCGTGATGCTGACCGGCAGCCACAACCCGTCGAACTACAACGGTTTCAAGATCGTCATCGCCGGCGATACCTTGGCCAACGAACAGATCCAGGCCCTGCACGACCGCCTCAAAAACAACGACCTGAGCAGCGGCAAGGGCAGCATCACCAAAGTCGAGATCCTCGACCGTTACACCACCGAAATCGTCCAGGACGTCAAACTGGCCCGTCGCCTGAAAGTGGTCGTGGACTGTGGCAATGGCGCGGCCGGTGTGATCGCTCCGCAATTGATCGAAGCGTTGAACTGCGAAGTCATTCCGCTGTTCTGCGAAGTCGACGGCAACTTCCCGAACCACCACCCGGATCCGGGCAAGCCTGAAAACCTCGTTGACCTGATCGCCAAGGTCAAGGAAACCAACGCTGATATCGGCCTGGCCTTCGACGGCGATGGCGATCGCGTCGGCGTCGTGACCAACACGGGCAGCATCGTCTATCCGGACCGCCTGCTGATGCTGTTCGCCCGCGACGTGGTGGCGCGCAACCCGGACGCGGAAATCATCTTCGACGTCAAATGCACCCGTCGCCTGATCCCGCTGATCAAGGAGTACGGCGGCCGTCCGCTGATGTGGAAGACCGGTCACTCGCTGATCAAAAAGAAAATGAAACAATCCGGCGCCCTGCTGGCCGGCGAAATGAGCGGGCATATCTTCTTCAAGGAGCGCTGGTTCGGTTTCGACGACGGCATTTACAGCGCCGCGCGGCTACTGGAGATCCTCAGCAAGGAAAAATCATCGGCCGAAGAGCTGTTCGCGACCTTCCCGAATGATATTTCTACGCCGGAAATCAATATCCATGTGACCGAAGAGAGCAAATTCAGCATCATTGATGCACTGCACGACGCGCAGTGGGGCGCAGGCGCCGACCTGACCACCATTGACGGCGTGCGAGTCGACTATGCCAAAGGCTGGGGCCTGGTTCGCGCATCCAACACCACACCGGTGCTGGTGCTGCGTTTCGAGGCCGATGACGAGGCTGAATTGCAGCGCATCAAGGACGTCTTCAAAGTCCAACTGAAGCGTGTTGCACCTGATCTCCAACTACCGTTTTGATTTATTGAAGCACCGGAGCCCTGAATGACCCTCGAACGCGAAGCCGCCGCCAACACCGCCAAGGTCCTGTCCGAAGCGCTGCCTTACATTCGCCGCTACGTCGGCAAGACACTGGTGATCAAATACGGCGGCAACGCGATGGAAAGCGAGGAGCTGAAAACCGGCTTCGCCCGCGACATCGTGCTGATGAAAGCCGTGGGCATCAACCCGGTGGTCGTTCACGGCGGCGGCCCGCAAATCGGTGATTTGCTCAAGCGCCTGTCGATCGAAAGCCATTTCGTCGATGGCATGCGCGTCACCGACGCTGCGACCATGGACGTTGTGGAAATGGTTCTCGGTGGCCAGGTCAACAAGGACATCGTCAACCTGATCAACCGCCATGGCGGCAGCGCCATAGGCCTGACCGGTAAAGACGCCGGGCTGATCCGCGCGAAGAAGCTCACCGTCACTCGCCAGACGCCGGAGATGACCCAACCGGAAATCATCGACATCGGTCAGGTGGGCGAAGTGGTCGGGATCAACACCGAACTGCTGAACCTGCTGGTCAAAGGCAACTTCATTCCGGTGATCGCGCCTATCGGCGTCGGTGAGAACGGCGAGTCTTACAACATCAATGCTGACCTGGTGGCCGGTAAAGTCGCCGAAGCGCTGAAAGCCGAGAAGCTGATGCTGCTGACCAACATTGCCGGCCTGATGGACAAGTCGGGCAAGGTCCTGACCGGCCTGAGCACTCAGCAAGTCGACGACCTGATCGCCGATGGCACTATCTACGGCGGCATGTTGCCGAAGATCCGTTGCGCACTGGAAGCGGTTCAGGGCGGCGTCGGCAGCTCGCTGATCATCGACGGTCGCGTGCCGAATGCGATCCTGCTGGAAATCTTCACCGATACCGGTGTGGGCACCTTGATCAGCAATCGCAAGCGTCACTAAGCGATCGCGCAAATAAAAAGACCCTGCTCAGCCTGGCTGAGCGGGGTCTTTTTTTGTTTGCGATCCTTGTAAGAGCGAGCCTGGGATTGCGCTTAGACGCCGAACTGGGCGCGGTAAGCCTCTACCGCCGGCAAGTGCTGCTTGAGCTGTGGATCGTCGGCCAGAAACTCCAATACCTGATTCAGCGAAACGATGCTGATCACCGGAATGCCGAAGTCGCGCTCCACTTCCTGAATCGCCGACAGCTCGCCGTTGCCACGCTCCTGACGGTTCAGGGCGATCAACACGCCAGCGGCCTTGGCGCCTTCCTGAGACGCGATGATCTGCATCACTTCACGGATGGCGGTGCCAGCGGTGATCACGTCGTCAATGATCAGTACGTTACCGGTCAATGGCGCGCCGACCAGGCTGCCGCCTTCGCCGTGGGCCTTGGCTTCCTTGCGGTTGAAGCACCAGGGCAGGTCACGGTTGTGGTGCTCTGCCAACGCCACGGCGGTAGTCGCCGCCAACGGGATGCCTTTGTAGGCCGGACCGAACAGCACATCGAAGGAAATACCGCTCTCGGCGATGGCCGCGGCGTAGAAACGCCCCAGCTGCGCCAGGGCAGCACCCGTATTGAACAGGCCCGCATTGAAGAAGTAAGGACTGGTACGCCCGGACTTCAGGGTGAACTCACCGAAGCGCAAAACGCCGCGATCGATGGCAAAACGAATGAAATCGCGTTGATACGCTTGCATGGAAAAACCCCAAATACCACGGATTTAGCTAATTAGCTTGACGCCGTGTATCATACACGCACGCGATTTTTGGGGCCATTTATGCGGATCATCAGTGTGAACGTCAATGGTATTCAGGCAGCAGTCGAGCGTGGTTTGCTCAGTTGGCTGCAAGCACAGAATGCCGACGTCATCTGCCTGCAGGACACCCGCGCCTCCGCCTTTGAACTGGACGATCCAGCCTTCCAACTGGATGGATACTTCCTTTATGCCTGCGATGCCGAAGTCCCCGCCCAAGGTGGCGTGGCTTTGTATTCGCGGCTGCAACCGAAGGCTGTCATCAGCGGTCTTGGTTTCGAGACGGCCGACCGCTACGGGCGCTACCTGCAAGCCGATTTCGACAAGGTCAGCATCGCGACCTTGCTGCTCCCTTCAGGGCAGAACGGCGATGAAGACTTGAACCAGAAGTTCAAGCTAATGGACGACTTCGCCCGTTATCTCGATAAACAGCGACGCAAACGTCGCGAGTACATTTATTGTGGCTCGTTGTACGTAGCGCAACAGAAGCTGGATATCAAGAACTGGCGCGACAGCCAGCAATCCCCGGGCTTCCTGGCACCTGAACGTGCCTGGATGGACGAGATTGTCGGCAACATGGGCTATGTCGATGCCCTGCGCGAAGTCAGCCGTGAAGGCGATCAGTACAGCTGGTGGCCGGATAATGAACAAGCCGAAATGCTCAATCTCGGTTGGCGTTTCGACTATCAGCTGCTGACCCCGGGCCTGCGTCGTTTCGTACGCAGCGCACGCTTGCCGCGCCAGCCGCGCTTCTCGCAACACGCGCCGCTGATCGTGGACTACGACTGGACGCTGACCATCTAAGCGTTGTGCCGAATGAAAAAATGCCCGTATCGCAAGATACGGGCATTTTTTTGCATCATCGGCGGTGTTCGGCTCTTCAGGCAGCGGCGAAGATCGGCAACGCAAGGTATGACTTGATCACGATCACATTAATGATGTCGATGAAGAAAGCTCCCACCATCGGCACCACTAGAAACGCTATCTGTGAAGGTCCGTAACGCTGAGTCACCGCTTGCATGTTAGCGATCGCCGTTGGCGTGGCGCCCAGCCCGAACCCGCAGTGTCCTGCTGCCAGCACTGCGGCATCGTAGTTGCCGCCCATGACCCTGAAGGTCACGAACATCGCAAACAGCGCCATGACCAGCGTTTGCGCCGCCAGGATAATGAAAATGGGCAAAGCCAGTGCGGCTAGGTCCCAAAGCTTGAGTGACATCAGCGCAATCGCCAGAAACAGCGACAAGCTGACATTACCCAGCACGGAAACTTCACGCTCAAACACCTGATACAAGCCAAGCGCTGAAAGCCCGTTGCGTAAAACCACACCCACGAACAAGACACAAACGAACGTTGGCAGCTCGAAGGCCGTGTCTTTCAGCAGGCCGTTCAGGAGTGAACCCACCAGCAAGCTGACGGCGATCAGGGCGAGCGTCTCGATAAACGAAAATGGCGTGATCGAGCGCTCTTTGTTCGGTTGCTCGAAGCCCTTTGGCATCCCTGGCTTCGCTTGCTCGAGACCAGGTACCTGGACACGGTTGATGAGCAGGCGAGCGACCGGTCCCCCAATCAATCCGCCCAGCACCAGGCCAAACGTTGCAGAAGCCATCGCAAGCTCGGAAGCAGAAGCCAGACCATACTTCTCACTGAACGTCGCGCTCCACGCAGCGCCTGTACCGTGCCCACCCGCCAGCGTAACGGAGCCTGTCAACAGGCCCATCAACGGATCGAGCCCCAACGCCGTTGCGAGACCGATGCCCATGGCATTCTGAACCACCAGAAGCCCGATGACCGCCAGTAGAAAAACCCCCACTACGCGCCCGCCTTTCTTCAAGCTGGCGAAGTCTGCACTCAAGCCAATGGTCGCAAAAAACGCCAACATCAAGGGTGTTTGCAGCGAGGTATCAAATCGAACTTCAATGTCCAGGCTTCGCAAGGCCAGAAGAACCAGAGCAACCAGCAGACCGCCTGCTACAGGCTCAGGGATATTGTAGGTGCGTAAAAAACCAACGCGCGTGACAAGTCCGCGCCCCAGTAACAGCACCAGGGAGGCAGCCACAAGTGTTCCGTAAAAATCGAGCTGAAGCATTGTGATAATTCATTTACATATATTCAGGGGCGAACTTTTTACCTGGACTCGCCTCTTGAACAGGTTGATATATCAACGCTGATTAATTGAGATTCAAGTACCGTCAATGGTTTGAATATATCGAAATATTTCTTGATGAATATTACTTGGCGCAACCTTATCAACCACGCAGCCCCATTGCCAAGCAGACAGGCCGTGATGAAGCCTTGCAGTTGTGACTAAACGTGTAAGACGAATCCATACAAGTGTGTGAGAAAATTTCTGCAGCGCCTGAATTCCGTAATGGCAACTGTTACACACAACTTGAAACATTCAGCTGCACTTAGAATAGCCAACACCCCGAAATTGAAGCATTGACTTAAATCGGGAAAGACGACCGAGTAAAGTCGACTTCTCTAGACAACAACTTGCGCCTACAGGGGACGGGTTGCTTATTTGATCAGACGCCAGGTGAACGGATACCGATAAGGCACCCCTTCATTGGCCTTCACGCCAGCAATGATCGTCAGCACTAACGCACCGATCGCGATCAAACCAAACAGGAAGAACCCGATGATGACGACCATCAGCAGGAAGCAAATGGCAGATGCAATAGCAACGGTCAGCTGAAAGTTCAGCGCTTCCTTTCCCTGCGCATCGACAAACGGGTCCATCTCTCGCTTCATCTGCCAGAGAATCAACGGCCCGATCAGCGTACCGAACGGAATCCAGATCCCCAGCAAGGCGGACAAGTGACAAAACATCGCCCACTGCCGAGCTTCTTTGCTCGGGGTGGGAAGCAGTTGCTGTTCGTCACTCATGGCGTCCTCCTTGCCTTGGATCATTCCGGTTAGTCGGCCAGCGCAGCCTTTTGCAGGTCGAAGATTTCGTTCATGCCTTTCTTCGCCAGCTCGAGCATGGCGTTCAGCTCTTCAGGCTGGAACGGCGCGCCTTCGGCAGTGCCCTGGACTTCGATGAAGCCACCGGTACTGGTCATCACCACGTTCAGGTCGGTCTCGGCAGCCGAGTCTTCCAGGTAATCGAGGTCAAGCACTGGCTCGCCCTGATACATACCCACCGAAACGGCACCGATCATTTGTTTGAGCGGGTCGCCGCCTTTGAGGCCGCCGCGCTTCTTGATCACTTTCAAGGCATCGACCAAGGCAACCATGGCGCCGGTGATGGACGCGGTGCGGGTGCCGCCGTCGGCCTGGATCACGTCGCAGTCGACGTACAGGGTGACGTCGCCCAGCTTGGACATGTCCAGTGCTGCGCGCAGGGAACGGCCGATCAGGCGCTGGATTTCCAGGGTACGGCCGCCTTGCTTGCCGCGACTCGCTTCACGCTGGTTACGCTCGCCGGTGGCACGCGGCAGCATGCCGTATTCGGCGGTCAACCAGCCCTGGCCCTGACCTTTGAGAAAACGCGGCACGCCGTTTTCCACGCTGACGGTGCAGATGACTTTGGTATCACCGAACTCGACCAGTACAGATCCCTCGGCGTGTTTGGTGTAGTTGCGGGTAATGCGGATCGAGCGGAGCTGATCGGCAGCGCGACCACTTGGACGTTTCATAAGGGATACCTGTACGGGGACGGAAAACTGCGGAGCATTATAGAGCCGACGGCCACCGCTGGGCACTTCTAAAAAAATCCTCCGACGACCGAAGGCTCTGAACAGCCCATCGCCGGAGCGTTGCAGCCATTTGTGACAGCCTGTGTTTGGGCGCATCCGCGCCACTGCGCTACAATCCTGCGCCTTTGCTGCCAGTCGGCTTAAATTCATTGATATCGGATGACCGGAATCGCTGTTCCGGCCGATCTGCATTGCGAGGTACCTCCATGGTGCACAGCATGACCGCCTTCGCCCGCGTCGAAAAAGCCGGCGTTCAGGGCACCCTGAGCTGGGAACTGCGCTCGGTCAACAGCCGCTACCTGGAACCCCATTTGCGTCTGCCCGAGTCTTTTCGTGACCTCGAAGGCGCCGTTCGCGAAGCGCTGCGCCAGGGCGTATCCCGAGGCAAGCTCGAATGCACCCTGCGCTTCACCGAAGAAAACACGGGCAAACCGCTGCAAGTCGATCAGGCGCGCGCCGCGCAATTGGTCGCCGCCGCCGAGACGATCGCCAGCCTGATCAAAAATCCGGCAGCGCTGAACCCCCTCGAAGTCCTGGCCTGGCCCGGCGTGCTGGTAGGCGATGCCACCGACCCGCAAGCGCTGAACGCCGAAGCACTGGCACTGTTCAACCAGGGCCTGAAAGAACTCAAGGCCGGTCGCGAGCGCGAAGGCGCAGAGCTGGCGCGGTTGATCAACGAGCGCCTGACCTCCATTGAAGAAGACGTGGTGACCTTGCGCGAACTGGTCCCGCAGATGCTCGCCACCCAGCGCCAGAAAGTCCTCGACCGCTTCGCCGACATGAAAGCCGAGATGGACCCGCAGCGCCTGGAGCAGGAAATGGTCATGCTCGCGCAAAAAAGCGACGTCGCCGAAGAACTGGATCGCCTGAGCACTCACATCATCGAAGTTCGCCGGGTACTCAAGTCCGGTGGCGCTGCCGGGCGGCGCCTGGATTTCCTGATGCAGGAACTCAACCGCGAAGCCAACACACTGGGCTCCAAAGCCTTCGACCCGCGCAGCACCCAGGCTGCGGTCAACCTCAAGGTGTTGATCGAGCAGATGCGCGAACAAGTGCAGAATATTGAGTAAGGCATTCCCGACATGACCCACAGCACCGGCACCCTGTACATCATTTCCGCCCCTTCGGGCGCGGGCAAAAGCAGCCTGGTCAAGGCCCTGACCGACGCCGATCCGGAGATCCGCGTCTCGATCTCCCACACCACCCGCGCCATGCGCCCCGGTGAAGTGAACGGCGTGAACTACCACTTCGTCGAACGCGGTGAGTTCGTGAAGATGATCGAACACGGGGATTTCCTCGAGCGCGCCGAAGTCTTCGGCAACCTCTATGGCACCTCGCAAAGCCACCTGCAGCAGACCCTCGACGAAGGCCACGACCTGATCCTGGAAATCGACTGGCAGGGTGCCGAGCAAGTGCGTCAACTGATGCCCAAGGCCCGCTCGATCTTCATTTTGCCGCCATCGCTTCAGGCCCTGCACCAGCGCCTGACCAACCGTGGCCAGGACAGCGACGAGATCATCGACGGCCGGATGCGCGAAGCTGTCAGCGAAATGAGCCACTACGTCGACTACGACTACCTGATCATCAACGACGATTTCGCCCACGCACTGAACGACCTGAAGGCGATTTTCCGCGCCAATCAGCTGCAACAGAAACGCCAACAACAGCGTTTTGGCAAGTTGCTGGCTGAATTGCTCGACTAATCAGCTCTTCCCAAAACCGCTGCAAGGGCTTTACATTGGCACTTGCAGCGCGTTGAAGGGCTTGGTCAAAAATCAGCGCTTCCCTAATCGCTGGTGATTTTTTAAACTGTTGAGTCCGCTCGCCCATCCGGGCAGCGCGCATATTGCATTTGCTACGAGGAAGACCATGGCCCGCGTAACCGTTGAAGACTGCCTAGAACACGTGGATAACCGCTTTGAGCTGGTCATGCTCTCTACCAAGCGTGCCCGTCAACTGGCCACCGGCGGCAAAGAGCCGAAAGTAGCCTGGGAAAACGACAAGCCTACCGTCGTCGCCCTGCGTGAAATCGCTGAAGGCCTGATCGACTACGCAGCTATCGCCGAAGCCGAAATCGTTGAAGATGAACCGCTTTTTGCTGCATTCGAGGACGAGTCCAACGAGGCCGTCTAAGCCTATGCCTGGTCGACGTAGCACGGCGCGGGATCACAGCTTGCGGCAGGAGTCATCATGCCGAGCATAGACGCCCTCGCCGATCGCTTATCGACCTACCTCGGCAAGGACCAGGTCAACCTGGTCCGCCGGGCGTATTTCTACGCCGAACAAGCCCACGACGGCCAACGCCGCCGCAGTGGCGAGGCGTACGTCACGCACCCTCTCGCGGTGGCGAATATTCTTGCCGAAATGCATATGGACCATCAGAGCCTGATGGCAGCCATGCTGCATGACGTGATCGAAGATACCGGTATCGCCAAGGAAGCACTGCAAGCGCAGTTCGGTGAAACCGTGGCCGAATTGGTCGACGGGGTCAGCAAACTGACCCAGATGAACTTCGAGACCAAGGCCGAAGCCCAGGCTGAAAACTTCCAGAAAATGGCCATGGCCATGGCGCGCGACATTCGCGTGATCCTGGTCAAGCTGGCCGACCGCCTGCACAACATGCGCACGCTGGAAGTGCTGTCCGGCGAAAAACGCCGTCGCATCGCCAAGGAAACCCTGGAAATCTATGCGCCCATCGCCAATCGGCTGGGCATGCACGCCATCCGCATAGAATTCGAAGACCTCGGCTTCAAGGCCATGCACCCGATGCGTTCCGCGCGAATCTACCAGGCGGTCAAGCGCGCCCGGGGCAACCGCAAGGAAATCGTCAACAAGATCGAGGAATCCCTCAGCCACTGCCTGGCCATCGATGGTATTCAGGGCGAGGTCAGCGGTCGGCAGAAACACCTCTACGGCATCTACAAGAAAATGCGTGGCAAGCGCCGGGCCTTCAACGAGATCATGGACGTCTACGCGTTCCGGATCATCGTCGACAAGGTCGACACCTGCTATCGCGTTCTGGGTGCTGTGCATAATTTGTACAAGCCGCTGCCGGGTCGCTTCAAGGATTACATCGCAATCCCCAAGGCCAACGGCTATCAGTCGCTGCACACGACGCTGTTCGGCATGCATGGCGTTCCGATCGAGATCCAGATCCGCACCCGCGAAATGGAGGAGATGGCCAACAACGGCATCGCCGCCCATTGGCTGTATAAATCCAGCGGCGACGAGCAGCCAAAAGGCACTCACGCCCGCGCGCGTCAATGGGTCAAAGGCGTGCTGGAAATGCAGCAGCGCGCCGGCAACTCGCTGGAATTCATCGAAAGCGTGAAGATCGACCTGTTCCCGGACGAGGTCTATGTGTTCACGCCCAAAGGCCGGATCATGGAGTTGCCCAAGGGCTCCACGGCAGTCGACTTCGCCTATGCGGTGCACACCGACGTCGGCAACAGCTGCATTGCCTGCCGGATCAACCGTCGACTCGCACCGCTGTCCGAACCCCTGCAAAGTGGCTCCACGGTCGAAATCGTCAGTGCTCCAGGCGCGCGTCCGAACCCGGCGTGGCTCAACTTCGTGGTCACCGGCAAGGCGCGCACGCACATCCGCCATGCACTGAAACTGCAACGCCGCTCCGAGTCCATCAGCCTGGGCGAACGCCTGCTGAACAAAGTCCTCAACGGCTTCGACAGCACGCTGGAGAAAATCCCGGCCGAGCGCGTCAAGGCGATGCTCACCGAGTATCGCCTCGAGCTGATCGAAGACCTGCTGGAAGACATCGGCCTGGGCAATCGCATGGCCTACGTCGTCGCCCGTCGCCTGCTCGGCGAAGGCGAACAGCTACCGAGCCCGGAAGGTCCGCTGGCGATTCGCGGCACAGAAGGCCTGGTGCTCAGCTACGCCAAGTGCTGCACGCCGATCCCGGGCGACCCGATTGTCGGCCACCTGTCCGCGGGCAAAGGCATGGTCGTGCACCTGGACAACTGCCGCAACATCAGCGAAATCCGCCACAATCCGGAAAAATGCATCCAGCTCTCGTGGGCCAAGGATGTCACCGGCGAATTCAATGTCGAACTGCGCGTCGAGCTGGAACACCAGCGTGGCCTGATCGCCCTGCTGGCCAGCAGCGTCAACGCGGCCGACGGCAACATCGAAAAAATCAGCATGGACGAACGCGATGGTCGCATCAGCGTGGTCCAACTGGTGGTCAGCGTGCACGACCGCGTGCACCTGGCCCGCGTGATCAAGAAACTGCGCGCCCTGACCGGAGTGATCCGCATCACCCGGATGCGCGCCTAAGCCACCCATTACAAGGAGTCATCAATGACCAAGACCGTTATCACCAGCGACAAGGCCCCGGCCGCCATCGGTACTTACTCCCAGGCAATCAAGGCTGGCAACACCGTTTACATGTCGGGTCAGATTCCTCTGGACCCAAAAACCATGGAACTGGTTGAAGGCTTCGAAGCCCAGACCGTCCAGGTCTTCGAGAACCTCAAGGCCGTGGCTGAAGCCGCCGGTGGTTCGTTCAAGGACATCGTCAAGCTGAACATCTTCCTCACCGACCTGAGCCACTTCGCCAAGGTCAACGAGATCATGGGCAAGTACTTCGACCAACCGTACCCAGCCCGCGCCGCCATTGGCGTAGCAGCCCTGCCAAAGGGTTCGCAGGTTGAAATGGATGCCATTCTGGTCATCGAGTAATGCGTCCGGCGCAGCCTCTGGCTGCGCCGACTGCTCTGCTGTAAGGAAAGCTTGATAGGATTCCACCATGCGCAAAGCGCTTGCTCTCTCGCTGCTCGCCCTGTTCTTGGGCGGTTGTGCCAGCAACCCTGCCGACCGTGATATCAGCGGCACCTGGATCAATCAGGCGGCGATCGATACTGCATCCAAAGGCGTCCCCCTGCGTGAGGCGCTCCAGACCTATGGCCCGAACCTGGAATGGAACGTCAACACCAAGGCCGGTCAGGCCCGCTACACCAATGGCTTTGAAAATGTCGAAGGCAAGATGCTGGGCGAAGAGTCCGGCGCCTGGAAAATCGACTTTTATGGCAGCTCGGCCAGCGAGTTGAAACGTGACGGCAAGCAACTTAGCCAGTCCGCCAGCGACAACGAGCCGGCGCAAGTCTTCGACCGCGCACTGATCCCGGTACCGGAGGGCGCACCGATTGGCGCCAGCTTCGAACGCGCGCTGTATTCGGCTTACATGGGCGGTAGCTGGAAAATCGTCAGCGGTCCCGGTGAAGGCAATACCGTGCAGTTCCAGGCCGACGGCCAGGTGACCGGTTTGCCGAACACTGATCGCTACGCGCTGTGCCTGGCTGGCGATTGTGCGTCGATGAGCGGCGGCAATGACAACATGTGGCTGCAACTCAACGGGCAAGGAAATGCGTGGATCTTTACCCGTAAAGGCAAAGAACTGGAAATCTTCCAGACCGTGAACACCGCACAGGCAGACGAGATGCCTTCGTTCACACCGGGTGATCGCAAGTGGCTGCTCGAGAAGCAGTAAACAATACACAAACACCTGAGGGAGCGAGCTTGCTTGCTCCCTCAGGTGTTTGTGAAGCCTGAACGTCAGCAGCGCCCTTCAAGAATCGCGGCATACCCTTCGCGAAAACTCGGATACTTCGGCACCCAGCCCAAGGCTTTTGCCCGGGCATTACTGCAGCGTTTGCTTCCGGTGCGGCGCACGCTGGCATCGTCGGCCCATTCGGTCACACCCAGATACTCGCGTAACCAACCCACCACATCCGCCAACGCTGCGGGCGCGTCATCGACGCCGATATAGACATCCTCCAACACCACGCCACGTCGAGCGGCCTCAAGCAAAAACGCCATCAACCCTGTAGCGTCATCGGCATGGATCCGATTGGCATACAACGGTGGATCGACCGCCACGCGATAGCCTCGGCGCACCTGGGTCAGCAACCACTCGCGGCCCGGACCATAAATACCGGTCAACCGCACAATACTGGCCGGGATGCCGCTCTTAAGGGCAATCTGCTCGGCTTCGAGCATCACGCGACCGGAATAGCCCGCCGCCACCACTGGCGAAGTCTCGTCAACCCACTCGCCCTCCTGCTGCCCATAAACACTGCTGCTGGAAACGAACAACAAGCGTTCAGGAACCTGCCCATAGTCGTCCAACCAGCCCAGAACGTGTTGCAAGCCCTGGACATAAGCAGCCCGGTAGCCGGCTTCATCGTGATCGGTAGCGGCCGCGCAATACACCAGGTAGTCCACGGCACCGATTGGCCAGGTGGCCGGACAGTCCTCATTGAACAAGTCGCCCGCAACGCCGATGACACCCTCGGGCAAACGTGAAATGTCACGCCGCAGGCCATGAACCTCCCACCCCAAAGCCAACAATTGCGTGGCCAGACGACTGCCGACATCACCGCAACCGGCGATCAGAACAGAAGGTGCGGACATCAAAAAAACTCCTCTCGGAAACGGATAAGCTAGCGCCGACAGTGGACGAGCGGTTAGCAATTCAGGAAAAAAAAGACTCTATCGCTTTTGTTAACAAGAATTAATTGCAATAATGCACGCCACTTTGTTCTCGGCCTCACGAGGCCTGGAAGAACATTAATCGAATTTTCCTCTCAGGTCCGGCCCAGCATGACATGTAATCAACTCTCCGCTTTGCCAACCAAACGACCTCGTGCCTGGAGCGCGGTGGCCGCCCTGCTGTTCAGCCTGATGCTGGCGCCTGCCGCCGCGTTCGCTGATGCGCAAGCGCCGGCCACTCCGACCGCCGCCACCGCACCGGCTCCAGCCGATCACGCCGCCCCGGTTGTCACTCCGGTCGCCAACGACCCAGCGCAGACCCAAGCGATCGCCGGCGAAGACGCTCCCGAAGTACTCGAAGCCGACAACACCCTGGGCATGGCCCACGACCTGTCGCCGTGGGGCATGTACAAAAACGCCGACATCATCGTGAAAATCGTGATGATCGGCCTGGCCATCGCTTCGATCATCACCTGGACCATCTGGATCGCCAAAGGCCTGGAGCTGATGGGCGCCAAGCGCCGTCTGCGCAGTGAAATCGCCCAGCTGAAAAAATCTGCCTCGCTCAAGGAAGCCAGCGTCACGGCGGCGAAGGAAGGCACCCTCGCCAATCTGTTGGTGCACGACGCTCTCGAAGAGATGCGCCTGTCGGTAAACAGTCGCGAAAAAGAAGGCATCAAGGAACGCGTCAGCTTCCGCCTCGAACGCCTGGTGGCGGCTTGCGGTCGCAACATGAGCAGCGGCACCGGCGTGCTTGCCACCATTGGTTCAACCGCGCCATTCGTGGGCCTGTTCGGTACCGTATGGGGCATCATGAACAGCTTTATCGGCATCGCCAAAACCCAGACCACCAACCTCGCCGTCGTGGCTCCCGGCATTGCCGAGGCCTTGCTGGCCACCGCCCTGGGGCTGGTCGCAGCGATTCCAGCGGTCGTGATCTACAACGTGTTTGCCCGCTCCATCGCCGGCTACAAGGCTCAGGTGTCCGACGCGTCGGCACAGGTGCTGCTGCTGGTCAGCCGCGACCTCGACCACCAGCCTGAGCGCAGCTCGCAACCGCACATGGTGAAAGTGGGGTAATCGGCCATGGGCCTGCATTTGAAAGAAGGCGCAGACGACGATCTGGCCGAGAATCACGAAATCAACGTCACGCCGTTCATCGACGTGATGCTGGTGCTGTTGATCATCTTCATGGTGGCGGCGCCGCTGGCCACTGTGGACATCAAAGTCGACCTGCCCGCGTCCACCGCCAAACCGGCGCCGCGGCCGGAAAAACCGGTGTTCCTCAGCGTCAAGGCTGACCAACGCCTGTTCCTCGGCGAAGATGAAGTGAAGGCCGAAGCACTCGGCGCTACGCTCGACGCCAAGACCCAGGGCAAGAAAGACACGACGATCTTCTTCCAGGCCGATAAAGGCGTGGATTACGGCGACCTCATGAGCGTGATGGACACCCTGCGCTCCGCCGGTTACCTGAAGGTGGGTCTGGTCGGTCTCGAGTCGGCAGTCAAGAAATGATCACGACGCGCCAAAAGCTGACGCGATATGGCGGAAGCCTGGCCGTGGTGCTGGGCGTTCATGCGCTGGCCATCGCGCTGGCCGTGAACTGGACCGCCCGCCCGCCCATCGAATTGCCGCCCCAGGCAATGATGGTCGAACTGGCGCCGCTTCCCGCCCCGCCACCGCCTGCACCGCCAAAGGTCATCACACCGCCACAGCCACCGGCCCCGGTAGAGGAACTACCGATACCGAAACTCGCCGAGGCGCCGAAGGCGGAAATCGCGGTGCCCAAACCGGTCAAACCCAAGCCGAAGCCTCAACCGCCCAAGCCTGTGGAGAAAAAACCGGAACCGCCGAAGGAAAAGCCGTCCAAAGCAAAACCGAGCGAAGAACCACCAACGCCGGCACCAACGGAGAAATCCGCTCAGCCCGCTCCTGGGCCATCGGCAGCTCAACTAGCGGCCAAGGCCAGTTGGGAAGGCACCTTGCTGGCGCACCTGCAAAAGTACAAAAAGTACCCGCCCAGTGCACAGGCTCGGGGAAAGGAAGGCATTAACCGCCTGCGTTTCGTGGTGGATGCCGAAGGCAACGTCCTGTCATTCGAGCTGGTGGGCGCCTCAGGCACTGCCGATCTGGACAGGGCGACCCTGGACATGATCCGCCGCGCTCAGCCGCTGCCAAAACCTCCGGCCGACATGCTCAAAAATGGCTCCATCGAAATCGTTGCACCTTTTGTTTACTCGATAGACAAACGCCGACGCTGACTAATGTGGGAGCGGGCTTGCTCGCGATTGCTGCCTGACATCCAACATCATCGTTGACTGTTACACCGCTATCGCGAGCAAGCTCGCTCCACCATGCGAAAGGCACCGAAAAGGTGCCTTTCGCCTATCTGGAAACGGCAAACGTGCATTACCCGGTGTCACTCAGCACATACTGTCTGATAACGTGCGTCTATCGATTGCAAGCGTTATGCTTGGCCCGCAACTTCATGGACGCTTGCTATGACTCTTACAGAATTACGCTACATCGTTACCCTCGCCCAAGAGCAGCACTTTGGCCACGCGGCCGAGCGTTGCCACGTCAGCCAGCCGACCCTTTCGGTAGGCGTGAAAAAGCTCGAAGACGAACTCGGTGTGCTGATTTTCGAGCGCAGCAAAAGCGCCGTGCGCCTGACCCCGGTTGGTGAAGGCATCGTGGCCCAGGCACAGAAAGTCCTGGAACAGGCCCAAGGCATTCGCGAACTGGCACAAGCCGGCAAGAACCAGCTGACCGCCCCGCTGAA
Organism: Pseudomonas fluorescens group sp. PF-1; assembly: GCF_054481335.1. NCBI lineage: Bacteria > Pseudomonadati > Pseudomonadota > Gammaproteobacteria > Pseudomonadales > Pseudomonadaceae > Pseudomonas > Pseudomonas fluorescens group sp. PF-1. The sequence continues at coordinate 47,376 of NZ_JBTMNG010000002.1, forward strand.
AGTCGGCGCGATCTACACCGTCGGCCCGTATCTGTTCCCGCACCTGATCCCGCAACTGCACCGGGTTGCCCCGCAGATGCCGTTGTACATCGAAGAAAACTTCACCCACATCCTGCGTGACAAGCTGCGCAACGGCGAGCTCGACGCGATCATCATCGCCCTGCCGTTCAATGAAGCCGACGTCCTGACCCTGCAACTCTACGACGAGCCGTTCTACGTCCTGATGCCGGCGCAGCACCCATGGACGCAAAAAGAATCCATCGACGCCAGCCTGCTCAATGACAAGAGCCTGCTGTTGCTCGGCGAAGGCCACTGCTTCCGCGATCAAGTGCTGGAAGCCTGCCCGACCCTGACCAAGGGCAACGACGGCGCCAAACACACCACGGTGGAATCCAGTTCGCTGGAAACCATCCGCCACATGGTTGCCTCCGGCCTCGGGATTTCGATCCTGCCGCTGTCGGCCGTCGACAGCCATCACTACGCCCCTGGCGTGATCGAAGTTCGGCCGTTGTCGGCGCCGGTACCGTTTCGCACCGTGGCCATCGCCTGGCGTGCGAGCTTCCCGCGTCCGAAAGCCATTGAAATCCTCGCTGACTCCATTCGCCTGTGCTCGGTGGCCAAGCCATCCGCACCGGTGGTGGCCGGCTAAGCACGCGTCATGACTGAGTTGTCGCAAGTGTCGGTGACGGCACTCAAGGGTGTCGGCGAAGCCATGGCCGAGAAACTGGCCAAGGTCGGCCTGGAAAATCTCCAGGACGTCCTGTTTCACCTGCCATTGCGGTACCAGGATCGCACGCGTGTAGTCCCGATTGGTGCGTTGCGCCCGGGGCAGGACGCCGTGATCGAAGGCACGGTCAGCGGCGCCGACGTGGTCATGGGCCGACGCCGCAGCCTGGTGGTGCGCCTGCAGGACGGCACCGGCGGACTCAGTCTGCGCTTCTACCATTTCAGCAACGCCCAGAAAGAAGGCCTCAAGCGCGGCACGCGAATTCGCTGCTACGGCGAAGCGCGACCCGGTGCGTCGGGTCTGGAAATCTACCACCCGGAATACCGCGCCATTACCGGCGACGAGCCGCCGCCGGTGGACGAAACCCTGACGCCGGTGTACCCGCTCACCGAAGGCCTGACGCAACAGCGCTTGCGCCAACTGTGCATGCAGACCCTGACGTTACTCGGCCCCACCAGCCTGCCCGACTGGCTGCCGACCGAACTCGCCCGCGACTATCAATTGGCACCGCTGGCCGATGCGATCCGCTACCTGCATCATCCGCCGGCCGATGCCGATGTCGACGAACTCGCCCTCGGCCACCACTGGGCCCAGCACCGCCTGGCCTTCGAAGAACTGCTGACCCATCAACTGTCCCAGCAACGCCTGCGCGAAAGCATGCGTTCGCTGCGCGCACCGGCCATGCCCAAAGCCACGAAGCTACCGGTCCAATACCTGGCCAACCTCGGCTTCAGCCCCACGGGTGCACAGCAGCGGGTGGGCAACGAAATCGCCTATGACCTCAGTCAACACGAGCCGATGCTGCGCTTGATTCAAGGTGACGTCGGCGCGGGCAAAACCGTGGTCGCGGCGCTGGCTGCATTGCAAGCATTGGAGGCTGGTTATCAGGTCGCCTTGATGGCGCCCACCGAAATTCTTGCCGAGCAGCACTTCATCACCTTCAAGCGCTGGCTCGAACCCTTGGGCATCGAAGTCGCGTGGCTGGCCGGCAAGCTCAAGGGCAAAAACCGCGTGGCCGCGCTGGAGCAAATCGCCAACGGTACGCCGATGGTGGTCGGCACCCATGCGCTGTTTCAGGACGAGGTGCAGTTCAAGAACCTGGCGCTGGTGATCATCGACGAGCAACACCGCTTTGGTGTGCAACAGCGCCTGGCGTTACGCCAGAAAGGTGTCGGCGGGCGCATGTGTCCGCATCAGCTGATCATGACTGCGACACCTATCCCGCGCACGCTGGCCATGAGTGCCTACGCCGACCTCGACACCTCGATCCTCGACGAATTGCCGCCCGGCCGAACCCCGGTGAACACGGTGCTGATCACCGACACCCGGCGCGTCGAAGTCATCGAACGGGTGCGCGGCGCCTGTGCCGAAGGTCGACAGGCCTATTGGGTGTGCACGCTGATCGAAGAGTCGGAAGAGCTGACCTGCCAAGCCGCCGAAACCACTTATGAAGACCTCACCGCCGCGCTCGGCGAACTGAAAGTCGGGCTGATTCACGGGCGCATGAAGCCTGCCGAAAAAGCGGCCGTGATGGCCGAATTCAAGGCCGGCATCTTGCAGCTGCTGGTCGCCACCACCGTGATCGAAGTAGGTGTCGACGTGCCCAACGCCAGCCTGATGATCATCGAAAACCCGGAACGTCTTGGCCTGGCGCAACTGCACCAGTTGCGCGGTCGCGTCGGGCGAGGCAGCGCCGTCAGCCATTGCGTGTTGCTCTACCATCCACCGCTGTCGCAGATCGGGCGCCAGCGACTGGGCATCATGCGCGAAACCAATGACGGATTCGTCATCGCCGAAAAAGACCTCGAACTGCGCGGCCCCGGTGAAATGCTCGGCACGCGGCAGACCGGTCTGCTTCAATTCAAAGTCGCCGACCTGATGCGCGACGCCGACCTGCTGCCGGCGGTGCGCGATGCCGCTCAGGCCTTGCTCGAACGCTGGCCCGATCACGTCAGCCCATTACTTGATCGTTGGTTGCGTCATGGGCAGCAATACGGCCAAGTGTGAGCACCGTCTCAGTTTCTGAGCGATGGGTTCGAGCAAGCTGGTTATACTCCTGCCAATTGTTTTAAAACGGATACAGACCATGACCGAAGTTGCCCTCGCACCCGCTACCCCGCACGCGCCGTCGGTCATTCGGCTGTTGCTGGGCAAAATGGGCATTGCCTACAAGGAAGTCCTGGACCACCACGGCCTGAACCCCGCGCGCAAAGTTCAGGCTGCGCTGCTTGATGACGCCGTCGGTGCGCTGATGGTGTTGTTCCCGCAAAGCCAATTGCTGGACCTCAATCGCCTCACCGAACTCACCGGCCGCCGCCTCACTGCGGTGCCGACCGAGCGCCTGGAAAAGATGCTCGGCAAGCATAACCTGAGCCTGTTGCCCGGCCTGCCGGCACTGACCAGCTCACCGTGCCTGTACGACGAAAGCCTGCTGCATGAGCCGATGGTGCTGGTCAACTCCGGCGAGCCTGGCGTACTGCTGGAAATCACCAGCGAAGCCTTCAAATCCATGCTGAATAAAGCCAGCGCCGCCAACTTCGGCGAAGCGCTGACCAGCATCCGCCCGAACCTCGACCGCCCCGACGACGACCGCGAGGAAATCACCCAGGCCGTTCAAGCGTTCACCGCGCGGCGCATCCAGCAACGCCTGGAAGCGACCATCGAGATTCCGCCGCTGGCCGAGACCGCGCAAAAGATCATCAAACTGCGCGTCGACCCCAACGCTACCATCGACGACATCACCGGCGTGGTCGAGACCGACCCGGCGCTGGCGGCGCAAGTGGTGAGCTGGGCGGCGTCGCCGTACTACGCTTCGCCGGGCAAGATCCGTTCTGTGGAAGACGCCATCGTGCGCGTGCTGGGTTTCGACCTGGTGATCAACCTGGCGCTGGGCCTGGCCCTGGGCAAAACCCTGAGCCTGCCCAAGGACCACCCACAACACAGCACGCCTTACTGGCAGCAATCGATCTACACCGCCGCCGTCATCGAAGGCCTGACCCGCGCCATGCCGCGCGCCCAGCGTCCGGAAGCCGGCCTGACCTATCTGGCCGGCCTGCTGCACAACTTCGGCTACCTGCTGCTGGCCCACGTGTTCCCGCCGCACTTCTCGCTGATCTGCCGCCACCTGGAGGTCAACCCGCACCTGTGCCACAGCTACATCGAGCAACACTTGCTGGGCATCAGCCGCGAACAGATCGGCGCCTGGCTGATGCGCTACTGGGACATGCCCGATGAACTGGCCACCGCGCTGCGCTTCCAGCACGACCCCCATTACGACGGCGACTACGCCGAGTACCCGAACCTGGTGTGCCTGAGCGTGCGCTTGCTGCGCAGCCGCGGCATTGGTTCCGGCCCCGACGAAGACATCCCCGATGCCCTGCTCGAACGCCTGGGCCTGACTCGCGACAAGGCCGAAGACGCGGTCAGCAAAGTCCTTGAAGCCGAAGTATTGCTGCGCGAACTCGCTTCGCAATTCACTCAGGGCTGAAAGTATCGCGGGCAAGCCACGCCCCCACAGGATTTAGATGATCCCTGTGGGAGCGGGCTTGCCCGCGATGAATCCAACCCGGTCTGACTGACCCACTCAAACCTCGGCGACAGTTTTCGCCTTCTTCGGCTTCAAATACTTGGTCACCCCCTGGAACCAGATCACCAGCGCCGGGTTGCCCTTGATCTGAATCGACTTGTCTTGAATCCCCGTCATAAATGCATTGGTCGACGAGCCAGCAACGACAAAAAGCAAGCGCACTGCTAAGATTTGAGCGTAAATAGAGGGCTTTCCGATGACCCAAACAGCGGCTAACAGTGTTGCAAGTCAAGTCCGCAAGCTTGCCAAGGACCACAAGATCACTGCCGAACCTGACGGCATGAGCCGTATGGCCGTGACCATCACCTGTCTGGCTGGTGATATCGTCGTGCTGGATGGCGTTGAACAGTTGCTCGTCAATCTGAAGAAAAAAGGCGCACTGAGCAAATCAGAAGCCTTGGTGCTCCAAGGGCGGTACCTTCAGGAGAGGCGCTCCAAGAAACATAGCGCATGACTTTTGACCCGTTCGGCGATTTCGAAACGGCTGGCTACCTTCAAAACTCGCTGGGCCTGAAAGATCCCACTGAAGTTAAAGAATCAGAGCATTTTTCCTTCGAACTGAGCATCGAAGACGCTCTTACCTATTTGGCCAAGACCCAGCCAATCGATTACAAGTCAGTCCTCAAAGTTCACGAGATCCTTTTCTCCGGCTTCTATCCTTGGGCAGGGAAAGATCGATGCGAGCTAGTCCCTCACTTGGCTGTCTTCAAGGGCTTACATGGCGATCCGCGAAGCACCGTCTTTGAGCATCCGAACTCCATCAAGATGTCTGTCGACTATGCGCTTGAGCTAGCAGCAAACCAGAAACGTTTCAGAGATCGCCCTGGCGAAGTAATGGGCCAACTAGCATTCGCACACCCCTTTCTCGACGGCAACGGCCGCACGATCCTGTTGGTCTTCATGGAGCTATGCTATCGGGCCCGGTTCGCCATCGACTGGTCAAGGACCATCAAGGACGACTACCTGCGGGCGCTCAGTGATGAAATTCGAGAGCCTCGCGAGAGGCATCTCGATCACTACCTGAAACCGTTCGTGGTCGATATCGCCAGTCGAGACGAGTGGCCAGCGACCATCAGCAGCATCCGTGGCCTGGATGGCCTGGACAAGGAAGGCATCACCTACGAGAGCCTGGACAATCCGGAAGTCCAGCAGATATACAAGGCTTACAGGGCACGACCACTCGACACATCAGGCCCGTAGGATGTCGTAAGGTAAAAAGCTGGAGACAACCTCAAGCCTTTGGCTTGGCCTTCTTCGGCTTCAAATACTTGGTCAACCCCTGGAACCAGATCACCAGCGCCGGATTGCCCTTGATCTGAATCGACTTGTCCTGAATCCCCGTCATGAACGCCAACTGCTTGTTCTTCGCCTGCATCGTGGCAAAACCGTAAGCGGCATCTTTGAAGGCAATGGCAAACGCAGGCTCGGCATACACGCCCGCCTTGCTGGTAATGCGCTGATCCTTCACCCGGAAATGCCGCGCCACCTTCCCGTCCAGGGTCTGCAGCTGAAACACCAGGTCCTTGTCGCCCAACTGCTGCTGAAACGCAGGATTGGTCCGACTGGCCTTGCCCATCAACAAACCCAGCATCCACAGCAGAAAACGAAATTTCATGCGCAAGCCTCAAAAGGAAAATGAACGGCCGGGGCAGTTTAACGGCTTCAAGCCATAACGCCAGTATCCGGTTTCATTAGGAGGAGATCATAACCATTAGCGGCACGATGACTACCAAGTCACAATTAATAACGCCTTCTGCCAGACCACTCGCCACGTCATTCCCACACCAAACGAAACACATTCTGTAGGAGCCGGCTTGGCGGCGATGACCTCACGTGCGCCGCGTTTATCCAGTCCACACGCGTTATCGTTAACGACCATCGCGAGCAAGCTCGCCCCTACAGGTGATGTGTTATCAATTTCCGGGATGGCGCGAAAACCAAAAAAATGGGCACCCAACCTGGTTGGCGTGCCCATTCTTTGTTCGGCTCCCCTGCTACGCAGGGTATGGCGACGGATTACGGATTGACGCTGTCTTTCAACGATTTGCCTGGCTTGAACGCAACGGTGTTGCTGGCCTTGATTTTGACGGGCTCACCGGTTTGCGGGTTTTTGCCGGTGCGGGCGCCGCGGTGGCGTTGCAGGAAGGTGCCGAAACCTACCAGCGTGACGCTATCTTTGCGGTGCAGGGCGCCGGTGATTTCTTCGAGAACGGCGTTGAGAACGCGGTTGGCCTGCTCTTTGGTGAGGTCTGCTTTTTCAGCAATTGCTGCGGCGAGATCTGGTTTACGCATATTAGTGAAGCCCCTTTGACGGTTTTTTGTTGTTATGTCCGTGCTGCTCTCTGCGGAGCAGCGCCCAAAGCGCCGCAGGTGCTCTACTCTGCGGCAGACGGGAGTGAGGATGGCACGCAGTGAGGAGCCGCGCCAGTGTCGGCGCGGCCAATGTATGGGCAAAAGGGGGGTGATTCCGACAGAACGACCGGTATTTACGCCAGCAGCGCCGGAAGTTCTTTGTTCAGGGCCAGTTTTTCCGTCACCGCCGCGCCTGTCAGGGCATAACCGAGCAGTTTGCCGCCGGCATCGCGGCATAAAACCTTGATGTCGGCGCCCTGCCCTTCGACGGTCCAGACGCCCTCCGTGCCGCGTGGCGGCGGGGACACCACCAATGGGCACACCGGGGTTTTGACGGTGATGGGCATCGGGCCATAAGTGACCGTCGTCGGGTTGCCGGCGAGGGTCTGGGCCAGCGCTCTCGCACAGCTCATCAGGGGCATTACGTACAACAGGTTCAGCCCATCGACCTCGGCACAGTCGCCCAGGGCGTAGATGTTGGCGTGGGAAGTTTGCAGGTGGCGGTTGACCACGATGCCGCGATTGACTTGCACGCCGGCAGCGGCGGCCAGGTCGATGCGCGGACGCAGGCCAATGGCCGACACGACCACGTCGCACGGGATCACCTGGCCATCGGACAGGTGCGCCTCCAGCCCATCAGCGACGCGCTGCAGGCGATTGAGCACCGGCCCGAGGTGGAAACGTGCACCCAGGCTTTCCAGCCCGGCCTGCACCGCCGCAGCCGCCGCCGGGTGCAGCAGGGTCGGCATGACTTGTTCGCACGGTGCCACCAGTTGCACCTCGTAGCCGCCCAGACTAAGGTCGTTGGCGAACTCGCAGCCGATCAGCCCGGCGCCGAGCAACAGCACCCGACGCTTGCCGGCCGCTGCGGCGCGAAAGCGTGCGTAGTCTTCGAGGTCGTTGATCGGGAATACGCAGTCCGCCGCATCACCTTCGATGGGCACGCGCACGGTTTCTGCGCCCCAGGCCAGGATCAGGTCACGGTAGTACACCGCTTCTTCGCCGATCCACAGGCGCTTGTGGCCCGGGTCGATGCCACTGATGCGCGTGTGGGTGCGCACTTCGGCTTTCAACTGCTCGGCCATGGTGCCGGGTTCTGCCATGCTCAGGCCATCGGCGTCTTTGTTTTTGCCGAAACCGGTGGAGAGCATCGGCTTGGAGTAAGAGCGTCCGTCATCGGCGGTAATCAGCAGCAGCGGAGTTTCGCCATCGAGTTTGCGAAACTCGCGGGCCAGGTTGTAGCCCGCCAGTCCGGTGCCGACGATCACGACAGGTGCGTTCATTCCTTACTCCTTCCAGGTGTCTTAGTTGATTTCGATCATTTCGAAATCCATTTTGCCGACGCCGCAATCCGGGCACAGCCAGTCTTCGGGCACGTCCTGCCACAAGGTGCCCGGCGCGATGCCGTCATCCGGCCAGCCGTCGGCTTCGTTGTAGATCAGGCCGCAGACCACACATTGCCACTTTTTCATTCAGGTACTTCCTCAGGATTCAGGCTTTTGCCGGCGCGAACGGTCGATGGTTGCAGCGCTGCCGTCCGGCTCAGGGCGTTTTGTACTGATGGGGCCGCGCAGATGCAAGCCTGTTCGGCGCAACGGGCGGCCAGATCACTCAAATTCATGAGCCGACATGTTAAGCTCGCCGCCTCCTTTGCTGCCAATAATGACTCACTGTGCCGCACTCAAAATCCGCTTGCCCGGCCCCGCTCTGGCTTCCTCACAGCCAACTGACGCCCCTCCCCGATACGTCTACCCTCGACTGGCTATTCGACGAAGGTTCGCTGACCCGCCGCCTGACCCGTTTGTCGAATGACGGCTTCAGCGTCACGCCGCTGTTCGAAGGCTGGCAGACCCTGCGCGCCGACGAATGCGCCGCGCTGGATCTGGCCGACGGCAGTGAGGGCTGGGTCCGCGAGGTGTACCTGCGCGGTCACGGCGAGGCATGGGTGTTTGCCCGCAGCGTGGCCTCGCGCAGTGCATTGCAGGGCGACGGCTTGCACATGGACGAATTGGGCAGCCGCTCCCTGGGCGAATTGCTGTTTTGCGATCACGCCTTCCAGCGCCGGGCCATCGAGGTTTGCCACTATCCTCAAGCGTGGCTGCCGAACGAGGTCCGATCGCCTGAGCTATGGGGCCGCCGCTCACGGTTCGACCGTGGCACCTTGAGCGTGCTGGTGGCCGAAATTTTCCTGCCGACCCTGTGGAACGCCGCCCGCGCCCATCCGGAGAATTGCTGATGTACCAGAGCCTGCTCAAGTCCCTGAACCGCTTGAACCCACGGGCCTGGGATTTCATTCAGCTGACGCGCATGGACAAGCCGATCGGCATCTATCTGTTGCTGTGGCCCACGCTGTGGGCGCTGTGGATTGCCGGCAAGGGCTCGCCGTCGCTGGCCAACATCGTGATTTTCGTCCTTGGCGTGGTGTTGACTCGCGCCGGTGGCTGCGTGATCAACGATTGGGCCGACCGCAAGGTCGACGGCCATGTGAAACGCACCGCACAGCGCCCACTGGCGAGCGGCAAGATCAGCTCCAAGGAAGCGTTGGTGTTCTTTGCGCTGCTGATGGGGGCGAGTTTCCTGCTGGTGCTGTGCACCAATGCGACCACGATCTGGCTGTCACTCGGCGGCCTGGCGCTGGCCTTCACTTACCCGTTCATGAAGCGCTACACCTATTACCCGCAGGTGGTGTTGGGCGCGGCGTTTTCCTGGGGCATGCCGATGGCATTCACCGCCGAAACCGGTGATTTACCGGCAGCGGCGTGGCTGCTGTACATCGCCAACCTGATGTGGACAGTGGGCTACGACACCTATTACGCAATGACCGACCGCGACGACGATCTGAAAATCGGCGTGAAATCCACGGCGATCCTGTTTGGCGAGGCGGACCGGGTGATCATCCTGACCCTGCAAGGATTGGCGCTGGGTTGTCTGTTGCTGGCGGGTTCGAAATTCGAGCTCGGTGGCTGGTTCCACCTTGGGTTGGCGGTGGCGGCAGGCTGCTTCGCCTGGGAGTTCTGGTACACCCGCGACAAGGACCGGATGCGCTGTTTCAAGGCGTTTTTGCACAATCACTGGGCCGGGCTGGCGATTTTTGTCGGGATCGTGCTGGATTACGGGTTGCGTTGAGGCAGGATTGATATCGCCCCCGCAGAGCATTCATGCGGGGGCGGATCACGTTGGTTACTTCTGCGACTCGTGAACGACGTGCCAGACGTCTTTCATGCCGTCACCCTTCATTTCTCCAGGCTTTTCGTCCTTCACGAAGGTGTACAGCGGTTTACCGTCATACGCCCACTGCATCATGCCGTCATCGCGCTTGATGGGCGTAAATTTGCCTTCGGCCTTGGCACCGGCCGGAGCCATCATGGGTGGCCAATTCTTCGCGCAGTCACCATTACACATCGACTTGCCGCCCGAGTCCTTGTCGAACGTGTATACGGTCATGCCTTTATGGTCGACCATCATGCCGTCTTTCATCATCACCGGTTCAGCGGCGAGCGCCAGGGTCGGCAGCGTTAGCACGGCCGTTACCAGTAACGCCTTCCAGGATTGAGCGATGTAATTCATGGAAACCTTCCTCTTGCGGTTGTCAGGATTCGGACTTAGAGCTTAGTTCAGGTTCACGACGATCGCCGGGCGACTAAAATACTGTCACACGACTGCAATAATTCCGTTATCTAATGCGGCGCAAGACAGTTAAATGACAAGAGGATTAAGGCATGGTTGGCAGGAGCATTCTGATCGTCGACGACGAAGCGCCTATTCGCGAAATGATCGCCGTTGCGTTGGAAATGGCCGGCTATGACTGCCTGGAGGCCGAGAACTCCCAGCAGGCCCACGCCATTATCGTCGACCGCAAACCGGACTTGATCCTGCTCGACTGGATGCTGCCCGGCACCTCCGGCATCGAATTGGCCCGCCGCCTCAAGCGCGATGAACTGACCGGTGATATCCCGATCATCATGCTCACCGCCAAGGGCGAAGAGGACAACAAGATCCAGGGCCTGGAAGTCGGTGCCGACGATTACATCACCAAACCTTTTTCCCCCCGTGAGTTGGTCGCACGCCTCAAAGCCGTGCTGCGCCGCGCCGGTCCTACCGATGGCGAAGCGCCGATTGAAGTCGGTGGCCTGCTGTTGGACCCGATCGGTCACCGCGTGACCATCGACGGCAAGCCGGCCGAAATGGGGCCGACCGAATACCGCCTGCTGCAATTCTTCATGACCCACCAGGAACGCGCCTACACGCGCGGCCAGTTGCTGGATCAGGTCTGGGGCGGCAATGTCTATGTCGAAGAGCGCACCGTCGATGTGCACATCCGCCGCCTGCGCAAAGCCCTCGGCGACGCCTACGAAAACCTGGTACAAACCGTGCGCGGAACCGGCTACCGGTTCTCTACAAAGGCATAAAAGCAGTTGCAAGCGCCAAGCTTTAAGCGGCAAGCAGAAGCACAGCCCGCTATAACTTGCAGCTTGCGGCTAGAAACTGAAAGCTGCGCTAGGACGCCCCCTTGAACCAAAACTGGCATGGCACCCTGATTCGCCACATGCTGCTACTGGTCACCGCCTGCCTGGTGATCGGCTTGATCAGCGGCTACTACGGCTGGAGCCTCGCCGCGGGCCTGGGCCTTTACCTGGCCTGGACCCTCAAGCAACTGCTGCGCCTGCACGAGTGGCTGCGCCTGCACCAACCCGATGAAGCTCCGCCCGATGGCTATGGCCTGTGGGGCGAAGTGTTCGACAGCATCTATCACCTGCAGCGTCGCGATCAGCGAGTGCGCGGGCGGTTGCAAGCGGTGATCGACCGGGTTCAGGAATCCACCGCCGCATTGAAAGATGCGGTGGTCATGCTCGACAGCGACGGCAACCTGGAATGGTGGAACCGCGCCGCCGAAACCTTGCTGGGCCTCAAGACGCCACAGGACAGCGGTCAGCCGGTGACCAACCTGGTGCGCCACCCACGCTTCAAGGAATACTTCGAGCAGGACAGCTACGCCGAGCCGCTGGAAATCCCTTCGCCGACCAACGACCGGATGCGTATTCAGCTGTACATCACCCGCTACGGCAACAACGAGCACCTGATGCTGGTACGCGACGTCACACGCATCCATCAGCTCGAACAGATGCGCAAAGACTTCATCGCCAACGTTTCCCATGAATTACGCACACCCCTGACGGTGATATGCGGCTACCTGGAAACCCTGCTCGACAACGTCGAGGACGTGAACCCGCGCTGGAGTCGCGCCTTGCAGCAAATGCAGCAACAAGGCGGGCGCATGCAAACGCTGCTCAATGACTTGCTGCTGCTGGCCAAGCTCGAAGCGACCGATTACCCATCGGATAACCAGCCAGTGGCCATCGATGGCCTGTTGCAGTCGATCAAGAGTGACGCTCAGCAGCTCTCCGGCCAGAAAAACCAGCACATCACCCTGGAAACCGACCCGACGATTCTGCTCAAGGGCAGCGAAGCCGAACTGCGCAGCGCTTTTTCCAACCTGGTGTTCAACGCGGTCAAGTACACCCAGGCCGAAGGCAACATCCGCATTCGCTGGTGGGGCGATGAACAAGGCGCGCACCTGAGCGTGCAGGATTCCGGGATCGGCATCGACAGCAAACACCTGCCGCGCCTGACCGAACGCTTCTATCGCGTCGACTCCAGTCGCAACTCCAATACCGGTGGCACCGGCCTGGGGCTGGCGATCGTCAAACACGTGCTGTTGCGCCACCGCGCACGGATGGAAATCAGCAGCGTGCCGGGGCACGGGAGCACTTTTACCTGCCATTTCGCCCCCGCCCAGGTCAGCAAATCCAGAGTCATTAGTCCAACGGACTGATGGCAGTACTAGGCAATCGCTGAGTCAGCCGCTACATTGGCTGACTTGTGCCTGCCTTTCAGGCCCACTTTTTCTTTCCTTTCGAATACACGGAACCCGCAAAACTCCATCATGGACCCTTCCCCTGGTTTGACCCTCGCCACACTATTCGCCGACTTCGGCATGATTCTTTTTGCTCTGATCCTGGTATTGCTCAACGGTTTTTTCGTTGCGGCGGAATTTGCCATGGTCAAATTGCGCTCGACCCGGGTCGAAGCCATCGCTGAACAACACGGCTGGCGCGGGCAGATCCTGCGGACCGTGCACAGCCAGCTCGATGCCTACCTGTCGGCGTGCCAATTGGGCATCACCCTCGCCTCCCTGGGCCTCGGCTGGGTCGGCGAACCGGCGTTCGCGCACATCCTCGAACCGCTGCTCGACGCCGTCGGCGTGCAGTCGGCCGAAGTGATCAAAGGCGTTTCGTTCTTCGCTGCGTTTTTTGTCATCTCGTACCTGCACATCGTGGTGGGCGAACTGGCCCCGAAATCCTGGGCCATCCGCAAGCCCGAGCTGCTGTCGCTGTGGACCGCCGTGCCGCTGTACCTGTTCTACTGGGCCATGTACCCGGCGATCTACTTGCTCAACGCCAGCGCCAACGCGATCCTGCGCATCGCCGGCCAGGGCGAGCCCGGCCCGCATCACGAGCATCACTACAGCCGCGAAGAACTGAAACTGATCCTGCACTCCAGCCGTGGCCAGGACCCGAGCGACCAAGGCATGCGCGTATTGGCTTCGGCGGTGGAAATGGGCGAACTGGAGGTGGTCGACTGGGCCAACTCCCGCGAAGACCTGGTGACACTGGAGTTCAACGCCCCTCTCAAGGAAATCCTGGCGATGTTCCGTCGTCACAAGTTCAGCCGTTATCCGGTGTACGACAGCGAGCGCCAGGAGTTCGTCGGCTTGCTGCACATCAAGGACCTGCTGCTTGAACTGGCGGCACTGGATCATATTCCCGAGTCGTTCAACCTGGCCGAACTGACCCGTCCGCTGGAGCGCGTGTCCAGGCACATGCCGCTGTCGCAACTGCTCGAACAGTTCCGCAAGGGCGGCTCGCACTTCGCCGTGGTTGAAGAGGCCGACGGCAACATCATCGGCTACCTGACCATGGAAGACGTACTGGAAGTGCTGGTGGGCGACATTCAGGACGAACACCGCAAGGCCGAACGCGGGATCCTCGCCTACCAGCCGGGCAAACTGCTGGTACGGGGCGATACGCCGCTGTTCAAGGTCGAACGGCTGCTGGGTATCGACCTGGACCACGTTGAAGCCGAAACCCTCGCAGGGCTGGTCTACGAAACCCTGAAACGCGTACCGGAAGAGGAAGAAGTGCTGGAAGTCGAAGGCCTGCGCATCATCATCAAGAAGATGAAAGGGCCGAAGATCATTCTGGCCAAGGTCTTGATGCTGGGCTGAGTGCAGCACCCGTCGCTTGTGGCGAGGGAGCTTGCTTGCTCGCCACAATTAGTTTTCGCAAGCCCTCGTTATTGCTTGCCCAACGCAAAGTTGGGTAATGAGCTCACCGGTTGGTTGAACTGATACGGAATCGACACCAGGCCCATCCCGGTATTGCGCTGCACCACGAAATGCAGGTGCGGCCCGCTGCTGTTGCCGGTATTGCCCGACAGCGCAAGCGCGGTGCCCACCATGACCCTTTGCCCCTCCCGAACGCTGACCGAGCCTTTTTTCAGGTGCAGGTAAACGCCCATGGTCCCGTCATCGTGCAACACCCGCACGAAATTGCCCGATGGATTGGTGCCGCGTCCGGTCTGTCCGTTTTCGATCTTCACCACGACCCCGCCACGTGCGGCAATGATCGGTGTGCCTTCGGGCATGGCGATGTCGATGGCGTAACGGTTCTTCGGCCCAAAGTGGCTGTATTGGCCCTCGGCACCCTGACTCACCCGAAACGGCCCGCCACGCCAGGGCAACGGGTATCGATAGGCCATGGAGGCGCCTGCGGGGTCGCCCAGGGAGTATTCGAACCTGGGGATATAGGCGATCGGCCTTGTGGCCTCTGTGGCCGTGAGCATCGCCAGGCGAATGCTGCTGCGTGACGGCATCACCCGACGAATCGGCCGGCTCGGCGCGCCACTGACGTTCTTCAAGCCATCGAAACTCAATTCGATTTCCACCGGCGCATAGAGGTCGTTTCGCACGTATACGCTGTCCACGCCTTCCTTTTTCATGATCACCAGGTACACCTGACGCTCAAGGTGCTCTTCCATGCGATCGCGGAAGGTGAACACCTTGGAGCCTTTCGTGGGGCGGTCACTGTAGGAGACCACGCCATTGGCGTCGGTGGACTTGTAGATAGTCACGGCCATCGCCGGGGTGGCGGCCATGAACAGACCACATAAAAACAGCAGGCGCGCGAGCATGGGCAGGATTCTGTCGTGTGAGGCCTGGAATGAGCCTAGCAGTCGGAATTGACCTGTGTTGTCGACAGATGTTTCAAAGTGGATGGTTTAGCAGATGTGTGGTGATTGCTTTAGCGTCATCGCGGGCAAGCCCGCTCCCACAGGTTCTGCACTGTACCTGTGGGAGCGGGTTTGCCCGCGATGGCTGGCTGACAGGCGACGCCTGACTTACGCGCCCGGAACGAAGTGCTTCTGTGCAGTGCCACGGGCGATCAGGCGGGAAATGTAATCGAGCTTCTGCGAGTCCTGATCGACGAAACGGAAGGTCAATTGCAACCAGTCGCTGTCCGGCTTGGGCTCATGGGCGACGACGGCGTGCAAATAGCCATTCAGACGAGCAGTCTCGGCGTTGTCGCCCTGCTCCAGGTCGAGCACGGCACTGTCCAGTACTTGTGGCAGTGTTTCGGAACGCTTCACCACCAGCAGCGCTTCCTTGAGGCTCAGCGCCTTGATCACGCATTGCTGGATACCGTTGGGCAGGCGCAATTGCCCCTGACCACGCCCACCCGCCCCAGAGGCAGCCGGAGCGGGCGCCTTGACCGGCGGACTGTTGAGCAAACCACGGGATGGCGCGGCAGCAGGAGTCGGGGCAGAAGGCGATGGCGCGACCACGGTGGCCTTGCCGCCAGTCAATGCATTCAGGGAGTCGTTGCCGAACGCCGAAGTCGTTTTGGTCGATGCAACGTTCACCAACGCGTCGAGCTTGCCGACCTTGTGCAGTGCCTGCCTGACCTTGTTGATCAATTGCTCGTTGGTGAACGGCTTGCTGACATAGCCAGAAACCCCGGCCTGGATTGCCTGGACGACGTTCTCCTTGTCGCCACGGCTGGTCACCATCACAAACGGCATGGTTTTGAGGCTGTCCTGCGCGCGACACCAAGTCAGCAGTTCCAGGCCGGACATTTCCGGCATTTCCCAGTCGCACAGCACCAGGTCGAACGCTTCCCGGGCCAGCAATGCCTGAGCCTTTTTGCCATTGATTGCGTCTTCGATCCGCATGCCCGGGAAATAGTTACGCAGGCATTTCTTCACCAGGTCACGAATAAACGAGGCATCGTCCACGACCAACACACTGACCTTACTCATCCATAACCCCTTAAAAAACCCCGGCAAGCATACCGCTTTGCTGATGGCATATTGCCAAAACCTTCAGTCACGCCGGGACTTTTCGTTCGCGGGTGCTGCTTTTCGAATTCGAGAGCCGCAAACAAAAACGCCCGGCCAAAAGGCCGGGCGCTTTACTTGGGCAATCTTACTTATCGTCAGGTTTGCCCGGAACATTAGCGGTTTCGCCGGCGGTTCCTTCAACTTCTTCTTTCATGCGCTTGAGGCCAAGGTGACGTACGTCAGTGCCGCGCACCAGGTAAATCACCAACTCGGAAATATTGCGCGCGTGGTCGCCGATGCGCTCCAGCGAACGCAGCACCCAGATAATGCTCAAGACGCGCGAGATAGAGCGCGGGTCTTCCATCATGTAGGTCGCCAGCTCACGCAGAGCGGTCTTGTATTCACGGTCGATGATTTTGTCGTACTGCGCCACGGACAACGCCAGATCGGCGTCGAAACGGGCAAAGGCGTCCAATGCGTCACGAACCATGTTACGGACCTGGTCGCCGATGTGGCGCACTTCGACGTAGCCGCGCGGCGCTTCGCCTTCTTCGCACAACTGGATGGCACGACGGGCGATCTTGGTCGCTTCATCACCGATGCGCTCCAGGTCGATCACCGACTTGGAGATGCTGATGATCAGACGCAGGTCAGACGCCGCTGGCTGACGACGGGCCAGAATGCGCAGGCATTCTTCGTCGATGTTGCGTTCCATCTGATTGATCTGGTCGTCGATTTCGCGAACCTGCTGGGCCAGGCCGGAATCGGCCTCGATCAGCGCGGTGACCGCGTCGTTGACCTGTTTTTCCACCAGACCGCCCATGGCCAGGAGGTGGCTGCGCACTTCCTCCAGTTCGGCGTTGAACTGCTGGGAGATGTGGTGGGTAAGGCCTTCTTTGCTAATCATCTGTTTCGCTCCGCGAAAGTTGCAAGCTTCAAGCTGCAAGCTTCAAGCAGTTATGTATAAGTCCTGATATCGCACCGCTTTTCTTGCCGCTTGCAGCTTGACGCTTGCGGCTGTAGGGCTAGCCGTAACGACCGGTGATGTAGTCTTCGGTCTGCTTCTTCGCCGGATTGGTGAACAGGGTGTCGGTGTCGCCGAATTCCACCAGTTTGCCCATGTACATGAACGCCGTGTAGTCGGATACCCGAGCGGCCTGTTGCATGTTGTGGGTCACGATGACGATGGTGAATTTGGATTTCAGTTCGTAGATCAGCTCTTCGACTTTCAGCGTCGAGATCGGGTCGAGTGCCGAGCACGGTTCATCGAGCAGCAGCACTTCCGGTTCCACGGCGATGGTGCGGGCGATCACCAGACGTTGCTGCTGACCACCGGACAGGCCCAGTGCCGATTCATGCAGACGGTCTTTGACTTCATCCCACAGGGCCGCGCCTTTCAACGCCCACTCGACCGCTTCGTCGAGGATGCGCTTCTTGTTGATGCCCTGGATCCGCAGGCCGTAGACCACGTTTTCATAGATGGTTTTCGGGAACGGGTTGGGCTTCTGGAACACCATGCCGACGCGACGACGCAGCTCGGCCACGTCTTCGCCCTTGCGATAGATGTTGTTGCCGTACAGGTTGATCGCGCCTTCGACGCGGCAGCCGTCCACCAGATCGTTCATGCGGTTAAACGTACGCAGCAATGTGGACTTGCCGCAGCCGGACGGGCCGATGAAGGCGGTCACGCGCTGTTTCGGGATGTTCATGCTGACGTCGTACAGCGCTTGTTTCTCACCGTAGAACAGGCTCAGGCTCGGTACCTCGATGGCCACGGTTTCCTGCTCGAGATTCAGGCTCTGCTTGTCGCGACCCAGGGCCGACATGTTGATGCCGTGAGTATGTGCTTCGTGCTGCATGGGGTCTCACTCCGTTCGTAGCTGCAAGCTTCTGGCTGCAAGCTGCAAGTTTGAGCAAAAGCGGCTTGCGGCCTAAAGCTTGCCGCTTGGAACTTGCCGCTTGTGGCTTATTTATCAGCTATCCAGCGCTTTGTATTTTTCGCGCAGGTGGTTACGGATCCACACGGCCGACAGGTTCAATGTCGCGATCACTAGGACCAGCAGCAGCGCCGTGGCGTATACCAGCGGCCGCGCGGCCTCGACGTTCGGGCTCTGGAAGCCGACGTCATAGATATGGAAGCCCAAGTGCATGATCTTCTGGTCCAGGTGCAGGTACGGGTAGTTGCCGTCCACCGGCAGTGACGGCGCCAGCTTCACCACACCCACCAGCATCAGCGGCGCCACCTCACCGGCAGCGCGTGCCACGGCAAGGATCATGCCGGTCATCATCGCCGGGCTGGCCATCGGCAGCACGATCTTCCACAAGGTTTCAGCCTTGGTCGCGCCGAGGGCCAACGAGCCTTCGCGAACGGTGCGAGGAATCCGCGCCAGGCCTTCTTCAGTGGCCACGATCACCACCGGCACCGCCAGCAGTGCCAGGGTCAGCGAAGCCCAGAGCAGGCCCGGCGTACCGAAGGTCGGTGCCGGCAAGGCTTCCGGGAAGAACAACCGGTCGACCGAGCCACCCAGTACGTAGACGAAGAAGCCCAGACCAAACACGCCGTACACGATGGCCGGAACGCCCGCCAGGTTGTTCACCGCGATGCGGATCACGCGGGTCAGGGTGTTCTGCTTGGCGTATTCACGCAGGTACACCGCCGCCAGCACGCCGAACGGGGTGACGATCATCGCCATGATCAGTGTCATCATCACGGTGCCGAAGATCGCCGGGAAAATCCCGCCTTCGGTGTTCGCTTCACGCGGGTCGTCGCTCAGGAATTCCCAGACCTTGCTGAAGTAGAAGCCGATCTTGGTCAGGGTGCTCATGGCGTTCGGCTGATAGGCGTGAACCACTTTGCCGATGCCGATTTCCACTTCCTTGCCGTTGGCATCGCGGGCCGTGAGGCTGTCGCGGTTGAACTGCGCGTGCAGATCGGCCAAACGTGCTTCGACGTCTTGGTAGCGAGCGTTCAGTTCAGCGCGCTCCGATTCCATGTCCGCTTGCGCGGCAGGGTCGAGTTTGCCTTCCAGTTCCAGCTTGCGACCGTGCAAGCGGATGCGCTCGAGACCGGCGTTGATCGCGCCAATGTCGGTTTTTTCCAGACTCTTGAGCTGCGCAGCCAGCTTGTTGACGCGATCCACGCGGGCCTGCAGCTCAGGCCATGCGGCTTCGCCTTCAGCGATGACCTTGCCGTCCTGCTTGACGTTGACCAGGTAGCCGTAGAAGTTGCCCCACTCACGACGCTCGATGGCCATCAGCTCCGGCGGCGTCGTCTGGTTGGTCAGCCACTCGCCGACGGTCCAGGTGAAGTCGTTGCCGTTCAGGTCGCGGTTGCCGACCTTGATCAGCTCGCGGGTCATGAATTCCGGGCCTTGATCCGGCACCGGCAAACCAGCGGACTTCAGACGTGCGCGGGGCACTTCTTCCTTCTGTACCACTTCGCCAATGACCAGGTGATTAGCCTGGCCCGGCACGTCGTAGTTGGCGTGGATCAGATCCGCCGGCCAGAAGTGACCCAGGCCGCGCACGGCGATCACCGCCAGCAGGCCAATGGTCATGATGACCGCGATGGACACCGCGCCACCGCTGATCCAGACGCCGGGGGCGCCGCTCTTGAACCATCCATTCAGGGAGTTCTGTTTCACAGACTTCTACCTTTCTTAAAGCGACGAGTATTTCTTGCGCAGACGCTGACGAATCAGTTCCGCGAGGGTGTTCATGACGAAGGTGAACAACAGCAACACCAGCGCCGAGAGGAACAGCACGCGGTAGTGGCTGCCACCGACTTCCGATTCGGGCATTTCCACCGCGACGTTGGCGGCCAGGGTGCGCAAGCCTTCGAACAGGTTCATTTCCATGACCGGGGTGTTACCGGTGGCCATCAACACGATCATGGTTTCCCCGACCGCACGGCCCATGCCGATCATCAGCGCCGAGAAGATGCCCGGGCTGGCGGTGAGGATCACCACGCGCGTCATGGTCTGCCACGGCGTGGCACCGAGGGCCAGGGAGCCGAGGGTGAGGCCACGCGGTACGCTGAACACGGCGTCTTCGGCGATGGAGTAGATGTTCGGGATGACCGCAAAGCCCATGGCCAGGCCGACCACCAGTGCGTTGCGCTGGTCATAGGTGATGCCCAGGTCGTGGGAGATCCACATGCGCATGTCGCCGCCGAAGAACCAGTTCTCCATGAACGGGCTCATGTACAGCGAGAGCCAGCCAACGAAGAGGATCACCGGGATCAGGATCGCGCTTTCCCAGCCATCCGGCACTTTCAGGCGAATGGACTCAGGCAGGCGACTGAAGACGAAACCGGCGACCAGAATGCCGATCGGCAGGAGCATCAGCAGGCTGAAGATGCCCGGCAAGTGCCCTTCTACATAAGGCGCCAGGAACAGACCGGCGAAGAAACCGAGGATCACCGTCGGCATCGCTTCCATCAGTTCGATCACTGGCTTGACCTTGCGGCGCATGCCCGGTGCCATGAAGTACGCGGTGTAGATCGCAGCGGCAACGGCCAGTGGAGCCGCCAGCAACATCGCGTAGAACGCGGCCTTGAGGGTACCGAAGGTCAGCGGCGACAGGCTCAGCTTGGGTTCGAAATCGGTGTTGGCGGCGGTCGATTGCCAGACGTATTTAGGCTCGTCGTAGTTCTCGTACCAGACCTTGCTCCACAGCGCGCTCCACGAGACTTCCGGGTGCGGGTTGTCGAGCAGCAACGGTTGCAGCTTGCCGCCGGCTTCCACGATCACGCGGTTGGCCCGTGGCGACAGGCCGAAAATGCCCTGGCCTTCGACCACTTGATCCACCAGCAAGGTGCGGTGGGCCGTACTGTGGAATACGCCGAGCTTGCCGGAGGCGTCGAGGGCGATAAAGCCCTTGCGGCGTTCTTCGGCAGTGATTTCAACAATAGGCGTGGTGCCCATCTGGAAGGTACGGATCTGCTTGAGGCGTTGTTCGCCGTCTTTGTCGCGTGCCATGAACCATTGAGCCAGGCCACCCTTGGAGTCGCCGACGATCAGCGAGATACCGCCAACCAGCTGAGTGCTGGCAGTAACTTGGGCTTCACCGTCTTCAAGCAGTTTGTAGCGACCGTTGAGACTCTTGTCGCGCAGGCTGAATACGTCGGCCTGGGCACGCCCGTTGACCACGTACAGCCACTGCTGACGCGGATCGACGAAGATGTTTTTCACCGGCTCAGTCATTTGCGGCAGATCGATACGCTTCTGCTCGTTGGTGATTTCGCCGGTCATCATGTTTTCTTCGCTGGTGAGCGACAACACATTGAGTTGCGAACCGGTGGCGCCAACCAGCATCAGGGTCGAATCGTTGGCGTTGAGGCTGACGTGCTCAAGCGCACCACCCGCCTCGTTCACCACGATAGGTGCTTCGCCGTACGGGTACTCGACCGCTGGCGAAATGGTTTTCTTGCCTTGCGGGTAGCTGACTTTATAGGTGTGACGGAACACCAGCGCCTGACCGTTGGACAGGCCCACGGCCACCAACGGGTGACCTGGCTGGTCTTCTCCGATGGAGGTCACGGTGACGCCGGCCGGAACAGGCAAATCGACGCGCTTGAGTTCAGCGCCACTGTCGATATCGAAGAACAGGGCCTGGCCTTTGTCGGAAACCCGCATGGCCACTTGGTTCTGCTCTTCCAGGGAGATCATCAGCGGCTTGCCGGCGTCTTGCATCCAGGCAGGCGTGATGGCGTCCTTGGCGGTCAGGCTGGCACCCTGGAACAGGGGCGCGACGACGTAGGCAAGGAAGAAAAAGATCAACGTGATCGCACCCAGCACGGCCAGGCCACCCACAAGGACGTACCAGCGGGTCAGGCGATCTTTGAGCGCGCGGATGCGGCGCTTGCGTTGCAGCTCAGGCGTATTGAAATCAATTCGCTTGGGGGGATTTGTAGTCATGTTGGAATTGGCCAGATCATTCATGCGCACACCCTAGCGATCCTGTATGACAGAAAGATGACAATGCAGTGACGCAACAAATCCGCCGCCAGCGGTGGCTGGCAGTGGATAGAGAATTAGAGGTGTATGAGGGCAGCTCCTGCCGCCCCCATGTGAATCCGGTGAGGTTCACACCGGATTCAATTTGTTACTTTTTTGCGACTTCAGCGCCGCCTTCCGACAGCCCCAGGTCAGCCAGTGCTTTTGCAGCAACCTTGGCTGGCAGTGGGATGTAACCGTCTTTCACGACCACTTCCTGACCCTGTTTCGACAGAACCAGCTTCACGAATTCAGCTTCCAGCGGGGCCAGAGGCTTGTTCGGGGCCTTGTTGACGTATACGTACAGGAAGCGGGACAGCGGGTATTTGCCGTTCAGGGCGTTTTCTTCGCTGTCTTCAATGAAGTCGGTGCTGCCTTTCTTGGCCAGGGCCACGGTCTTCACGCTGGCGGTCTTGTAACCGATGCCCGAGTAACCGATGCCGTTCAGCGAGGAGCTGATCGACTGCACGACCGAAGCCGAACCTGGTTGTTCGTTGACGTTTGGTTTGTAGTCGCCTTTGCACAGGGCTTCTTCTTTGAAGTAGCCGTAGGTGCCGGATACCGAGTTACGACCGAACAGTTGCACCGGCTTGTTGGCCAGGTCGCCGGTCACGCCCAGGTCACCCCAGGTTTTGACTTCGGTCTTGGCGCCGCACAGACGAGTGGACGAGAAGATCGCGTCGACTTGTTCCATGGTCAGGTGCTGGATCGGGTTGTCCTTGTGCACGAACACCGCCAAGGCGTCCACGGCAACCGGGATAGCGGTTGGCTTGTAGCCGTACTTCTGCTCGAAGGCAGCCAGTTCGGTGTCCTTCATCTTGCGGCTCATCGGGCCCAGGTTAGAGGTGCCTTCAGTCAGCGCAGGTGGCGCGGTGGCGGAGCCAGCGGCCTGAATCTGGATGTTTACGTTCGGGTATTCTTTTTTGTAGTTCTCAGCCCACAGGGTCATGAGGTTGGCCAGGGTATCGGAGCCGACGCTGGACAGGTTGCCCGACACACCAGTGGTCTTGGTGTAGCTCGGGATCGACGGGTCAACAGCGGCAACCGCGTTGGCAGTCGCAACGCCAGCAGCGACAAAAGTCATTGCCGCCATCAAACGCTTCAGTTTCATGCCTTACTCCTAGCAGATAGGGTGTGTTATTCGGGGCCAAGTATCAGCAGGCCGTGTGAACACTCTATGGCTGAAATATGACAATTGGATGAAAGGCCAGTATCGCGTTTTTACCGGGTGATTCGGGGCGCCCCAAATCGCTAGCAGGCTAGCTCCCACATTGAAATGCAATCCAATGTGGGAGCTAGCCTGCTAGCGATAGGACCGGTACAGCCACAGAGAACCGCGGGATCAGCGCCCTTTCTTCCAAAGATAACCGCCCACCACAATCCCGACGCCACACAGCACCGCCACATAATAGGCCGGCCCCATCGGGCTTTCCTTGAGCAACAGACTGACGATCATTGGCGTCAGGCCACCGAAAATGGCGTAGGCCACGTTGTAGGAAAAGGACAAGCCGCTGAAGCGCACCACAGGCGGGAACGCCTTGACCATGACGTACGGCACCGCACCGATGGTGCCGACCAGCAGGCCGGTCAGGGCATACAGCGGGAACAGCCAGTCTGGATGGTCGGCCAGGCTGTGGTAGAAGGTCCAGGAGCTGACCAGCAAGGCGGCGCAGCCGAACACGAATACTCGACCCGCGCCAAAGCGATCCGCCAGGGCGCCGGAAACGATGCAGCCAATGCTCAGGAACACGATCGCCACACTGTTGGCCTGCAGGGATGTGGTTGGCGAGAAGTGATAGACCGTTTGCAACACGGTCGGGGTCATCAGAATCAACACCACGATCCCGGCCGACAGCAGCCAGGTCAGCAGCATGGAAATCGCGATGGCACCACGATGGTCACGCAGCACCGCACGCAGCGGCACTTCTTCGGCCAGGGCCTTGCGCAATTGCAGTTCGGCGAACACCGGGGTTTCGTGCAACCAGCGGCGCAGGTACACCGAGAACAGGCCAAACACACCGCCGAGCAGGAATGGAATCCGCCAGGCGTAATCCGCCACTTCCACCGGGGTATACAGGCTGTTGATCGCCGTCGCCACCAGAGATCCCAGGAGGATGCCCGCCGTCAGGCCGCTGGTCAGGGTGCCGCAGGCGTAGCCAATGTGCCGCTGCGGGACGTGTTCGGAAACGAAGACCCAGGCGCCCGGCACTTCGCCGCCGATGGCCGCGCCCTGGATCACCCGCATCAGCAGCAACAGGATAGGCGCCCACATGCCGATCTGCGCATAGGTCGGCAGCAGGCCCATGATCAGGGTCGGCACCGCCATCATGAAAATGCTCAGGGTGAACATCTTCTTGCGCCCCAGCAGATCGCCGAAGTGCGCCATCACGATGCCGCCCAGTGGTCGAGCCAGATAGCCGGCGGCAAAAATGCCGAAAGTCTGCATCAAGCGCAGCCACTCCGGCATGTCCGCCGGGAAGAACAGTTTCCCCACTACCGTGGCAAAGAACACGAAAATGATGAAGTCGTAGAATTCCAGCGCGCCGCCCAGGGCCGACAGCGATAGGGTCTTGTAGTCGTTGCGGGTCAGCGGACGTGCAGGTTGGCTTGGCTGCGCGATACTCGAGGGCGCTGTGGTCATGGCAAGGGCTTCTCTTATAGTCAAATCTGCCGCCCCAACAACGCTGGCAAGGGCTCGGGCAGGACCGGCACCATAACAAATTGTTCGAAAAAGCACATAGAGGCGCGTTTTTGACAGTCAAAATGAGAACCGGACGGTCGTCTCGGAGTCTACCGACCGATATACTCGCAATCTCGCTGCAGTTCGAAAGGGTTGCTGTGCGAAAACGCCTGTCAGGTTCATAGGCGATTTCGCAGAGTTTCCCTTTAGGCGCCTTAAGAAAAACGTGACGAACGTAGTATGTTCGGTGCTTGGATCGTTTTTCGCGAAGACGGCTACCACCAGCAATACCAACGAAGAGTCACGGGTCAGAGGCCCCCCGGCATGATAGAGCTCGAACAAGAAGATCCGATCCCGCAAGGCGACCTGGCCCTGCAAATCACCGCCCTTCCTCGCGAAACCAACGGCTTTGGCGATATTTTCGGCGGCTGGCTGGTTTCGCAAATGGACTTGGCTGGCACCGCTATGGCCAGCAAGGTTGCCGGTGGGCGCGTGGCCACGGTGGCGATCGACCGTATGGCGTTCCTGGTACCGGTGGCGGTGGGCGCTCAGCTCTCCTTCTATACGCAGGCACTGGAAATCGGCCGTAGCTCGATCAAGATGATGGTCGAGGTCTGGAGCGACGATCCGCTGTCCAGCGAATGGCGTAAAGTCACTGAAGCGGTGTTCGTGTTCGTCGCCATCGATGGCAGCGGCCGCACCCGTTCGGTTCCGCCCAGAGCTCGTTAATAAAACGCTTTGTTAAACCCGGCGATCTTTTTGCAGTCTGTAGTCGTCATTGTTCCCGATCGAGAGCTGCCCCATGAACACGCCCAACGTTGAAGCCGTGAAACTGGATGAACTGAACTGCTGGCGCATCCGCCACGGCCAGGCCGAATTGCTGGTCGCCCAGCAAGGTGCGCAGATCCTCAGTTATCAACTGGCCGGCCAGCCACCGTTGATCTGGCTCAACGACGAGGCGGTGTTCAAGACGGGCAAGAGCATTCGTGCCGGCGTACCGGTTTGCTGGCCGTGGTTCGGCAACCTGGCGCGCAACCCACAGAGCGTTCAGTCGATGCGCGTCAGCCACGAACCGGCCGCAGCTCACGGCCTGGTGCGAGCGATGGACTGGGAACTGGGCGGCATAGAAGCAGAGGGCGATAGCCTCAAGATCGAATTCCTCCTGCCCTACCCCGAAGGCGGTCTGCCGGGCTGGCCGCATCAGGTGGACTTGACGCTGAGCATTCGTCTGGATGAACAGTTGCATATCCACCTGACCAGCCACAACCAGGGCGCTGAAAACGTCACCATCAGCCAGGCGCTACACAGCTATTTCGCCGTTAGCGATGTGCGCAACGTGCATGTCGAAGGGCTGGATGGCCTGGATTACATCGAGACGCTGGACGACTGGAAAACCGTCACTCAGTCCGGCGACTTGCGCTTTACCGGCGAGACCGATCGCATCTACCTGAATACCCCGGCGACGCTGAGCATCGTCGATCCAGCCTGGGAGCGCCGCATTGCGCTGACCAGCAGTGGTTCACGCTCCGCAGTGATCTGGAACCCATGGATCGAGCGCGCCGCCGCGTTCAGCGACATGGCCAACGATGGCTGGCAGCGCATGTTATGCATCGAGACCGCGAATGTGATGGGTGATGTGGTTTCGCTGGCGCCGGGTGCAAGCCATACCCTGGGCGTCAGCATCGCCAGCAAGCCGCTCTAAGCCGCACTACAAAAACACTGTGGGAGCGAGCAAGCTCGCTCCCACAGTGGTTTAGTGTTGCCGTTACAGATCCGACTCTTTCACCACCCGCACCTTCGCCGCATCCAGTGCATACGCCGCATCGGCCAGGTCATTGCTGACCTTCTCGATCTTCAGCGTGCCGGTCACCCACAGCGGTGTGTAGATGTCGTTGAGTTTCAAACCTTGCGGATAACGCACCAGCACCAGTTGATTCGGTGGTGGTGGCGGCACGTGGATGCAGGCACCCGGGTACGGCACCAGGAAAAACAGCGTGCTGCGTCCTTTCGCGTCGGTCTCCAACGGCACCGGATAACCACCGATACGAATGTTCTTGTCGTTCATCGACGCAACGGTTTTGGTCGAATACATCACCGCCGGCAAGCCTTTGCTCTGCTTCATGCCACCCTTTTCGGTAAAGGTGCCATTGGCCTCGGGGGAGTTGTGGTCGATTTCAGGCATGGCCTCGAGGGCTTTCTGGTCCGACTTGGGCATCAGTTCGAGCCAGTCGGTTTCCGGCAGTTCGCCGGCGTGGGCAAGGCCCGTTCCCAGGAAAAGAAGTGTCAACAATAGACGGCGCATGAAGGTGCTCGGTAAAAGGAAGGACAGTAATTCGCCGGGCATTTTAGCCCTCTCGGGTTGCGCGGCCGAGAGGACTTCGTCGCACGAATCAGTTCTTTTTGATCAGGCCGTAGACCACCAGCAACACAATGGCGCCGACCAGCGCACCAATGAAACCTGCACCTTGCCCGGCCTGGTAAATGCCCAATGCCTGGCCGCCATATGTAGCTGCCAGCGAACCGCCAATACCGAGCAGGATGGTCATGATCCAGCCCATGCTGTCATCGCCCGGTTTCAGGAACCGTGCCAGCAGGCCGACGATCAAGCCGATAAAGATGGTTCCGATAATTCCCATGGCATTTCCCTCTGAATGAAGTGGCTATGCCAAAGCCTAGTCAGACTTTGGCATCCTGCCATGAGAGAACGGCGGCCCCTGAATGGTTCCGCCGCTGCCACATGAAACTATTCGGCAATGAGCGCTTCGACCTTGAGGATCTGCGCGGCCAGCGTCTCGCGGTCCGCACAACGCAGGTTGGCGTGACCGACCTTGCGCCCGACCTTGAAGGCCTTGCCATAGTGGTGCAGATGGCAATCGGCGATGGCCAGGACTTTCTCGGTCTCGGGCACCTTGCCGATGAAGTTGAGCATGGCGCTCTCACCGACCTTGGCCGTCGATCCCAACGGCAGGCCGGCCACGGCGCGCAGGTGGTTTTCGAACTGGCTGCACTCGGCGCCTTCGGTGGTCC
The DNA here is from genome assembly GCF_054481335.1 of Pseudomonas fluorescens group sp. PF-1. Classification (NCBI taxonomy): domain Bacteria; kingdom Pseudomonadati; phylum Pseudomonadota; class Gammaproteobacteria; order Pseudomonadales; family Pseudomonadaceae; genus Pseudomonas; species Pseudomonas fluorescens group sp. PF-1. Next base: position 75,140 of record NZ_JBTMNG010000002.1, read on the forward strand.
AGTGCCCGGAGTTGTGTACGCGCGGGGCGATTTCGTTGGCCTTGAGGCCACCGTCGACTTCAAAGAACTCGAACGCCATCACCCCCACGTAATCCAGTTGCTTGAGCACACGGCTGGAATAGTCTTCGGCCAGGGCTTGCAGCGGATGATCGGTGCTGGCCACGGACAGCTTGAGGATGCCGCTGTCGTGGGTGTTGTGCACCAGCGGGTAGAAGCGGGTCTCACCGTCTCGGGCACGCACGGCGATCAACGAGACTTCACCGGTGAACGGCACGAAGCCTTCCAGCAGGCAGGCGACGTTGCCCAGCTCGGCAAACGTGCCGACCACATCTTCAGGGGTGCGCAGGACTTTCTGGCCCTTGCCGTCGTAACCGAGGGTGCGGGTCTTGAGCACGGCCGGCAGACCGATGGAGGCCACAGCGGCGTCGAGATCGGCTTGCGACTGAATGTCGGCAAACGCCGGGGTTGGAATCCCCAGGTCCTTGAACATGCTCTTCTCGAACCAGCGATCGCGGGCAATGCGCAAGGCTTCGGCACTCGGATAAACCGGAACGAATTGCGACAGGAACGCCACGGTTTCGGCCGGGACGCTCTCGAATTCAAAGGTCACCAGATCGACTTCATCGGCCAACTGACGCAGGTGATCCTGGTCACCGTAGTCGGCGCGCAGGTGTTCACCCAATGCCGCAGCGCAGGCGTCCGGCGCCGGGTCCAGAAAAGCGAAGTTCATGCCCAGCGGAGTGCCCGCCAGCGCCAACATGCGGCCCAACTGGCCGCCACCGATTACACCGATCTTCATCGTCAACAACCTCAGGCGATGCGTGGGTCTGGATTTTCCAGGACGCTGTCTGTCTGCTCAGCACGGAAGGTTTTCAACACCGCGTGGAACTGCGGGTGCTTGGCGCCCAGGATACTCGCCGACAGCAGCGCGGCGTTGATCGCGCCAGCCTTGCCGATGGCCAGGGTGGCGACCGGAATGCCCGCAGGCATCTGCACAATAGAGAGCAGCGAATCGACACCCGAGAGCATCGACGACTGCACCGGCACGCCCAGCACCGGCAGGTGGGTCTTGGCCGCACACATGCCAGGCAAGTGGGCCGCGCCACCGGCACCGGCGATGATCACCTCGATGCCACGCGCCTCGGCTTCTTCAGCGTACTGGAACAGCAGGTCCGGGGTGCGGTGGGCAGAGACCACTTTCACCTCGTAGGGGATGCCGAGCTTTTCCAGCATATCGGCGGTGTGGCTAAGGGTGGACCAATCGGACTTGGAGCCCATGATCACGCCAACCAATGCACTCATCGTCGTGCCTCTTCTCTCTGGGCGCCCGCAGGCGCATCAAAAAACAACAAGCCACGCAAAATGCGTGGCTTGATTGTACGAATTATGGCCGGGCGAACCGGCCGAAGGCCGCGCAGTATACCGCAATACGCCAGATAAACAGCCCCTCTTGCGACCATCTGTCATCTGAGGCGGCATGAATATTTACTGACTTTAAAGTCAGCCGGCACGGCTATTCCAGATGCACGGCTCATATAGATAAAAACACCAACTTCAGCAGCAACTAATTTGCAAAAAATAGACACTATGAAATTGAAAGAAACATAGATTTATTCGCAACCCCAGAGTAACAGACATAAATTAACCAACTCCACGATCAACAAACACACAGCCGAAACAACCTATTATTAAAAGGACTTAATAATGACGAACACCATTGAGCAAAAGAAAAAACCCATCATCATTATCGCCATCATTCACGACGATGTAGCTGCCACCGCACGGAAAACGATTTACGATGATCACTTTCGTCCATTTATAACGGAACTGGAAAGTTTCACCGGTCGAAAATTCCATGTCATTTTTGGCAAAGGCGCCCCTTATAGCAACTTTGACTACAGGGGTAGCGATACATTGAGAACGCTAGCAAAATGGGAAAACCATGGCTACAGGTACATAAAAAAACTGGAAGAGCAAGGTCACATCTTTGAAAAGCCGCCCTTGGTAGTTCTGCTTACCCATGATTATCTAAATGAACAAGCTGCTGGCGTCGCACTCATTCGCCCCCCCTTTCAAACCGGGAACTTTGCAATCGCCTCACTGACCAGCTACATAACGGTGGGCCATGAAATTGGGCACTTGCTGGGTGCGACACATGAAAATTCGGAAGTCCAGTACAACGGCTGGTGGTGCGAAACTTATATGACGCCCGAAAGGGACCCCATGAAATCCATTTGTTATGCTTACAGCCCGGCCAATCGGGAGAACATAAAAAGGTATCTGAATAGCAAGGCATGAAGTTGAATCCAGTCGAAATGGACAGCTTCAACGCGGCCACATTTAACGACTCAGCTATTACCACTCGCCGCCCCACCCTCCAGCTTGCGCCACAACAACCGCACATTCGCCTTGCGCACCAGCGCGCAGCGATACAGGCGAATTTCCAGTGGCACATGCCATTGCGGGCCGCCGCAGACCACCAGTTCACCGCGCGCCAGTTCGGCGCGCACACTCAGTTGCGGCACCCAGGCGATGCCCAGTCCCTCCAGCGCCATGCTTTTGAGGCTGTCGGCCATGGCGGTTTCGTAGATGGTGGTGAAACGCAGCGCTCGCTGACGTAACAGCATGTTCACCGAGCGACCGAGAAACGCACCGGCGCTGTAGGCCAGCAAAGGCACACTGCCCTCACCTTCCAGATCGAACAGCGGCTTGCCCTCTGCATCCGCCGCGCAAACCGGGAGCATCTCGGTATGGCCCAGGTGTAGCGAAGGGAAGATTTCCGGGTCCATCTGCATGGCCGCATCCGGGTCGTAGAACGCGAGCATCAGGTCGCAGCCACCTTCCCGCAAGGCATGCACCGCATCGCCAACGTTGGTTGCCACCAATCGTGTGGCGATGTTCAGGCCTTCGTTGCGCAGCTGGGCGATCCAGCGCGGAAAGAACCCCAGCGCCAGCGAGTGAGCGGCAGCGACCTGCATCACTTCACCCTGCCCGCCTTCCAGATGATGCAAATGACGCAACACCTCACCGAGTTGCTCGACCACGGTCCGTGCGGTGACGAGGAACAACTGCCCCGCCGCCGTCAGCTCCACCGGCGTGCGCGAGCGGTTGACCAGCGTCAGGCCCAGCGCGGCTTCCAGGCTGCGGATCCGCCGACTGAACGCCGGCTGGGTCACGAAACGCCGTTCCGCCGCCTGGGAGAAGCTGCGGGTGGCAGCCAGAGCACTGAAGTCCTCCAGCCATTTGCTTTCCAGATTCATCACGTCCTCCCGGACACGCACCAATTTAGGTCACACGCTCGCCGCACACACGGCGTCACACCGGCATTATGCCGAATGTGCATAAGCCAGTGTTTAACAGCATTGGCCCAAATTTCTCCACAAGCCTAGCATTTGCAGTGTTCCGGCACAGACCGGGTCCATATCGAGATGATTTCTATCATGTCCTCCGCTGCATCTTTCCGCACAGAAAAAGACCTGCTTGGCGTACTCGAAGTACCGGCTCAAGCGTATTACGGCATCCAGACCCTGCGAGCGGTGAACAACTTCCGTCTCTCCGGCGTTCCGATCTCGCACTACCCGAAGCTGGTTGTCGGCCTGGCCATGGTCAAACAAGCCGCCGCTGACGCCAACCGTGAATTGGGTCACCTCAGTGAAGCCAAGCACGCGGCCATCAGCGAAGCCTGTGCACGTTTGATCCGCGGCGATTTCCACGAAGAGTTCGTGGTAGACATGATTCAAGGCGGCGCTGGCACTTCGACCAACATGAACGCCAACGAAGTGATCGCCAACATCGCACTGGAGGCCATGGGTCACCAGAAAGGCGAATATCAGTACCTGCACCCGAACAACGACGTGAACATGGCGCAGTCGACCAACGACGCTTACCCGACGGCTATCCGCCTGGGTCTGCTGTTGGGTCACGATGCGCTGCTGGCCAGCCTCGACAGCCTGATTCAGTCGTTTGCCGCCAAAGGTGCAGAATTCAACCACGTCCTGAAGATGGGCCGTACCCAGCTGCAAGACGCCGTGCCGATGACCCTCGGCCAGGAATTCCGTGCTTTCGCCACGACCCTGGGCGAAGACCTGGCACGCCTGAAAACGCTGGCACCTGAACTGCTGACCGAAGTGAACCTGGGCGGCACCGCGATCGGCACCGGCATCAACGCCGACCCGCGCTACCAGCACCTGGCCGTTCAGCGCCTGGCAACCATCAGCGGTCATCCGCTGGTACCGGCAGCCGACCTGATCGAAGCCACTTCCGACATGGGCGCGTTCGTGCTGTTCTCCGGCATGCTCAAGCGTACCGCAGTCAAGCTGTCGAAGATCTGCAACGACTTGCGCCTGCTGTCCAGCGGTCCACGCACCGGCATCAACGAAATCAACCTGCCAGCGCGTCAGCCGGGCAGCTCGATCATGCCAGGCAAGGTCAACCCGGTTATCCCGGAAGCCGTTAACCAAGTCGCGTTCCAGATCATCGGTAACGACCTGGCGCTGACCATCGCGGCCGAAGGCGGCCAGCTGCAACTGAACGTGATGGAGCCGCTGATCGCGTTCAAGATCTTCGACTCGATCCGCCTGCTGCAACGCGCCATGGACATGCTGCGCGAGCACTGCATCGTCGGCATCACCGCCAACGAAGAGCGCTGCCGTGAACTGGTCGAACACTCGATCGGCCTGGTCACCGCACTGAACCCGTACATCGGCTATGAAAACGCCACCCGCATCGCCCGTATCGCACTCGAAAGCGGTCGCGGCGTGCTGGAACTGGTGCGCGAAGAAGGCTTGCTCGACGACGCCATGCTCGCCGACATCCTGCGCCCGGAAAACATGATTGCTCCGCGTCTGGTTCCGCTTAAGGCCTGATCCGACGCGTTACCTGTAGCACCGCTCACCAGGTCGAGGGACTAGACACCTCTCACCTTTTGAGGGCTTGGAGATCATTCTCCAGGCCCTTTTTTTATCCGCGACAGAAGCAAAACCTCAACCCCTGCGAAACCCGACCTAACAACAAACCCGCGATATGAAACCGGGACGAACATCGACCCGCCTGTTGTGCCGAGCGCCAACGGGTGTAACGCAATGTGTCCGTCCGGCCAGCATTTGCCTAAACAAAAAACAGCGAGGAAAAATCCATGCTCGAAGTCATTAACGACTTCCTCTCAGGGAAAGTACTGATCGTGCTCATTGTCGGGCTCGGTAGCTATTTCACGATCCGCTCGCGTTTCGTTCAATTGCGTCACTTCTTCCACATGTTCGCCGTGTTCCGCGACAGCCTTAAAAGCAGCGCCGGGCAACTCAGCTCGTTCCAGGCCCTGATGCTCAGCCTTGCCGGCCGCGTCGGTGCAGGCAACATCGCCGGTGTCGGCATCGCCGTGACCCTTGGCGGACCAGGCGCGGTGTTCTGGATGTGGGTGACCGCGCTGGTCGGCATGTCCAGCAGCTTCTTTGAATGCTCCCTTGGCCAGCTCTACAAACGCGCCGATGCCGACGGCACCTACCGGGGCGGCCCGTCCTACTACATCCAGCATGGCCTGCAAAAACGCGGGCTCGGCATGCTCATGGCATTCCTGCTGCTGGTGACGTTCGGCTTCGCCTTCAACGGCCTGCAAGCCCACGCCGTGACCCACTCACTGAACAATGCCTTCGGTCTGGACACGACCTACACCGGCATCGGCCTGGCCGTGCTGCTGGGCCTGGTGTTCATTGGCGGAATCAAGCGCATCGCCAAGGTCGCCGACCTGCTGGTGCCGGTGAAAACCCTGGTGTACATCGGCGTGACCCTCTACGTGATCGTGCTGCAGTTCGATCACGTTCCAGCCATGCTGATGACCATCGTCAAAAGCGCCTTTGGTCTGGACCAGGCCTTCGGCGGCCTGATCGGCAGCGCCATCGTCATGGGCGTGAAGCGTGGCGTGTTCGCCAACGAAGCGGGGCTGGGCAGCGCGCCCAACGTGGCCGCAGTGGCTTCGGTCGAGCACCCGGTAGCGCAAGGTGTGGTGCAAGCCTTCAGCGTGTTCCTCGACACCTTCGTGATCTGCACCTGCACGGCGTTGCTGATCCTGCTCTCGGGCTTCTACACCCCGGGCTTCGAAGGCGATGGCATCGCCCTGACCCAAAACTCACTGGCCGCCGTGGTCGGTGACTGGGGCCGGATGTTCATTTCCGTGGCGCTGGCGTTGTTCGTGTTCACCTCGATCCTCTACAACTACTACCTGGGCGAGAGCAACCTGCGCTTCCTGATCGGCGAAAACCGCAAGGCGCTGATGGGCTACCGTGCGCTGGTGCTGGTGTTGATTTTCTGGGGCGCCATCGAGAACCTCGGCACCGTGTTCGCCTTCGCCGACATCACCATGACCCTGCTCGCGTTCGTCAACCTGATCGCGCTGTTCCTGCTGTTCAAGGTCGGCATGCGCATCCTGCGTGACTACGACGACCAGCGCGCCGCCGGGATCAAGACGCCGGTGTTCGATTCCGCCAAGTTCCCGGACTTGGACCTGGATCGCCAGGCGTGGCCGGCCAATCCGCCAGCCGCCACCAAGGCCCAAGCCGAACCGCATGGCGTACCTGCAGCGCAACGCTGACGGGTAGATGACGGGCGCATACTCCGCGCCCGTCAGTTAAAGTTCGAAAAACTGTGGAAGCGAGCAAGCTCACTTCCACAGGCACTCTTCCTTCCGGAGACTCCCCATGAATTCCTCGAACTACCCTGCCGCCCAGCACGTCATGGTGCTCTACACCGGCGGCACCATCGGCATGCAAGCCAGCGCCCATGGTCTGGCCCCGGCCTCCGGTTTCGAAGCGCGCATGCGCGAGTACCTGCACAGCCAACCGGAACTGGTCGTGCCGCAGTGGCGCTTTCGCGAGATGTCGCCGCTGATCGACAGCGCCAACATGACCCCGGCCTACTGGCAGCAACTGCGTGAAGCCGTGGTCGATGCCGTTGACGTGCAAGGCTGCGACAGCGTGCTGATCCTGCATGGCACCGACACCCTGGCCTACAGCGCTGCGGCGATGAGCTTCCAGTTGCTCGGCCTGCAGGCCCGCGTGTGCTTCACCGGCTCCATGCTGCCGGCCGGCGTCACTGATAGCGATGCCTGGGAAAACCTCAGCGGCGCGCTGGTTGCCTTGGGCCAAGGCCTGGCACCGGGTGTGCACCTGTACTTCCATGGCGAGCTGTTGGCACCGACCCGCTGCGCGAAAGTACGCAGTTTTGGCCGCCATCCCTTCAAGCGCCTGGAACGTCAGGGCGGCGGCGTGAAAGCGCCTTCGATTGCGCCGCAGTTGAACTACAACCAACCCAGGCAATTGGCGAACGTCGCGGTACTGCCACTGTTCCCCGGCATCGGCGCCGAGGTACTGGACGGCTTGCTCGCCAGCGGCATTCAAGGCCTGGTGCTGGAGTGCTATGGCAGTGGAACCGGGCCCAGCGACAATCCGGGGTTCCTCGCCAGCCTGGGGCGAGCGCGGGACAAAGGCGTGGTGGTAGTGGCGGTCACGCAGTGCCATGAAGGTGGCGTCGAGCTGGATGTATACGAGGCCGGCAGTCGCTTGCGCGGGGTCGGCGTGTTGTCCGGCGGCGGCATGACCCGTGAAGCGGCGTTCGGCAAGTTGCACGGGTTGTTGGGGGCGGGGCTGGAAACGAGCGAAGTCCGACAACTTGTAGAACTCGACCTCTGTGGCGAGCTGGCCTGAGGCAAACAGGGCCGGTTGCAACTTAGCAAGCCTTCCTGTCCGTCGCCGTCAGGAAGGCTTGCCCTGTCACTTCAGTCTATTGATGGAAAAACACCTGCCTGGCCGTCGTTCGGCTAATGTCGCCACGCCATATGCTGGTCACTGCGTGGCCAGCCGCCTGTTGATCCTTCTGAAAATTCAGGCCCAGTCGGCGCTGCGCGACCGTTTTCAAATGCGCCTTGGCAAAGGAATCTGTAGCAGCCTCTTTTGTCGGGTAGTGAAAATGGGCATACCACAGCACATTGTTGTCGGTGTCGCGGATCTCGTATTCCTGCAAAAAGTCAGTGCCTTTACCCCCAGAGCTGTCGGTTCGCCCGCCGACCTTGCGGATGCTTATCTCTTCTGCCTCCAACAGATACTCCACCGCCCCCGCGGTCGGGTTCCGCGACTTGTACATTTCGATGCGTGTTTGCTGTGCCAGCTTCCGAAGGCGCGTGGCTCTATCCCTCAATTGACCGACGACTGGCTCTAATGACACTTCACCCGCCGACCGGGTCAACGCCTCGATGTTGTTGGCGGCAGCGTCAAACGGGTCAGCCTGGTTCATGATGAGACTTTCTATATCGGCCGGCGGACGATCGGATTTGGCCATGCGCCCGGCCTCAGCCACCTGCCTGTCGTATCCGGCCAATAGATCTCGCGCATTTTTCTCCAGTTTTCCAAGCTTCCTTGTGGCCCGAACACTAAGCGGCATGCCTCCCAGCAGCCGTAGTCGGAAATCGAAACTCCAGCGACCCTGCTCATCGCTTTTCAACCAAGGGCCCCTGCGCGACGCCCTCGTCAGATCGGTGATCACAACCCCATCCAATGTAGGCGACACCCGAAACCAGTCATCTTCGACGCAGGCATACAAGTTGCCGCCTTGCTTATATAGCCCGCGAAACTCGCCGGATTTGACCAACGAATCTCCGCGCAGCGGCGCCGAAAGCCTGAAAGACTTGAGATTGGCCAGCTGTGGAGCTGACAACTGGCCTCGCGCACTGTTCCAGCCAAAAGAAAGCTTCGGCTCTCCCCCGAAAGGGCCGACAGGCCGCCTGTCAATTTTATTGTCGAGCAGGATGCGCAGATCGAGCGCGGTTTCGCCGACAACGCCAGACGCTTCGGTGCGCGCAATCGCAGGCACGGGCGAACCCGAGTGCACCAGTATCAAGGCCAGGTTCATCAACACATCTGCCGCTGCTTCCAATCGATTCTCGGCATTTTCGCGTTGAACAAGCCCTTCAATGCTTTTGGTGAGTTGGACCAAAAGGCCGATAGTAGCCAATGGGCCGTCCAACAATGGTTGTAACAGGTTGAACAATACCCACCCGAAGTCCTTGAGTTGATCCCAGCGGGCCTCAGAGTTCGATACGGAATCACCTTTGGCCTGCTCGATCAGTGCCTGGGCGCAAGCCCGGTACAGCGCGCTGAACACGTCCACTGAGACCGCGCTGGCGAGCGAGACGCGTTGCAACTGGAGCACGTCGAACTCACCGAGAATGACCCCTCCTACATGGGGCTCCACGAAGCCGCCGTTGGCATAGATGTGGCGAATCGAGGGTGCCAGCCCGGCAAGCACGCTGCGCTGCAATGACTCATCCTCCTGAATGGCGCTCAACAAATCTGCCCACGAGACAAACTCGAGCATTGGTTCGTCCGAAGCAGGTCGGTAGAGAATGTGTGGCCCGCGTCCAAGCTCCTGCGGGCCGATCACAAACATGTTCAAGACGTAGTCCGTTCTGGAGTCGGCTCCAGCCTGGAATCCCAGCGGTCGGACCACCATGGCATGTCCCTCGACCTGACGATCGACCGCGGCCGTTTGCAGGGCGGCGACAACCTGTCGATAAGCCGGATCGGACAAGCGCTTGCGGATTTTCAGTTCCAGTGCCAACAACGGCAGTTGAATGCTCATGCTTGCGCGAAATTGTTTTCGTCGCTTTTGGGACTCATCGGAGTCGCCCAGCAATTTGCGCTGCAACAGGTCGGGATAACGCTGGCCGATGTCAGCGCGAGTAGTCAGGTCCCTCAGATAGTCATAGGTCAGCCACGCCGGTGGTTCGCCGTTGCGATAATGGATCTGCGATGGAACCAGAGGCAACGCGCCGATATTTTTCACGGCCAGTTGCGAAAATGCCGAGCGGGTTGTCTGGTAGCGAGGCTCGGGAAATGGCGGATCAATGATTTCGAACGCCGTGTTCTCCAACCGCCGCTGCGTCACCTCGATATCGCGCACATTGATAAGCTTTCGGGTCGGATCGTCTGCGACCATCAGCGCCTTCAATGCCTGCTCGGCATACTCATGAATGGGCGCGATGTCCGACAGGAATGAAGTACCGGTTCGACTCTGGTCCGCCTGCGAGGCCAGCAATTTGCTGTAAGCAACGCGATCCGCCGGACTGGCTTGCTTTAGCCATGATGGCAACAAGTCTTCCAGGGTCGACAACCGGGTTTCATGACCTGAACGAAAGGCACCCAGTAGCGTCGAGGGACTACTGACCTGCTCCAGCCGTCGTTCGAGCGTCGGCAAGTCGGCGAACACTTCGGGCTTGATCGCCGCAATAACCTGCAGCTGACGCTCGAGAAGACTCAGGGTCAGCGCGTCGAAAATGTCATGTTCAGGCCAGTAGTTTCTTAGCGACAGGGGTCCCGCACGGCGCACACCAAACCAGGATCGCGTCATGGCTTCCTCGGAGCTGAATACTTCGATTCCGCCGGACAATGTGAACAGTAGCGCAATGGTTCGCCCGCCCACATTGCGGGTCATCGACAGGACCAGCACATCATCCGCAGTGGCGGTGCTGACGTCCTCATACACGAATGTCACGGCAGCCTGGGTCGCCGCATCGCCCTGGACCCTTTCGCGCTGGGTGTTAACGGGGTAATCAAGCACACCCTGTACCGCCAGCCGTGCTTCACCGGCAAGTGCTTGGGAGGCTATCCGCAGTTGCTCTCGGAACAGATCGCGCAGTCGTTGCCAGAGAGCGGCGTCGTTCCCGCTCGATTGGCTCCAGAAGTCGACCAGCTCTTGTTGATAGCACTGCAGCAACTGCGGCCCCCATTCATCGAGCACCTCGCTGATTTCGCTCAATTCAACGTTAATGGCTGGAGGCGTTTCTACGTTGGAGTAGCGTGAGAGAAAGCTCTTGTCACTGAAAACCCTGCAACTACCCTTCCAGTAACTTTCGAGCAACAGATCCGTCAGTCCGTAGCTTAGATAACCCGCAAAGCTTGACCCTCCCGGGGTTTCATTCCACCGAGGTTCGAGTACGACAGCGCTTGCAACCTTGATATCGAGGCTGGGAAACAGGTCATCCAGGACTTGTTGCAAGGTCCTTCGGGCCGTTTCTCGCAAGGTGGGGCGATTGGCAAACAGGTGCAAAATGCTCAAGGCCTGTGAAGCCACCTCAGCATCCGGCCGCAGGGGACGCAGCAGGCGGGTATCGGTTGAGGTCGTGTCTGAAGAGGTCATGATTAAAGTCCATCCCTGGGTACATGAAATGTCGTCACGACAGCCAACGCTCGGGCGTGTGACCGTCATGACCAAGGTAATAACCTTGCAGACACGGAAGGCGGTATCCACGTATAGCTTCTGTAACCGTTGGCTTCACCGGGCGTGCCGCCCCCCATGACTCCGGGCCCGGCACACAACTTGCTCCCATTCCAGCAAATCAAGACTGGAAGTCGCCATGCTCCACTCTCATCTCACGACCCTCAATGCCGTCTCGCTGATCCTCAACACCTTCAAGGCTGAAGGCTTGTCCAGTGAGGCGCTATTGGCCGGCAGCGGCATCAGTGCGGCGGATCTGAACCGCGCCGACACGCGCATCACCACCAATCAAGAGATGCAAGTCTGTGCCAACGCTGTCGCACTCAAGCGTGACATCGGCCTGGAATTGGGCCGGCGGATGCACGTGTCCTGCTACGGCATTCTCGGTTATGCACTGCTCACCAGTGCCACCTTCGGTGACGCTTTGCGTCTGGCGATGCGTTATCCGGCGCTGCTGGGAACACTTTTCGAACTGAGCCTGGAGGAAGATGGCGAGCGTGTCTGGTTCGTCGCCGCCGACTATCGCGAGAGCCCGGCGATGGCGGTGTTCAACGCCGAGTTCTGCCTGGTCTCGCTGAAGGTCATCTGCGACGACCTGCTCGGTCATCCGCTGCCACTGCTCGCCGCTCGCTTCGAACATGCCGCACCCGACTACGAAGCGACCTATGCCGAACACTTCAACTGCCCGCTGCATTTCGGGGCACGGGACAACGCCTTCGCCTTCGACAAGCACTGGCTCGATCAACCCTTGCCCTTGGCCGACGTGATTACCCATCAAGCCATGGCCGAACGTTGCCGCAAGCAGAATACCGAGTTCACCGGACGCCAGGCGTGGCTGGGGCGAATCCGCCAATTGCTGAGCGCGCAACTGAATGCGGCGCCTGGGCTGGAGGGCTTGGCGGAGCAGATGAACTGCTCGGCGAGAACCCTGCGTCGGCATCTCAAGGACCTGGGCTGCAGCTATCAGGAATTGCTCGATGAATTGCGCTTCGAACAGGCCAAGCAAATGCTCTGCGAGGATCAGTTGCCGATCTATCAGATTGCCGAGGCCCTGGGTTTCAGCGAGACCGCGAGCTTTCGCCATGCCTTCGTGCGCTGGAGTGGTGTAGCGCCAAGCCAGTTCCGCCCACATGGATAACCCTGGGGGCGCGGGCAAGCCCGCTTCCACAGGGTCTGAATTCCACGCGCCATGCCAGGGCTTGGCGCATTAAAAAGGGGCGAATTTCGGTCAGATTTTTTGGCCATATTGATCCCCTTTTGGCCTTTCCTGCCGTTTTCCAAAATCGTCCATGCCGCAAGACTGTGTTCAACCGAATCAGCCTGCGGAGAACAAGAAATGCTGACGATCTACTCGAACGATCACCATCTGCACCACGGCCGTTGTGAATTGATAGATGGGCAACTCAAGCCCTGCTTCGAAATGCCTTCGCGCGCCGACCACGTGTTGGCCCGGGTGCAAAACCAGAACCTCGGCGCGGTAGAAGCGCCCAAGGATTTCGGCCTCGGCCCCATCGAGCGCATACACAGCCGCGACTACCTCGATTTCTTCAAAGGCGCCTGGGCGCGCTGGACCGAATTCAACACCGACGGCGACCTGCTGCCCTACACCTGGCCGGCCCGCACCCTGCGCCAAATCAAACCGACCAGCCTGCACGGCCAGCTCGGTTACTACAGCTTCGACGGCGGTGCGCCGATCACTGCCGGAACCTGGCAAGCCGCGTACAGCGCAGCGCAAGTGGCATTGACCGCCCAGGCGGAAATCCAGGCTGGCGCGCGCAGTGCCTTTGCCTTGTGCCGTCCACCAGGACACCACGCTGCCGGCGACTTGATGGGGGGTTATTGCTACCTCAACAACGCGGCCATCGCCGCCCAGGCCTTCCTCGACCAGGGTCACAAAAAGGTCGCGATCCTCGACGTGGACTACCACCACGGCAACGGCACCCAATCGATTTTCTATGAACGCAACGACGTGCTGTTCACCTCGATCCACGGCCACCCGGAAGCCGAGTTCCCGTTCTTCCTCGGTTATGAAGATGAGTTGGGTGAAGGCGCCGGTGAGGGCTTCAATTTCAACTACCCGTTGCCCGCCGGCAGCGGCTGGGACACCTGGAGCGCGGCGCTGGAACAAGCCTGCAAAGAGATCGAAAGTTACGGCGCGGACATCGTTGTCGTGTCCCTGGGCGTTGATACGTTCAAGGACGATCCAATCTCGCAATTCAAGCTCGACAGCCCGGATTACCTGGCCATGGGCAAGCGCATCGCAGCCCTGGGCAAACCAACGCTGTTCGTGATGGAGGGCGGTTACGCGGTCGAGGAAATCGGCATCAACGCGGTGAACGTCCTTGAAGGTTTTGAAAGCGCTCAGTGAGGAATTAAAACAATGAAAAGGCTCAAGCGTTTTATCGTGCCGGCCCTGAGTGCCCTGGTGCTCAGTGGCGCCGTGCACGCCGAAGAGCGAACGTTGCGCGTCTACAACTGGTTCGACTACATCACCCCCAAAGCCCTCGAAGATTTCAAGGCGCAGAACACCCAGACCAAACTGGTCTATGACATCTTCGACACCAACGAAGCCCTTGAAGCCAAGCTGCTGACCGGCAACTCCGGCTACGACGTGGTGGTGCCGTCCAACGTGTTTCTCGCCAAGCAGATCGAGGCTGGCGTGTTCCAGCCGCTGGACCGCAGCAAACTGCCGAACTGGAACCACCTCGATCCCAAGCTGATGAAGCTGATCGAAGCCAACGACCCGGGCAACAAATTCGCGGTGCCTTACATGTACGGCACCATCCTGATCGGCTTCAACCCGGCCAAGGTCAAGTCAGTACTGGGTGATAACGCGCCGGTCGACAGCTGGGACTTGATCTTCAAGGAAGAGAACATCAGCAAGCTCAAGCAGTGCGGCGTCGCCCTGCTCGACTCGCCATCGGAGATACTGCCCCTGGCCCTGCAACACCTCGGCCTGGACCCCAACAGCAAAAAGCCTGCGGACTACGACAAGGCTGAAGCGCTGCTGATGAAGATTCGCCCGTATATCACCTACTTCCACTCATCGAAGTACATGGCTGATATCGCCAACGGTGACATCTGCGTCGCCGTGGGCTATTCCGGCAGTTTTTCCCAGGCCGCCAACCGCGCCAAGGAAGCCAAGAATGGTGTCGTCGTCGACATGCGCCTGCCAAAAGAAGGCGCGCCGATCTGGTTCGACATGCTCGCCATTCCGAAGGGTGCGAAGAACCCGGAAGACGCCTACACCTTCATCAACTACCTGCTGCAACCGCAGGTGATTGCGCCGGTCAGCGACTTCGTCGGCTACCCGAATCCGAACAAGGACGCCACCGAGCTGGTCGACCCGGCGATCCGCAATAACCCGAACCTGTACCCGACCGAAACGGCGATGGGCACGCTCTATACCCTGCAACCGCTGCCTCGCGATGCCGAACGTGCGCGGACCCGGGCCTGGACAAAAATCAAGTCAGGCACCTGACCCGTATCGCTTCAACCGCTTCCCCGGACCCGCGCATGCGCGGGTCTTTTTTTGCCCGCGATATTTATTTACCGCCATCGCCCATCGGCCCGTCACTACCTTGCAACGCTTCGCGCACCGAATGTTCTGCGGTGCCCGCTAACCACACAAAGGATGTGACCATGACCGACGCCACCAGCCCTCCCGTTTTACCCGGCCTTTCCTCCGACCAGAATGCCCTGCTCACCCAATTGGTCACCGGCCCCTCGATCAGGGAAGTCGCCACCCACGCGCTGCAGCCTGCCCTGAAAGCGCTGTACCCGAATCTACATATCGATCCGCGCCTGGCCATGGTGGTGATGCCAACCTGGGCCTATCACAATGGGCGCGTCGAACCCGGGCCACGGCACTTCAAATCGCTGACCGACACGCTGGTGCACCATGGTGTAGCGGGCACGCCAGTGATCTACCTCGACGGTGAACACTACCTCACGCTGCAGCCTCAGGAGCAGACGCCAGTACAACTGCCCGTCAGCATTGAGGCCATCGGGCGCCTGCTCAATGAGCTGGCGCCGTTGCTGTTTGTCGCGTTTCAAGAACAGCAGGTCGATTACTGGAACCAGTACACCCGCGCGTCGACTCCGCGCTGGCAGGCGCTGTCCAAATCCTTGCGCGATCTATGGAACATCAAGGCCAACCCGGACTGGGACAGCGACCAACACGCGATGGCCGGCAAACTGTTCGCCTACCCGGAAAAAAGCGTACGCCGTTCCCATGACCCCTATCAGTCACGCGCCTGCCTGATCGACCTGGACGTCATGAGCGGTGCTGCCTCGACGCACGTCAACATCCTCGACATGGCAGTCCTGATCGGAACCCTGGGCACTCGAACCCTGGTGATCACTCACACCATCCCCCGTGGCTTCCAGACGTTCGACTCCCTGGAGGAACTGGGCGCGTCGTTGGTGGCGGACGTCGATGGGCAAGCACCGGGCAACGTGCTGCATTGGCGCCTGATCGAACCCCAGGGCAATTATTTCGACCGCCTGGCGTGCAACCTCATCGCCCTGCAAGCCGACGCCATCGGTGCGCTGGCCAACGAACCCGCTGCAAGCAATCCAGACTTGGCGCCCCACGTCAGCCGCACCACCCGTGAGCTGGACCCGACGGACAAGCAGTCATCCTCGCGATTCAATCAGGTCGAGCAGTCGCTGCCTGACTGGATGGCCGATGCTTCTCCCACTGATCTCACCGCCTACAGTCGGCATCTGATGGACCTGGTGACCGTGCGTAATCAGAACGCCGGGAAGTCCTTTCAGGACGGGCTCAAGCCGATCCGCCAATTTGCGCTGGATCAACTGCGCGAGGCCATGCTCAAAGATCATGCCGATGCGGCAGGACTGAACCTGGCGGACATCGAGATCGTGGTCGACAGCGTGGTGGTCTGGGGCAGCTTTGTGCCGTTGGTGGAGCCCGAGCGCACGACACTGAGCCTGGTCGACCTGGCACTGCAAAACCTGATTGCCCTGCCCCAGGGCAACAAATCCGTGCGCAGTTCCAGCGCCGCCGCGCTGCCGCAATGGATGACGCCAAGCTATCTGGAGGCGCTGATCACTCGCATCGACATCGGCCAGAACTACCCGGCGCTGATCAAAAGCAAGCTGCTCGTCGATCCCGTTGACAGCCTGCGACGGCAGAATCTGTTCACCAGTCATTTGCGCGTCGAGTTGCCGCTGCTGGCCTTGCAGCTGAAGATTCGCAGGCAGAACGGCATCGATGAAACCGGTTATCGCTATGTCGCCGCGGTGGTCCAGGTGCTCGACGCCAATCGCTGGGTGGATGGCCAGGAGATCGTGATTCGCCCACTGGCCTTCACGCCTGGCTGGCGCGTCGGGGGCGCCACCGATGAAGTGACCAACATGTTCGTGATCGGCCCCCGGCAGATGGACAAGGGACCATGCCTGCTTTACCGGCCAATGCTTGAGCAACCGTTGAGCCAGTACCCGACGCCGGCCAACCTGATCTACGCCATCAAACACTCGCCGATGTTGCGCCAATCGGTACTCGCCTGGCTGCCGGACGACGCCCGCGCCAACTACGCCAACTATGCGTTCACCGGCGACCGACCTTCGGTCTGGAGCATTTCCCAACAGCTGGCCGACCCGTTGACCTCCCTGCAAATGAGCGGCCCGGTCACCCTTGGCCAGCGGGTCCTCAGCGGCGTTTACCTGGCCACCTTGTACAAGGCCAACGTCAATGCGCTGGTTGAAATGGCACAACGGCAATCGTTGTCCAATGCGCAATATCGCTGGGAGACTTTCAAACGCGTAGCCTGGACGCTGCTCAATGCCGCACTGCCCTTTCTCGGTCGCACCGTCGGGACGGCCGCGTGGATCTGGCAAGTGCTGGATGACTTGCAGCAAACCCTCGACGCTGCCGACAGTGGCGATCAGCAACAGACATCCGCCATGACCGATCTGTTGCTGACCCTGGCCATGGTGCTTGCCCATCACGCCAGTACGCGTAATTCGCCTGTGCGCAGAGCCGAGGAAAAGCCGATAGCAACAGCGATCGAGCCCCCGGAAAAACCGGCCCCGCAACCCGTGTCCGTCGTGCAGTTGCCCGACCTTCCCAGCGAACACCCTCCCGCACAACATCGCCAGTCCGTGGCGACCGATACGGCCCTGGACCTTGCCAGAACCCTGGACCGCTTCAATATCACGCCACCCGAAGAGCTATCAGCGCCCGTCAACGACAGCGACCTGTATCGTCACCTCTATCGAAAGGGCAACGCCTGTTACGCACCGGTGGGCGAGCGCTGGTTCGAGGTCGCGGTCGAGGACACGGGCGACGTGTCGATCATCGACTCACGGGAGCAGCCTGTGCGCAGCGGTCCGGCGCTGATCCGCAACAACCGCGGCGAATGGTTCGTCGACACGCGCCTGCGCTTGCGGGGCGGCGGACTGTCGAGCCAACGCAAGGCACTGAAGCAACAAAACCGTGCACGCATCACTGAACTCAAGAGGCAATTGGCCGAGTTTAGCGACGGACGCGAACAGGCACGCAAGGAGCTGACGGACGCCCACAAGGCCATGAAAAATTCGGTCGGCGACGAGGCTCTGCTGACCGCGCAAACGCAATTCCTCGAAAAGCTCGAGCAACGCACCCAAGACTACGCCGCTCCCATCGAACAGATGAAATCCCTGAACCTGCTGGAAACAGTGCCCAACTACCGGGCATCCATGATCGAGATGCTCGGCACTCAGCTGTTCTTCAACCAGACGTGGCTTGACCAACGCAGTCCAACGTTCGCTCAAACCCTGAGGGAAACCCTGGCGCTGCTGGAGGCTGAAGAAACGGCAGGGGGTGCCGGCGATCGCGCCACCTACCAGAAAATGACCGACCTGACCGAGGGCATGATCGGCAAAATCGAGTTTGCACAATCGCAGTTCCAGGCGTTGAGCCGACTCGGCAGAAGTGCTGCCGAGGTGGCCAGCACCTATCGGGCAAAATTGCCTGCTTTCAGCCTTAACGATCTCAAGGCACTCCAGGTTTCGCTGGCTCGCGACGTCTGTGTGAAAGAAGGAAACAGTGCTGGGTTGACTGATGCTCGAAGAGCATTCGAACGCCTGCTCGATACCACCAACCTGGTTATCCAGACGTCGCAGGAGTTGATGCTCAAAGACAGTACATGGGCTGAGGGCGACCGCATCGAAGGCCTCAACGGGATGCTCGAACAGTTTGCCGCCATCGACCAATCCTTCGAAGACTTCAGCCTCAGCCATAAGGAAGCGGTTCTGGAGCAACCGTTCAAACACGTACGTAAACGGATCAGCGAATTCCAGCAAGAGACCGAAGCCTATCTGGCGCAACTGCTGCGCGAACAACTGCCGGTGGAGCCCCGTCCCGGCCCTTCAAGGCCCGCACCGGCATCGCGCAAACGGGTCGTCAAAACGCGCTTCAAGGGCACGGTCGTTGGCGAAGTTCGTCCCTCGGCATCGGGACAACCGGTCCTGCTGGATGTGAAATCGCCCATGACCGGCAAAGTGATCGCCACCTTCCACGAGAAGACACCTGGCGTGTGGGTCGAGCGCGTGCAACCCAAGCGGCATCCGACCCTCCAGGTACCTGACCTCCAGATGCAAATTGCTCAAGGCCAGACGTTGCTCGAGAGCGTGGAAACCTTCATTCGGCAAACCGAAACGAGCGCCAAAAAGCCTGGCCGTATACCGGTGGAAATCGAGGAGTTGTTCCAGCACAAAGCCGAGCAACTCGACAAAAGCGCCAGGACACTGGAACAGACCCCGACCGGTTCGAATACCACGACCTCCACGACAGCGCTGGTGACGCAATTGAGCGCAGCGCGCGATCGACTCTATGCCGAGGGCTATCGAATCAGGGTCGAGATGATCAAGCAACAGCCGCCCACGGCCGCTCGCGTCGAATGGCTATCGGGCAAAAATGAAATCGATATCGTGCCGAATGGTGAACGGCGTCGACTCAAAGGCCCGCGCAAGGATTACCTGCAGGAATACGAGATTCGCGAGGCAGGCACCGGGCAACCGTTGTGGTACGCCCACTTCCACTATGCCGGCCCCGATAGCCCCGCCGAAGCGTTTACTGCCGCCCACCTGAAACTGCGTAACCAACGACTGATGGCCGGGGCATTCGATCTGAATTCGGCTTCCAGCAGCCAGCTGATCGCCATCTATCGCAGCGAAATCAGCCCGCCGCTGGCCAATTCACTGTTCTTTTCAAAAGCCTCGAACGTCAAAAAGGAAGTTGGCGATGACTGAACACCCGGAAGATACCGAAACTCCCGCACTGCTAAAAAAAAGCCAAGTGATTCACCAGACCAGCAGAGGCCCCACGGTCGATGAGGTCGCCGCCCTGCTACTGCGCCAAGCGCTGAAGGCGCGGTATCCCAAGCGCGATATCGACCCCGACCAAACCATGATCGGCACGCCTCAATGGCAAATCCTGGACGGCGTGCTCGAGGCGAGGCCCACACAGTTTGAATCGTTGACCCAGACGTTGATAAACCTGTTCGCTACCTCAACAAGCGCCAACTATCTCGAAGGCGAGCACTTCCTGACATTGAATCCCTTGGCCACGCCTGTCGTGCATCTGGATATCGATATCGAAGCCATCGCCGAGTTGCTCAATGACTATTCACCCCTGCTCCTGGTTGGCTATGGCGAACAGCAACTGGCCTATTGGAACCTCAAGGGGCAGCTGGCACCGCACTGGCTGGAGCTGTCCGCAGCCTTGCGCAAAGCCCTCAATGTTCAAAGTGTCAACGGTTGGGATAAGGATCAGTGTCGGGTGGCTCGCGCCATCTCGCGTCATCCTGATAAACAGTCGCGCCTGGCTCATGACCCGACGTTTTCGACTATTCAGGTCAGCCTCGTCGACTGTGACACCCTCGACGCACAAGGCATCACCCGACACCAGACACTGGCGGGAGCCGCGGTGATTACAGGGCGCTATGAAGAGCGCGATCTGGTCATGATGTACACCGTGGGATATGGCTACGAAACCTTCAATTCACTGGAACAGTTAGGTGCTTCGTTGCCGGCCCGCCTCGATAAGCTGCCGCCCGGACAAAATTTGCAATGGCAACTGTTTGAACCGGAGGGCAATATTTTCGACCACATGGCCTGGGCCCTGATCGCCAACCAACTCGATTCCATTGCCGCGATTACAGCTCAAGGCCTTGCCGCCGAACTGGATACCCCTTTGGCTTCGGCTCCTCAGGTAGAAAACGCCAATATCCAGGAGCAAAACGCGCTCGTCGAGCTGGCCGACGCAATACCCGACTGGCTTTTTGGTGCTTCGGTGACGGACCTGGATCACTACAGCCAATCGATCAATGCGCTGGGCAAGCTGTACAGGCAGACTGACAAACAACTGTTCCGGATTCCGCCCATGACCACCTTCGCCCAGCAGCGCATGCGCGAAGCGATCGTGGCTGACAAACCATCCGCAACCGGACTGCCGCTCGATAGCCTCGAGATCACCATCACCAACAGCTTCGAGTCAGGTGGTTTGACGCTGCCCAACCCGCTCGATGTTCATACCGAAACGCTCGGCGAATACGCCGTTCAAAACTCCGCGCCGTATCAGGCAACGCTTCGATTCAACCCGCCGCAAACGGTCCCCGAATGGCTGGATGAAGGCTACCTGACGAAGATCGCGAGCAAGGTCGATATTGGCGAGGCGTATCCGCGCCTGATCAAGGACAAATTGATTGACGATCCGGTGCAGGCACCCTTGCAGGAGCACTTCTACATCAGCCAGTTGCGCGCTTTGCTGCCGCTGATTGCGCTGGAGTGCAAGATCCGGCGCATTGGCGGCGTAGACGAATTGGGGTGTCGCTATGTGCGCGAATGGCTCAAGCCGACGCCTGGTCACGCTCAACCGGTGGTCATTCGTCCCCTGACCTTCATCCGGGCCGGGGAAACCGCCGGCGACACCGTTGCCAATATGTTCATCATCGCTGCGCGCCAGCCAGAGAAGGGTCCTTGCCTGCTCTATCGCCCGCTGTTCGAACAACCGTTGCTGCAATTCCCGTCAGCGCAAAACCTGCTGTACGCCTTGCACCAGCCAGGCGAGTTGAGGGACTCGGTGCTGGCGTGGCTGCCCGATTCCACCCTCGCTTTCAAATACGCCCAATACACGTTTCCCATCGGCTTTCCCAACCCGTGGCTGAGCGTACAACTGCTCTCCGAACCCTGGACATCCTCGGGCTGGGCCGGTCCCGTCGAACTTTCTTCAACGGAACTGAGCGGCGATGTATTCCCCACCCTGTTCAAGAACCATGCCCTGGCCATGGCCGAACTCGCCGACCGCCAATCGTTATCCAATGCACAACGACGCTGGGCCCTGCTTCGGGACAGCGGTTGGGCGCTGTTCAACATTGCCTCGAATTTTCTCAGTGGCCCGGCAGGGGCTGCGGTTTGGGTCTGGCAAAGCATCAGCGAAATCGAGCAAGTTCTGGACGCGCACAATCGCGGTGATGCTCATGCTCAATGGAGCGCCATCGCCGATATGCTTCTGAACCTGGGCATGCTCCTGGCGCAACATGCCGCCACTCGACGCCGGGCCAGGCTTAAGGCAGGGCCACGGGACGAGCACGACAGGCAGCTCAAGGTCGGCGTCACGCCATCGACAGCACTTGCCATGCCCACCGTGACGTTAATGACGACACCTTTGACCGGCGAACTTGCGTCCAGCCATTACTCGTCACTTGAGCCTGGCGGCTCAGTGCCCCATCGCTCAGGCACGGCATTGGCGCTGTATCTGGAGGGCCTGAAAGTGCCGACTGTCGATCTCACGACTCCGTCGCTGGAAACCCTCTCGCACGATACCGCGCCCTTGTATCGCCTGGACGGCAACACCTACGCACAGGTTGGCGAGCGCTGGTTCCGTGTCGTGGAAAACGACAACGAGCAGGTGCAAATCGTCGATCCGCAGACCCCCTCGAAAACCGGCCCGCTGTTGATTCATAACACGCAAGGACAGTGGTTTGTCGACACCCGATTGCGCTTGCGCGGGGGCGCCGGGGGCACCAGTCTGCAAAGCCAGCTCAAAGCACAACGCAAGGCCAAGGAGCAGCAGAAGAAACGACTGGGCGTTGCGCTGGAGACTTTCAAAGGCCAGGAGGTCGCCAACAATGCCGAGTTGAAGGAGGCCTATACAGAAATGCTGGGCGCAACCGGGCTCGCGCATGAGCAGGCGACACAGCGTTACCTCACTCGTCTGGAAAAGCTGATCGATGAATACGATCAGGCATTGAAAAATCTCGAGCAATGGCGTCTCACAGGAGGAACCGAAGGCTATCTCAACAATCTAGAGCGCATGACCATCGTGCTGCAAAAGAACATCTGCCTGTGGCTCGTATTCAAGCGCAACGACTACGCCAAACTCACCGAAATGCTGGCGCAAGACACGGTCATCGACTCCAACGCTTTATTGCAGGCACATGTTCAGGGAGTCAGGCAGGCGTTGGCATTGAGCCAGGAGATCATCGCCCGCCTGCAGCTTTCCCAGGCATCGCTTGAGAACCTGGAGGCGGCTGGCCACGCAGGCATGACCACCTCGCAAAGCCTGCGAGAGCTGCTTCCCGCTTTTAATCAGTGGGACTTGAAGTCCAACGAAATCGGCATGTCCCACGAGTTGTGCATGCGCGGTACCGCCTCCGAGAACGACGAGCCGGCGCGTGAAGCGGTCGGCTCGTTGATTATCGAGGCCGCAACCGCCACCCACCAGCATGCCGCCTTGATCAGAACGCAGGACAGCGGTGAAGCCACCGCACAGCGCATCGACACTCTGAGCCGGCTGATCGATGTCTACGCCGATGTGAATCAGCGTCTCGAAGACCTGCCCGGCGAATACCCCGACAAGGTGGAAGCGTCCGAGCTTAAACGGGTCAGCGCATTGATCGGCGAGTTCAAGCAACTGGCCCAGACGCAACTGAATACGCTACTGCCCGAGGTTAGACAAAACGATCCTCCGGTGATGCCCAAACCCGCAGTTGCCGGTCCCTCCCGCCCTATTGGCAAAGTCACCAAGACTCGACCACGTGACTCTGCGCCCGCCAAGGCTTCCACAGCGGACGAACTGCCCCTGAGGGAAGTACTTCCCACCAGGCCGGCCCCCGGTCTACAGCCCGTGCTGGATGACGTCGACACAGTCGACGATGCCTTGACCCTGAATGAGGACGTACAGGCGTTCATTGATCGAACCCGCAAAGATGCCTTCAAGCCCAATCGTATTCCAGCGGACATGCAGGATCTTTTCGATCATCAGGCTCAACGACTGGAGCAGGCAGCGATCAATGTCGAGCAGGCACTGGAGCGCATACGCGCATCGGGCGGAGCGCGGCTTCCTGTGGGCAACCTGAGCGGGGAGCTCAAGAGTGCAGCCGTCCGGTTACGTGCTCAGGGCGTCAGTATCCGCGCCCGCCTGCTCAAGGATCGGCAGCCCCGACAGGCGTATTTGCAGTGGCTGCTGGATAACAACCAGGTGCGCATCGTCAAGAACGGCCAAGGCCGGATCAGGACCAAAAAACGCCGGGACTACTTTCAGGAGTACCAGGTGCTGGACATCGCCGGCCACGACAAGCCGCTGTGGCTCGCGCATTTTCACTATGCGTCCGTGGATGCGCCGCTGGAGCAATACACCGCCGCACACCTGAAAATCGCCGAACCGCACCTGCAGCAATTCTCGGCCGAACGGCGCCAGGCACTGACCACTCTGACGCCACTGGACTACGTGCTGCGGCGCATCAGCGATCCGTCCCCGTTCTTCAAACTCGAGACGCAACCTTGACGTGCGCGTGGGCGGCCCGACAGGCCGCCCTCTTCAGCCGGCACGCCACACCGTGCGTAATCGCGCCAGCGCCGCTTCGATTGATTTCTCGGGCACCGCAGCAAAGCCGAGCACCAGCCCGGCACGCTGATCGATCGGGGTGGCGGAGTCCGGCAGCCAATAACTGCTCAGGCCATTGATCTCGACATCGACACCACGTGCCCATTCGATCAGTTCCTGCTCACGCGCCACATTCTCGACCGGCACGGTCATGTGCAGCCCGGCGGCAACCGTGGGTAACGGGCCGACGCCGGGCATGTCCAGCGGCCAACCATTGAGCAGCGTATTGCGCCGGCTCAGCGCCGCTCGGCGCATGCGGCGGATATGTCGCTGGAAGTGCCCCGCCGCCATGAACTCGGCCATCACCGCCTGGGTACTGACTTCGGAATGGCGAACATCAACGGCACGGCGCTGGGAAAACGCATCCACCAGCCCTGTCGGCAATACCAGATACCCCAGACGCAAGGCAGGGAACGCCACCTTGCCGAACGTGCCGACGTAAAGCACCCGGCCTTGCCGATCCAATGCCGCCAGGGGTGCCAGCGGTGCGCCGCTGTAGCGGTACTCGCCATCGTAATCATCCTCGACGATCCAGCCCTGCGTGCGCTCGGCCCAGGCCAGCAACTCCAGACGACGCGCCAGGCTCATGACCACCCCTGTGGGGTACTGATGCGAGGGCGTGACGTAGGTCAGCCGGCAGTCACTGAGCATGGCCAGCTCGTCGCAGTCGATGCCCTCGCTGTCCACGGCGACCCCGTGCAACCGCGCACCGGCGACGGCAAACGCATGGCCCGCCGCGCGATACCCCGGATTTTCAATCGCCACGCCGTCGCCCGGCTCCACCAGCAACTGTGCACAAAGGCTGATCCCCTGCTGCGCACCACTGGTGATCACTATTTGCTCAGCCGTGCACTGCATGCCTCGCGAACTGCGCAAGTAGGCCGCAATCAACCCGCGTAATCGGGCATCGCCTGCCGGGTCGCCGTAACACAACTGCTGCAGATCGGGTTTACGCCAGAAAGCCGCATTCAGCTTGGCCCAGACCTCAAAGGGAAACAGATCGAACGCCGGAACACCGACCCGAAATGCTCGCGGCGGACCACTCGGCGGCATCGCCAGATGGTTCTTTTTTACGCGCTCCAACGCATCGCTGTGGATAACTTTGCTGGATGAAACCACAGGTAAATCCAGCCGATTTGTGGATAAGGCTGTGGGTAAGCCTGTTGACAACCCTGTGGATACTTTTGTGGATAGTTTTTTTGCCGGTATTGCGGTTTGCGGTAACTGAGCCACATAGGTCCCGTCACCAACGCGCCCTTCGATAAATCCTTCGGCATAGAGCTGATCGTAGGCACGCACCACGCTGTTACGGGAAATCGCCAACGCTGCGGCCAGATCACGACTGGCCGGCAGTCGCGTGCCGCTGGCCAATCGTCCATCGAGGACGCGAAGGCGCAAAGCCTGATAGAGCTGGCGGCTCAGCCCCTGGCGGCGGTCGAGTTCGATACCAGCGGGATTGAACGACAAGGAAAGCGGCGCGTCCGTCATGGCAATGGACCTATGAAATTGGTCGTTAATGGCTCTTACAACAGACCAATAGCCTGCCTAGGATGCAGACATTCGCCAAGGAAAATATCCCCATGTACACGCCGCGCGCTTTTGCCATCGACGAGTTGTCCCAACTGCATGAACTGATCCTCGCCACCCGCCTCGCCATATTGGTTACCCAGGGCGAGGGCGGCCTGCAAGCCAGTCATGTGCCGGTGCTGCTGCATTGCGAACAAGGCTCGAACGGCACGTTGTACGGGCATCTGGCCAAAGCCAACCCGCAGTGGAAAGACCTGCGCGACGGTGCCGAAGCCTTGCTGATTTTTGCCGGTGCCGACGCCTACGTCAGCCCCGGCTTCTACCCGAGCAAGGCCGAACACGGCAAAGTCGTGCCAACCTGGAACTACGTCGCCGTACACGCCTATGGCCGAGCCGAAACCTTCAGCGATGGCGGGCGGCTGCTGGACATCGTCAGCACCCTCACCGACCGCCATGAAGCTGGCCGCACTCAACCGTGGTCAGTGGCCGATGCCCCTGCCGATTACATCGACGGCATGCTCAAGGCCATCGTCGGTTTCGCCATTCCCATCGACCGTCTGGAAGGCAAGCGCAAGCTCAGCCAGAACCGCAGCGCCGCCGACATCGCCGGCGTACGTGAAGGCCTGGCCGCCAGCCCCGAAGTCAACGACCAAACCCTCGCCCAATTGATGCGCTAAGGAATTCGCCATGCGTCAAATCGACATTCGCCCAGTCACCGCTGACGACCACGCCGCGTGGTTGCCTCTATGGCAAGCCTACCTGCGCTTCTACAACACCGAATTGCCGGATGCTGTCACCCAAAGCACCTGGCAGCGCATCCTCGCCACAAACGAACCGACCCACGCCGCTCTGGCCTGGGCCGACGGCAAAGCCGTGGGCATGGTGCATTTCATCTACCATCGTTCAAACTGGAGCATCGAAAATTCCTGCTACCTGCAAGATTTGCTGGTAGTGCCAGAAACCCGCGGCACGGGCGTGGGCCGCCAGTTGATCGAATTCGTCTACACCACAGCCAAGGCCGACGGTTGCTGCAAGGTGCATTGGCTGACCCACGAAACCAACGCCACCGCGATCCAGCTCTACGAGCGCATCGCCGAACGTCCCGGTTTCATCCAGTTTCGCAAAGCCATTTAAGGTTCAAGGAGAACAACATGTCGATTTCACTCGCGGACTGGAAAGGCGTCCCGGCACCCTCGGTCCAACTCATCGAAGGGCGTTTCATCCGCCTGGAAAAGCTCGACCCGGCGCGCCACGGCGACGGTCTGTTCGAAGCCCTGCAAGGCCCGGGCGCCGACCCCAAACTCTGGGATTACTTGCCTTACGGTCCCTTCCCCCAGCGCAGCGCGTTCAACGATTGGCTGAACAACCATGCGGCCAATAGCGACCCGTACTTCTTCAGCGTGATCGATAAAGCCACAGGCGAGATTCAAGGCATTCTCAGCCTGATGTCGATCGTGCCGGCCCAGGGTCGCATCGAAATCGGCCATGTGACCTTCGGCGCGCCAATGCAACGCTCGCCAAAGAGTACCGAGGCGGTTTACCTGTTGGCCAAGGAATCATTCGCCCTGGGTTACCGGCGCCTGGAATGGAAATGCAACAACGCCAACGCCCGCTCCAAATACGCGGCCGAGCGGTTGGGATTCAGTTTTGAAGGCGTGTTTCGCCAGCACATGGTGGTCAAGGGACAGAACCGCGATACCGCGTGGTACTCGATCCTCGATTCGGAATGGCCGGCGATTGGAGCCGGGTTCGAGCGCTGGTTGAGCGATGAGAACCAGACGGAATCGGGACAGGTGAAAACCCTCGCAGAGTGCCGCGGGTAGATTTTCAGCGCCTGGACGGACGCCTTCGCGGGCAAGCCTCGCTCCCGCAGGGTCTTGCGATGGTCACATTACCGTGGCCAATCCAAACCTTGTGGGAACGAGCCCGCCCGCGAATGGCTTCACGCCAGTTTCTGGGCAAGCACCGCAATATGCTCCGGCCCGATCCCGCAGCACCCGCCCAAATGGCTCGCCCCACGCTTGCGCCAATCCGCCGCCCATTGCAGGTAACCTGGCGGATCGAGATCGTCGCGCAACGGGTCCAGCCCATCGTTAGCCGTCGCCTCTTTCGGTTGCGGCGGGAAGGCATTGGCGTACGCGCCGATTTGAATGTTCACCCCCAACCGTTCAAACGCTTCCCGCGCCGCGTCAATCGCCGCGCCGATCACTTCCGGCTGGCTGCAGTTGAACAGCAACGTCTCGACGCCCAGCTCAACCGCCACTGCCGCCGCCTCGGCCACTGGCTCGCCAGAACGCAAACGCGGCACTTCGTCGACGTCTTCATCCTTCAAGGTAAACGACAGCCAGAACGGCTTGCCGTCCTTCGGCAGACCGGCGTGTATCGCTCGCGCCTCAACGATCGAGCTCTGGGTTTCCGCCAGCCATAGGTCAACATGCGGCGCGAGCCCCTTCACCAGTGGCGTCAGCAATTCAGTGACACGTTTGGCGTCGAACAGGTCCGGACGATAAGAACCAAACAGCGGAGGCAATGAACCTGCCACGCGCACCGGTTTGCCCGCCGCATCGACTGCTCGCCGCGCCAGCTCACCGGCCAACGCCGCGAGAGCCTGACCTTCAGCGGCGAAACGCTCTTCACCGATATGGAACGGCACCACCGCGTAGCTGTTGCTGGTGATCACATTCGCGCCGCTTTCGATATAAGCCGCGTGCACCGCCTCTACCGCTTGCGGTGCTTCGCTCAAGGCCAGCGCCGACCATTCGGGCTGCCTGAATGGAGCCCCTCGGCGCTGCAACTCGCGGCCCATGCCACCATCCAGAATCACTGTGCTTGCTGCGCCCATATGCTATTCACTCATAAGCTTATGAAAATAACTCACTACCAGAGTCGTTGTTATAACTATTTAATGCGCACCAATCGGTTAATAACAATCATTTTTTTATCAGGGATCGACTGTGAAATTCCAACCGCTACTGGCCCTGGGCCTGACGATTCTGGCTGCCTCCACCCAAGCCTTTGGCGGCGCCACGCTGGATCGCATCGAACAAAAGAAAGAGCTGGTGGGCGTGTTGATGGAAAGTTATCCACCGTTCTCGTTCCTCAACGACCAGAACCAACTCGACGGTTTCGACGTCGATGTGGCTAAAGCCGTGGCCGAGAAGCTGGGTGTGAAACTGCGCCTCGAAACCCCGTCCTGGGACGTGATTGCCGCTGGCCGCTGGAGTGGTCGTTACGATATCTGCATCTGCTCCATGACCCCGAGCAAGGCCCGCGCCGAGGTCTTCGACTTCCCGGTCGAGTACTACGCCTCGCCGGCGGTGATCGTGGTGAACGCCAAGGATGAACGCATTCACAATGCCAAGGACCTGAGCGGCAAGAAAGTTGGCCTCACCAGCGCCTCCAGCTACGAAAGCTACCTGAACAAAAACCTGGTGATCGAAGGCGCCGAAGACACGCAGTTGCAGTACCCGTTCGAAGACGTGCAGATCGCCCCGTATGACACCGACAACGTCGCCTTCCAGGACCTGGGCCTGGGGGCCGGGGTTCGACTGGACGCGATTCTCACTAACCTGGTGACCGCCCAACCGCGCCTGAACGAAGACAAGCGCTTCAAACTGGCCGGCGACCCGCTGTACTCGGAGCCGAACTCGGTCGCCATTGAAAAGGGCGACGCCCAGTGGGACAGCAAAGTGCGTGAAGTCTTCGCCCAGTTGAAACAGGACGGCACATTGAGCAAGCTCTCGCAAAAATGGATCGGCGCCGATATCAGTAAATGACTTCTTTCCAGCAACCTCCCCAGCCACCGCAACCGGTGGCTGAGTCACGACTGCAACGGATGTTCAGTTTCCGCACGCGTCTGTACCTGACCTGGGCGGCCATGCTCGGGTTGTTCACCAGTTTCTTCCTGAGCTTCGACCTGAAGTTCTCGATCATCCTCGACAAACTGCCCAACCTCGTCGGCCTGCACCTGGCGCCCAACGGCTTCCTGCAAGGTGCGGCGCTGACGCTGTTTCTGTGCCTGTGCTCTATCGTCGCCTCATCGCTGCTGGGTTTCATCACCGCCCTGGGGCGGCTGTCGAAAAGCGCCGTGGCGTTCGGCATCGCCAGTTTCTACGCCTCGTTCTTTCGCGGCACGCCATTGCTGATACAGATTCTGTTGATCTACCTCGGCCTGCCGCAACTGGGCGTCGTACCGGGCGCCATCGCAGCCGGGATCATCGCCCTGTCGCTGAATTACGGCGCCTACCTGAGCGAAATTTTTCGCGCAGGCATCGTCGGCGTTCCCCATGGCCAGCGGGAAGCATCACTGGCCCTGGGCATGCGCGAAACCGTGATTTTCTGGCGCGTCACCCTGCCCCAAGCCATGCGCACCATCATCCCGCCAACCACTAACCAGTTCATCTCCATGCTCAAGGACTCGTCGCTGATCTCGGTGATGGGGGTTTGGGAAGTGATGTTTTTGGCGCAATCCTATGGGCGGTCGAGCTATCGGTACATTGAGATGCTGACGACTGCGGCGGTGATTTACTGGCTGATGTCGATTGGATTGGAGTTGATTCAGGCAAGAATGGAGCGGCACTACGGGAAGGCGTATTTGCATAACCGATGAGTTCACTTGAAGTGTGGTGACTTCATAAATACGACTCGGCCAACAACCCAAAAAAAAGGGGAGCACATGCCCCCCCGAGGTTTAAAGCGTTTTATCGAGGCTGTTAAATCAGCCTTCGATCTCGATCAGGATTTCGCCCGGATTCACCCGGTCACCCTTGGCCACGTGAATGGCAGTGACCTTACCGGCGATGGCGGCCTGGACTTCGGTTTCCATCTTCATCGCTTCGGTGATCAGCACAGCCTGGCCAGCCTTGACGGTGTCGCCTTCCTTGACCAACACGTCGACGATGTTGCCCGGCATGGTGGTGCTGACGTGTCCCGGCTCAGTGGCTTGCTTGCGCTTGCTGCTGCCGCCGCTGACGAACTCGTTGAGCGGCTCGAACACGACTTCTTCCGGCATGCCATCGATGGACAGGTAGAAGTGACGCTTGCCTTCGGCCTTCACGCCCACGCCGGTGATGTCGACGCGGTAAGTTTCGCCATGGACGTCGATGACGAATTCGGTCGGTACGCCTTCGCCGCCCGCCGAGGCCATACCGCCGGCTTCTGGAATAGGCAACAACACTTCCGGCGTCAGGGTGCCAGCGGCACGCTCTTCAAGGAACTTGCGGCCAATGTCCGGGAACATGGCGAAGGTCAGCACATCCTCTTCAGACTTGGCCAGGGCACCGATGTCGGCACGCAGCTTGGCCATTTCCGGCTTGAGCAGGTCGGCCGGGCGAACGTCGATGACTTCTTCGCTGCCGATGGCCTGGCGACGCAGTTGCTCGTTCACGGTGCCCGGCGCCTTGCCGTAACCGCCTTGCAGATAGAGCTTCACTTCGTTGGTGATGGTCTTGTAACGCTCACCGGCGAGCACGTTGAAAAATGCCTGGGTGCCAACGATCTGCGAGGTCGGGGTTACCAGCGGCGGGAAGCCGAGGTCTTCGCGAACGCGCGGGATTTCAGCCAGCACTTCGCCCATACGGTTCAATGCGCCCTGCTCTTTCAACTGGTTGGCCAGGTTGGAAATCATCCCGCCCGGAACCTGGTTGACTTGAACACGGGTGTCGACGGCGGTGAATTCGCTTTCGAACTGGTGGTATTTCTTGCGCACGGCGTAGAAGTACAGGCCGATCTCTTGCAGCAGTTCCAGATTCAGGCCGGTGTCGAACTCGGTGCCTTTCAAGGCGGCAACCATCGACTCGGTGCCCGGGTGGCTGGTGCCAGAGGCGAAGCTGGAGATCGCGGTGTCGATGTGGTCGGCGCCGTTTTCGATCGCCTTGAGTTGGCACATCGCGGCCAGACCCGCGGTGTCGTGGGAGTGAATGAATACGGGCAGCGACTGCTCGGATTTCAAGGCCTTGACCAATTCGCCGGTGGCGTACGGCGTCAGCAGGCCGGCCATGTCCTTGATCGCCACCGAGTCGCAGCCCATGGCTTCCATTTGCTTGGCTTGCGCCACGAACGCGTCGATGGTGTGCACCGGGCTGGTGGTGTAGGCGATGGTGCCCTGGGCGTGTTTGCCGGCGGCTTTCACTGCTTCGATGGCCACGCGCAGGTTACGCACATCGTTCATCGCGTCAAAGATGCGGAAGACGTCGATGCCGTTGACCGCCGCCTTGGCCACGAACGCCCTGACCACGTCGTCGCTGTAGTGGCGGTAGCCCAACAGGTTCTGGCCGCGCAGGAGCATTTGCAGGCGGGTGTTAGGCAACGCGGCGCGCAGTTGACGCAGACGCTCCCACGGGTCTTCTTTGAGGAAGCGGACGCAGGCGTCGAAAGTCGCGCCGCCCCAGCACTCCAGCGACCAGTAGCCGACTTTGTCGAGCTTGTCGCAGATCGGCAGCATGTCTTCGGTGCGCATGCGCGTGGCGAGCAGCGATTGGTGGGCGTCGCGCAGGATGGTGTCGGTTACGTGAATCTTCTTGGACATTGTTTTATTCCTCACAGGCCTGCGTGGGCGGCGATGGCGGCGGCGATGGCCAGGGCCAGCTCTTCGGGTTTGCGCTTGATCGAGTAGTTGGTCAGTTCAGGGTGGCTTTCAACGAAGCTGGTGTTGAACTGGCCGCTACGGAATTCCGGGTTACGCAGGATTTCCTGGTAGTACGCGGCGGTGGTCTTGACCCCTTGCAGACGCATGTCGTCGAGGGCACGCAGGCCACGGTCCAGCGCTTCTTCCCAGGTCAACGCCCACACCACCAGTTTCAGGCACATGGAATCGTAGAACGGCGGAATGGTGTAACCGGTGTAGATCGCCGTGTCGGTCCGCACGCCCGGGCCGCCGGGAGCGTAGTAACGAGTGATCTTGCCGAAGCTCGGCAGGAAGTTGTTTTTGGGGTCTTCGGCGTTGATCCGGAACTGCAGGGCGAAACCACGGTGCTGGATGTCTTCCTGCTTCACCGAAAGCGGCAGCCCGGAGGCGATGCGGATCTGCTCGCGAACAATGTCGATGCCGGTGATTTCTTCGGTGATGGTGTGTTCCACTTGCACCCGGGTGTTCATTTCCATGAAGTACACCTCGCCCTCGGCGAGCAGGAACTCCACAGTGCCGGCGTTCTCGTAACCCACAGCCTTGGCTGCACGCACCGACAGGTCGCCGATGTAGGCGCGCTGTTCAGGGGTCAGTTGCGGGCTCGGGGCGATCTCGATCAGCTTTTGGTTGCGACGCTGGATCGAGCAATCACGCTCGAACAGGTGCACCACGTTGCCAAAGCTGTCGCCGAGGATCTGCGCTTCGATGTGCTTCGGGTTGACGATGCACTTTTCCAGAAAGACTTCCGCGGAACCGAACGCCTTGGTGGCTTCGGAAATGACGCGTGGGAAGGCTTGTTCGAGTTCTTCGCGGCTGTTGCAACGACGAATGCCGCGACCGCCACCACCGGAAGTGGCCTTGAGCATCACCGGGTAACCGATGCGATCGCCTTCAGTCAGGGCCTCTTCGATGCCCGACACGTTGCCTTCGGTGCCTGGAGTCACCGGCACGCCTGCCTTGATCATGCTGCGGCGAGCTTCGGTCTTGTCGCCCATGCGACGAATGACTTCAGCCGATGGACCAATGAATTTGATCCCGCGTTCGGCGCAGATGTCCGCCAGTTCGGCGTTTTCCGAAAGGAATCCGTAGCCGGGGTGCAGCGCATCGCAACCGGTTTCCACAGCCAGGTTCACCAACTTGCGCGGGTTCAGGTAACCGGCCAGCGGCTCGGCACCAATGCTGTGGGCTTCGTCCGCACGCTTCACATGCAGGGCATGACGGTCGGCGTCGGAATAGATCGCGACCGAGCGAATGCCCATTTCGGCGCAAGCACGCACGATTCGTACGGCAATCTCACCACGGTTGGCGATCAGGATCTTTTTTATCACTTGGAGGTTCCCATGAGCCGGTGGTACCCACGACCTGCTAGACCAGGTCGACGCGTGACCAAATGTTTCAATCTGGTCGCGGCCCCACACTAGCCCTCACAAGGAATTAACAAAAATGAATAATTATTGGGTCATGCATAAGTAAAGACTTATAGTTGAAACATCTGCCGGCGAAGAGAGCGAGCAAAAAATGCGTAAGTCATTGATGCGTATGACATTGCGTCAATTGCAGATTTTCAATGAAGTCTGTGACCTGAGGTCCTACAGCCGTGCAGCCGACGAAATGTCGCTCACACAACCGGCCGTTAGCCTACAGATTCGGCAACTTGAGGAACTGATTGGCCAGCCTTTGTTCGACTACGTCGGCAAGAAACTCTACATGACGGAAGCGGCGGAAGCCCTTCAACGCGCCAGCCGGGACATTTTCGGGCGCCTGGAAAACCTCGACATGCAGCTCTCGGACATGCAGGGCTCGCTGCAGGGCCAATTGAAGCTGGCGGTGGAATCCAGCGCCAAGTATTTCGTTCCGCACCTGTTTGCCGCCTTCAAGCGCCAGCACCCGGAAGTGAACCTGCAACTGACGGTGGTCAACCGCGGACAGGTGATTCGACGCCTGTCGGACAACCGCGACGACCTGGTAATCATGTCGATGGTGCCGCAGGACATGGGCCTGGAATTCTTGCCGTTCCTCAACAATCCCATCGTCGCCGTCGCGCCGCCGGATCATCCGCTGTGTCACATGGGGCCGCTGCGATTGCAGGATCTTGAGCCCTACACACTGCTGATGCGCGAGTCCGGCTCCGGGACGCGACTGGCTTGCGAAGAGTATTTCAAAGAGAAGCGCGTGCACTTCAACCAGACCCAGGAAGTCTCGTCAGCCGAAGCCCAGCGTGAATGCGTATTGGCGGGTCTGGGCGTGGCGCTGTTGACGCGCCACGCCCTGAACCTTGAACTGGCGACCGGCGGATTGATCGAGTTACCGGTCGAGGAGCTGCCGCTGTATCGCAGCTGGTGCCTGGTGCAGGCCAAGGCTAAACGGCTGTCACCGGTGGCTCACGCATTCCTTGCGTTCATTCGCAGCGAACGCGTACAGATCAGCGCGCTGGTTGAGCGTTTCGACGGGAAGCTGTCGATGCAGCCTGCCAAAAGTTGAGTTCCGGATCTTCAGGAAAATCACCAATCTCGGCCAGAAGCTGACGGCGTTCACAGCGATCTTCGATGGCGCGGCGAAATTCCATGCGGCGCTGATCTTCTTGCTGGCGACGGGTTTTGACAGCGCTGTTGCGTTCTTCGTAAGGCAGGGCCATTTCGAGTCTCCCAAGGCGAGTACGGGAGCTTCAAGATAGGCGCGCGGGATGACGCTTTGGCGGCTCTGAAGTTACAGACTGATGAAAATTTGTTGGTCGCCGCGGCACCTGTGGTGAGGGAGCTTGCTCCCTCGCCAAAAAGTCCACGCCAACCTTGAAATCATTCGTCCAGTGCTTTCACCGACTTGGGCGATAACCGCAAGCCGCGAAGGCTGCGCTTGACGCTCTTGAGGTGATTGACCAGGCTCGGACCACGGGCCATGGCCACCCCCATCGCCAGAACATCGATCACCACCAGGTGAGCAATGCGCGAGGTAAGCGGTGTGTAGATTTCGGTGTCTTCATGCACATCGATCGCCAGGTTGACGGTCGACAGTTCGGCCAACGGCGTCTGACTCGGACAAAGCGTGATCAATGACGCGCCGCTTTCACGCACCAGGTTGGCGGTGATCAGCAAATCCTTGGAACGTCCAGACTGGGAAATACAGATCGCCACGTCGGTCGGTTTCAGGGTCACCGCCGACATTGCCTGCATGTGAGGGTCGGAATAGGCCGCAGCCGTGAGCAGCAAACGGAAGAACTTGTGCTGGGCATCCGCCGCGACCGCACCCGATGCGCCGAAACCGTAGAATTCCACGCGCTGAGCCTGTGACATCAGCGTCACGGCTCGCTGCAACTCCAGGGGATCGAGCTTCTCGCGAACCTCCATCAAGGTGTGCAACGTGGTGTCGAAAATCTTCAGGCTGTAATCAGCGACCGAATCGTCTTCGTGGATCGCGAACTGCCCGAAGCTCGCGCCTGCCGCCAGGCTCTGGGCCAGCTTCAGCTTCAGGTCCTGGAACCCGGAGCAACCGATGGCGCGGCAAAAGCGCACGATGGTCGGCTCGCTGATGCCCACGCTATGGGCCAGATCAGCCATGGAACTGTGCATCACGGCCGCAGGATCAAGCAGCACGTGGTCGGCGACCTTGAGCTCCGACTTGCGTAACAGGTGGCGAGACTGGGCGATGTGTTGCAGCAGATTCAAAGGGGTGGACTCTTTGTTATGGGCAAGCGCCGGGGGATGTAGCAAGCTTGTAGTTATACTACATGAAACGGCTTTTTGCCTGCTCAATGCGTAACCAGATCCCTCGATTTCACGTGCCTGCGCTTCATGTAGCAGTCCTGCCTGATGCTTGAAGCAGCCCTTGCCTCCCCTTTTCGCGCTCACTACGGTCTTCAGCCGGCTAAGTGATGGTGCATCCCGACTCGCCAGAACAATAAAAACAATATACATAACCTTACAAACACAACTTTATTTTATTACCCGCAATCAAACTTTGCTCGATATATTAACGCCGCAGGAAGCAACAACAATTAATTAAAGGAACTCTATATCATGAGCATTAAAACCAAGAACTGGACCGCACAAATCGATCGCATGCCTGGCGCCAAATCTTTCCGCACCTTCGGTACTGTGACCGTTGCCCATACGGGCATCACACCCAAGCTTGAACTCAGTCCGATACAGGACAAATCCTATGACCTTAGCCTGGAGTTGAAACTTGAAACTTCCAATCAGATTTCTTTACAGGTCGAGACCGACAAACTTGTCGAATATAAAGTATCTGGCGAATCCTATGTCACCGGCGTCAGTATCTTTCACGACGGCAAGTTAATTCACCATATCGATGAAGTTCTGATGACCCACTAAAAAACATCATATTCCCGATTTCCCGTCGGCATTCAAAACTGCCCGACGGGAAGTCTTGCCATTCAACCGGCGAATTGCTCCCGCAACAGGATCGCCAGGCCCTGCGCCTCGATGGGCCGGCTGATCAGATACCCTTGCACCTCGTCGCAGTGCTCTTGCTTGAGGAATTCAAGTTGCTCCTGACGCTCGACCCCTTCCGCCACTACCTTCAACGACAAGCCGTGAGCCATGGCGATGATCGCCCGGGTAATCGCCGCGTCTTCGCTGCCCTCCCCCAGGCCTCGAATGAACGCCTGATCAATCTTCACGTAATCCACCGGGATGCGCTTGAGATAGCTCAGTGACGAATAGCCGGTACCGAAATCATCGATCGCCAGCTTCACGCCCAAATCACGTAACTGCTGGAAAGTCGCGATGATGTGCTCGACGCTGTCCAGCAACTGGCTTTCGGTGAGCTCCAGCTCCAGGTAACGCGGCGCCAGACCGGTTTCTTCCAGCACCTGCCGAACCAGGCTGACCAGTTTGCCCTGACGCAGTTGATGCACCGACAGATTGACCGACACCCGAATCGGCTCAAGCCCCTGTCGCTGCCACTCACAGGCCTGCCAGCAGGCCTGACGCAACACGAACTCGCCGATTGGACCGATCAGCCCGGTTTCTTCCGCCAGGCCGATGAAGTCTCCCGGCGGCACGCGACCCATGGTCGGGTGGTCCCAGCGCACCAAGGCTTCGGCAGCGTTCAGCTTGCCCGTGGCAAGACACAGCTTCGGCTGGTAGAACACCATCAACTGATTCTCATCGATGGCTTTGCGCAGCTGGTTTTCCAGCTGCAAGCGTTCCAGCGTGCTGGCTTGCAGGCTGTCGGTGTAGAACTGGAAATTATTGCCGCCCAGATGTTTGGCATGTTGCATGGCCATGTTCGACTGGCTGACCAACGCGGAAATCTCCCGGGCGTTGTCCGGCAA
Source organism: Pseudomonas fluorescens group sp. PF-1 (assembly GCF_054481335.1). Taxonomy (NCBI): domain Bacteria; kingdom Pseudomonadati; phylum Pseudomonadota; class Gammaproteobacteria; order Pseudomonadales; family Pseudomonadaceae; genus Pseudomonas; species Pseudomonas fluorescens group sp. PF-1. The sequence continues at coordinate 112,736 of NZ_JBTMNG010000002.1, forward strand.
CAGGCTGATGCCCATGGATGAGCTGACCACCAGTTCATGGCCATCGATGGTCAACGGCAAACGCAACTTATTCGACAAGCGCGTCGCTACCCGCGCCAGGCTCGAGAGGTTGCCGTAGGAATTGAATAACACAGCAAACTCATCGCCCGACAAACGCGCAATGGTGTCCGCCTCGGGCAGCGCGTTGACCAACCGCCGAGCCATTTTCTGCAGCAACTGATCGGCGACTTCGTGACCAAGACTATCGTTGAGCTGTTTGAAGCGATCCAGATTGATATGCAGCAGTGCCAGGCTGCGATAGCCGCCTTGGCGCACGCGCTGATGCGCTTCGCTGAGCCGTTCGCGGAACATCGCCCGGTTGGCCAGGCCCGTCAGTTCGTCGTAATGGGTCAGATAGCGCATGCGCTCTTCGGATTCTCGCCGCGCCGAAAGATCGGAGAAGAAGCCGACAATATGACTGACCTTTCCCCGAGTATCGCGCACAGTGTTCAATTGCAGCCATTGCGGGTACATCTCACCGTTCTTGCGGGTTTCCACCAGCTCACCCTGCCAGCTGCCGTATTGCTCCAGCGCCTGGTGAATCGCTCCGTAGTGTCGGCGCGCATCGCGACTGCAGGGCAGCTCGACGACGTTGCGCCCCAGCATGTCTTCGATCTCATAGCCAGTCACGCGGCTGAAGGCCTGATTGATGGCGATCAGGGCGTAATTGGGGTCAAAAATCACGATGCCTTCGCTGGCCGCCTCAAACACGGTCGCCGCCAGTCGCTGTTGCTCTTCGAGCGCCTTGCTGGCGCTGATGTCACGGCGGGTGCCGACCATGCGGATCACCCGGCCGTTTTCAGCGCGCTCCACCGCTCGCCCGCGATCTTCGATCCACACCCAGTGGCCGTCGGCATGACGCACGCGGTATTCGATCTGGTAATCCTCGGTGCGCCCCTTCAAATGCTCGACCAACGCCTTTCTCAGCGCAGGAAGATCGTCGGGATGCAGGCGCGGCTTGAGATGACGCAGCATGGCCGTCACGTATTCCGGCTCCAGGCCGAACAACTCCTGAATCAGGGTGTGATGAACCTCATCGGTTTGCAGGTTCCAGTCCCATAGACCCAGCTCACTGGCCTCCAATGCCAGGGCCAGTCGTGCCTCACTCTTGCTCAGCGCCTGGTTGGCGGCGTCCAGCTCCAGGCTGCGTTGTGCAACACGGCTTTCCAGGCCGGCCTGAATTTCACGCAGTTCGCCTTCGGCGCGACGGCGCTGCTCAACTTCGCTGGCCAGCTTTTGATTGAGCTGGTCGCTGCAGTTTTGCGCCTGCTGCAAATGCTCGATCAACGCCTGATTCTGGAAACGTCGCAATAACTCTCGATCGATCAGGCGGTTGACCTGCCAGGCCACCACGCTCAGGGCGCCCAACAAAATCAGGCCGAACCAGCCCCAGCCTTGCGCCTGCTCATCGCCGCCCCAGAACAGATAGGCGATGGCCGGCAACAAACAGGGCAAAGTGAACGACAGGAACCCCGGCAGGCTGACCGCATAGGCCACACTGGCTGAGAGTGCCGCGGCGCCGATCAGACCGAAAACCCAGGCCTGCTGGATGAAGTTATCGGCGGGAACCAGCGCGATGCCTGCGCCAGCGAGGGTCAAGCCCGTCAGACCGGAGCCCAGCAAAAACATGCGTCGCCAGACGGGATGCGCCTGACGGTTGGGAATCGCCGAATCGAAGGCGGCGACCTGAATGACGCGCAAGGCCACCAGGGACAGCAACCACACCATCCAGACACTGACCAGGAAGTACCGCTGCGGACTCCAGAGCAACCCGGCGCAGACCAGACCATTGATCAACATGAACAATGTCGGCAGCAAAGAGCCCTGATAAAGCAGACGCGTGCGTTCGACCGCCATTTCCATGGCGTATTGTTTACGGATAACCCGAGGCTCCACTGTGGGGCCCGACAGGTGGGAGCTGAAGATCATAGGCAATATTCTTGTTCTTATAATGACGAGCACAGGCCCGAAACGTGAACGGAGCATACACAAGCAAATGCCCGGACCAAACAGCTACAGGTTAAAAAACAGTCAAAAGTACGACCACCCGTCTCGGGAGTAAAAGCCGCTGGGCAAGGCCGGCCAGCGCCTGCGGACAATGACTGACCGGTCGTCCCGCGCGCCTCTTTCATCGGCTAAAACAAAGCGGGGTTTGCCCGGTGTGACGCAGCCCCCTAGAATGCCCCGATGCGCGATGATCTCTCCCTTCTGCTGAACTCCCTCAACGATGCCCAACGGCAGGCCGTAGCAGCCCCCGTGGGTCGTCAGTTGGTCCTGGCCGGTGCTGGTTCCGGTAAAACCCGAGTGCTGGTGCACCGTATCGCCTGGTTGATCCAGGTCGAAAACGCTTCGCCCCACTCCATTCTGTCGGTGACCTTTACCAACAAGGCGGCTGCCGAGATGCGTCATCGCATCGAACAGTTAATGGGTATCAACCCGGCCGGCATGTGGGTCGGCACCTTCCACGGCCTGGCGCACCGCCTGTTGCGGGCGCACTGGCAGGAAGCCGGGCTGAGCCAGACATTCCAGATTCTCGACAGCGACGATCAGCAGCGACTGGTCAAGCGGGTCATCCGCGAGCTCGGCCTGGACGAACAACGCTGGCCGGCCCGTCAGGCTCAATGGTTCATCAACGGGCAGAAAGACGAAGGTCTGCGTCCGCAACACATTCAAGCCAGCGGCGACCTGTTTCTGGCCACCATGCGCAGCATCTATGAAGCCTACGAGGCCGCGTGCCTGCGTGCGGGTGTCATCGACTTTTCCGAACTGCTGTTGCGCGCACTGGACCTGTGGCGCGATCACCCGGGACTGCTGGCGCATTATCAGAAGCGTTTCCGCCACATTCTGGTGGATGAGTTCCAGGACACCAACGCCGTGCAGTACGCCTGGTTGCGTCTGCTGGCCAAGGGTGGCGACAGCCTGATGGTGGTTGGCGACGACGACCAGTCGATTTACGGCTGGCGTGGCGCGAAAATCGAGAACATCTATCAGTACTCCGAAGACTTCCCGGACGCCCAAACCATTCGCCTGGAGCAGAACTACCGCTCCACCGCCGGGATTCTCAAGGCCGCCAACGCCTTGATCGCCAACAACACCGGGCGCTTGGGCAAAGAGCTGTGGACTGACGGCGGCGAAGGCGAAGCCATCAATCTGTACGCTGCGTTCAACGAACACGACGAAGCTCGCTATGTTGTCGAAACCATCGAAAGCGCGCTGAAAACCGGCCTGGCCCGTAGCGATATCGCCATTTTGTATCGCTCCAACGCCCAATCGCGCGTTTTGGAAGAAGCCTTGCTGCGTGAGCGCATCCCGTACCGCATCTATGGTGGGCAGCGCTTCTTCGAACGCGCGGAAATCAAGAACGCCATGGCCTACCTGCGCTTGCTTGAAGGTCGAGGCAACGATGCGGCACTGGAACGGGTGATCAACGTCCCGGCCCGTGGCATTGGCGAGAAAACCGTCGAAGCGATTCGTGACCACGCGCGCCACAGCGATGTGTCGATGTGGGAAGCCATGCGTCAGCTCGTGGCCAACAAGGGCCTGACCGGTCGCGCGGCCAGCGCTCTGGGCGCGTTTGTCGAGCTGATCGAGAATCTCGCTGCCAAATGCATGGAGATGCCGCTGCACCTGATGACCCAGACCGTCATCGAGCAGTCCGGGCTGATTGCCTATCACGAAGCGGAAAAAGGCGAGAAAGGCCAGGCCCGGGTGGAAAACCTTGAGGAACTGGTCAGCGCAGCGCGCAACTTCGAAAACAGCGAAGAAGACGAGGACCTGACGCCACTGGCGGCGTTCCTCGGTCATGCGTCGCTGGAGGCCGGGGATACCCAGGCCGACGAGCACGAAGACAGCATTCAGTTGATGACTTTGCACAGCGCCAAGGGCCTGGAATTCCCTTATGTGTTCCTGGTGGGCATGGAAGAAGGCCTGTTCCCGCACAAGATGAGTCTGGAAGAGCCCGGCCGTCTTGAGGAGGAACGTCGCCTGGCCTATGTCGGCATCACCCGGGCCATGCAGAACCTGGTGATGACCTATGCTGAAACCCGACGTCTGTACGGCAGCGAGACCTACAACAAAGTCTCGCGTTTCGTACGCGAAGTGCCGAAAGGCCTGATTCAGGAAGTGCGCCTTTCCAACAGCGTCAGCCGTCCTTTCAGTGGCAACCAGTCGATGAGTGGCAGCAACCTGTTCAGCGGCAGCGAGATCCCGCAGACCGGCTTCAGCCTGGGGCAGACCGTACGCCACTCAGTGTTTGGCGATGGTGTGATCCTCAACTTCGAAGGCGCCGGGGCCCAGGCCCGCGTGCAAGTGAACTTCAGCGAAGGCAGCAAGTGGCTGATGTTGGGGTATGCGAAGCTGGAAGCGATCTAGCTTTTCTGCAGGCCGACATTTGAATTCAAGGTGCGATGAGATGGGCTCAGGCTTTTTTTCTTCCTGGACGTTCTGGGCCCTGTTATCGGCGGCATTCGCGGCAATGACGGCCATTTTCGCGAAAGTCGGCATTGAAAACGTCAATTCCGACTTTGCCACCCTGTTGCGTACCATCGTGGTCCTGGTCAGCCTGGCCTTGATTTTGTGCGCCACGGGCCAATATCAGTCACTGGGATCGATTTCCCCCAAGAGCTATCTGTTCCTGCTGCTGTCGGGGCTGGCCACTGGCGCATCGTGGATTTGCTACTTCCGCGCGCTCAAGGTCGGCCCTGCCTCACTGGTCGCTCCGGTGGACAAACTCAGCGTGGTGCTGGTCGCGGTGCTCGGCGTGATCCTGCTGGGTGAAAAACTCGACCTGCGCCAATGGAGCGGAATCGGTCTGATCACGGCCGGCGTCGTCATGCTGGCGCTGCGACGCTAGTGATCTTCCCTACAGAACTTATCCACTTATCTTACAGACCAAAGTTAACAGGCCTTATTGCATTGACTAAAGCTGAATGAAACCTGTCAAGCAAAAGCCCGAAACACTCTGCCGCTAGCCAGTGACACTTCAGCTGTGCAACATGGCGCGCGTGCCCTCCACAAACGGGAATTCCCTTTATGAAACGTTTTCTTAGCATCGCCATGGCGCTGTGCATTGGCCTGACGATGAGTCTCGACGTCAATGCCGCCAAGCGCTTCGGTGGTGGCAAAAGCGCCGGCGCGGCGCCGACGCACCAAACCAGCCAGATGGCACCTTCTTCTCCAGGCATGGGCGGCGCTGCTGCGACCGCTGGCGCTGCAGGTGCCGCGGGTGCCGCAGCCAAGGCCGGTGGTGCTTCGCGCTGGCTCGGCCCTCTGGCCGGCATCGCCGCCGGTGGCCTGTTGGCGTCCATGTTCATGGGCGGTGGCTTCCAGGGCATGCAGATCTTCGACATCCTGATCATGGCGGTCATCGCCTTCCTGATCTTCCGCTTTATTGCCGCTCGTCGTCGCAAGCAGCAGGAGCACATGGCTCCGGCAGGTTACGCCCCCATGCAGCGTGAAGTGTTCGAGCAGAAGCCTGCCGGCGGCTCGATCTTCGGCGGTTCGGCCGCACCGGTTGCTGCACGTCCGGTGATCAATGCGCCAGCCTGGTTCAATGAAAAGAACTTCATCGAAGCGGCCCGCAACCATTTCCAGTCCCTGCAACAACACTGGGATGCCAACGAAATGGACAAGATCGCCGAGTTCGTGACCCCGCAAATGCTGGATTTCCTCAAGCGCGAACGTGCCGATCTGGGCGACGGCTTCCAGTCCACCTACATCGATAACCTCGTTGTACAACTGGACGGTGTGGATGATCGCGCCGACAAGACCATCGCCACCCTGACCTTCAGCGGCGTGTCGAAAACCTCGCGTTTCGACCAGGGCGAAGTGTTCAGTGAAAGCTGGAACATGGAACGTGCCCAGGGCGAAAACCAGCCTTGGCTGGTGGCCGGTATCCGCCAGAACGGCTGATTGACCTACGCGCCTTACGTGCAGTAATAGAAAACCCCGGACTCGTCCGGGGTTTTCTATTTCACGGTTGCATCTATAGCGAGCTACTGTATAAACCGCCCCATATAAACCGCGCCATTCAAGCAAGAGGATCCCGGACGTGGAAGAAATCATCGAACAGCTGCGTGAAGCCAATGAACCGGTACCGGTCCCCTTGGAGTTGCCGGACGAAGACCTGCTGGTGGAAATCGAAGAACAGCTGTTCATCGACATTCCCTTCGTCTTCAGAGAGTTTCTGCTGACCGTCAGCGACGTGGTCTACGGCAGCCTGGAGCCGGTGACCGTCACCGACCCACAATCCCATACTTACCTGCCGGACGTTGCCGCCAACGCCTGGGACGCTGGCGTTGATCGCAGCATGATTCCAATCTGCCAGGACGGTGATGACTACTACGTGGTCGAAGAGGATGGCACCGTGGCGCTTTGGCAGGCCGAAGACGAGCTGCTCGCCGAAGAAACCTGGGAATCGGTTTGGCACTGGGCGCGGGACGTCTGGCTGGAAAGCTGAGTGCGCAGACGCCCCCAACGGGTCAGTGCCCGGATGAGTCCTTGTGATTGTCCAGAGTATCCAGCAACGCAATTTGCATCCTGGTGTGGACACGGATAAACCAGCGCCACAGCAGCGCCGCCACGGCGGCTGCGACCACGACGATCAGCATCAGCAACTTGTTGGTCGGCAGAATACTGGCCGACAAGGCTGCCAACAGCAGGAAGATCACCAACAGCGAGAGGATCGGGATGACTTCTGCAATCACCCGACGCACTCGCTGTGTGTGGCGCCCGGCCATCTCCGGCTTCACGCCCATTTCCGCCAGCAACATCGACAGTGCCTTGAGCTTGCGATACGCGGCAATCAGGAAGGGTAGCGACAATAGCAGCGCTCCACCCCATATCAGCGCCTTCTGCCAGCTCGGATCGCTGATCAGATCTTGCACATAGGCGGACACTTTCTCGGCGAAATAAGCGCCGGCGAAGAAGATCGCGATCACCAATGCCAGATTGACCCCAACTTGCAGCAGAATTCGTCGAATCATCGATGCCAGCAGCGCACCCTCGCCCTGCGGCTGGATGCTGCGAAGCCATTCGCCATACATCCCCAGTACTCGCCCCAGACGCTGCGGCATCACGGCGGCCAGCTTGATCGACAAAGGATCGGCCGCGCGAATCAAATAGGGTGTCAGCAGCGTGGTAATCACCGATACCGCCACCGCCACCGGATACAGGAAGTTGCTGGTGACCTGCAGGGTCATGCCCAGGGCAGCGATGATGAAAGAAAATTCGCCGATCTGCGACAGCCCCATCCCCACCCGCAGTGAGGTGCGTCCGTCATTGCCGGCGATAAAGGCGCCAAGACCGCAGGACAACATCTTGCCGAGCACTACGGCGACGGTGATCACCGCAATCGGCCAGGCATATTGCAGCAGGATCATCGGGTCCAGCATCAACCCGATGGCGACGAAGAAAATCGCACTGAACAAATCGCGAACCGGTTCGATCAGGCGCTCGATCTTCAGCAACTGCCGGGACTCGGCCATGATTGCACCGATCAGGAACGCGCCCAGCACCATGCTGTATTCAAGTTTGACCACTAGCAGGCAGAAGCCAAAACACAGGCCCAGCACCGTGATCAGCAGCATTTCATTGCTCTCGAATCTGGCCACATAGGCCAGCAATCGCGGTACCAACAGAATGCCGATGACCAGCGCGACGATCATGAACAGCGAGAGCTTGCCGACCGTGGAGAATACTTCGCCGGAGCTGACCGTGCCGCTGACCGCGATACTCGATAGCAAAGCGATGATGCCGATGCCCAGAATGTCCTCGACGATCAACACCCCGAAAATCAGCTGCGCAAAGCGCTCGTTCTTCATCTTCAGATCGTTGAGCGCCTTGACGATGATGGTGGTCGAGGAAATCGCCAGGATCGCGCCCAGGAACAGCGAATCCATGGTGTTCCAGTCGAACCATCGGCCTATCTCGTAACCGATCCAGATCATCAGCACGATTTCCAGGAACGCCGCGATAAACGCTGTGGCGCCCACCTTGAACAACTTGCGCAGACTGAACTCCAGACCCAGGCAGAACATCAGGAAAATCACCCCCAGCTCGGCCAGGGTCTTGATGGTTTCTTCGTCGTGGATCAAGCCGAACGGCGGGGTGTGTGGGCCAATGATGAAGCCGGCGACGATATAGCCCAGAACCACCGGTTGCTTGAACCGATGAAAAAGCACGGTTACCACACCTGCGACCAGCATGATGACTGCCAAATCCTGAATGAAACTGATGGCATGCATGGTGTGAGGCTCCTTGACTGACATCGCTCAATCGGACGCAGGAAAAGTCTGATCAAGCAGGGTAATAAATCCGCTTTCCGCGTAGGAATTGCCCCTGGATATGGGCTTTTGAAGGGTAACACCGCGACTTCCGGCAGAAAGGCAGTGCAATATAAGGAAACAGATCGATCCGGCGTGACGGCGGCGCACGCTGCGGCGTCCCGATAACGTTGGTTTGAAAAAACCGTACAGGCACCCGCAGAGGTGCGTCCCCTCAGACCTTGCCTTGACCCGTGAGAATGCTATGGAACCCGGAAACGCCCAGCTGTCGATGACGGTATTGATGACCCCTGACATGGCCAACTTCTCTGGCAATGTTCACGGCGGGACCTTGCTCAAATACCTCGATGAAGTGGCCTACGCTTGCGCCAGCCGTTATGCCGGACGCTACGTGGTGACCCTGTCGGTAGACCAGGTGATTTTCCGTGAGCCGATTCATGTCGGCGAACTGGTGACCTTCCTCGCTTCGGTCAACTACACCGGCAACACTTCGATGGAGGTGGGCATCAAGGTAGTGACCGAAAACATTCGTGAGCGCTCGGTGCGCCACACCAACAGCTGCTTTTTCACCATGGTCGCGGTGGATGACCAGCGCAAACCGGCAGCCGTGCCGCCCCTGCAACCGCAAAACAGTGAAGACAAGCGTCGCTACATGCAGGCTCAACAGCGCCGACAGATTCGCCAGGAACTGGAAAAGCGTTATCAGGAAATCAAGGGCGACGCTTAAGGCAAAAGATCGCAGCTGCCGCAGGCTGCGATCTTTTTTCGCGATCGGCTTACAAACTGATCGAAGTCGCTTCAAACCGCACCCGCGGATGGGCAATCCGGTCCTGCGCCCGCACCAGCTCCAGTTCATAACTGGCGCAGGCCTGGGTTTCCAGCAACACCTCATGCACCGCCGACGCGGCGAATTCGAAAGCGGCCACCAGACTGTCACCCAGCAGTACACGAGCCAGGAACAGCCCGGAGGTCAGGTCGCCAACACCCACCGGCTGACGCGGGAACGCCAGCAGCGGACGCTGCAAATGCCAGCTGCCTTCTGCGGTCACCAGGAGCATCTCGAAGACGTCCGGCGTTTTGCCGGGATAGTCCAGATGCTTGACCAGCACCGCCTTCGGACCGCGCGTCAGCAACGCTCGCGCCATCGCCAGGCAATCGAACAGCGACTGCGGCTTGCGCCCCGAAAAGCTGTCGAGCTCCAATTGATTCGGGCACATGAAGTCCGCCACGGCGGCGGCCTCTTCCAGCAGGAAATCACTGACTTCCGCCGGCACGCTGCAACCTTTCTCCGGATGCCCCATCACTGGGTCACACAGGTACAAGGCCTTGGGATTCATCGACTTGATCCGCGCCACACCCGTGAGGATGGCCCGGCCTTGGGCCGCACTGCCGAGATAGCCCGACAACACCGCATCGCAATTGCCCAGTTCGCCAATCGCCGCGATACCTTCAACCAGGTCGGGGATCTGATGAGGCGCCAGCACTTCGCCGGTCCATTGGCCGTACTGAGTGTGGTTGGAGAACTGCACGGTATTGAGCGGCCATACATTTACCCCGACCCGCTGCATCGGGAAAACCGCGGCACTGTTGCCAGCGTGGCCGAACACCACGTGGGACTGGATAGCGAGCAGATGGGGTGTACGTTTCATGCGGTGAGTTATCCGTAAAACGATTGAAATTCGAGCCGCGCAGTATGCGACTAAACGCAGCCTGTACGACAGACCGGCGACGCAGTTAAGCTGACACTATCTTGTTGGAGCACCCTGTTGATGCTGACCCTTGGAAATATTTTCGTGCTGATGTTGTTCGCCACGGCGGGCGCTTGGCTTTGGCACAACCACGGCCTGCGCGAACGAGCGCTGGAGCGGGTCAAGCAGCATTGCGGCAAACTCGGAATCGAGTTGCTGGATGGCAACGTGGCGTTGAAAAAAATCGGCTTCATCAAGGATGCCAGTGGTCGTCGGCGCCTGGCCCGTGTGTATAACTTCGAATTCACCGTGACGGGCGAAACTCGCCACAACGGCACCATCACCCAGTTCGGCGCCCACAGTGCGCAGATCGAATTGGCACCCTACCCGGCACCGTTCGACGACACGCCACCGGTGGTCGATGTAGCGAGGCCCAGTGCCGAAGTGATCGAACTGAGCCATTGGCGGCAAGAACACAGCAAATGGCGGCCTTGAGCGCGGCGAGTTAACTCCCGCTCAACCGACACTCGGCGAGGCTTTGCTGCAGTAAGTCGACATCCTGCGGCGCACTGAAAATCAGCTCGATCCGCGAATCCTGCCGCCACTCACTGGCCAGCCATTGCAATTCGGCATTGTCCAGCGCATTTGCCGAGACCCACCCCTCGACACTGTGGATAACCAACTTCGCCCGTCGCCAGTCCAGGCTGGTCAGCCACCGGGAAACAAGCGTCACATCGAATGCCTGGCTCGGATGCCAGCGCCAGCCGATGCTCCAGCCGCCCTCCTGTTCCTGACTCAAACAAATCGGCAGCGCCGGATCGCTCCAGATTGCCGGTATTTGCCCCAGCCCCCTGGGCATCACAAAGTTATCCACACCCGCCGCTCCCTGAGCCGCCAGTCCCGGCAGTTCGCTCAGTGGCAAGAGCGCTTGCTGCGTCCAATACAATGAACGAGCAGGCAACTGTGCAGCGATTCGCTGGCGATCACTGGCATCCAGGCCTTCCGCCTTGTTCAGCAGCAACAAGCCGGCGCTACCCAACGCGTCCTGTTGCGACTCGGGCAACGCCTTGCCGCTGGCAAGAGCCTGGGCATCGAGCACCATCACACAGGGCTGCACCGCCAACACGCCGACCCACGGCGCCTCGCTCAACTGCCTGAGCAACTGCGCCGGATGCCCCAGCCCGGACGGCTCGATGAACAACCGATCCGGTCGCGCCTTGCGCAGCAAGCGGCCGAGCCCGATCTGAAACGGCGCGCCATTGACGCAACACAAACAGCCCCCGGCGACTTCACCCAGTGCGATACCATCGGCGTCCTGTGTCAGCAGCGCGGCGTCGAGGCCGATCTGGCCGAACTCGTTGATCAACACCGCCCAGCGTTCTCCGGCCGGGCGCTGCGCCAGCAGGTGCTTGATCAAACTGGTCTTGCCGGCACCCAATGGCCCGGCGATGACGTGGGTAGGAATGTTCTGCAACATGATCGAGGTTTTCTGAGGGGGTAAGGATGCGGTTGAGGGGATTGTCGTTGCTCCTGACGCTGACTTGCGGCGAGGCGCTGGCTCAAGCCTGCATCGTCCACAGTCAGGCTGAAAGGCTCGACGTGAAAGTCTGTCAGCAGAACCGCAACATCCCGGAAAAACTGTTCGCCGACGGCTTTTGCCAACCGAATCTGGCCGGACAGAAAGTCGAGGTCCAGTACCTCGACCAATGCCCTGCCGGGGCATTCGGCGTCTGCAGCAACGCTCAAGTCGCCAATATGCCTTACCGGCAGGATATTCACTATTACGGCGTGGCCACCGACGCGGCGTATTTGAAGCCGTTTTGCGAGGCCCAGAGCCAGGGCACCTGGCTCAAACCCTGAGCCGCTAGCTCAACCAGTCGAGGGTGAGGATCAAACGCCGCTCGCCAGCAGCGAGTTGCGGCGAGCGGTGAATCAATCCGAAACCTTCGTTGCCGTGCCATTTCTCCCCCTTGAGCAACGCCACGTCGCCGCTGGCGATCTGCCCGATCAGCGAGTTGTCCTGGGGTTCCGCGTCAGGCTTGCCCAATTGTCGGCGGTCCATCGCGCCTTCCATCAGCCACTGGCTGCCGATCCCGGCATAGGTGGTAATCAGCCGCACCGGTACGTGATCGACGTGAAAACGCGGGCACATGGCCTTGTCCAAAACCCGCAGACGCAGGCCGATGCGCCTGGCGCCGAGCAAACAGGCGAACGCACGGACCAGCCACGACAGGTCGGCGATGAAGCCTTCGTAGCCCTGAACATCACTGAAACGTGAGGCCAATCCGTGGAGATCGGGCTCTGCTTCGTCATCGGGCATTTCCAGTGGCAACGACTCGGCCAGCGGCTCGTTCATGGACAGCAGCAGGGTTGAGAAATCCGCGATATGGGCCGGGAGCTGGCGATTCCAGACAGCGAGGTTCACATCATCGTCGAGGATGCGGGTCAAGGACTCTGGCGTGGCAGCCTGATGTTGATACAGGGCGCGCGTCGCGACCGGGCCCGCGCCCAGAGGGGTCAGCGTCAACATCAGGCCGCCTCTTCATGCCAGGGACCGAATGGATCTGGCAGACGTTGCCAGCCCTCGACACCGAGCGCCATTTCTTCTTCGGTCAGCAGGCAGCCATCGAGTTCGTCGGTGAGGTGCGCGAAATCGATGTTCTGGCCGATGAACACCAGCTCCTGTCGACAGTCACCCGTGGCGGCAGTCCAGTGCGCCATGATGCCGGCCGTGCTTTCTTCCTCTTGAGGCCACTGGTCTTTCGGCACGAAACGCCACCAGCGTCCGGCAAACCCGTGTCGCATCAGCCCCCCGGCCTGGGACCAACTGCCCGCATCCTTGTGCTTGCTCGCCAGCCAGAAAAAACCTTTGGAACGCAGCAGTTTGCCGTTCACCCACGGACGATCGATAAAGCTGAAGAAACGCTGCGGATGGAAGGGGCGGCGCGCACGATAAACCGCAGATGCGATGCCATATTCTTCGGTTTCCGGCACATGCTCACCCCGTAACACCTGCAACCAGCCCGGTGCCTCGGCGGCTTTTTCGAAGTCGAATCGACCGGCGTTGAGGATTTTTTTCAGCGGTACTTCGCCCATGACCATCGCGATGATTTCCGCGCGGGCGTTGAGCCGTTCGAGGATCGCCATCAACTCTTGCCGTTCGCGGCTGCTGATCAGGTCGATCTTGCTGACCAGGATGACGTCGGCGAATTCGATCTGCTCGATCAACAGGTCGGTGATCGAACGTTCATCCTCTTCGCCAAGGGTTTCACCACGGGAGTCGAGGCTGTCGGCGGCCTGGTAGTCGAGCAGGAAGTTCATGCCGTCGACCACAGTGACCATGGTGTCGAGCCGGGCGATGTCGTTGAGGCTTTGGCCGCTTTCGTCGCGGAAGGTGAAAGTTTCCGCGACGGGAAGCGGTTCGGAAATGCCGGTGGACTCGATCAACAAGTAATCAAAGCGACCGTCCATCGCGAGTTTGCTCACTTCCTCAAGCAAGTCTTCGCGCAACGTGCAGCAAATGCAGCCGTTGCTCATTTCCACGAGTTTTTCTTCAGCACGATTGAGGCGCACATCCCGTTGCACCTCGCTACCGTCGATGTTGATTTCGCTCATGTCGTTGACGATGACAGCGACCCGCAGGTTTTCGCGATTACGTAGTATGTAATTAAGAAGTGTACTTTTTCCGGCGCCCAGAAAGCCGGACAACACGGTGACGGGAAGACGATCGGGCATCAGGTGCTCCTCACAAGAAATGCCCGGTCAAATCGTCGGGCTTATTTAAATGTTATAATATAACTAAATAACCAAACTACTCCCTTTTTGCCCGCGATGACAAAAGGCAGAATGCCAAAGCCCCTTCCAGCCAAGAGAAACGCCATGCCTAATGCCCTGAAATTGGCGCTGATGAGCGCTGCATTGTTGGTCGCCGTCGATACATGGGGGCAAATTCCAACGTTGGCCACCTGCACCCGCAGCGCCAGTTTGCTGGCTTGCGTGGACGCCGATGGCAATGCCTACAGCGTCAACACGGTCGGCAGCACAATTTATCTGCGCGGGTTCGAAGCGGCCGGAAAACGCTACTGGGCACAAACCAACAGTCGTTACGGCCAACTGACGTTTTTCACTGGCATAGCCTCTGACGGTGAAACCTGGGTCGGCTATAACCGGCGCGTCGGCTGGACCACGATCAATCGGTTTTCCAGCTCCGGCGGTAGCAGTGCCAGGTTCACCTGCAGCCGAGTTGCTGGCTGCTAGCCAGGCTTGGGACGTTTTCTGCGCCTGCCGCCAGGCGATGAAGCTGTGGTCCGGCGGGTTCTTCTGAAAGTAGCGCTACAAACCTTCAAACAAGCCGTCAGCCAATGCTTGCTGATGGCGTGCCGTGACCCATCGCTGACTATCGCAGGCATTGGAAATGAAGCCGGTTTCCACCAGGAGCGACAGCACGTCCGGAGACTGCTGTGCTTGCCTCTGTGCAGGGTGAAAGCCCGCTCGTGAAAAAGGCATCGTCGATTTGATTGTTATAATATAACATGTCAAATTAACTCCCACGATGGACCTGCCCATGAATGCGCTGACTCTGCCGGATATCGCCGCGCAGGCCGCACGCCAAGCCCTGCCACTGGAGTGGGTGGGCATGTGCGGCATTGCTCTTCCTGTTTTGTTCGATGGCCAACGCTTGGTGGCAACCGCTGATGCCGGAGTGAGCCTGGACGATGGAGAAGCACGCGGCATCCACATGTCGCGTCTTTATCTGGCGCTGGAACAACTGGAACAGGAAACGCTCTCGCCCGCTGTTCTACAGCGAGTTTTACAGCGCTTTCTCGACAGCCACCGAGGGCTTTCCAGCAGCGCATCGATAAAAATTCACACCGATTTACTGCTAAAAAGACCCGCATTGATTAGCCCGCTGGCCGGCTGGAAAAGCTATCCAGTGACCATCGAAGCGCGTTTGAAAAACGCAATGTTCCACGTGGAACTAAAAATCGACCTGCCGTATTCCTCAACCTGTCCCTGCTCAGCGGCACTGGCCCGGCAATTGATTCAGCAACAATTCATCACTGACTTCGCCAATACCTCCCTGCAACATGCCGACGTGTTGGCGTGGCTCGGGTCAACAAACGGCATCGTCGCGACGCCGCACAGTCAACGCAGCAGTGCCCAATTGCGTCTTCGTCTGGATGACTATCTGGATGAACTGCCGCTGGTTGCAATCATCAACGACGCCGAAGCGGCCCTCGGTACCGCCGTGCAAACCGCAGTGAAGCGCGCAGACGAGCAAGCCTTCGCCTTGGCCAACGGTCAGAACTTGATGTTCTGTGAAGACGCCGCGCGACGTTTGAACCAGGCCCTGAAACGCGCCCCGGGCATTAATGCCTTCCACATTCGAGTCGTCCACGCGGAAAGCCTGCACGCCCACGATGCCGTGGCTGACAGTCGCTGGAATTGGGAGGCCGCATGATCCGTTGCCAAGCCTTGCAATGGGGAGCGCCCGGACAACCGCTGACGCCACCGATGGATTTCGAATTAGCCAAGGGCAGCCTGACCGCCATTGTCGGGGCGAACGGTTCAGGTAAAAGCAGCCTGTTGAAAGTCATCGCGGGGCTGCAAAAGCCCCTGGCTGGCAAGGTTGTGCTGGGGGTTCCACGTCGGGGCGCCCTTTCATTTCTGCCACAGCAACAACATCTGGACCGGCAATTTCCCATCAGCCTCCAGCACTTGGTGGCCGCTGGTTTCTGGGGCAGCAAGCACGCGCCAGAGACACGCAAGCAACGCCTAGAAGCCGTGCTTGAAAGTTGGCACCTGAACGGCCTGGAACAACGCCCGTTAATGGCACTGTCCGGCGGCGAACTGCAGCGTGCCCTGCTTGCCCGTTTGAGCCTCTCGGACGCGCCCTTGTTGTTGCTCGATGAACCTCATGCGGCCCTCGATGAATCGGGTCAGGCGCTGCTCTGGGAACACATTCACGCCTGGCATGCCGAGGGCCGGACCTTGGTCGTCGTGTGCCACGACCTGGCCGCCGTTCGCCAACACATGCCCCAAACCCTACTGATCAAAAGCAGTGGGTGCGTCCTCGGGCAGAGCGTGGACTTGATCCATCAACAACCGCAAACGCAGGTGGCCTGATGCTCGCTGCCGTCGATTTTTGGCAACCCTTTCACGAGTTCGTCTTCATGCGCCGAGCCCTGCTCGGTGGCCTGACGCTGGCGTGCAGCACAGCGCCGCTTGGCGTATTTCTGATCTTGCGACGCATGAGCCTGATGGGTGATGCGGTGGCCCATGGCATCTTGCCCGGTGCAGCACTGGGCTTCTGGCTCGCCGGTTTGAGCCTCGGCGCACTGACCATCGGCGGTCTCGCCGCAGGCCTTGGCATGGCGGGTCTCGCCGCATGGGTCACCCGTCGCACCGGCCTGCGGGAAGACGCCAGCCTCGCTGCTATCTACCCGATCTCCCTGGCCAGCGGCGTACTGATCCTCGGGATGGCCGGTAAACGCCTGGACTTGCTGCACCTGCTGTTCGGCTCCGCGCTGGCGGTCGATGCTCCGACATTGACCGGTATGTTATGGGTCTGCGGCGTCAGCCTGATCACCCTGCTGTTGATCTACCGTCCGCTGGTGCTGGACACCCTAGACCCGCTTTTCCTGCAAATCGTCAGCCGGCTCGGCCCACTGGTCCATGGCGTCTTCCTGACGCTCGTGGTGCTGAATCTGGTTATTGGTTTCCAGGCCATCGGGGCCTTGATGGTGGTTGGCTTGATGATGTTGCCGGCCGCCGCTGCGCGCTTCTGGAGCCGTCGCCTGCCGGTACTGATCGCCGTTGCCGCGCTGCTCGGCAGCGTCTCGGTGTGGCTCGGTCTGCTGCTGTCATTCCATGACTCGCTTCCCAGCGGTCCCGCCATTGTGCTGGTGGCCGGCGGTTTCTATCTGGTGTCCGTGGTGTTCGGACCGGTGCACGGATTGCTGCGCCGCCCACCTTTGCTCACATCCCAATGAGGTATTACCCGATGCGCGCTTTACTCGTGCTGTTCAGTTTGATGCTGTCGATGTCGCTGTCCGCTGCAGAAAAACTTCAGGTGGTCACCAGTTTCAGCCTCCTCGCCGACATGACACATCAGGTCGGTGGCGAACATATCCAGATCACCAACATGGTCGGCCCGGACGCCGATGCCCACACTTACGAACCGACGCCAGATGACGCGAAAGCGCTATTGAAGGCCAAACTCATCATCAAAAATGGCTTGGGTTTCGAACCGTGGCTGGATCGCCTGGTGGCCAGCAGTGAAACCAAAGCACCGTTGATCAGCGCCAGCCACGGCGTCATTCCGCGCTCACTGGAGGAGGACGGCGAATCTATTCCAGACCCCCATGCCTGGCACAACCTGGCGAACACCGAGCTGTACATCAACAACATCGCCAAAGCCCTGATCGCCGCCGATCCCGCAAATAAAGACGACTACCAACGCAACAGCCAAACCTACCTGAAGCAGATCCACGCACTGCTGGCCGAAGCCAAGGCCAAGCTCGGCTCGCTTCCCCCGGGCAATCGCAAGATCGTCACGTCCCATGACGCTTTCGGCTATCTCGGCCAGGCGTATGGAATCGACTTCATGGCGCCTCAGGGCCTGTCGACCGAACGCGAACCTTCGGCCAGCGAAGTCGCTGCGCTGATCACCCAGATTCGTCAGGCCAAGGTCAAAGCGGTGTTCATGGAAAACATCAAGGACGCCCGCCTGCTCAAGCAGATCGCCGACGAAAGCGGGGCGCAGATCGGCGGCACCCTGTACTCCGACGCGCTCGCGTCGAGCGGTCAGGCCAGTACGTTTGCCGGGTTGTTCGAACACAACCTCAATACCCTCTACAACGCGTTGAGCAAACCATGATCCGGTGACCTACCCAGTTCTGGCGCCTGGCTACAAGGCCCTGAAGAACGAGTTCTGAACATGGCCGTCGGGGGCAGTGGTCGGATAGGAAGAAGGTCTAAATGACAAACGATAACCTTTACCTCTAATGTTCATGCGTGTGATCGAAGCATTTGAGAACAATAACCATGATCAAGATCACCCTCCCCGATGGTTCATTGCGTGAATACGATCAACCGCTATCCGTCCATGAGGTTGCCGCGAGTATCGGTCCAGGGCTGGCCAATGCGGCAGTAGCAGGCCGGGTGGAAGGTGCGCTAGTGGACTGCGAATTCATGATCAAGGCGAACGCCAGGGTCAGCATTGTGACGCCGCGCGAGCCCGATGGGCTGGAAATCCTGCGACGGTCCTGCTCGTTGATGCTGGCCATGGCGGTCAAGCAACTGCATTCCCACGCGCAAATGCGCACGGGCTCGGTGCTGGGTGACGGATTCTTTTGCGAGTTTGCTGTCGAGCGACCCCTGACCTCGACCGATCTGCCCCTGATCGAAGCGCGCATGCAGTCACTGGCCGCGACCAACCACTCAATACGTCGCCGTGAGACGCCCTCTCCCTCCATGCACCCTGAGCACTTGTCGGTCTACCGCCTGGGTGACTCCGAGTATTTAACGACTGGCCCGCACGTGCCCACCACCAAGGTTCTGCAAGCATTCGCCCTTGATCACATCAGCGGGACCTTGCAGCAACGAATCTACGGTACGTGTTGGTCCAGCCACCAGGAGTTGCAACAGTGGCGCCTGCCTCCCCATGTGATGGTCGTGAGCATCGATGAACGTCAGGCGACTTATGCACAATCGGTGACCGAAACCTTGCGCCGCACTGGCGTGCGCGCCGCGGCGGATCTGCGACATGAAAAAGTCGGTTACAAGATTCGCCAGCACAGCCAAACGGTGCCCTACCTGATCGTGATTGGCGAGAAAGAGCAGGCGGGTGGGTTCGTCAGTGTACGCAGTCGCACCGGTGAGGATTTCGGCAGGATGAAGGTTGAGGCGGCGTGTGAATGGTTGAAGCAACCGGGAAATGAGCTCGTGTAAACGCAGCACCCTCGCGAACCCGCCTCATTCCCTGTCAGTCGGTGACCTCTGCAGGAACGAGGCTGGCCCGCGAAGCTTTTAAGCCCTGGGCTTCACGGTTCCGCAATCCTGCCCCAACCACACGGCGCGGGTATCGAGACTGCCCTTCTGCTGAATACCAGTGGCATTGAAGGTGCCGTTAACCTTGGTTGTGAACTCACGATCGCTGAGGAACGTGGCGACACCTGCACCTTGCGCCTTAGGACAACTGAAGCGGAATTTCCACTGGTTGCCGCTGCGATCAGTGATTTCCTGCTTGCAGCCCGATTGCGGGTCCGTCAGTGGAATGTTGTCAGTCTTGACCTGCTCCGGGGTCAAGCACGCGCGGATTCCTTTACCGCCCATGGTGATGCCCTGCTTTTCCAGCTGCGCGCGCTGTTCAGGGGTCATCTGACTTTGAAGCTGGCCGAGGATCAGTTGCAGATCCGGCAGGTTCTGGTCATCGACTTTCATATTGCTTGAGGTCAATTCCCACAAGCCTGGCTGAAGCATTTGCGCCTGAGCGGCCACAGGAAGTGCCAAACCCAGTGCCATGGCCAAACCCAGCAGACGAACGTTCATCGTGTAACTCCTGATCAGTAGTGGCCGTTAGACGTCAGCCACGGGCTTCGGTTCATGGGTCAATTAAATAGCGACATTCTGCCCGGAACATGATCTGTTACGCATTGAATCTTCAGGAGCAAGGCTGCCCCCCATGGATTATTTTGGCCCCCATATTTTTGGCTACACGATTGCGCTACTGCACTTTCTGGGCATGATCACGGCGATACACGCGGTGCTGACCGTACGCACCGCCCAGGGATCGATCGCTTGGGCCCTGTCCCTGGTTTTTATACCTTACCTGACGCTCATCCCTTATCTGGTGTTTGGCCGCAGTACGTTCAACGCTTACATCAAGGCCCGGCGCCAGGCCAACGAAGAAATGCGCAGGGCGATCTCCGAGCTCAATTGGCGGCCATGGGTAGAAGAAGCGCTCACGGCCCGCGCCTCCACCGCATACGCCTCATTAAGAGCCATGCCGAAGTTGGGCCGTATGCCGTGCCTGGCCAACAACGAAGTGCAACTGTTGATCAACGGTCGAGCCACGTTTGATTCGATTTTCGACGCCATCAGCCAGGCAAAGGAAGCCGTCCTGATCCAGTTCTTCATCGTCCACGACGACCGCCTCGGTCAGCGTCTGCGAGATTTGCTGCTGCACAAAGCCGCTGAAGGCGTGGCGATTTACTTGCTGTACGACCGGATTGGCAGTCACTCCCTGCCCCACAGTTATGTGCAGTCGTTGCGCGAGGGCGGCGTCGAGGTCAAGGCCTTCGCGACCCGCAGCGGCTGGCTTAACCGCTTTCAGGTCAACTTTCGTAATCACCGCAAGATCGTCGTCGTGGACGGGATGCTGGGCTTCGTCGGCGGGCACAACGTCGGCGACGAATACATGGGCGAGAAACCGCCCCTGGCCCCTTGGCGTGATACCCATGTGCGCGTCCGTGGCCCGGTGGTCGCGTGCATGCAGGAGTCCTTTGCCGAAGACTGGTTCTGGGCCGCGCGCGCACTGCCGCCCCTGATTCTGCCGGATGTGTACCCGGATGACGGAGTGCTCTGCCAATTGCTGGCCAGCGGGCCAGCGGATTCCTACGAGACCTGTTCGTTGTTCTTCGTCGAAGCCATCCATGCGGCGACCGAGCGGGTGTGGATCACCAGCCCCTATTTCATTCCGGACGAAGCGGTGTTCGCTGCCTTGCGCCTGGCGGTATTGCGCGGGGTGGATGTGCGGCTGCTGCTGCCGTCACGACCCGATCACCGAATCGTCTACGCAGCCTCCAGCCTGTATGCCTTCGAAGCCGTGCGTGCCGGGGTGCGCGTGTTCCGCTACCAGCCCGGTTTCCTGCATCAGAAGGTGGTCTTGATCGACAGTGAAATCAGCGCCATTGGCAGCGCCAACCTGGACAACCGTTCGTTCCGGCTGAACTTCGAAGTGATGTTGCTGACGGTCGATAGCGCCTTTGCTGCCGAGGTGGAGCACATGCTCAACGACGACTTCGCCCAGGCACACGAAATCGCCAAAGAAGAAAGCCGGGAAACCCACCGCCTGCAACAGGTCGGCATGCGGGTTGCCCGGCTTATTTCGCCGATTCTTTAAGGCGTGTAGATGTCGTCGCGGGTCCACGGCAGTTCATGGCTGCCATCGGGGTGGGTCTTCACCGCAAGGATCTGGTGCAGGTTGATCCAGCCCCTGGCGAACGCGTAGGCGCATCCTGCCAGGTACAACCGCCAGATCCGCAGCGCTTGATCCGGCACCTCTTTGGCGGCGGCTTCAAGGTTATCTTCGAGGCGTTCGCTCCAGTGGTCCAGGGTGCGTGCGTAGTGCAGACGCAGGCTCTCGACATCGACAATCTCGAGCCCTGCCTCGCTGATCTCGGCAGAGATCATCGACAGGTGTGGCAGCTCGCCGTTGGGGAATACGTATTTCTCAATGAAATCCCCAGCGCCACGTCCCACCGGACGACCGTCGGTGTGCTTGGCCGTGATCCCGTGGTTCATCACCAGGCCACCCTCCTTCACCGCACCGAACAAGGTTTTGCAGTACTCGGCCAGGTTGGCGTGACCGACGTGTTCGAACATTCCGACGCTGACCACCTTGTCGAACCGACCGTCTTGCGGCAAATCGCGGTAGTCGAGCAACTGCAGCTCGACCAGGTCCTCCAGCCCTTCCTCTTTAACGCGCTCACGGGCCAGGGCCAGTTGCTCTTTGCTCAACGTAATGCCGAACACTTTCGCGCCGAATTCACGGGCCGCATACCGCGCCAACCCGCCCCAACCGCAGCCGACATCGAGCAGATAATCGCCCGGTTGCAGGCGCAACTTGCGGCACAGATGGCGGAATTTCGCTTGTTGGGCTTGCTCAAGGGGCTCGCTGCCGGTCTCGAAATAAGCGCAGGAATACGCCATGTCGCTATCGAGCCACAGCTGATAAAACGCATTGGAAAGGTCGTAGTGATAGGAAATCGCCTTGGCGTCGGTTTCCTTGTCGTGGACGGTACGTACAGGTTGACTGCCATCGTCCTCCGCTAGCAGCGCCTGACTCCATTCATCACACACGCGAATGACGTCGCTGATGGAACCCTCCAGCTCCAGTTTGCCTTCGACAAACGCTGCCCCTAGCGCGTCCAGGCTGGGACGGGTGAACTGGGTAACCATTTGTGGGTCCTTGACCACAATCGTGACGCTGGGTGTCGGCCCCAGATTGAATTCATGGCCGTCCCAGAGTCGCAGGCGTAGCGGTAACTGCAGATTCTGTAAGGCCGGTGGAAGTTGCGCGAGCATGGATAATCCCCCTTGTTTCAGACGTCTGATCAGAGGGTAGACCATCTTGGAAAAATAGCTGGCTATCGAACTAATAGCCAATTTCTATAATTCGCGGCAAAACGCCCGCTTGCCGCCAATACACAAAATGCCGTGCCCTCACCTTAAATGACTGCGAACGGCGCACACAGTTCTGAAATCTTTCAACCGGGCATCCCGCGCGCTAGAGCCGCTGCCGAATTGCACTCAGTCCTCATCCTTTAACTTGAGCAGCGGTTCTTGAAAGCGCAGCAGCCGCCCTGCGTTACCCAATACCAACAATGTACTGAGGTTATGCAAGACCGCCGCAATCATCGCGCCCGCCGCACCGAGCCAGCCGAACGCGGCAAAGGCCACAATCGCCAGGGTCCACCCCAGGCCGATGATCACATTGACCTGCAACGTCTGTCGGCATTGCCGACTCAAGCGCACGCACGTACCGAGGCGGCGCAAGTCGCTGCCGATCAGCACGACATCAGCCGACGCCAAGGCGATATCCGCCCCGCCCGCGCCCATTGCAACACCGACCACACCCGCCTTGAGCGCCAGCGAATCGTTGATTCCATCCCCCACCACCATCGGCCGGAAACCGCTGCCGATCTCCTTGAGCACGCGGTTCAACTTGTCCTCGGGCAAGGCCTGCGCTTCGACGTCATTGATGCCAACGTCCCGAGCGAGCGAGTGCGCGACACTTTGTCGGTCGCCGGTCAGCAACAGCTGCCGACCCAATCCAAGCTCGCGTAACTCGTTCAAGGCATATTTCGCTTCCGGTTTAACGCTGTCGGCCAACAACAACCAGGCAAGGAATTCACCGTTTAGCGCCAGCCCGGCAATCGGACCGTCGTGGTCTGGAACATCTGAGGTGGCGATGCCCAATTGAGCGAACAACTCCGGTCGCCCCAATGCGGCTTCGCCTTGCTCCGTCATGGCCACCACGCCCAAGCCCTGACGCTCGTGAATGTTCGACAACAGCAAAAAATGATCCTGCGTCACCAGCCCGGCCAGCGCCCGACTGACCGGGTGACTGCTGGCGGAACCGAGGCTGGCGGCGAGTTTCAGGACGTGGCTGCGGTCCTCCAGCGGGCTGTCGATGGCTTGCAGGCGCAAGGTGCCGAAGGTCAGGGTTCCGGTCTTGTCGACCACCAGCGACGTCAGGTCTGCCAGCTCTTCAAGAAACGCCGAGCTGCGAATCAGAATGCCGTGCCGCGCCGCCACCGCCACCCCGGCAATCGCAGTCGCTGGCGCGGACAACACCAGCGCACAAGGACAAGCCGCCACCAGCACCGCAAGCATGGCTTGAGCATCGTTGGTGATGAACCAGGTCACGGCGGCCAGTAGCAATACCAGCACCATGTAGCTTGCGGCGTAACGCTCCAGCAACCGGGTGATCGGCGGCTTGGAACGTTCGGCGTTTTGCATCAGTGCGATGACTTTGCCGAGGGTCGATTCGCGGCCGGTTCGGGTGACTTCGATGCGCAGCAGGCCATCGAGATTAATCGCGCCACCGAACACCGGCATGCCGACGCCGGCCTCCATCGGCACCGATTCGCCGGTAATGGACGCGGTGTCCAGACTCGCCTGACCGGACAACACCCGACCGTCCGCCGGCACCCGGTCACCGGCGCGAACTTCCACCCGATCGCCAGCCTTGAGCGTACCGTTGTCCACCTCGACGATGGAGCCATCCGCCTGGACCTTGCGTGCATGGCTGCGAGTCAGTTTGCCGAGGGCGTGAATGGCTTCTTGCGAGCCAATGACGCTGCGCTCTTCCAACACGTGGCCGAAGATCATGATGATCGGCAACAACGCCGCCGTCAGCAGATCGCCTGTCGCCCAGGCCCCCAGCATGGCCAGGGCGATCAGTTGATCGGTAATCCCGTGCAAACTCGGATACCGCAGGCTGTACCAGGCCGACCGCATGACCGGCACGGCCACCAGTACGGAAGCAAAACCCAGGAGCAATTGGCTGACACCGATCTGATCCGGCGCCCACCAGCGCCACAAGAGGCCCAGCGCGAGCAAGCCGAGTGCAAGCATGGCCAGCGTCAACTGACGGGCAGCGCTGCGTTGTTCTGCCGAGGACAACATGCTCGGCGCAGCAGTTTGAGCGGTCATTGTGCAGCTCCCTGAATGATCAGGCGGGTATCGTCTTTCGGATCAACCGTGGTGACCGAGCCAGCCTGGCCAAGAATCTTCGGTATCCGCTCGCGGTAGATACGCAGCAACATTTGCGGGTCGGTGCCCTGTTGTTGCGCCTGGGTCAGGCTCAACACCGTGGCCGTATCCGCAGAGGCCTTCGCCAGCCGTTCGCTGGCCTGAGCGTGGGCGACCTGCAGTGTGCGGTCGGCTTGTTCGTTGGCAGTCTGGGTCAGCTTCTCCGCTTCCGTGCGCGCGTTGGCCACGGCTTTGTCGGCTTGTTGGCTGGCCGTCAACACCGCGTTGAAGGCGGTGACCGCAGGGTCTGGCAGACTCGATTGCACATCAACCCGCGACACCTCGATCCCCAGTCCCTGCCCCGTCGCCGCCAATTGAGCCAAGCGTTGATTGATGCCTTGCACCAGATCACCTCGCAGGCGCTCACGTCTTTCGGCTGCCTGATTATCGGCACCGATCAGTTCCGGTCGGGCGACCAGAATGGTGTCCAGGTCACGTGCGGCGGTCAGTGCCACCGCGCTACGGGTCACCATTCGGTCCAGTGCCGGGAGTACATGTTCGCCTTGAAGCACGAAGGCATATGGCTCAGTAACCTTGTAGAACACCCGAACATCCAGTTGCACCACACCGGCATCCCCCGTCAGCAGGTAACCGGAACCTGCCAGCGCATCGCTGATCGGCGTTGCGAAACTGGCCACGCGATCGGCCTGCAAGGCGGAGTCGGTGCGCAGCAAGTTTTCCACGCGACGCTCGATCACCCGGTCCGCCGCCGGTAGCAAAATCACCTGCTCGAACGGTCGCGGCCAGGCCAATAGCAAACCAGCATTCTGGATGCGATCCAGGGCACCGAAGTGCAACACCACCGCACGATTTTGTGGGTCTATTTGCCGCACGTTGGAGAACGCCCACGCCAAAGCAGCCAAGACCGTTACCGCGTAAAGCGCGAGAAATGCCAGGCGCCCGGCCTGTATCCAGGGGCTGCTCAACTCATTTGTTCCACGTGGAACCCAACTCATGGCTGCGATCCGGACTTGTTATCGAGGGTTGGCGGGCCATCAACCAACACCCGGAAAGGCGCGGCATCAGTGCGCAGAATCAGTTTCGTACCCGGCGTGACTACAGTGCCCAAGGTATCGAGCGAGCGCAGCAGGTTGTAGAGCTGTGGTGAACCGGCATACGCGCGGCCATAAATCTGCGCGGCCTCGACCCGGGATTGCGCCTCGATGTCCGCCGCTTTCACCGTCGCATCGGCCTGGACGATCCGCGCATCACGTTCCGCCGCGGAGCGGATTTGTGCCGCTTCGCGCTTGCCGATAGCCGTGCGTTCGGTGGCGATGGTTTCACGCTCGGCGCGCATACGATCAACCGTCGCCGTCAGCGTCACTGAAGGCAAGGTCAGGCGTTCGATACCCACTTGCAGTACCCGCACGCCATAGGTGGTCAGCAACTGCTGATCGATTTGCTTACGCAGTTGCGCTTCGAAATCAGCGATGTGAACTTGGCTGGCGTCGGTGTTCACCAGATTGGCGAGATCGAAACTACTGGCCGTGGTCTCCAGTGCCGAGCCGACAAAGGTGCGGATTTGTCGCGCCGCTTCGTCCGGCTGATTTT
This sequence comes from Pseudomonas fluorescens group sp. PF-1, assembly GCF_054481335.1. NCBI lineage: Bacteria > Pseudomonadati > Pseudomonadota > Gammaproteobacteria > Pseudomonadales > Pseudomonadaceae > Pseudomonas > Pseudomonas fluorescens group sp. PF-1. The sequence goes on from NZ_JBTMNG010000002.1 coordinate 138,837, forward strand.
GCACAGCACGCATAAAGCGCTGCACATTGTCAGGGTCACCCTGCACCTGCCAGGCCACGTACGCCTGGATGATGATGCGCAAACCGTCGCGCGTGCCGACATCCTGCAAACCGCTGGACGTGGTGCGCAACCGCAAATCAACCGGGATCGCCGCTTCGAACGGCGCCGGCCAACGCCACCCCAGACCGGGTTCAAGCAAGACCCGCGACGGATTACCGAAACGGGTAATCACCGTCGCTTCACCCGAGCGCACTTGCACCAGGCTCGCGGCCGCCACCGCAACCGCCACCAGCAACGCGGCCCACCCCATGCGTCGCCAAGGGAAAGGGCCGGCCTCTTGTGGATCGCCGTGGTGATGATGGTGATGACCGTGGTGGTGATGCCCGCCATGGCCGTGATCGTGGCCACTGTGGTCATCATGATCGTGGGTATGCGACTGGCTCAATGGGCGGCTCCTGGCTGAGCGGATGGACGCGACGGCGCAGGGTCAGCCGGCAACGTGAACGTACGGAGGTCGATGGTCGGCGCATTGCTGCTGCCGCCCAGGCGATGATCGAGGACCAGCAACCTGGCATTGGCCAGGCCCTGCGAAAGTTGACTGAGGTACTGCTCAAGCACGAAGGCCTGGCCCGCACTGGCATAAGCCTTTTTCTCGGCGGCAAATTTCAGGTCGGCAGCCTTGGCCGTCGCATTGATTTCCTCGGCACTCGCCGTGGCTTGATCGCGGGCCATGCTGGCCTGCAACAGGGCCTGGTTGGTGGCTTCGGCGGCGGCGCCGCGTTCACGGGCGATCAGGGCCTGCGCGCCGATCTGCGCCGCTTGAACGCCGTGATAAGCATTGGCCGCCCCTGCCGGTGGATGGATCGCCTCGACCACCGTGGCGAGAATTTCAACGCCACTGTCGAGCTTCTGCAGGTCGGCCTGCACGGCCCGACCAATCTCTTCGGCGAGCCCGACCCGGTCCTCACCGAGTAAACCGTCAAGGGTTCGCGAGGCGAAGTCGTGGACCAGAATGCGGCTGGCGGTGCTGCGGATCAGGGTCGGCACGTCCGCGCTGTTATAAGTCGCCGCCAGCGCAGCTTTATCATCCAAACCGATGCGATAGACAAATCGGACGTCCATGTTGACGATCTGGAAGCTCTGTTTGTCGGCACGGCTGCTGGCAATCACCTGGGATTTGTCATTCACATGGCTGGCGTCCCACAACCGGTTGGCCGTTATCGGCGCCGGGCCTTCGGCGGGGTCGGCCTGCACGGGGGCTGATTTTTCACCCACGCTGGTGGCCAATTCATGAACCACTCCGTTTTCGACACTCACCACCCTGCCCAACGGCCAGGGTAAACCTGCCTGTAATCCAGGACCGAATACCGCCACTGGTTGGCCAAAGCGCTCGTAGATCCCCCGCCCTTGCAACGGTATTTCATGAATACCGGTCAGCGACCATCCGACAAGAGCGACAACGCCCAGCACCGGCAAAAACGCCCGACGCATGTAAGTGAAGGCCCAGATCTGTCGCAGGTCGATGCCGAAGCGGTTGTGCAATTCGTGCTGCAGGGCCAGCAAGGGTTGTGGCGGCCAGCGCAGCATGTCGGCGATAAAACTGCGCGCCAGTAAAGCAGGTTCGAGTCGATCTCGACGAGGGCTGAACAATGACAACACGGCACGCAACAACAATTCGGATGCAACGAGTCCCGGCAACAGGCCGATCAGTACAGCCAGACGCACCGGCCAGACCGAGGTTTCATTGCCAAACAACAGGCATGACGCACCGAGTATCAGGCTGATGATTGCCACCCGGATCAACTGTGCCAACGTGCCGGCTTCTGGCCATTGGGCGCTGCCTTCCTGCGTCAGCTGACGCTCAAGAACCAGCAAGCCAAAGCCCAGCAACAGCGCCATGGCAGCACCGACAGTGGCCGACAAGCCCAAAGCGGCGGGCGGTAAATCAAGGTTCCAGGCTTGCTCGACGCTGAGTAATGCCAGCAGCGCCCAACCACCCAACCACAGTGTTGGCGCACCGATTTGCCCGAGCAGATTCAGCCATCGCTGACGGATCCGCTCACGAAGCTGCTCGTACCCGCCCGCCGGGGCTTCTGCCTCTGCCGGGGCGACCATCAACGGCGCCAGCGGACTCATTGCCCGCGCGCGCCATTGCGTCACCCACCCGGCGGATTGCAAGCCTGCAACCAGCACCAACAACGCAGCGCTCTGATTGAACAACAGGGCAGGCCAAAGGGACTGCGGCGCAAACAGCCCGACAAAAAAACCAGACACCAGACCCATCGCCGCGAGCACACCCAGACCGATGGTGAGCAGACGCAATCGTCGCCCTTGAAAAACGGCCTGCTGAAAGCGCGGCAATCCGGCTGCCTGCGCTCCTTCCTCATCGAGATCGACTTGCATACCACCCCAGTGTTTACATTGGCCAACGTCACATTTAGTTACGATATAACGCAACCAGTGAAATTTCCGTACATATGTGCGCTATCTAAAAAGGCTCAACCTGTCGCTAGCCTGAAGCCTTGACCGAAATGCACTTAAACGCTCATATTATGATCGTAATTTTTTATCAAAGACTACGTTTACCCCTTCCCCCAATCGCTTTCATTCCAGGAGTAATCCATGAGCAGTTATGACGTTGTGATACTTGGCGGTGGCCCCGGTGGCTACAACGCAGCGATCCGCGCGGGCCAACTGGGTTTGAAAGCCGCGTGCGTAGAAGGACGCGCCACGCTGGGCGGCACCTGCCTGAACGTCGGCTGCATGCCATCCAAAGCCTTGCTGCATGCCTCCGAACTTTACGACGCGGCGATGGGCGCGGAATTCGCCAACCTGGGGATTGAGGTCAAACCCACGCTCAATCTGGCTCAAATGATGAAACAGAAAGACGAAAGCGTGACCGGGCTGACCAAAGGCATCGAGTTCCTCTTTCGCAAAAACAAGGTCGACTGGATCAAGGGATGGGGCCATATCGACGGGCCGGGCAAAGTCACGGTAACGGACAGTGCCGGTGGCAAGACCGAACTGAGCGCCAAAGACATCATTATCGCCACCGGTTCCGAACCCACTCCCCTGCCCGGCGTGGAGATCGATAACCAACGCATCCTCGATTCAACCGGCGCACTGTCACTGACCGAAGTCCCGAAACACCTGGTGGTGATCGGCGCTGGGGTGATTGGCCTGGAGCTGGGTTCGGTCTGGCGGCGTTTGGGAGCTCAGGTGACCGTGGTCGAATACCTGGACCGGATCTGCCCGGGCGTGGACGGCGAAGCGGGCAAAACCCTGCAGCGCTCATTGAGCAAACAAGGGATCAGCTTCAAGTTGAGTTCAAAAGTGACCCGCGCCACCCCATCCGCCACCGGCGTCCAACTCAGCGTCGAGCCCGCCGCAGGTGGCACCGCAGAGTCGATTGAAGCCGATTACGTACTGGTGGCCATCGGACGCCGACCTTACACACAGGGCCTGGGGCTGGAAAACGTCGGCCTCGCCACTGACAAACGCGGCATGCTCGCCAACAAGGGCCACCGCACGGAAGCCGCTGGCATCTGGGTGATTGGTGATGTCACCTCCGGCCCGATGCTCGCGCACAAGGCCGAAGACGAAGCCATGGCCTGCGTCGAGCAGATCGTTGGCAAGGCCGGCGAGGTCAATTACGACTTGATCCCCAACGTGATCTATACCAAACCCGAACTGGCCAGCGTCGGCAAGACCGAAGAACAACTGAAGGCCGAAGGTCGCGCATTCAAAGTCGGCAAATTCCCCTTTACCGCCAACAGCCGGGCGAAGATCAATCACGAAACCGAAGGCTTTGCCAAAGTGCTGGCCGATGAGCGCACGGACGAAATCCTCGGCGTGCATCTGGTGGGCCCGAGCGTCAGTGAAATGATTGGCGAGTATTGCGTGGCCATGGAGTTCAGCGCGTCCGCCGAAGACATCGCCCTGACCTGCCACCCACACCCGACACGCTCCGAGGCGTTGCGCCAGGCCGCGATGAATGTGGAGGGGATGGCGACGCAGATGTAAGGCGCCTGATTTTTCTGTGGCGAGTCCATCGCTTTCGCGAACAGGCTCGCTCCCACTTGAAATGCGTTCATCTGTGGGAGCGAGCCCGCTCGCGAAAAGATCGCCTGAGCTAAAGCGGCAAATGCCCCAAGGGCAACGCCCCCGGCGTCTTCACCGTGTGAATGGCAAAGTTGCTGCGGATATCGCTCACGCCCGGCAATTTCAACAAGCATCCCGTGAGAAAACGGTCATAGGCGCGCAAATCCGGCACCACCACCTGTAAAAGAAAATCCGACTCTCCTGACACCAGAAACGCCGAAATCACTTCGGGCAACGCCGTCACTGACAGGCGGAAGGCTTCTGCCTGCTCGTCGTTGTGGCGCTCGACCTTGACCCCAACAAACACGGTCAAGCCAAGCCCGACTTCATCACGGCCCAGATTGGCCTGGTAGCCACGAATCACCCCGGCCTCTTCAAGCATCCGCACCCGCCGTAGACAGGGTGACGCAGACAGTCCGATTTCGTCAGCCAGCTGCACATTACTCAAGCGACCGTCCCGTTGCAGCGCGGCAAGAATCTTGCGGTCGTAGGCATCCAGTTTCATGGTTTGGCAGATCCCGATAGCACAGAGGTCATAGCCTGGCAGATTATGCCAAGGCTGGCCGTTTTAGAAGCGAACTACGCAACCACCTGCCCCGCCCTTGCGCCCTAGACTGGCCCTACCGAATCGACAACGAATGGGGTGCGACATGGCGGGGCTCTGGCTGTTTTTCATGGCATTGGCGGTGGTGTATTTATTGCCCGGCCCCGACATGATCCTGCTGTTGCAGACCGGTGCTCGCCAGGGCAAAGGCGCGGCGCTGGCCACGGCGGTGGGCCTGGCCATCGCCCGAGCCTGCCATGTGGCGCTGGCGGCATTGGGTTTGGCGGCGCTGTTCAAGGCGGCGCCCTGGACCTTCGACGTGGTGCGTCTGGCCGGCGCCGCGTACCTGTTGTGGATCGGTGTTCAGTGCCTGCGCACGACCCTGTTGCCGAACCTCAATGGCGCCCATCAAACCACCGGGAAACCGCACTGGGCGCAGGCGATCCAGCGCGGTTTGCTGACGAACCTGTTCAACCCCAAGGCGTTGTTGTTCTGCTCTGTGCTGTTGCCACAGTTCATCAATCCACACGCCGGCCCGGTGCTCGTACAATTCGCGACCTTGGGCGTGGTGTTGGTGGCCGTCGGTTTGCTGTTCGACAGTGCTTATGCGCTGCTCGGTGCGGCGCTTGGCCGATGGCTGCAACGCAGTCCATCCGCCCAACGCCTGCAGCAGTGGCTGTTCGGCAGCCTGCTGATTGGTTTCGCCGTGCGGCTGACCTTTGTTCAGCAGGCGTAATTAAGCTCGTTTCTTGCGCTTATGACGGTTGACCAGCAGCAGGGCTATCGCTGTTAACACCACGACACCCCCCATCTCCAGCCACTTTTTGTAGGGTCGAAGGGCTGCACGGATGGGCGCCACCGCTTGGGTCACATAACGCTTATCAGCATTCTGGAAATCCGGATAAGGGCAGCGTTCGCCGAAAAACACTGCCCAATCCACATAAGGCCCCTCTTTGACATAGCGCTGATAGAAAGCGCGTTTTTCATCCGGACCGGTGTTCCACCCCGTCGCCTCACACAGCACAGCCGCAAAAGCCTGACTGGTATGAGGCAAATAATCAGCGGCACGGCTGGCCAATGCATTCGCGACATAACGGTAGTGGTAACGCTGATCGGGTTGGGCAGCGCTGGCTCGCTGGCGAACGATTTCCTCTTCAGCCACCCATGGACCGACTTTGAGTTCGTTGCTTTCGAGACTGTAATTGCCAGCCAGTGTGGCGTAGTCCGGAGCCATCTCGTAACCCAGGAGTTCCATTCCATTGAATCGGGCCAGCGTTGCAGCGTGGAAGTAGGCAAACGCACGCTTGCTCGGCCACCATTTTGATTCAGCGTCGTGGCGCAACTGCCCATACCACGTTGCCTTTTTCTGCAAATCCAGGCTGTCGAAGTAGGCCGGTGCCTCGTCGTAACGTGCTTCACGCAACAAGCGCCGCCCGAGCAAGTTGCGCAGCTTGGCGGCCACCGGCAGCGGCACATAGTTATCGCGATCCTGCTGAGTCAGGGGTGGTGGCGCCGGCACCTGAGTGTCGACGTAATGTTTGAGCTCATCGACGGTCAGCACACGCTCGGCAACTGTTGCCGCATCGAACCAGTAAATGTCGTTGCTTCGATAAAGCTGATCAAACGCCTGCAGATAATCCCCGCGCTGCAAGGCCAGAATCGCGCTTTCGCCATCGACCCGACACTTGGGCTGGAGCGTTTCGTAGTCGTAGTCCGGCGTTCTGCGCTCACCCCAGGATTCATTCTGCGGGAAAGCCTGGGCGGCCTTCGCATAAGCGGCAGCCGCGGCGCTTTTATCACCCTCGCGCACCGCCAGTTTGGCCCGCAGCCACCAAGCCAGGCCACCATCACCGGCGTGTTCGAGGAAGGCCTTGGCACTGGCGTAGTCACCCTGTTGATAATTGACCGCCGCCAGGCGATCCGCGTTATCGAGTGTGCCCCGCGTGCTGCTCTGCAAAAGTTTGATCAATTTCTGTTCATTGGCCGGCTGATCACCGAACGACCAACCCAGTCGACTGATCAAGGACGCCGTGATCAGTTGCTGCACCGGTTTGCCCTTGAGCAGTTCGGCCAGTTGATCGTCCGGCATCGCTGACAGATCAGCCATCAACAGCTTCAGCGAGGTGTAGCCGACCGCCGACCCCTGGAGGTTTTGCGTGGCATACAGCTCGATGGCGCTGTTCCAGTCGCCCTCCGTCCGGGCAACGCGGGCCTGTTCACCCAGACTGGCCACACCCAGCTCCAGCGGATCGCTGAAGCCATCGATGCTCAGTTGCCGAGTTTGTTCGAACGCCTGGCGCGACTGCGCCAGCACATCGGGACCGGCGCCCGCTTCCGAGCTCATGGCAAACAACGCCCGTCCCAACGAGTAAGCGGCCCAGGTGCTGCGTAGCAGCCGTTGATCGGCCGGCAGCGCCAGTACTTTCTGAAAATATTCCGCCGCCAGACCATGGTCACCGCCAGCAAATGCCACGGCACCGGCCAGATAGAACTTGAGCTCGGCCGGCAGACTTTCACCCTCAACCTCAACCCGCCGGGCATCGGTCAAACCACGCAACTGTTGCACCAGCGCCTGCTGCTCGGCCGTCAAACCTGCCTGCTCGGCCTGACTGCGCTGTTCTGCATAGTCGGTTGCTTCCATGCTGTTGACGGCTTGGGTGACGTGTTTCAGCCCGGCAATGGCATGCCCGAGGCGATTGACCTCGAAATTGAAGTTACCCTCAGGCAGTTCCGCCAGCGACTGGCCACGGTTGTCCAGCAGGCGCATGGGGAAATCCGGCCCGCATGCCAACGCCGAACCCAGCGGCAGGCTGAGACTCAGGCAAAGCAGATGGCGGGGCCAATTACGGGTAAACATTCGAACCTCCTTGATCAATATGTGCGCAGCGTGCCCACCCCATGGCCCGCTGTCCGCCAGCCGCTATTCGACCTTCATGCAGGCGGGTGAAGGTAAGCAGATCCGGGCCTTGTTGCAACGCATAACCGGCCAGCGCATCAGCCCCCTCACACCCTCGCGCCGCCAATGTCACACGTTCGGGCCAGGCGCTGTCGAGGTTGCCCTCGTTACTGATGCCGATGTCATAGAGGCCTTCCTGAGCGGAGAGTTTCAGCGCCAACCGACTGCTCAAGGCATCACCGCGCACCACCGCGCGCAAGGTCGTCAGGCTCCAGGCTCGACGGTCGTTGGCCAGTGGCAGGCGAAACCAGATCAGTCCGGCCAGATGCGCCGGTGGATCGGCGCGCAACTCGGCGCTGAGCCGACTGAGTTGCTGGGGATCGGCCAGCAACTCCTGGCGCTTGCCCTCACGTTCGATGCGTATCTCACTTTCCACGATCGGCACACCGCCGCCACCAGGCAACAACGCGACGCCGTAGGCCGGCAAAGCCAAATAGAAGGGTTTCGAAGTGATACGGCTCCAGGCGTTCGCCCACTGCCGGGCCTGGACCGGATCGAACAACCCACGACGCGGGTCGCCGACGGCATGCACTTGCAGCACGCTGCTATCGACTGTGGATAACAACGCAGGCAATTCGCGACTGTCGAGCCACGCCGGTAACGCGGTAATGCTCAGGGGTAATGAGGCCGGCAGATGGGCGCGCAGCCGCTGAAGAAATTCGCGGTAGGCCGGTAGCCGAGCGTTACCGGCGTCGTGGTCGATTTCCACACCGCAGAGGCTCAGTCCCAGCGCCTGCCAATCGCTGATCACCTGTTGAATCTGTGTCGTCACCTCATCCTGATCCAATGACTTGAGCTGACCATCAAGGCGAATCACCGCAATCAGTGGCCGCCCGTCTCGCTTGAGCAATGCAGGATCAACTCGTGCACGACTCCAGCCAGCCTGGGGAAAGGCTTGTAGCGCCAGCACCCGTAAAGTGGAAAAGTCTGTGCGGCTGTCCCTCAGTGCGACGTCGTGGTCGGATGTCCATTGTCGTTGCCAGACGTAGAGCTGCTGATCGAGTGGCGGAGCGTCCTGCCGTTCGCAACCACTGAACAGGGCGAGCGACGTCAGCAGGAGGATCCAGCGAGTCAGAAAAACCATGAAAGCGCCTATCCCTGAAAATGCAGAAAGGGCCAGTGACGGCCCTTTCGTTCTGCGCTCTACCCTACTGAGCCATCGACCCACGGGCAATGATGGCATGTGACGATCCTTCAGATATCCAGCACCAAAGGCTGCTCGCCCTGAGCCGGAATCGCACAACAAATCAGCACCTGTCCCTCCTCCGGCACTTCGGCGGGCGGCTGTGGATAATGCACCAAGCCACTGATCAGGCGAGTCTTGCAGGTCCCGCAGGAACCCCCTCGGCAACTGAATTCCGGTCGCAACCCGCGACTCTCTGCCAGCTCCAGAAGACTGCCGCCATCGGGTTGCCAGCGCGCCTCTTTGGCGGAGCGCTGGAACACCACCGGCACCGAGGTGGTAGCGGCTGGCGGCTGTTCGATAACCACGGCGTCGGGGTCTGGCTGTCTACGCAATGTGGAGGGCCCGAAGGTTTCGGCGTGAATCCTTACGTCGCGGATGTCCAGCTCGCGTAGTCCGTCGTACATCGCTTGGGTAAAACTTCCAGGGCCACACAGAACGAAATCCAGCTGATCGTAGTCATCGGCCTCAAGCAGATCCTTGAGTAGTGCGACGTCAATCCGTCCGGTCAGGTCGAAATCTTCACCTTCCCGCGCCGAAGGCTCTGGCTGACTCAGCAGCCGCACCACCCTGACGGCATCCCCAGCGTCACCAAGCAAGCGGTCCAGTTCACGACGAAACACTTGATCACCCAACGTACGCGAACTCTGCAGGAACAGGGTCGGCCGAATGCGGCGGGTGCGCAAACCTTGATAAACCACCTCTCGAAGCATCGACAAAAGCGGCGTAATGCCGACGCCAGCGGCCATCAACACCAGCGGACGGCGCTCATGAGGGGCCACGGTGAAATGCCCTTGAGGCGCACGCGCCTCCAGCAGATCGCCGACCTGGATCTGTTCGTGCAGGTGTGAAGACACACGTCCATCACGTTTGACGCTGATGCGGAAAAAGTCGTCCGACGGTGCGCTCGACAGGCTGTACGTACGGATATGCACCTCGCCATCAATGTTGAACCGCAAAGGCAGATGCTGCCCGGCGTGGAACAACGGCAACCCGGCACCGTCGGCGGGTTCCAGATAGATCGAGCGAATGTTGTGGCTTTCCGGTTCAATCCGCACCACCCGCAGCGGCCGCCAGCTATCGCCCAGGGCCTGCGCTTGCAGACGAGCCTTGGCCTGCGCCCAAGTGCCGGTCAGCAAACTGGTGGGAGAGACGCCGTCGAAACGCCAGCGCAACGCCAAAGCTCCCGGCCGACGCACCACATGTTCCACGTGGAACGTCCATAAACGTTCGGCGCCTTGAAAGGCTTCGACCTGTGGGCCCTCAAGAATGATTTCGGTGCGCCCGCTGAGTTGCAGCAGGTCACCTGAGTTGAAATCGATGAACAACAAACCGGCCTTGGGATTGGCCAGAAGATTACCCAGCGTGTTGAAAAAAAGATTGCCGGCGAAATCCGGGATGGTCAGGCGATTACCTTCAACCTGTACGAAACCGGACTGACCGCCGCGATGGGAGACATCCACCGAACGCTCACCCTCGACGTCCACATAGCTGGCGACAAAGAAGGTATCTGCCTCGGCAATCATCGCGCTGGCCGCATCATCCAGCTCGCTGTCATGCTGCGCGCGTCGCGTTGCCGGATCTTCCAGCGGCACCGAACGAAACTGGCGCAGTTGGATGTATTGCGGGCAATTACCGTAGGACTGCTGCACCGTCACGCTAAAGCCGCTCGCCGACATGGCACCGACACGACCATTGATACGGTTGCGACGCCGGGTGTGAAGTTCGATCCCCAGCAGGCCAATCGCAGCGCCGTCAGTCAATTGCGCCGGATCATCGGCAGTCGGCAGACTGCTGAATTGCAACAGCCCTGGTTCAGGTGAATGGGCGAAGCCTGGCTCACCTTCAAGCACGCTGGCCCACGGGTTGCCCTCGGCATCCACCGCGCCGTAAAGCATGAACGGCAGTTGCCGATAGAACGTGCGGTGCTGGTCTGGCATCTCGCTGCGAATCACCCGACGCCCCAACACCTCCATTCGCTCGGCGACGCCGACACGAGCCTGCATCTGTTTTTCGCCAGCATGCCACGGTGAACGGTCCATTACGGCTACTCCCCTGCACCCTCGGCGCAGCGTGAACGGCCCGACAGCGTCGGGCCACAAGCATCAGGCGGTTTTTTGCAGGCCGGCGACGGTGCGCGGCATGCCGACAAATCCTGGCAAGGCTTCGACCCGTGCCAGCCAGGCGCGGATGTTGGCGTAGTCGTCCAGCGAGACATTGCCTTCAGGTGCATGGGCGATGTAGCTGTAGGCCGCGACGTCAGCAATGGTCGGCTCGCCGCCCGCCAGCCAAGGCGTGTTGGCCAGTTCGTGATCGATGACCTTCAGCACGGTATGAGCATAAGCGATCGTTTCTTCAGCGTTGTAAGGTGCACCAAACACTGTGATCAACCTGGCCCTGGCTGGACCAAAGGCAATCGGCCCGGCAGCCACCGACAACCAACGCTGTACCTTGGCGGCACCGACCGGATCGGTTGGCAGCCAACGACCCTTGCCGTATTTCTGTGCCAGATAAACCAGGATCGCGTTGGAATCCGCCAGCACCACGCCTTGGTCATCCAGTACAGGCACCTGTCCGAAAGCGTTGAGTGCCAGGTATTGCGGCTGCTTGTGTTCGCCCTTGGCCAGGTCAACGAAGATCAACTCGGTGGGTAATTGCAGCAGCGAAAGCATCAGCTCCACACGGTGAGCGTGGCCGGAACGGGGAAAGTTGTAGAGTTTGATGGCTTGCATGGTCGACTCCGCAGGGTAAGTGGCGCTTCGGAAGATCAGCACCGATGGCAGCCATCTTCTACCAGTCCCGAAAGCAACAGAATAACCAGCAAGTGGAATCCATTATTTCATCTGCAGCAATAATGCATCAGCGGCGCAAGGCCGGATGTTCCCGGAGTGCCTTCACCGTAAAATCGACAAAACTGCGAACCCGCGCCGGGGCGTTACGTCCGCCCTGGTAGACCACATGGATGGGCAATGGCGGCATTTCGAAGTCGGCCAGGATGATTTCCAGCTCCCCAGCCGCTATTTTGCCCGCAACCTGATAAGACAGGACTCGTGTGAATCCCAGACCGAGGCTGGCAGCGGCGATGGCCGCCTGATTCGCCGTGACCACCAGCCGCGGTTCAGGCCGGACACTCAGCGGGTCGCCGTCCACGAGGAATGGCCAGTTTCTTAACTGTCCGATCGAGGACGTCGCAATAACCGGTGCCTGGGCCAGGTCTTGCGGGTGATTTGGCCGTCCGAAAGTGGCAAGAAACCGTGGCGACGCACAAATAACCCGTCGCACCTCCCCCACCCGAATTGCATGCTGATTGCTGTCGGGCAGCTCACCGATTCGCACGGCCACATCGATGCCCTCCTCCACCACGCTGACCATACGATCCACCAACAACGCATTGATCGTGACATCGGGAAATTGCGTCAGAAAATTCACCATCAATGGCGTGACAAACAGCTCACCAAACAATACCGGTGCGGTAATCGTCAGTTGCCCACGGGGTTGGGCGTGACTGCCCGCCGCCGAGTCCTCGGCTTCCTGCAACTCGGCGAGAATTCTCCGACAATCTTCAAGATAACGCTGGCCCGCCTCACTCAGATGAACGCTGCGTGTCGTGCGCGTCAGCAGCTGCGTACCAATACGCTTCTCCAACGCCGCCACCGCGCGCGTGACACTGGCTGCCGACATGCCCAGACGCCGCGCGGCCGCCGAAAACCCTTGATCTTGTGCGACTGCGGCGAAGACTTGCATTTCCTGGAAGCGGTCCATGAGCATGTCCTGGATTCGGATAAAAAAATCGCAACCATTGGCTGCGATTTTTCAGAGGGTGGTGGCTTACAACATAGTTTGTCACAACGAGCCCCGAGAACATTGGCCAACTCATATCTTGGGGGAGCGCCCCGGATGTTTCGCCAGATATAGCGCCGAACGCCATGACATTTTCCACTTGCCGCGCGATTGCAGCAAGTTGCCTGGAGCTTCCCCACCCCCACTACGACTATTGAATCCGTAAAGTAGTGGTGCGTAGAGAGTAAAATGGAAATCTGTTGCTCAAAAAATCAGTTACTTTCAACCAAACAAGACAGGACTTTGAAAAATCGGTGGTTTCTACTGTTAATCGTTAAAAACACACGATTTTTTTGATCTACGTTCCCTTTTACCGGACTACCTTATGATATTCAGTATTTCTCGTTTGATGGCTTTCTGTGCTGCTGGTTTGATCGTTATAGCAATGGGTTTAACTACATTGATGCAAACCCAATTTAACGTCCTAGATGCCATTGGATCCGAAATCGAGCGACTGGGAAACGCTCTTGAGTCGACTCAAAAATTGCGCTACGAGAGCGCGCAAATTCAACAGTTCTATACCGATGCAAGCCTTACTCAAGACCATGAGCCGATGGAGGAAGCGCAGCAGCATTACGCAGCTTCGCTACAGCTTTTGGAGGAGATAGAGAAAATCGTTCCAAGTCTTTCCAGCCGACTTCAGGCCCTGCGCACGCCACTGGACCAACTCAACAGCACCGGCAAGCTAATGGTACAGGCCTATGCCAGTAACAAAGCTGACGGCGATAAAGTTATGGAAGATTTTGACCAGCGTTCGGCGAAAGTTATTTCCGAGTTTGCTGCTTTTAGTCAGCCATTGGACAAGTTGTATCGTCAGCAGTTGGATGACAGTGAAGCCGCGCGCACAAAAATCCAGGTCACCAGCCTCGTCGCATGGGGAACCGTACTTTTAATTATGCTCGGGGTGTTGTGGCTGATTGCTAGTCGAGTGCTACCGCCGATGCAGCAACTGAGCAGGTCACTGAGCGCATTAAATGACGGGAGCGGCGACCTTACCCGCAGCATCCAGTCAAAGCGAGATGATGAAATAGGTCAGGTTGTTGGGCTATTCAATACATTTTTAGGCGGCTTGCGTAGCAAAATCTCGACCGTTGCGGATGTTTCGAAGGGGCTAGAGCAATCGGCCGAACAATTGCTAAGTGATGCCGGTGCCTCTCAGCAAAGTGCTACGGATTTGCAAATTGAAGTTGAACAAGTGGCGGCGGCGGCCAATCAAATGGCTACCAACGTGCAGGGGGTGGCCAGCAACGCCGAAGCCAGCTCTGTTCAAACGCGTGACGCCTCTACACAGGCAAAAGAGGCGATTGCCGTCGTCGATAAAACCATCGTTGATATTCGCTCCTTGGCAGAAGAAGTGGGTCAAGCTGCCCAAGTGATCGCTGATCTGGAAGGCCATTCACGTGAAATCGGTGGGGTGCTGGAGGTGATTCGCACCATCGCCGAACAAACCAACTTGCTGGCGCTTAACGCCGCCATCGAAGCTGCTCGCGCCGGTGAGCAAGGTCGTGGTTTTGCGGTAGTGGCAGATGAAGTCCGCACGTTGGCTAGTCGTACGCAAAAATCTACGCAAGAAATCAACGATATGATCGAACGGCTGCAAAATGCTTCACAGCATGCGGTTAAAGTGATGGACGACAGTCGTGACTTTGCTGAACGTGGAGTGCAGCAGGCGCTTAGCGCTGGCGAAGCATTACAGCGAATAAGTGCACTGGTGTCTTCAGTGTCCGATATGAGCCTGCACATTGCTGAGGCTGCCAAAGAGCAGGCCATGGTTACCGATGAAATCAATCGCCGGATCAGTAGTGTTTCGGTAGTCGCGAACACCACCGTTGTACTTGCGCAGAGCACCCTCAGCCGTGGCCGGGCGAGCGGTGGAGACGCTGAGCGGTTGTTGCAGATTGTGCGTCAGTTCAAACTTTAGGTAATGCCAAGGAGGTCTGAAGTCAGCAGCCGTTTTAGCGACCTCGTGTCTGAAATTCAAAAACAGCTGCTTAATCGAAAATCAGACCTTCCCTTCTGTTAGTTCATTGTTGTTTTACGCAATAGCACTTTTTTCAGGAAATTCCGCTCTACAGAGGAGCGCAGAGATTCACTACTTTGTTTTCGCGGCAGCATCTAACGGCTGGATAGGGAGATGTGTCGGGAAGATAGGTGTGGATCCGGGCCTGAAGCAACAGCGGGAGCCTGGAGGATAACCCCTCCAGCTCCCGCGACAGTTTCTATTCTCTAAAGCCAAGGATGGTGCCCAACAACATAGTTTGACACACGAACATCAATAAAATCAGTCATTTATAGAACCTTCAGCGCTCCCCAGATGACAACATAACTTGACACAACCCATGGTGATATTCGAATGACGGGATGAGTTTATAACAACATAGATTGACACTACCCGCAGGAGCCAATTTAAAGTCGAGACTGGTGCCGAACAAAATATTTTGACACCAGCGGCTCATTGAATTCGGGGGGTAAGCGGCTTAACGGAGCACGCTAGCTGAATGAATAGTTGCGGTCGCGTACCCGCGTGTGATGGTTCTACTTAGCTGCCGTTGGATCAAAATGACATGCCCTCAGCTACCTGAATCAGCATTTCTTCGACCCGATGTGTGCCGTGGGTTGTAGTCAGCATTGCAGTTGGACTTTGGCCCGAAAAACGGGATTTGGGTTTGGAAAGCCATTGTTTGGCCTTTCCCGCATCCCCGAAGATCACCTCGGCCATGGCGGTAATGTGTGCAAAGCGGAACAGTCGATCGCTCTCATCCACCGTTAAGAGCTGATTGCTGGCCAATTTTGTTTTGAGTGTTTTGGGTGGAATGATTCTGTCGCGTTCTTCCGGACTTATGGTTCCAACGTCGCAAAGCGACATGATCATGCTGGCCGAGAAGCCAGCTACGATCATGTCGTGAATGTCCTGATCAGAGGCGTTTGAGGGGATATTTAGAGACGCCTCCAGCCGGATGCGGTAGGCATGATAAGCATCATCACGCAGGACTCCAGCAAACACGGGCTGCACTGATGTTGTGCCATGCGTAGGCTTCAGCACTATTGTGCCATTCACTACCGTAATCGTCAGATCGTCCCCAACACCTACCCCCATTTTGACAAGCAATTCTGGAGGTAAATCAACGATGACATCGCCGCTACCGTCTTCAGTATTCTGGCATTTGACTATCCAACGCTCGCTTTCACTCATGATCGTCCGGCTCTCATTTCGTCATTAGAGAAGACACGTCATTATGCTCGCGCGCAGAGCTGATCTCGTCATTGGATAACCGTGCATAGAGGCAATTCTTGCTAGTTATTGCGACGAGCGGCTGCGCCCTCCGGCGCATCGGCAAAGATGCCAGCGAAAGCTCGACTGCACGCCTGCCGTTTTCACTTTCGAGTGCTACATCGGACGGTAATGGGTCTGCGACAGCCATCGGTATAGTCAGATAGAGACTCGCCGAATGGAAGGAAATCAGTCGTAACGCGAGTTGGTGACTTTCCATTGGCTGGAGTCACCATCAACCTAGTCCGAACCTCGACTGCTAGCGATTCAAAACCGCTGTAGACGAAAGGCCGTAATCGGCTAAGCAGCCAGTCAAGTACATCACAGGTGTACCGTTTTTTCTGACCTGCGGATTTAGTGATAATGACCGGCACGACAAAGCGTGCCGACCAACTTCACTACTGCTGTTTCACTTTTTAATAGACACAATAGTGGCTTTGCCACCCTCTAGCGTAAAGGAAAACGATACGCGGTCTCCGATCGACAGCCCTGTCAGTTGATCTTCCGTAACGGAAAAGGCCATGGTCATCGGCGGCCATTGCACAGCTGGAACAGCGCCGTGAGAGATGGTCACCGTATGCTTCACAGTATCGATAGCCTTGATCGTTCCGTCGGCGGTGGCGACTGGAGCCTGCGTTGTTTCCTGCTTCATCTGCATGCCCTCCATTCCGTCCATTTTCATGCCCGGCATGTCCTCTGCCAGGGCAGAAAAAGACAACGCTACTACGGTGCTGGCAACTGCAATCAGGGTCAGTTTCATACGACTTTTCCTTGAGGGTTGATGGGTTCAACTGAGAGGCGGCGGCGACGCATCAGGCGATAGGCCGCCGGAATGACAAACAGGGAAAGCAAGGGTGCCGTGACCATGCCGCCGACCATGGGTGCAGCAATTCGGCTCATCACCTCGCTGCCGGTTCCGCTGCCCAGCAAGATGGGTAACAAGCCGGCAATGATGACGGCCACGGTCATGGCCTTGGGTCGAACACGCTGCACGGCGCCTTCACGAATCGCCGCAACCAGACCGCGCTCAGTGCTGTCGCCGAGGTCTTCACGTTCGGCCCAGGCGTTCTTCAGGTAGAGCAGCATGATCACGCCAAACTCGGCGGAAACACCGGCCAAGGCGATAAAGCCGACCCCGGTGGCGACTGACAAATTGAATCCCAATAGATAGAGGAACCATGCCCCGCCCGTGAGAGCGAATGGCAGTGTGGCCATGATCAGCAGGGCCTCATCGAAGCGGGAAAAAGTCAGGTAGAGCAGCACGAAGATGATCAACAGCGTGGCAGGCACCACCAGTTTGAGTCGTGCGTTGGCCCTTTCGAGAAACTCGAACTGTCCCGAGTAGCTCAGGCTCATACCGGGCTGCAATTTGACCTGCTCGTTGACCACCCTGCGTAGATCGGCGACTACCGAGGCAATGTCCCGGCCACGCACGTCGATGTAAACCCAACCAGAGGGTCGTGCGTTCTCGCTCTTGAGCATCGGTGGACCGTCCGTGACGTTGACCTTCGCCACTGTGCCGAGGGTGATCTGGCTACCTAGCGGGGTATAGATCGGCAGTTGCTCCAAGGCACCGAGCGAGTCACGCCACTCCCGTGGGTAACGCA
This sequence comes from Pseudomonas fluorescens group sp. PF-1, assembly GCF_054481335.1. NCBI lineage: Bacteria > Pseudomonadati > Pseudomonadota > Gammaproteobacteria > Pseudomonadales > Pseudomonadaceae > Pseudomonas > Pseudomonas fluorescens group sp. PF-1. The sequence goes on from NZ_JBTMNG010000002.1 coordinate 156,339, forward strand.
CGTTGATCGGGAAGCGTGCGAGCCCTTCAATGGTTTCGCCGACGTTTTCACCGCCGATAGCGCCGGCCACGATGGACTGCACATCGGCGATATTCAGTCCGTAGCGAGCAGCCGCCTTACGGTCAATATCCACATCGATATAACGGCCACCGGTCAGTCGCTCGGCCAGAGCCGAACTGACACCGGGTACCCCCTTGGCCACTCGCTCGACCGCCTGAGTCGCGGCATCGATCTCCGTCAGGTTGGTGCCGGCAACTTTCACTCCGATGGGACTCTTGATCCCCGTGGCCAGCATGTCGATACGGTTGCGAATCGGTGGTATCCAGATATTCGTCAGCCCAGGGACTCGTACCACTCGATCCAGTTCTTCCACCAACTTTTCCTGGGTCATGCCTGGACGCCATTGCTCATGTGGTTTGAACTGGATGGTGGTCTCGAACATTTCCAGCGGTGCCGGGTCGGTGGCGGTTTCAGCGCGCCCCGCTTTACCGAAGACGTGTTCGACTTCAGGCACGGTCTTGATCAGACGGTCGGTCTGTTGCAGCAGTTGTGCCGCTTTCTGCGCCGACAATCCCGGCAGAGCTGAAGGCATATAGAGCAGGTCGCCCTCGTCTAACGGGGGGAGAAACTCGCCACCCAAGCGAGACATTGGCCATAGCGCACTGACAAAAACCAACAGCGCCACCAGCAGCGTGATCTTTGGTCGACGCAAGACTGCGTCCAGGGCTGGCTGATAGATCCGAATCAACCACCGGTTCAACGGGTTCTGATGTTCACTGGGAATTCGTCCTCGAATCCAGTAGCCCATCAGCACCGGCACCAAGGTCACTGACAATCCCGCCGCTGCGGCCATGGCGTAGGTTTTGGTGAAAGCCAACGGGCCAAACAAACGCCCCTCTTGAGCTTCCAGGGTGAACACCGGAATGAACGACAGAGTGATGATCAACAAACAGAAGAACAGCGCCGGGCCTACCTCTGCGGCCGCTTCGGTCATTACATGCCAATGACGCTCACCCTTCAGTTCTTCCCCCGGATTGGCCACGTGCCAAGCCTCAATCTTCTTGTGCGCGTTCTCGATCATCACCACGGCAGCATCGACCATGGCGCCGATGGCGATGGCTATCCCGCCCAAGGACATGATGTTGGCGTTGATGCCCTGGTAGCGCATGACGATGAAGGCAATCAGCACCCCCACCGGCAGCGAAATGATAGCCACCAGGGATGAGCGCAGGTGCCAGAGGAAGATCCCACACACCAACGCGACAACGATGAACTCTTCGATTAGCTTGTGGCTGAGATTTTCCACGGCGCGGTCGATCAGCTTGCTACGGTCGTAGGTGGTGACGATTTCCACCCCGGCCGGCAGACTGCTTTTCAGTTCGTCGAGCTTGGTCTTGACCGCTGCAATGGTCTCGCGCGCATTCTTGCCGCTGCGCAATATCACCACGCCGCCGACGGTCTCGCCTTCGCCGTCGAGTTCAGTAATGCCACGCCGCATTTCCGGTCCCAACTGAATCGTGGCTACATCGCCAAGGGTCACCGGCACTCCTCCCGAAGCCAACTTGAGCGGGATCGCACGGAAGTCATTGAGCGTCTTCAGGTAACCGGAAGCACGCACGATAAACTCGGTCTCTGCCATCTCCAGCACCGCGCCACCGGTTTCCTGGTTGGCCTTGCCGATGGCTTCGGTCACCTCAGCCTGAGTAATACCGAGGCTGGCCAGTTTGAGCGGATCAAGCTGCACCTGGTACTGCTTGACCATGCCCCCCACGGTGGCTACTTCTGCAACGTTGGGCAGGGTCTTGAGTTCGAACTTGAGGAACCAGTCCTGAAGTGTGCGTAGCTGCGCCAGATCGTGCCCGCCACTGCGATCCACCAGTGCGTACTGATAGATCCAGCCCACTCCCGTTGCATCCGGTCCCAACGCCGGTTTGGCGCTGGCCGGCAACCGACTTTGTATTTGGCTCAGATACTCCAACACCCGCGAGCGAGCCCAGTACAAGTCAGTGCCGTCTTCGAACAGCACGTAAACGAAGCTGTCACCGAAGAAGGAATAGCCACGCACCGTCTTGGCTCCCGGCACCGAGAGCATGGTGGTGGCCAACGGATAGGTCACCTGGTTCTCGACAATCTGCGGCGCTTGTCCCGGAAAAGGGGTGCGGATGATCACCTGAACATCCGAGAGATCTGGCAGCGCATCGATGGGCGTGCTCTGCACCGACCAAATGCCCCAAGCCGTGACAAACAGCGTCGCCAGTAGCACCAGGAATCGGTTGGCCACTGACCAACGAATCAGGGCAGCGATCATGGCTGGCTCCCCGATTTTTCCAGGCGCTCAACACGCAGGCCATCGTCGGTCTGACTCACCGCAACCCGAACCTTGTCACCCGTTTTGAAGCCCTGCATCAGCGCCGGGTTGGCGAGTGGGAACGTCATCGTCATACCAGGCATGCCCAGCGTCTTGAAAGGACCATGGGCGAGCGTGACTTCTTTGTCGTTGATCTCAACGATCTGCCCATCCGCCTCATGAAAGCTGGAGGCTGCTGCGCTGGGTGGTGACTCTTCCTCCGAGCTTGCAACGATGCCCTTAAGACTGGCCTCCGAGTCGAGCAGGAACTGGCCAGAGGTAACCACTTTCTGGCCTTCTTCCAGACCTTTCAATATCGCTGTCTTGCCATCACTTTCCTGCCCGAGTTGCACCGCCACGGGACGGTAGCGGCCGGCGTCTTCGGCGAGCATCACCAGAGCACGTCGGCCCGTGCGTATGACGGCTTCGCTCGGCACCCACAACACACTTTGCCCGGTCGAGCGGTTCAGGCGTACCTGCGCCGTCAAACCCGGCCTGAGGCGCCCGTCCGGATTGGGTAGTTCCACCCGCACACGAAGGGTGCGGCTGTCCGGATTGGTCTCGGGCAAAATCGCGCTGACCTTGCCATTGAGCGTTGTCCCTGGGAAGGCTGGCAGACGCGCTTTGACCGCCTGCCCCACGGTGATCGATCCGGCATCCGATTCTGGAACGGCCACGGCTAGCCAGACACTGCTCAAGCCATTTACGCGTGCCAACGTATCGCCAGTCGCCACGGTCATGCCCGCACGTACGTTCAATTCTTGCAGCACACCGGCAATGGGGCTGGTGAGCATCAGGTAGGGCTGAACCTTACCGCCACGCTCTACCTGAGTAATCAGTGTTGCCGGCATCCCTGTGAGTCGTAGTCGCTGGCGAGCCGCAGCCAACAGGTCTGCATCCCCGTTGCGCTTCAGGGCAAGAAACTCTGTCTGGGCAGCGGCCCACTCAGGCACCAGGATATCCGCCAGCGCCGCGTTGGCTTTGAGTACATCGCCGGGAGCATGCGCATAGACCCGCTCCACAAAGCCAGTGGTGCGTGCCTGAATCACAGCGACATCACGTTCGTTAAACGTCAAGGCACCTGTCACATCGAGGCTCGACTCAAAGATCCCACGAGTGACAGTCGCAAAACGCAGACCTAGATTCTGGGTCAGACCTGGATCGATACTGACGGCCGCACGGTCCCCTGCGCCACTGGCGTATTGGGGAACCAGTTGCATGTCCATGAAGGGGGATTTCCCCGGCTTATCGAACTTTTGCTGCGGGTACATGGGGTCGTACCAATACAGAGCCTTGCGTTCATCCGGTGAATTGAGACTCTGATCTGGAGCGGTAGCTGGTACTCCGCTCATGCGCTGATGAGCGAACCAGTAGCCACCGGCAACGCCCAATGCCAGCGAGATACCTACCAGTAATGCCCAGTTCCATTTTCTAAGGATCATTGGCTGGACTCCCCATAAGCAAAATACAGACGCGCACTGGTCAGCGCTCGCTGCTCTTCCACGTCGATCTGTTTGAGGCGGGCCTCGATGAGTTCACGTCGGGCGGCAACAACGGCGCTTAAAATGCCTTTGCCGGAACGATAACTGGCCATGCTGAGCTCGACCTTTTCCTTGGCCAGCGGCAACAGGCTTTCCTGGTTGCGGCGCACAGCACGATTCAAGCGTTCATAGTCAGCCAGTTCGTTTTCCAGTTGCTGGGTGTGCTCGCGAGACAGGGCTTCGCGCTCGGCCTCAAGCTGACTGAGTTCAGCCTGTTTGGCTGCAATTTTGGGGTTTTGGCGCGAGTCAGGAAACAGCGGCAGGTCCCAGGAAAATTGCACGCTGACCATATCGCCGAACTCACGGCCACGGCGCTGGTAATCCAGTTCCCAGCTCCAGTCCGACAGCTTCTCCGACACCGCTTCATTAAGTTTGGCTTGCGCTTCACGGGTCATCGGCGCAAACGCGGCCAACTCGGGATGGTGTTGCAGTTTATGGGAGTAGCTTGAGGTTTCGACAGGCCATTCAGGCAGGCTACCCACAGGCTTGTCGTTGGCGGCGGAGCCAATCCAGCGTTTGAGGGCTGCTCGGGCCTGCGCTCTCTGGAGAATCAGATTGTCCTGTTGCTCCGCCAGTTGAGCTGCTTCCTGCTTGGGTGTCACCGCATCGGCGGGTTGAGCGCGGCTACCGGCAATCTGGGCCCGGACGGTATCGGTCAACAGGCGGTTTTCTTTGTAGAAGTCCTGGAACAGTGCAACTTTGCGCTCAACCGAGTAGCTACTGATCCAGGCCAACGCCGTGGACTGGCGTACCTTCAGACGTTCGACTCGACGCTCCGCAGCGGCGCGATCAATGGCCGCATCGGCGACCTCGACGCGCGCTTTGCGCTTGTCGCTGTTGGGCATTTCTTGCCTGACCCCGACCATTTGCATAGTCATGAAGTCCTGATCGATGCTCCAGCGATCCGGACCGCCAATGGGGTAGTTCTGCACACCTAGCAGCAGTTTGGGGTCAGGTAGCTCACCGGCTGGAATAGCCGCGCTGCTGGCAGCCTGAATTTTGGCGTCTTGTGCGGTCAGCGACGGCGCATTGTTTTCGGCCAGCCGCAACGCTTCATCGAGTGTCAATGCGGCAGCGAAGCTCGGCAATGCCAGCACGCTTGCCACCAGACCGGCCACGAGGGACCAACCTGTGCAATAGCACTTGGAGTTCATGTTTATGATTCCTGTGATCATCCACTGCGCGCGGCAAAAGGCATGCGCGCAGCTAGTCCAGCCCGCTAACGCGGAATGAGGCTCAATGTGGGACAGGAATCAAACGCGAGGCGGTCGCCATACCCCGGACGGGGTTTGTACGGGTAGGGAATCGCTGAAGAGGGAAAGCACTACAGCGCTGAATACGGTGACAGGAGGCTTGAAGATCGAGACTTGCAGCATGCCGCCAGTCTTGCATTCCTGACCCGACTTACAAGGTTTGCCGTGCTCGGAAGGGCTTTTCATGTCGTTGCAGCAGTCCATCCCCATGTCGTCCATCATCGCCATGCCCATCGTCTTCATGGGGCAAGGTTCTGTCGATGCTTGAACGCCCGCCATCCCGCTGAGGGGTAGCGCCAGGCTAATCATGAAAATGAGGCAAAACCGCAGATAGCGTTTCATGGGCTGGAGTGTAGCCGGTGGAAATGGCCCTTACAATTCACCTTCTAGACTCCTTAGTCGGCTGTCACCAACCTCTATCCCGCGCTCATTTCCATTTCCGGACTTAAAGTGCCTAACCATGCGACAAGACAAATTATGATGACGGCCATTAAAAACTCGAGTGTCATGCTGCGGCGTAAGGCATTGACCGCGGCTGAGTATTCTCCATTTCGAACTGACCGCTCCAATACCGGACTTAGGTGAAAGCGGTTCAGCGTGGCTAACACGATCATCCCGGCAAAGAGCAGGACCTTCAAAAACAGCAGTACACCGTACGTACTGAGCATCACTTCATCGAGATTTGGACCGATGACAAACAGGTAATTCACTACGCCTGTAATGCTTATGATCACTACGATCACAGCGCCGTCCGATTCAAAACCAGTCAGCACCCGTGCAAGAATTCGAGCTTCTTGTTCGCCCTTTGGCGATTTCAACCGCAGCAGTAGAGCGAATGCCAATAGAGCACCCAACCAGCCACCTGCGGCTAAAAGATGGAATATATCGGTGATGAAATGCCAGTAGCGTCGGCTGCCTTCATCCATGGCGCCTGCCCTGTCCAAACATCCTGAACAACTGCGCACCCTGGCGGCGCAGTTGATGCTGCGTGTCGAGAGCCTGGATCAACTCGTCGAAAAGCTCGACAAACAAGTCCATCACTTCAAAACGGTCAACGAACAACTCACTCACGAATCGCGCTGCTCAAGCGCCATCGCTTTGCCAAGCGCAGTGAACATTTGAACCCGGCGCAAGCCAGCCTCCTCAATGATCTGCTCGACACCGACATTGCCGCCATCGAAGCCGAACTGGAGGCTCTGCAATCCGCCCCCGCTTCGTCTGAGGTGCGCCAAAAACCAAAGCGCGCGCCGTTGCCCGCGCAGTTGCCCCACAAGCTAATCCATTACGAACCGAACAACACGCAATGCACCTGTGGCTGCGCCCTCAAGCGTATTGGCTAAGATGTCAGCGAAAAACTCGATTACACACCGGGCGTATTTACCGTCGAACGTCATATCCGTGGCAATTGGATCTGCGATCAGTGCGAAACACTGATTCAGGCGCCGGTACCGGCGCATGTGATCGACAAAGTTATCCCAACCGCCTGGCTGATGGCCCAGGTGATGATCGCCAAGTTCGCCAATCATTTACCGCTGTATCGCCAGGAAAAAATCTTCAGCCGTGCCGGCTTGGCCATACCGCGCTCGACGCTGGCGCAGGGTCGGTGCCTGCGGCGTACAGTTGCAACCGCTGGTCGACGCCTTACGCGACGTCGTGCTCCAACACAACGTAATACATGCCGACGAAACGTCGGTGCAGATGCTTTCAACAGACGCCAGGAAAACCCATCGAGCGTATGTCTGGGTCTATGCCACGACACCATTTGCTTAGCTGAGCGCTGTCGTTTACGACTTCACGCCCAGCCGCGCGGGTGAACATGCCCGCATTTTCCTACACGATTGGAAGGGCCAGTTGGTGTGCGACGGCTTCTCCGGTTACAGCGCCAGCTTTGACCTAGGCGTGACCGAAATCGCCTGCATGTCTCACGCTCGGCGCAAGTTCTTCGATTTACATGCGACCAACAAAAGCCAGATCGCCGAAAAGACTCTTTACTACATCGCAAACCTTTACGAAGTCGAGCGTGAAGTACGTGACTTGGAAGCGGATTTACGACGCCGAATACGGCAGGAAAAAACCGCGCCGCTCATCAATGCACTGCATGCCTGGATGATCGCGCAGCGCCAGCTGGTACCCGAAGGCTCAGCCATCGCCAAAGCCTTGGATTACAGCCTTAAAAGCTGGACGGCGTTGACGCGCTACCTCGACGATGGCGCGGTGCCCATTGACAATAATCGGGCGGAGAACCAGATCCGACCGTGGGCCATTGGGCGTTCGAACTGGCTGTTCGCAAGTTCTTTACGCAGCGGCAAACGTGCGGCTCCGATCATGAGTTTGATCCAGTCGGCACGGCTCAATGGGCATGATCCGTATGCCTATATGAAAGACGTGTTGGCGCGGCTGCCGACGCAGAAGATGAGTCAGATTGACGTGTTGCTGCCGCATAAGGGGCAGCCGGCGTAAAAATGTAATGAGGGTTCGGCATTGGTCAGGCTCCTTTGCGCGGGTGGTTGGTTTCTTATGCAGCGTCCATGTCGAATCTCCCACTAAAATTGGGGGGCCCGCAGAATTCGGAAAAAATCGTACGCGAAGGTTTTCCGAATTCGGCGGGTTTCCCTTCTAGAGGTGTTCAGGCGGATTGCCATATAGCTTGAGAAGTTCTTCCACCACATCGCTATCAGGAGATCGCCATATATCTTCGTTACCTTTGTCCACCATAGAGCTCGATGATCCCAGGTACAGCCTATATTTACTGGTTAGTACTCGGTCTGCTGGAGGCGTGCGGTCCACCCGACGGTAATCCTTCTGCTCAGTGCCACACTTCCAGCCCCTGGGTGTTAGGTGCCACTCCGTCCACTCGTCACTGGTTGGCATACCGCACACCTCTGGTTAACAATCTGCTCGATTTCATGTTGTTCTTCCTTGCGTGTCACCAGATCCTACTGCTTACCGTGGCCGGCTGTCGTCACACATTCTCCCAATACTAAGGCGTGTCCTTGCTGCGCCACGGATAGGTTGCCCGAGCAAGCGAGGTGTCAGTGCCCGCGCGCATGTCTATAGGCTCGGTGCTGTTCAAGGAGGACCAAGCTATCCGCACACAAAAGCAGCTACAAATAACTTCATTGGGCACTTGACCCTGTAGTAGGTACAGGCTGTTGAATGGGGGAATTATCCTTCGCGGTAGAAGCATCATGAACCAAGAAAACAAGCTCAAGCCGGTCCTCCGTCTTCACGTGCAGAAGAAAGAAGAGTGTTGCGGATCTGACCATCAGCATGGGTCTGTTAAGGCTGCTGAACCCAGGCATCACAAAGAACATGGCCACGATCACGATCACGATCACGATCACGATCACAAGCATGCGCATGCCGATGCGTGCTGTGCTCATGGCACACTAGCTACCGAAGGTGTGGCTATTACCAAGAGCAGCCCCGCCCCGGAAGGGACTAACAGGGTTCGCTACCGCATCGATAAAATGGATTGCCCTACTGAGGAGCGCTTGATCCGAAACCGACTGGAGCCAATGGCCGGAATTGTTCGGCTCGACTTCAATCTCCTGAATCGAGAGCTGACAGTCCATCATCGGCTGGATGATCCGCAACCAATCGTCGCCGCCTTAGTCGCTTTGGACATGGGTCCGAGCCTGCTTGAGGCCGGTGCCGCGCCATCAGCGGTTCCCCCGGCCTTGAGCGCCAAACTGAAAGGATTGCTGGCCATCAGCGGCTTGGCTGCTATCGCCGCTGAAGTCATCGCGTGGACAACTGGGCAGGAAGGCTCTTGGCCGGTGATGGTGCTTGCCGCTCTTTCCATTCTTAGCGCTGGCTTGCCTACCCTAAAAAAGGGTTGGATTGCGATTAAGAACTTTACTCTGAACATTTATTTTCTGATGTCGCTGGCTGTCGTTGGTGCTCTCGTCATTGGTAAGTGGCCTGAAGCTGCGATGGTGGTTTTCCTCTTCGCTATTGCTGAAGCTATCGAAGCACTTTCTTTGGAGCGAGCGCGTAACGCGATCAAGTCGCTAACTGCGTTGGCGCCGGAAACCGCCGAAGTAATGATTGACGGTGCCTGGAAAGATCAGCCCGTGGCGAATGTGTTACTCGGTAGTCGTATTCGGGTTCGTACAGGTTCGCGAGTACCGTTGGATGCCAGCGTCGAGTCTGGTCGCGCTGCGCTTGATCAGGCCCCAATTACTGGCGAAAGCCTTCCAGTTGATAAGCAGGTCGGTGACCCGCTTTACGCAGGCAGTATCGTTACCGACGGAGTGGTTGAAGCGACTGTGACGGCCGTAGCAGGAGAAAGCACTCTTGCTCGTATCGCTGCGGCCATACAAGACGCGCAAGCTCAACGAGCCCCTACTCAACGGTTTGTAGATCAGTTTGCACGTTATTACACCCCGGCTGTAGTGGTTCTTGCCCTGTTGGTTGCTGCGTTGGGCCCCGTTCTGTTCGCTGGTACCTGGGGCGATTGGCTCTATCAGGCGCTGGTCCTCCTAGTCATCGCCTGCCCGTGTGCTTTGGTAGTTTCAACGCCAATTACCGTTGTCAGTGGACTTGCCGCGGCTGCCAAACATGGCATTTTGATTAAGGGCGGTGCATACCTCGAAAGCGGGCGACTTCTTAAAGTTGTGGCACTCGACAAAACCGGAACTTTGACCCAAGGCAAGCCGGTACTGACTGATACCGAGCCGTTTGGTGATCTACCCATCGAATTGGCTTTGAAGATCGCTGCGAGTCTCGACGACCACAGCACGCACCCAGTGGCAAAGGCGTTGGTCAACGGCTGGAAATTACAGCAACCAGACGTCGCTCCCTTTTCGGTTGAGGACTTCGGTGTACTCAACGGTCGTGGTGTCAAAGGCGTTATTGATGGTCAATTATGGCACCTGGGCAACCACCGCTTGGTTGAGGAGTTAGGTCTGTGTTCGCCTGCGCTTGAAGCCCGATTGTCGTTGCTCGAAAACGCAGGAAAAACAGTAATCGTGCTTTGCGCCGCCAGAGGTCCGGTGGCGATTTTTGCTGTGGCGGACACAGTAAGACCTGAAAGCATTGCAGCCGTAACTGCTCTGAAAGCATTGAATGTCGTACCGGTGATGCTCACGGGCGACAATCCTGCAACGGCCAAGTCCATCGCCGCGCAGCTCGGTATACAGGATGCACGCGGAAACTTGATGCCGGAGGATAAACAAGTCGCCGTCGCGGAACTCAAACGCCGCTTTGGTACTGTTGGCATGGTGGGCGATGGTGTGAACGATGCTCCAGCATTGGCGCAAGCCGACATTGGTTTTGCGATGGGGGCCGCAGGGACTGCCACAGCCCTTGAAACGGCTGATGTCGCCATCATGGATGACGACCCACGCAAGATTGCTGATTTTATTAGCCTGAGTCGTCGATGTGCCTCTGTTTTGAAGCAAAACATCGGACTGGCCTTGGGTATCAAAGTTGTATTTTTGGCGCTTGCATTGTCCGGCCACGCTACGTTGTGGATGGCTGTTTTCGCCGATATGGGAGCGAGCCTGCTGGTCGTATTCAACGGACTGCGGCTACTGCGTCGGTGATACGAAAGCTGCGACTTCGTCTTCAATTACATGCCCACACAAGGAAATCAAATCATGCAATGTCCGATCTGCAAAGATACTGCCCTCGTAATGACTGAGCGCCAAAGCATCGAAATTGATTATTGCCCTCAATGCCGTGGCGTTTGGCTCGACCGAGGTGAACTCGACAAGATCATCGAGCGCAGCCAACAACAGGAGGCCGTTAGGTTTCTTCCACAGAACCCAATTCCACCCGTACAGAATGCTCCTCCAGCAGTACAACCCGGTTACAGCCAGCATGGAGATAGCCAAGCTCATGGAGATCAGCGAGGAAGTCACGGTGGCGGTTGGAGAGAAGGTGGCCATCAGAGCAGTCATCAGAGCGGCCATCAAAGTCATGGTGGACATCAAAACCAGAGTGGGCATCAGGGGCAACAGTCGTACCGCAAAAAATCATTTTTGCAGGAGATGTTCGATTAAGGCTGCGATTTCGCGCTTTGATCGGGATATACCTCGAACCAGCACCAATTCTGAAATAGGGTGTTTCATGAGATGGAACGGTTTTGGGTATTAGCTGGTCTTTATATCCTGCAATCGACTCGTAGCAAGGGTGCTACCTGGGTGGTTGGAGTTTCAGCGAGCGGCGTTTGAGGAAAAGGTTATGAGTTCAGGACACAGTCACGGCCAGGTACGCGCCGGTCACGAAAAGTTGCTGTGGATCGCACTCACCCTGACGACAAGCTTTATGGTCGCGGAGGTCATTGGAGCTTTTGTCACCGGCAGCTTGGCCTTATTATCCGACGCGGCCCACATGCTGACGGACGTTGCGGCTTTGGCGATATCCTTGGTCGCTATTCATATAGCCAAGCGCTCTGCGGATAGGAAGCGGACCTTCGGGTACGCACGATTTGAAATACTTGCAGCCACCTTCAATGCGGTCTTGCTGTTTTTAGTCGCTATATACATCGTTTATGAAGCGTATCTGCGACTTAAAGTCCCGGCGGAAATCCAGTCGACTGGCATGTTGGTCATTGCGGTGTTCGGGCTCATCGTCAACCTTGTTTCAATGCGCCTACTGAGTGCTGCCAGTGGGGAAAGCCTCAATGTGAAGGGCGCTTATTTAGAGGTCTGGAGCGATATGGTGGGGTCAATTGGCGTCATCATCGCAGCTCTTTTGATCCGTTTCACCGGCTGGACTTGGGTTGATTCACTTGTCGCGGCTGGCATCGGGTTCTGGGTGCTGCCCAGGACTTGGTCATTGCTCAAGGAAAGCATGAACATATTGCTGCAAGGGGTTCCAGAGGGCATCGATATTGAGAAGGTAGAGGCAACGCTTTATGGCATTGAGGGGGTCAAGAATATCCACGATTTGCATATCTGGGCTTTGACCAGTGGTAAAAGTGTTATGAGCGTCCATCTTGTCGCTGACTCGGCTTCCCGCAGCGAGCAAGCTATCTTGGCTGAAGTAACCAGCCTTATGAGTGATAAGTTCCACATCAGCCATACTACCGTCCAAATGGAAGGTTCTGATTTTCACGATCAACTGGCTGACGATCATGAGGGTATGGTCCACTAACTGAGTCGTGGTATTTATTTAAGCTGGATGAACGTTTATACGTCGCGATACAGATCAAAAGGGTCGATTAAAATGGTCAGAAATATTTTAAGTTATTCTGGGCTGGCTTTGTTTTTGGCTTTTGTTGCGCAGCCAGCTTTTTCAACACCTGCTAATCCAGAAAGGGTATACGGGTGGGTTGAGGAAGGAATACTTTTACCAGAAAATATTGCTGTGAAAGTAAAGTTAGATACAGGGGCTCTTACATCCTCGATGGATGCGAAAGACTTAGAACGATTCCGTAAAAATGGAGAGGAATGGGTTCGTTTCAACGTTAAAGTAAAAGACACAAAAACTAAGAAGGTGAGTAACGCACTCTTCGAGCGACGCGTCGAAAGAAATGTAAAGGTTCGAGGCGCCGGTGGCGCTGAACATCGTCCAGTAGTCATGATGACGATGTGCATAGGTGATAAAATTTATAAGGAAGAGTTTTCACTGAAGGATCGAGGCGACATGAACTACCCCGTATTGATTGGTCGCAAAACTTTGGGGGGCTTGGGGGCGGTCGATGTTTCACGCACATTCACTAACGAACCAAACTGTAATTAAACACCTGAATTATACATTTTATCTATACGTGCAGGGTGAATGTATTGAGAAAATAGCTCGGCAGAATTTTGCAGCTTTTTTGATGCTTGATGTGGCCGACTAAATAGTCTTAAAAAAAAAGCTCACCCGGATGCTGATTTTTAGGAAGAGTTAGAAGTGGCGCCATGCAACGATTAATAGTTGCATGGCTTCTAATCAAAGTATGCTCATACTATAGGGTCATTTTAGATCTTTCTCGCGCAGCTCCACTTATTTCGGTGTTTTCATTGATTGACGCTCAAATGTCTGCGCGAGCTTTAACGGTGTTGACGCTTTGGACTGGCAGGTACTGAACAGATCAAGCTCTGGGCGATATGATGTAGTTTGAATACCCATCAACCCCAATATAGAATGGAATAAGTTGTCATGGGACAGTGATACGTCACGCTGTTCCTTCAAACATTGGGAATCGAGGGATTGACGCGACTGCATGTCTTTGGAGATCCAGATTACCATGGGGATACTAGTCTGCTCGCTGGGAGCCATAGCATAAGGAAGTCCGTGCAAGTAAAGCCCATTCTCGCCGAGGGACTCACCGTGATCAGAGACATAAAGCATCGCCGTATCAAAACGTTCAGCGTTACGCTTTAGCAGGTCGATCGTTTGCCCAAGTACGTAGTCCGTATAACTGAGACTGTTATCATAGGCACTGACAATGCTTTCGCGCGTACAACGTTCAAGTTGGTTATTATTGCAAACGGGCCCGAATCGTTCGAACGCTGGCGGATAGCGCTTCGAGTAGGATGGGCCGTGACTGCCTTTCATGTGTAGCACCACGATTGAATCCCGCTGCTGTTTATCCAAGTAGGCTTGTAAATCTTGCAATAAGACTTCGTCGTAACACTCGTCGGCTCTACATAATCCCAGCGTTTTTTGATTGTTCAATTTTTCATTTGGTACTCGGTCGCAAATGCCTTTGCAACCCGAGTTATTGTCTCTCCAAAGGACCGATACTCCGGCCCGCTGCAAAACGTCTAATAGTCCTTCTCTACGCAGCGCCATACCGTCTTTGTAGCCTTCTTTACCCACATCCAGGAACATGCAGGGTAAGGAAACGGCCGTAGCTGTTCCACATGAGCTGACATTGGTAAAACTTAAGACACCACGCCTGGCCAATTCCGGATTGGTATCCCGGGTATAGCCATTGAGGGAGAAGTTAGCGGACCTAGCGGTTTCCCCCACCATAAGTAGCGTTAGCCGTGGTTTGCGTACACCAGCAGTGGCTTCTTCACGGCGGGCATCAGCACCAATGGTTTTTAATTCGGTGGGAACTGCTAGCTGGCGACGCGTATACCCATGGATTGCCGAAACCACATTCGACGGAACCAACATCAATCGGAGTTCGCGATGGTTACGCATCAGCGATGCATAGGATTGATAAAGCGTAAATACGATGACCGCCAAGCAGGTGAGCGCTACCGCCACACCCATCAATCGATGAGCAAGTGCGCGAGACCACGATCGTTGGATCAAACGGACTCGGGTGAAAATCAACCCCGGTATAACACCAAAGCCCAGCATCCACAGCAGTAGTTCCCAGTTCAGCAGGTCCGTGGCCTCGGAGCTGTCCGTCTGCATCACATTCGTTAGCATACTGTAATCAATTACTATGCCATAGCTATTCATAAAGTAACTCGTTGCTGCCGAAACCAGCAGCACGATAGCTAGCACAGGTTTTATCAAGCGTCCCCAGGCCATCACGCTGAGCAATACGTATAGCCAAATCAACACGAACCAAGGCAGGCTAAGCACGAATATGGTGTTTCCGTCCTGTAGGCCTCCCACGCCTTGCCAGACAGCTCGCCAAAATGGCCAGTTACTAAACAATAGAAGCCAGGTTGAAACTGCAAGAATTAACTGATTACTACCGAGTGTGATTTCCCAACTGCGAATTGGTACTTTGTTATTCATGGGTACTCCGGAATATCTCGACGTATCCAGGCGCGAGCTGCCACCGGAGTGTCACTACGTTTTAGGTAAGAAAAAATCGCCAATGGCGCGGTGCAACTCGTGGATGCACCAGTGACCCTGAACGTTCTCGTCAGCTAGTTGGCGATCTGCGACTAGCCGAACCGCCAGACACCCCAAACTGATGAAAATCTTTTTCATGAGGTACCCTTCCAAGTAAGCGACGTGGCTGTAGATCTGCTCGATTCGTCCTTGAACACCAGTAGTTGTGCTGAAGCGTAATACTGGGTGCGGGGCCGCGTAGACTTTGTTGCTCTGTTGGCCGTCGAGCGCTTGTCTACAGCGAGGCGGATTTCGTACCGCAGGCGTAGCTTGGTGACGTTGTGCAGATCACGAGACTGATAGGTACGGCTGGCCGCCGACGAAATACTTTTTAGTTTGCGGCCGAAGGACAAAATCGGTGTTGAAGCGCCCACCAGGGTCAACCGCTTCCGGATGCTGGTCATCCTCGTTCCGCCAGACATTGCGAACTCTGAACTGAAATCAGACCTTGCTGTGCACGCATGACGCACACTTTCGGCGTCCGACGGAGCTTTACGTTGGTGGTGTTCGAATTTTCGCGGAAGGCTTTGGCATCCATTAGTACTGGATTAGGGATCAAATCAGTCTGTTGGTGCCCCGTTTGGACAGTTTGGATATCCCACTGGACATCTACGGGGCTTGGGTTATTGAGTAATGCGGTTTGGGGTTTGGTCCTAGCCTCGACGTGGGCTTCCTGTCGCGACGCCGTCATCAACGACGAAACACGAGACAGTGGACCAACCGCCCACAACATTTTTCTAATGCGAGATCGCATAACGAGATTTACGCCCCCAAAGCGCACTGTTTCTTTGTTCACTAATAAATATTTGATGGTCTAAAAAAACTGCGAGCATCGATTTCAGGTGTCTGGATTCGATCAGAAGTCGCCCCGTCCGAAGAATCCTATGACGCGTAGATTTTTTGCACACTCAATGTACTGCTGAGCAGTTATCAGAAGGGTGACTGAAGAATTACAAATTTGTTATAAGCCCATCTGCTGCGGACAATTAGTCTAAGATCTATTTAGTGTGGAGGTTTGTATGTTTTACGTCGATTGCGTAGCGGAGCCTCGATAATGCGTGATAAATTCTTACTGACTAAAATCGATCAATGCAAATATGTTGGAATGGGTTGGTGAGTGAAGTTATCTATGCGCGTATAAGGAAGTTTTATTATTTAGTATCGAGATTTTATGAAAATGCGTATTTTGATAATAGAAGACGAGCTGAAAACCGCCCATTATTTACATCAGGGGCTGACTGAAAGTGGATTCGTCGTTGATTGCGTCGCCAGCGGAATCGATGGCTTACGCTTAGTATCCCAACAGGCTTATGATCTTGTAGTGCTCGACGCGAACCTACCGCAACGTGACGATTGGGGTCTACTTGTAAGCATTCGCAAGGTCATTATTGCGCCTATCATGATACTTACCGTTAAAGGTAGTCTGGAGGACAAAATCAAAGGGTTCGACCTAGGCGCCGACAATTACATGGTCAAACCAATTGAGTTTCCAGAACTGTTGGCCCGAGTACGTACTCTGATGCGTCGCACTGAATTGTCGGCATTGCCCGATGTGCTGTGTGTCGGCGACCTGGAACTCGATCTGGGCAGACACCGTACCTGTCGCGCCAAGCAGCGGATTGAACTGACCAACAAGGAGTTCGCCTTGCTACACCTCTTGATGCGCCAGACTGGTACGACGCTGTCACGCAAGCAAATCATGTCCTCTGTCTGGGGGCTGAATGCTGATTGCGACACCAATGTTGTTGAAGTAGCAATGAGAAGGCTTCGGGCTAAGATTGATGACCCTTTTGACAAGAAGCTAATCCATACCTTGCGTGGTGCTGGATATGTTCTCGAAACGCGTGATCAATGAGCCCTCTTAATCCTTCGAATTTTGAAATTGTGTGAAATAATCGACATTCAATTTAAATTCAGAATGCACAAATATTTGCTCTAATAGTCAGTTTTATAGGATTTCCAAATGGCTCCTGGGTGGGACGGTACTGCGCCTGGCTGATTTTGATACCTCACTAAGCTTTTGAGGCTAACGGGTGGAAATTACAAATAAGTAATTTTTCTAAAATTAGTCAGAAAGGTTTATCTCGTTAAACTTACGTAAGTTTAACAGCTTTGTAACCACTTCAAAGAGACTCTGCGATGAGCGCTTTAAAATTAAGTGCTGTTGCGCTGACGCTATCATTGTCTTCGATAACATTCGCTGAAAGCCGTGGTGATCGCAACGACAACGCCATGGAAGCAAATCAGAAAACAAAGGCAGCCTACGCAGCCCAAAAAGGTAAGACAGCTCCGGAAGTTCAGAAATATCGTGATGGAATGAAGCTTGATATCGCAAAAGTGGTGAGTACGACCCCACCAATTCGCTCTTGCAACATTGTACCTTTTCGAATGACCTATGAGGACTCAGCTGGAAAGCTTCACACTATTGAATACCAAATTATGGGTGTGTGTCGTAACACGCACGAATGAACGGATGACGTGAATAAGGGCTGTTTTTTCAATGGTTGGTGTCACCAGCTGGTGTGTCCATGGATGTTTGGAAAACCCAGCTTGAAGGTCGTGATCTTGCCCGGGCAGCTATTAACTTCTGCGACTCCCTGATGCAAACTCATGATTGATTTCACAATGGCTAAACCAAGCCCGGTACTTCCTTCAGCGCGCGAATGATGAGTGTCAACTCGATAAAAACGATCGAATAAGTGCGGTAGGTGTTGAGGTTCAATACCTGCGCCTGGGTTGGCTACATGTAGCGAGACTTCTGTGGCATGGACTTCGATGGTGATTGTGATGGCTTGGCTTACTGGGCAATGGCGGATTGCATTGGACATCAGGTTGGAAATTGCCCGCTGAATCATCAACCGATCACCAATGGTCGACCCCCTGCCAGTAACGCTCACGCTGATCTGTTTATCTTCCGCCGACAGTGAAAACAGATTGATGACCTTCAAGGCTTCATCCTCCAGAGCAATGGTCTCAAACGGGACCAGCGCAGCGGGATGACTGACCTGTGCCAGGAAAAGCATGTCCGAGACAATCCGGGCTACGCGCCCAAGCTCTTCGGTGGAGGACTCCAAAACCGCTTTGTACTCCTCGGCCGGCCTCACCCGGGACAACGTCACCTGGGCTTTGCCCATCAGGTTGGAAATGGGTGCTCGTAGTTCGTGGGCCAAGTCATCGGAGAACTGCGACAACTGCTGAACATCGCTGTCTAGTCGGTGCAGCATGAAGTTGATGCCATGGGCCAGTTCGCTGAGCTCCTGCGGCATCTTGACCACCGAGAGTCGATGGCTGAGGTCCTGAGCAGAGATCATGGCGGCCACCTTGCGAAACTCCCGCAGCGGCGCGAGCCCCCGTTTTACCACTGCCCAGGCACTGAGGCCGATAAGTAGCAGCAGCAACGGCAAGGCCATGATCGTTGAGCTTAGATATGTGCTGAGCAGCGCTTCATCGTTGGCGCAATCAAGCGACAGCAATACGGCGACATTCGTACCGTTCGGTAAGCGGATCAGTCTGGATGCAGTCAGGAAGTGCCGGCCCTGATCATCGGTGCTTCGGGAGTACGACACCTTGTCGGTGGCAACCCCTGCCGCCTTCAACTCCACCCTGGGGTCCGTCAAGCCAAAGCCTGACTTCAAGAGCGGCGTCCTCATATTTATCAGGTCATAAATGGTAAGGTTGAGGTGGTCATGCCCCATCACCTGATCCAGCAAAACGTGCGGTTTAATGTTGATGTCGACAGGTTTTTCATACAGCGAAAGACTGTGCTCGATTTGCCGCATTTTCTCGCTCAAGTTGTCTTTTGACAGTTTATCTAACTCATGCGTTAGCGCGAGGAACGCAAGAACCGCCAGAAATAACACCAACAATGCGCCCATGATACTCACCGCCAAACCCAGCCGCATCGACAGGCTTGCCGACTTCACTCCCGGGCCTCCAGTACATAGCCAACGCCGCGCAGGGTATGGATTAGCTTCTTGTCAAAAGGATCATCAATCTTGGCCCTCAGGCGGCGGATTGAAACCTCGACCACATTGGTGTCGCAGTCGAAGTTCATGTCCCAGACCAATGAAATGATCTGAGTGCGGGAAAGCACCTCACCCGACTGGCGCATCAAAAGGTGCAGCAAAGCAAACTCCTTGGTCGTCAGGTCGATGCGCTGCTCGCCCCGGAAGGCCCTATGGCGGCCCTGGTCGAGTTCCAGATCGGCGACTTTCAAGACCTCAGGGACGGAAACTTGTTCGCTGCGACGCATTAAAGTTCGTACCCGGGCCAACAGTTCCGGAAATTCGAATGGCTTGACCAGATAGTCATCGGCACCCAGGTCCAGGCCGCGGATCTTGTCCGCCAGGCGCCCGCGAGCGGTTAGCATCATGACCCGGGTGTTACTGCTTTGGCGCAGTCGCTCGAGCACACCCCAGCCATCAAGTTGTGGTAGATCGACGTCAAGTATTACCAAGTCGTAGGTTTGTTGACGCGCAAGGTGAAGTCCATCCGTACCATTCGCCGCCCGGTCTACTATATAGCCGCTTTCAGTCAAACCCTGATGCAGGTATTCGGCAGTTTTAAGCTCATCCTCAACTACAAGCATTCGCATGGTAGTGCCGCCCTATGTAATATGAATTGAATAATAAACTTTCGAAATTTATTTAAGTGCCCGACTAAGAAATGATGTAGAACTATTCGATCATAAAAATCTCAAAACCGCGCATTGCTCAAGTGGTCAGTATCAAGCCTGAAGCTGCTACAGGGTCAACAGGAGGAGGACATTTTACGATAAAAGTATTTGCGACTATATGTCGCAGGCATGTTAATGCGCGACTCCAATACATTCATTTCAGCCAGAAGCCAAGCTCCGCTCGGCTGATATCTATGGGGAATCGTTTCGAAGTGTTACGGCGCAGATAGTCAATTTAATGCTGCACGCATCTTTTTGGGGAGACTGGCAGGATGTACCAAGGGGAGTTGATCTCGCTTTGCGATTTGTAAGTACCCCGCGCTATCTATGCTCTATGAATTTTCGGAGTCTCGTTCTTAGACTATTGTTTGTCGTGATTTTAGTTACGGTTTTACTAAAATCACTCCCTTGGTTTTTTGGCTTTTAAGTTGCTTTGTGCATTATATTTTGGAAATGTAAGTCGAAAAACTGTCAGATGGCCCGGCATACTTTGGACTTCTGCCATTCCTTGGTGCAGGCTCATGATGGATCGGACAATGGCCAACCCTAATCCAGTACCACCTTCAGCTCGTGAGCGACTGTTATCCACACGATAGAAGCGATCGAAAATATGAAACAAGTGCTGGTGCTCAATTCCTACCCCAGGATTACTTATTGATAGGGATACTTTTTCAGATTGCGTTTCAATCGCTATAGCAATGGACTGCCCTGCTGGGCAGTGACGAATGGCATTTGATAAAAGATTGGAAATAGCCCGTTGAATCATGAGTCGATCACCTAAAACTTTGCCCCATCCGCTGACAGTTATACCAACGCTCTTTTCCTCAGCCGATAGAGAAAAAAGGTCGATGACTTTTAGCGCTTCATCCTCTAGTAAAATGCTTTCAAACGGCACGAGTGCAGCCGGATGACTTACTTGGGCCAAGAAAAGCATGTCTGAAACAATTCTGGTGACTCGTCCTAGTTCCTCGGTGCATGACTCTAAAACAGCCTTGTACTCTTTTGCCGGGCGTTCTCGAGAAAGTGTTACCTGAGCTTTCCCCATAAGGTTCGTAATCGGTGACCGCAGCTCATGCGCCAAGTCATCAGAAAATTGCGATAGTTGTTGAACTCCGCCGTCAAGACGGTGCAGCATGAAGTTTATACCGTGAGCAAGCTCACTGAGTTCTTGGGGCATCTTGACAACTGAGAGTCGATGACTTAAATCCTGGGCCGACACCATTGCTGCAACTTTCCGGAATTCCCGGAGGGGGGATAAGCCTCGTTGCACAATAGCCCAGGCGCTGATACCAATCAGAATCAGCAACAGTGGAACCGCTACAATGGTCGAACTCAGGTAGGCGCTCAATAGCGTTTCATCATTCGAGCGATCAATAGACAGTAGGACCGATACGAACTCACCATCCTTTAATTTCATGAGCTTAGAGGCGGTGAGGATGTGGATTCCGGACTCTTCGGCTGGGGAGTAGTACGACAGCTTATTACTGGCGGCTGTTCCGGCTTGATTCGTAGATACTTCAGGTATATCTGCTCCAAAACTCAGCAGAGGTTCACTCATGTTGTCATCATCAAAGATGGTCAGGTTAAGATTGTCGTGTCCCAGCACTTGATCTAATAGCACGTGTGGTTTTAAACTCATGTCACGGGTACTGATATCCATCAGTAGACTGTGCTCAATCTGACTCATCTTCTTCTCTAAGCAATTTTTTGCGCGCGAATCAAGTTCGTGAGTAAGCGCTAAAAAAGCTAGTATCGCTAACAGCACTACTAGTACCGCTCCCATAATGCTAACTGTCAACCCCAGCCGCATCGATAGGCTGACCGGTTTCATTTCCTCGCCTCCAATACATAGCCTACGCCACGAAGGGTATGTATTAATTTTGTTTCAAATGGATCATCTATTTTTGCTCTCAATCTTCGTATCGAAACTTCGACAACGTTTGTGTCGCAGTCAAAGTTCATATCCCACACTAAAGAGATAATTTGAGTGCGAGATAACACCTCTCCTGATTGACGCATCAACAGATGAAGCAGCGCGAACTCCTTTGTCGTCAGATCTATGCGTTGCTTTCCGCGAAATGCGCGATGTCTGCCTTGATCAAGTTCAAGGTCAGCGACTTTTAATACCTCTGGAACTGGAATATGTTCGCTGCGACGCATTAAAGTGCGTACTCTTGCAAGCAACTCAGGGAATTCAAATGGCTTGACCAGGTAATCATCGGCTCCCAAATCCAATCCTTTGATTTTGTCTGCCAGACGCCCTCTTGCAGTCAGCATCATTACCCGAGTGCTACTAGTCTGCCGAATATTTTCAAGAACGTCCCAACCGTCAATTTCAGGTAGATTTACGTCTAGTATTACCAGATCATAAGCTTGCTGACGTGCTAGATGGAGTCCATCAGCCCCGGTCGATGCGCAGTCTACAATATAGCCACTTTCAGTCAGGCCTTGATGTAAGTACTCAGCAGTCTTCAGCTCGTCCTCTATCACAAGGATTCGCATAGGATTTCACCCTCTGGTAAATGTATCGGAATGATTGGATGCTCGTTAAACATGGTTTAAGGGCTTTATTAATCTGTATAAACGTTTCGATTCTGGCTACATCTTTAATTTTCTTCGCAACATGGTCTTTTTAAAGCTTTGCAAGGTTCGTCATGTTTCCTTGACCTCCTAAAGTACTAGGTTCGGCTCCCCTTTTTTTGTTTCGGGTTGTTTCTTGGCGCGAGCACTTGTTGACTTCATCCTAATGCATTAATTGAGGTTTTTCCGCTGGATAACGTATTTGTAATTTTTCAGTCACCTTGTTGATAGGTGCGGAGAATTACATTTGCCTCATGGGGAATTTTTTTGTTTTAAAGGTTTTAAGGAATGATGGAATTACTTCGGTGTAGAAAGTTTATTGCTCACCCAATCACGCATAAGACCATGCTAAGAGCAGGTCTCATTTCGATCCTTGCGCTTTTGACTAGTCCTTTGTTTGCGGCGACCACTCAAATGCTCACAATGGATCAGGCGCTTGAAACTGCTTTTGCCAATAACCCTGATCTGGCGGCCGCTCAATGGGAGACTGGTATTGCTCAGGGAGAGCGACAGCAGGCAGGGTTGATCCCTAACCCTGAGGTTTCCTGGGAGGCTGAAGATACTCGGAGAAACTCGCGCACTACGACGGTGATGATCAACCAGCCGATCGAGCTTGGCGGGAAGCGCGGGGCTAGGATCGAAGTGGCAAGTCGAGCTCAGGACGCGGCCGGGATTGAATTGGAGCGCAAACGCAATGTTCTGCGTGCCGATGTCATTCAGGCGTTTTACAGCTCCTCAACGGCTCAGCAAAGGCTGCTGTTGTCACGTCAATCACTTGAGCTCGCCGAGCGCGGTTTGCGGGTAGCGCAAGGTCGCATCAAGAGTGGCAAATCCTCACCCGTTGAAGGTACACGCGCAGAGGTTCAGCTATCAGAAGTGCGCCTGGAGCTGAGGCGGGCTGAGCGGGATGAGGCCAGTGCCTACCAGCGACTCGCTCAGGTCATGGGCGCGCCTTTGCCTGCATTCGTGTCTGTGGGCGATCCAAGCCGGGGGATGCCGACCGTGCCGGAGCCGTCACTGCTGCTTACTCGCATAGGTGAAACCGCGGAGCTACGATTGGCAAAACTGCAAATAGACCAGCGGGAAGCCTCCCTTGGCCTTGAGAAGGCTCGGCGAATTCCGGACCTGACCGTGAGTATCGGGAGCCAATACGACGAGCGCGAGCGCGAGCGGGTGAATGTCGTGGGGCTGTCTATGCCCATCCCATTGTTTAACCGTAACCAGGGCAACGTACTGGCCGCCGCCCGTCGTACCGATCAAGCCCGCGACCTTCGTAACGCCAGTGAGTTACGCCTGCGCACAGAAATCCAGACCACCCTGGATCAGTGGATAACGGCTAACACTGAAGTCGCATCGTTCAATCAAACCATCCTGCCTGCCGCGCAAAGTGCCGTCGACACCGCTACCCGAGGTTTCGAAATGGGCAAGTTTAACTTCCTCGACGTGCTCGATGCTCAGCGCACTTTGATCAGCGCCCGAACGCAATACATCCAGGCTATCGCCGAGGCGACAGATGCCTGGGTGCGCATCGAGCGAATTTTCGGTGATGTCGCCCTTCTCACTCGAACCCCGTGAATTTCATATAACGCTTTTTTTACCGCTGCTCAGCATCGCAATACCACGGTAATCCGTGACTGCCGACTGGGCTGCGCAGGGAGTCTCCATGGATAAAAAACTAATCCTCGTCGCTGTACTGACCTTGACGGTGGGTATAGGCATCGGCTCGTTGTGGATGAGCAGCCCATCGGTGCCCTCAGCCGAAGCTCAGGCTCAGGCTCAGGAGGGCAAAGGCCATGACGATCACGGCGATGAAACTACTGGCGGAAAGTCGGCCGAGGGCGAACACGCCGAAGGAGAAGCGGAAGAGGGTCATTTGACTCTGAGCGAAGAGCAGATCAGCTCAGCCGGCATCCAGTTGGTCGAAGCCAAGGCGCAGAGCATTAGCCTTTCATTGCCCTTTCCTGGAGAAATCCGTTTTGATGAAGACCGCACTGCGCATGTGGTGCCCCGCGTACCCGGTGTCGTTGAGTCGGTCCATGTCAATCTTGGTCAGCCGGTGAAAAAAGGCCAGTTGCTGGCCGTGATCGCCAGCCAACAAATTTCTGATCAACGTAGTGAACAAGCCGCGGCGCAACGTCGTCTTGAGTTGGCCCGTACTACCTACGAGCGAGAGCAACAGTTATGGCAGGACAAAATCTCTGCCGAACAGGATTTCCTGCAAGCCCGCCAGGCTTTGCAAGAAGCCGAAATCGCCCTCAGCAATGCTCGACAAAAAATCAGCGTACTCAGTGGCAGCTCGGTCACCAGCGGGGGTAACCGATATGAATTGCGTGCGCCGTTTGACGGGGTTGTCGTTGAGAAACACTTGGGCCTCGGTGAGGTTGTCAGCGAAACCACTAATGCCTTCACCCTCTCCGACTTGTCGCGTGTGTGGGTGACCTTTGGTGTCTCGCCAAAGGATTTAAACAAGGTACTGGTGGGCAAGTCGGTCACGGTCAGTGCGTCGGAACTGAATGCCGAAGTCACTGGAACCGTGGCCTATGTCGGCAGTTTGTTGGGCGAGCAAACTCGTACAGCCACGGTCCGCGTGACCTTGGCCAATCCACAAGGTGCATGGCGTCCCGGGCTATTCGTGACCGTGCAGGTTGACACTGATACTCGGCAAACAAAGGTCGCAGTACCAGAAGCGGCTATCCAGACAGTCGAGGACAAGCAAACTGTTTTCGTTCGAACGGACAACGGGTTTAAAGCTCAGCCAGTGGAGACAGGTGGCCGTTCGGCGGGTCTGGTCGAGATCACGGAGGGCCTGGAGCCCGGTGTTCAAGTCGCCGCTGCCGGCAGTTTCATTCTGAAATCAGAACTGGGTAAAGCCTCGGCTGAACACGCCCACTGATCCGCCACTTCCACGAGAAGGTTCTCATGTTCGAACGCCTGATCCAATTTGCCATCGAGCAGCGCATCATCGTGCTGCTCGCGGTTCTCCTCATGGCCGGCCTCGGTATAGCCAGCTACCAGAAGCTGCCGATCGACGCCGTTCCCGATATCACCAACGTCCAGGTGCAAATCAACACAGGGGCAGCAGGTTTTTCACCACTGGAAACCGAGCAGCGCATCACGTTTCCCATCGAAACTGCAATGGCTGGTTTGCCGGCTCTAGAACAAACTCGCTCGCTGTCACGCTCGGGTTTGTCGCAAGTCACAGTGATCTTCAAGGAAGGCACTGACCTGTTCTTCGCCCGACAATTGGTCAACGAACGGTTGCAGGTGGCCAAGGAGCAACTACCCGAGGGGGTGGAAGCCGTCATGGGGCCGATCTCAACCGGTCTGGGTGAAATTTTCCTGTGGACGGTCGAGGCTGAAGAAGGTGCCGTCAAGGAGGACGGCAGTCCCTATACGCCGACCGACCTGAGGGTGATCCAAGACTGGATCATCAAGCCTCAGCTGCGCAATGTTCCCGGGGTCGCCGAAATCAATACCATTGGCGGGTTCGCCAAGGAGTACCAGATTGCACCCGATCCAAAACGCTTGGCGGCTTACAAGCTTACGCTGACTGACCTTGTTACAGCGCTGGAGCGCAACAACGCCAACGTCGGTGCCGGTTATATCGAGCACAGTGGCGAACAGTTACTGATTCGCGCACCTGGCCAAGTAGCGACCACCGAAGATATCGCCAATATCGTCATGGCCAACGTCGACGGTACGCCCATCCGTGTCAAGAACGTCGCAACCGTGGACATCGGCCGTGAATTGCGCACGGGGGCAGCGACCGAAAACGGTCGTGAAGTGGTGCTCGGCACAGTGTTCATGCTGATCGGTGAGAATAGCCGCACCGTGGCCCAAGCCGTTGCTAGCAAGCTTGAGCAAATCAACCGCTCACTGCCAAAAGGGGTGGTGGCAGTCACCGTCTATGACCGTACCAATTTGGTGGACAAGGCAATTGCCACCGTTAAGAAGAACTTGATTGAAGGTGCGATCCTGGTGATCGCGATTCTGTTCCTGTTCCTTGGCAACATTCGCGCGGCTCTGATTACTGCCATGGTGATCCCGCTCGCGATGCTATTCACATTCACTGGCATGTTTACCAACAAGGTCAGCGCCAACCTGATGAGCCTCGGAGCGTTGGACTTTGGCATCATCGTTGATGGCGCGGTGGTCATTGTCGAAAACGCCATCCGTCGTCTGGCCCATGCACAGCAACACCACGGACGCATCCTCACCCGCTCCGAACGCTTTCACGAAGTGTTCGCGGCGGCCAAGGAAGCACGCCGACCGCTGATTTTCGGCCAGTTGATCATCATGGTCGTGTACCTACCGATTTTTGCCCTCACCGGCGTCGAAGGAAAAATGTTTCACCCGATGGCGTTTACTGTGGTGATTGCCTTGCTCGGCGCGATGCTGTTGTCGGTGACCTTTGTCCCGGCGGCGATTGCGATGTTCGTCACCGGTAAGGTCAAGGAAGAAGAGAACTTCATCATGCGTGGCGCCCGTCGGGTGTATGCGCCAGCGCTAGAATGGGTCATGGGCCATCGATCAATGGCATTCGCCATAGCACTAGCCGTTATCGCGGTGTGCGGTGTGGTCGCCAGTCGAATGGGCAGCGAGTTTGTGCCGAGCCTCAGTGAAGGGGATTTCGCGTTGCAAGCACTGCGTGTACCAGGTACCAGCCTGACGCAATCGGTAGAAATGCAGCAACGTCTGGAAAGACTTGTGTTAGCAAAGGTACCGGAGGTCAAGCGGATGTTTGCTCGTACTGGTACAGCAGAAATTGCCTCAGACCCAATGCCACCAAACATCTCTGACAGCTACGTGATGCTCAAGCCGAAGAATCAATGGCCTGATCCGAATAAATCCAGAGAGGCGTTGGTAGCTGATATCCAAAAAGCTGCAGCCGGAATGCCCGGAAGCAACTATGAGCTTTCTCAGCCTATTCAATTGCGTTTTAACGAGCTGATTTCAGGCGTGCGCAGTGATGTGGCGGTCAAGGTCTTCGGTGATGACATGGCGGTGCTTAACAGCACCGCTGCAAAAATTGCCGCGTCCATGCAGAAGATCAATGGTGCCTCCGAGGTCAAAGTCGAGCAAACGTCGGGACTGCCGGTACTGACCATCAACATCGATCGTGACAAAGCCGCCCGTTACGGACTGAACGTTGGCGACGTACAAGACACCATTGCGGTGGCGGTCGGTGGTCGTCAAGCCGGTACGATGTATGAGGGAGACCGCCGATTCGACATGGTGGTGCGTTTATCCGACGCCATGCGTAAGGATCTCGAGGGATTGTCCACACTGCTAATCCCGGTACCGGCGCTGCTTAACACCAATGCCGATCAGATCGGGTTTATTGCTCTTTCAGAGGTGGCTAGCCTCGATCTAGTGTTGGGACCTAACCAGGTCAGTCGTGAAAACGGCAAACGTCTGGTGATCGTCAGCGCCAACGTGCGTGGGCGTGATATCGGCTCATTTGTACAGGAGGCCAGTAGCGCCATTGATAAAGAAGTGCAGATCCCGGCCGGTTACTGGACCAACTGGGGAGGACAGTTCGAGCAGCTCCAATCCGCTGCCAAGCGACTACAGATTGTAGTCCCGGTGGCCCTGCTCTTGGTGTTCGCACTCTTGTTCATGATGTTCAACAACCTCAAGGATGGCCTATTGGTGTTCACCGGTATTCCATTCGCGTTGACGGGGGGAGTCATGGCTTTATGGCTCCGAGACATACCGCTGTCGATCTCGGCAGGTGTTGGTTTCATCGCGTTGTCGGGCGTGGCGGTGCTGAATGGTCTGGTGATGATTGCGTTCATCCGCAATCTTCGGGAGGAAGGACATTCGTTGAGTTCCGCAATCAATGAAGGGGCTCTTACCCGGTTGCGCCCAGTGTTGATGACAGCTCTGGTGGCCTCTCTTGGCTTTATTCCGATGGCACTGGCCACCGGAACGGGGGCAGAGGTCCAGAGACCCCTGGCTACCGTGGTGATCGGGGGCATCCTATCCTCAACTGCGTTGACCCTGCTGATATTGCCTGCGCTTTATCAATGGGCGCACCGCCGAGACGAGGAAGAAGCCGAAGACGAAGACGAAGACGAAGACGAAGACGAAGACGAAGCCGAAGACGAAGACGATAAAATAGAAGCCGTATAATTCTTTAGTTTTAAAAGCCCACTATCGAGATTCGATAGTGGGCTTTTTTATGTGAGCTACATAACGAATCTGTAATCTTGGCGCCACCGTGTTGATAGGTTCGAATTGATACCCTACTAGCGTTAACTATATGAGGTGTCAGTATGAAAATTGCTCAAATCTGCGCTCTTGCGGGTGCTTTAATCCTTTCTTCAGTTGCTTTAGCCGAAGGTGGGGGGGACAGAACCTTCGAAAAAATGATGGCGGCGCGAGATGTGGCAATGGAGGCATATGTTGCTAGAGAAGGGAAGAGCGTTCCCGTGGTGTCAAGTGATGCTAAAGATGAGACAGGTAAAATGTAGTAGTACTGCGTATAAAAAAACCGCTTCCGGTTTCCGGCGGCGGTTTTTTTTACGGCTTTATTACACATTCGTAACCTAGCCGCCACGCCATCGCAATGTTCGAATTGATATCCTTGTAACAGTTAATATATGAGGTACTAAATATGAAGTTCATGAATATTATTACTTTCGCTGGAGCTCTGACGTTATCCTCTCTCGTACTGGCGGAAGGGGGAGGAGACAAAGCCTTTGAAAAGATGATGGCGGCGAATGCTAAAGCCATGGAGCAGTATGCAATTAGCCAGGGGAAAAGCGCCCCTGTGTCGAAAGAATACGAGTACGGGATGAAGGTGGATGTTGTGAAGGTTATCAGTGTGGTGCGGCCTGCAAAAGTCTGCGCAGTGGTGCCCGCCGCAATGACCTATGAAGATTCAAAAGGACAGCTAAATACAATTAGGTACACTGTGGCTGGAGAGTGTCGTAAACGAGGCGGCTAGCAGCTATGCTGCTGTCAGAGGGATTTGTACGCTCGATTAACCTCAATACTTAGAGGTATCGGGCGTTTTTTATATGCTCGTGTTTTAACGGGCATAAAAAAGACGCCCCGAGGGACGTCTTAAAAATTCACCTTTTTCCAAAGGAGCTTCTAAAGGTGAGCTTGGAGCTTTTAACTGAACAGCGATGAGTTTCAGATTTTCACATACTAGCTACTTGTCTATAGGACTCCAACCAGATGCGCTAGCTAGATTCCTATTAACTCCCACTCACTATAAGCAATTCAAGTTAACATGAAGATGATTGAAAAATTACATTTTTGAAATCTTTCTAGCGAAAACGGGATATTCGTGAAGAACGAATTATCCCGTTCAGGTATTACAGAATCGCTAGTGGGTACTCAACGATCACACGGACTTCATCCAAATCAGACTCAAACGCGGTTGCACGGGTGTTCATTTGTCGCAAGCGGAAGGACATATCTTTCAAGGAGCCTGTCTGAACGACGTATTTTACTTCGATGTCGCGCTCCCAACGTTTCTGATCGGTCAACGGGTTTCCATCCGCATCGCGCCGCATGTATGTGGCGTTGGCGTTGGAGTAGTCGGCGTCGGTGCCACGACCATAACGTGTCATAAACGACAAGCCAGGTACACCATACGAGCTCATGTCGAGGTCGTAACGCACCATCCATGAACGTTCTTTTGGCGAGTTGAAGTCGCTGTACTGGATTGAGTTGTCGAGAAAGATGGAATCCGACTGACGCAGATAGTCGAAGTCGTCGTTACCATTATTTCGCTGGTGAGAAAGTGCAAGTGAGTGTGCGCCATACTTCACGCCAACCTTAGCGCTCCAAATATTGTTGTCGAACTCGCCCAACAGTTTTTTCCCTTCGTCAACGGCCTTGTAGTAATTCACACCGCCGAATACGGAAAGCTCATCAGACAAGGAGTAGTTCAACCCGGTGCCAGCATAGTATTGATTCCAGGCGTCTTTGAGACGACTGGAGTAAAGACTAACGATAATATTCTTATTCACATTGTAGTCGCCACCAAAATAGCCG
The DNA here is from genome assembly GCF_054481335.1 of Pseudomonas fluorescens group sp. PF-1. Classification (NCBI taxonomy): domain Bacteria; kingdom Pseudomonadati; phylum Pseudomonadota; class Gammaproteobacteria; order Pseudomonadales; family Pseudomonadaceae; genus Pseudomonas; species Pseudomonas fluorescens group sp. PF-1. The sequence continues at coordinate 186,489 of NZ_JBTMNG010000002.1, forward strand.
ACCCAAGGTGAGTTAACTGGGCCTGCATAGAAGGTTGCGAAGTTGTCGCGCATATTGCTGGAGACTGGTTGACTCATAGCATGCAGGCGACCACCCTGAACTGTCAGCCCTTCGATGCTGGTATTGGTAGCGGTCACACCACGGAAACTTTCCGGTAAAAGCCTTGAGTCGCCAGAAGCCACGACAGGGTTGGCGGGAAATACATCACCTACTTTCACCACAGTGTCAAAAGCGCGAACTTTTGCCGCGCCACCGACTTTCGTGTATTCATCTCGAGCTTCGCCGTCGCCATTGACAGGTAGCACATCGAATGAACTACGACCGCCGTTACGACCGTCACCCGTATCAAGCTTCAAACCGATCATCGCGAAAGCGTCGACGCCCACGCCTACAGTGCCTTGGGTAAACCCGGATTCGAACTTACTGATAATCGCATGCGACCAAGCTTCGGAGTAGCCATTGCCCGTGGGGCTTGATTGACCGTTACGATGATCACGATTGAAGTAGAAATTTCGATTGAGCACGGTAAGGCTGCTGTCTTCGATAAACCCCCCAGTCTTTTCCTCCGCAAACACTATAGAAGGCCCAGAACTGACAACCAACGCCAAAGCGGCCATCGAAAATTTCGTATTGTTATCCATTAATCACTCCTTAGGTTCGGCAGAACTAGAAAGCTCTTCGGCTGGAATTATTGTTTACGGGAGCAGTTTCTGCTCCCGTATCGTCGCCGACTTGTATCGTTGCAATTTGAAGATAACGGGGAGATGATTGAAAAATTACAATTCTGTAATATTCGCCTGTTTTTTCAAAATTAACTTTTGCGGCATGCCCCCAACCGATGGGTGGCTCTACCTTTACTAGGGCTTTTCTCAGGAATTCTCTTAACCAGCAGCACGAATCCACACCTGAAAGTGCGCATGCTCAGGAGCTGAAATCAGTTCTCGATGCATCGTCACAGTGAAGTCGAACCGAGATCGTTTAGATTTTTGGCTCACCTGACCAATCTGACCATCACACAGCTTTATATGATTCAAGCAGTGACCGCGGTTAAGTTGGGATGCGGTAATAGCTGTACCCGGAAGGCGGTCGCCGCTAACCAAAATGGGATAGCGATAGCGGAAATATTCCGGATGTAGTGTTGTGGAGTTCCCCATCCGCTTGTTCAAAAAACCGAGTATTTTTTAATACTGCTGGAGTTGTTGCTTTTGGACTTTATCAGCTAGTCCCTATTACGGCGCATACTGGTCAAGTTACATGCAAACGAATGTCTGCAAGAAAACAACTGGCTGGTAAGTGGTATTGCATAGGGAGCAAGAGCAGTGCAATGAAGCACGCTCTTTAACGACACGATAGTTACTGGATGGGTTTGACCGAGACCACATCGAAATATTTGAATTTCTTTTTTTTAGCTTCTTTTTTAGCCTCTTGTTCCGCGATAAGAGTACTCAGCGTGTTCGCATCATAAATGAACACGCTCACGTCGCCTTCGAAGTCCTTGGTAACGTGCAGTGTCACCCTCAGCTTCGGTGATAGCGGTTTAGAGTTTAGTCGCGACGTTGGACTCGGCTGCGGCTTTGCGAGTACTACGGGGTCGGATTGTTTTGGGGAGCCGAATAGCGCCAAGCGCATATCCTCCTCATTCAGTTCAACGCTCATCTGGGATTTCTCGTCGCTAATGTAAGACGCGGGACCTTCATTACGTAGACTACGTGGCAAGCTCCTGCTGACCGCCAACTGTGATGGCCTCAGGAGTTTCAAATGGTGGGTTTTCATCTCTTAACGTTTATCACTGAGCGATTGAAAACGACGTGGCCGAGGGATAAGCCAGATTTCCTGCAAAGCGCAGCCTTTATGAAAACCGCCGCACGCTCCAGCTCCGTTGAGGATGCTGCGTGCTCAGCAAGCCAACGGCGTATAGATGCTGGTAGAGAAAGCCACGATGAACTGCCTCAATACGCGTAGTCTGTCGGGGGTCTAGGGCAGCAGGTTGGCCATCAATCAAGTCCGTTTGAGGCGACATGGCATTTTCCTAGTCAGCAATATCATTAAGATCGAGCCGCATTTAGCTCGGCCAGGGCCTCACCCAGCGAGCCCGATCCATCGGCGGGCAATGCCTTAAGCAATGCTTGGGTTACCGCTACGGCGGCTTGCGCTCCCTGACCCGCGAGTAGTCTGCCTTCTTGGCCAAGAAAGGCGGATTGGGGCAATCCCATGTATGCCACTTGGGTTCGTACAAAGGCCTCCAAGCTGTCGAGGAGTACCGGGTCGAGAGTGACGGTAAGCGGTGGATTGCTCATCTGCAGACTCCTTGGTAAGGGGGCGGTTTTCCTAGACCGGAATAACACTGGCATATGTTTGGAGCGGTTTATTCACTCAGCTTGATTCTGGCTGGATCGGGACGGGGTTGCCAGTTTCCTTCACCAGGATATACTCCGGCCATCGCCTTATGGCACCACTCAAAAGTTTCTTTCAGATCGGATGTTCCGGCCTGTTTGAATGGCAGTAATTCTGCCACCTAGAGCTGCATTCGCAGCACCTCACCTACCCTCGCGGGACGCAATCCCGCTTGGGGTAGCTCCGCCAGATTTTCTCCCAGGAGCTACACCAATGTTTAAACCTGCACGCTATTTCACTGCTATCCGACGTGAGGCTGAGATATTAAATTCAACCTTTCTGCAGGAAGCGATCTGATGAGCACAAAGAACATTACCGACTGGAAAATTATTCCGACCACTGAAGATACGATTTCGTTAATCGGGATCGTAGACGGTCGTGAAATCCAGACTTCGCCCATCGTTGCTGCGCGTCGAGGCGAGGTGAAGACGAGGAACTCACATTACATTCTTGGAACCAAAAGACCTGGAATGTGGGAACTGCAATTAGAGATGCGCCGAAGAAAACAGTCTGAGACCCTTCGAGAGCAGGGCGTAATTTAGCCTTGCTTGATTTGATTCAGATGCTCGGCAACCTAGATCTACTGATCTAGATTTTTTGATTTAATGGCAATATCTGCCACCAAATGCTGCATTCGCAGCACTTTACTTACCCTCGCGGGACGCCATCCCGCTCGGGGTAGCTCCGCGAGTTTTACACAGGAGCTACACCATGCTTACTCAAGCCCAAAAATTCACCGCAATGCGTGGCGATGTGGAACTGACTGCCGAAGTCAGTCCATGCTGTTTCATGTACGGCAGTCCCCTGCAGATAACGGTGCGTTTGCCGAACGGTGGTGACACCATCGTTCAGAACAAGGAAATTGCGATCAAGGACGCTACAGAGAATGACTGTAAGTCTCTTCTGGAGACAGTCCAGATAATGCCTTGCAAAACTTGCCAGAAACCCGCGTTTGATCCTTCATCCTGCCGCACGAATCGAGATGGTGAGTGCGAGAGTTGCTTCATGAAAAAGTTGAATGAAGAGTTCGACGATTTTGAGAAGAAATATCAGGCAAAACTGAAAAAGGATGATGCGAAATACAAGGCTAAGGGGTGCACTCATCGCATTACGACTTGGGTCCACCCTACCAGGGGCGATGACTACCAAATCATCATGTGGATGACTAATCCTACGGCCGAGGAAATCGTTGCTCAGTTGAAGAAGAAAAGGGGCGCGGATACAACCGGGTATCAGCTGGTTGCTCTCTAAGCGGTCAATTCAAGCGATCTCCTCACGGGGATCGCTCTCCAACTGAGGTGCCTTCTGATGTCCCTATTAATTAGCCTGTCAGCCGCCACAATCGGCAAAGGTGCAAAACTGTTCCACGTCAGCTTATTGGCCAATGGTTGGGATTCAGCCACCCTTTGGACGGTAGCGGCGGATGATCTGGATGCAGCATTTGATTATGCGATGTCTGAATACCCTGACTTGGATCGGGCCGATTTCGATGAAGGCCGTGACGGCTACGAGATCGGCGCGTACGTCTAAAGGTCACAGTAGTTCGGCGTTTGCCGGGCTTTCGTTCGTGTTTAATCAGAGGGCGGCCAATGGTCGCCCTTTTTTATTTGAGTGAGAGCCGCGTATCAAGTGCGCTTCACGAAGGTTGGTACCCGTAAAAGGATCCGAAGCCGCCCTTGCATGTGGTTCTGACAGGGGATGATGTACCTACGTTCTGGTGCAGCGATTAGCCCATAAGAACATCACTTACCTATGTCAGATCAACAAGGTTTAAGGTCTCAAAATGAAATCAAAGGCTGCATTAATTGGGTTGATCGGATTGGCATTAATGGCTGTGGTTTTTGTTGGAAAGCCGATCGGAAAGCAATGGGAGGCTGCATCTGTCGACGATATTCAGTCCGTAACATCCGTGTCGCATTGTGCCAAAAAGATTCTTTTGGATGCGAACCGCGAGGGACGAGAAATCACACGAAGGGATTTGGATCGAGTAAAAGGCCAATGCATTTCCGTTGACCAACAAGCTAAAGCATTTTGACCCTTTAAAGGTGCGGTAGAGTAACCATGAAGCAAAATCAACACGTCATGACCTGGTTGGAGGCTTTACGCGATGAGGCTGTATCAGACACCTGTAGCATGCTGCGGATGATCGAAATTATGGCCATACTTGCTAAGTATTCTCACGGGATGACCACCATATAACGCTCGCGATTTTCGACAACCATTGGAAATGAATATGCTGATCATAAAACTTGCTGCGGTCATCGAGATCGCCGCCGGCATTTACTTGGGGGATGGGGTCATGGGTGGACTAGGCGTGATCGCACTGGCCTGTGCCGCAATAGGTACGGTGCCCAAGCAAAAGCTTGAAAGCAATTTTTACGCTTAGTATGAGTTTGGCTGGATCTATTAGGCTGTATTGGTAGAGCGCTCATCGCCCACGCGAGTCGATGACAGGGGACAGTCGGTGGGCGTTCTACCAATTCACTTTAAAGATCGCATAGCGCCAGTTTGAGTGGCAACAACAGGAACAGCGGAATGTCCATCTACTACAGGTTCTACATCAAAACGCAGTCGCCTCGAAGGGTGGAACAACTGATCCTTCATACGCTCGGTGGAGATGGCTGGCTTGAACCATATGGGAATGGTTACCTGCGTCCGATTCAAATCGCCCTGGTGCCAGGTGAAGCCCATGTGGTGCTACCGAACCGGGATAGCTACGGTTCGCCGATCACCTCTGATGCCGACACCGGTTGGTGGTGCCAAACAATAGAATGTGACACTAGCGCCCCAATAAAATCAATAGGTTACGGTAGCGGCTCTCTTTCCATAAATAAATAGAACGTGACACTGCTGGCGTGCCTGCCGCAAAAAGCGTGTAATTTCCAACAATAGAATGTGACATTAACCATACAAAAAAAAGGTTAATGGCTTTGTTATAGATTTCGCTACCTTTTCTATGAGCCAAGGACTGCGATATGCCTGCAATACACGCGGAGATGAACCGTACGGTTATTCGCCTAAAAAACTATCGCGAGCAACTCGACCGAAGTCGTCCAGATCGGCGGCCTGCTCATCAAACATCGTGTTAACCATTCGCTCGCGGCGCAAATTGCCCAGTGTATGGAAGAAGCAGCCCTCGCAGAGATGCACTTCATAACACTCACCATCATGCTGAGAACCATACCCCCAACGTGCCTGCACCGTACCGAATTGCATCCCGTAGCCTTCGACACGGGTGCTGACACCGCAAACGTCACAAATTACGTTGGTGACAATTTCGATTGTCTCGACAGTTCTGATTTTCATGGCCCCTCCCTTGAGAGATCTCCACGATTTTTTGGCTGGTCATTACAGGATAGCGGTGCTTACCCAACGGGCCACCTCACTAGCACTTCTTCGGAATGAAGGTAAAAGCGTGGTTGGACACACAAGTCTTTGGACCGTCAGACTCGGTTGCCGCAGTCCGGCACACAAACCAGCGGTTGTTTGCGGCTCACTCAGGCACTTGGTAGCTAATGCCATTGGGTCCGGCCCCGACTTTATGGCTGGCTACCACTGTGCGACTGGCAGTATCGATCACAGAGAAGGTGCCGGCCTCGATATTGCTAACAAACACATAAGCGCCGTCGCTGCTGATGGCCACACCGTGAGCGCCCTTACCGGTGGTCAGGGTGGCGACAACGCTCAAGGTCTGCGGGTCAATCACCGAGACGCGGTCATCCGGCTCACTGCTGCTGCCCTGATTGGCCACGTAGACCTGGCGACCATCTGCCGTGGCATACATCTGAATCGGCGTTCTGCCGACGGCAACTTTACCTATCAAGCGTTGTGTTTCCGTATCGATGATTCCGAGCTTGTTCTCTGCGCTCAGCGACACATAGGCCTGCCGCCCATCTGGGGCGAAGCCGACTTGCACAGGGCCGTTACCAACGGCAATTTGCGTGGCTTCTTTCAGCGTTGCGGTATCGATTACTGATACGCTGCCACTGCGCATATTGGCGACATACAGCATCTTGCCATCCGGGCTCAGGCGTAAACCATGGGGGAAACTACCGGTCCTGACAGTGCCGAGCTGAGTGCGTGCTTGTAGGTCAAACACCCGAACCAGATTAGCGGCAGAGTCGCTAACGAAAGCCCGCTGTCCGCTGAGGTCAGTCACCACGTGGGCAGGATGTTGCCCCGCCGGCAGGCTAAAGGCCGGTTTATCTAGCGTGGCAGTGCTGAACACCAGCAACTCACCCGCCCTCATGGCTCCTGTTTGATGCTCGGCATGCGCAGGCATGCCCACCACCAGCAGCCAGCGTCCATCGGCGCTGATTTGTAAATTATGCGGTGCAATGTTCAGGGCAAGCGTTTTGACCACACCCGTGTCGAGCCTGACTTGGCTAATCGAACTGTCGCGCTCATTGGCCGTGTACACAGTGCCAACTGGCGCTGCCAGCGCTACGTTTAAAGCCAGAGCGAGACTGGACGCCAAAAGCAGTTTGAACTTGAACATGAGCGCTGATCCTTTTAGCGAAACAGTGACTATTGCGACTGGTGTTCGGCGAGCAATCGCCTGCTTATCATGCTGCGCCGCCGCAACCAGTCGCTCATTGATCATAATCAACTACTCGGCATTGAGCGCTGTGGAAAAAGTAGTTATTGCTCACGGCAAGACGAAGCGAAACAGCTCAGCCGACTTGCCGGGAAACGCCAGTTTGAGCACAGCTTTGCTACCTGCTGCGGCTTGATAAGAGCCTTCCGCCAACAGCGCGTTATCGCCGGCCTGGCGCAAGACAACGATCGCCTACAAAACACCCTGCTCAGGGCCAAGGACACGCTCACCCAAAGCCGCAGCGCACATGAGCACCTGGTATTTCAATTCGCCGCGGCAGCTGAAAACGCTGCACCCGCGTAGGAAGTCACTACTGCGCCGTAAACTTAAAAGATTGACAACGTTTAATCGCTTTATCATTCGTTAAACGAGTCAGCATGATGTTCGTGATCGAGATCAGACTGGGCTTTTAATACCTCGAGAAATCTAACGCCCTACTTTTTTCATTTTTGCTTGCTCGATCGTGCGGATAACGAACGAGAGCATAAATCAGGAAGCATTAGTAAATGCGGCAGCCCAAAGCTTAGCAAGAAGCCAAGCACTGTGAGGCTCGCGCTCAGAACAAAAGAGGCACCAGGCAGAAAGACAGTACTGTAGAGGATTCCACCGACCGCCGACCCTAAGGTTGCCCCAAGACTGGACGCTGCCGTTTGCTTGCCGAGCTCCCAGCCTTGTGCGCTTCCAGCCTTGGCCGAGATCCAATAAGTGAGGATCGGCGATAGGATGCCGGCGCTGGTAGCGACCGCACCGATCACGACAAGCATCAACATAAAATTAGATGCCCAAGGTACAAGGAACAACCCAGCTGCCAGCACGGAGAGTGCGGGTGCGATGAGCCAGCGGGTCGTGTCCGGCTTGAACCAGGGTGAGAATACGATTGCTTGCATCCCAAACATGACCAAGCTGCACTCGGTAAACATCAGCGCAATCTGATATGGACTCAAACCTAGTTCCTGTTTACCACGCAGTGCGAGCCCGACCTCGAAGGCCCCGACGCCGACCGAAACGATGAAAGTGAGGATGAGGAGTTTTGGCACCAGCCATGCGTTTTGATCGGCCGAGGCATTAGATTTCTTCTTTGACCGACCAAGGCCTTCGATACTCGGCACTGAAAACGCAACTCCACCGGCCACTAGAAAGGCGAGCACTCCCGTCGCCGCGAGCGGAACCGCGACTGATCCTGCCGGCAAGGCGAGGCTGAAGGTATATGCGGCAAAGCGCGTCACGAACACGCTCAGCATCGGTCCAAGCAGGAAGCCGCTAATCCCTGTCATGCTGACGAACGCAAGCCGACGGGCCCGTCCCTGCTCGGTCGTCGTGACGTTGCCGAATACAGCCGCTGCTACGGGCGTCACCGCTGCGGCAAACATACCGCTTATGAAGCGCTCGGCGTAAACAGCGACGAGACTCTCAACAAAAGAGAAAACCAACATGGTTACGCCAAAGCCGAGAAGTCCAACAAGTAGTACACCTCGCGGGCCGCGTCGGTCGGAAAGTCGGCCCCACATGGGTGCAAACAGAAAAAGTGAGAGAGCGTAGACAGCAGTCAGTAACCCGGTGTGCTGGGAAACTAGCGCAGCATCACCCTCAGCTCCCAAGAGCCGCTCAATTAGGTAGGGTAAAAGCGGAAGCACGATGCCAAAGCCAACCGACACAGTGAACACGCTGAGCATAAGCACGGCCGTAGTCGCTACGGGCAAACGTGCTGAGCGCGCGCTGGCGGCCCTCATGTAGCCGCAGGCCATCGAGTCATGCCTGCGGTCCGACGTCTGAGTATCATAGGGGCGAGTTAACCGCAGCAACCACCCTTGGATTGATGATTGGGCGTAGCCTTGGCCGCATTCACTCCATAGCCCGCGCCTTTCACGGCCGATTTCAGTTGATCGAGCGAGGTGAGTCGCTCGTCATAACGCACGGCAGCCTCGCCGGTCGAGAGCGACATTACTACGTCATCAACTCCGGGAATTGCTTTCAGCGCGTTCGCCACATTGCTGGCGCAGCCGCCACACGTCATACCGGTTACATTCAACGTTTCACTTTGCATGGTGATACTCCTTTTTATGATAGGGAATACAAACATCGTTGTAATACGTTCTTAGTCTCCCGTCTGTGGCTCACATTTGTATGCGGATCAGTTTGCTCAGGATTACTTGACTCGAGGATTGCTTTGGATCTAACCACGTCGTCTGAGCGTGCTTGAGTTTTTTGGCCGGCTATCAACGATAGAGAGCTCTTCAGAGAACCATTGGTTTATCCGGTAATTCATTCTGGTCACCACCGGTAGCGGGAAAGAGCCTGGACGGTGTTGGTCAGCGGCAAGCTGACAGGGCCACAGTCAGAGTACGTCTCCTGCCTGGTAATCCATTGACCTGGTGTTGCAACACACTTGCGGCAGCAAGGCTTACGTATAGACTGCGGTAGTTCGTTTTACCTCCTTGCCGCATGATCGAGCCCGTGGGAAATATCGATGGTTACAACGAGACGCCGAGGGAAGGCTGCGCGCCGGCCGTAGGTATAATTTGTGGCCGTACACGCTTGATACCGGCGAGCTTGGTCCGTTTCAGTAGCAGAGCGTTGATTGCCACGACGGCCGAACTACCCGACATCGATAATGCTGCGACTTCTGGCGATAAAGTAAACGGGTAGAAGACGCCGGCTGCCAGCGGGAAGGCGATCAGATTGTAACCAACCGCCCACCACAGGTTCTGATGCATCTTGTGCAGGGTGGCACGTGACAGTTCTATAGTACCGACGACATCGTACGGGTCACTTTTCATCAAAATGACCTGCGCACTTTCCATAGCCACGTCGGTGCCGGCACCAATCGCGAAACCTACATCGGCCTGGGTCAGGGCCGGCGCATCATTGATGCCGTCGCCTACCATGCCAACTTTGTGCCCCTGCTCTTGCAGTTCCTTAAGCTTGGATGCTTTCTGGCCTGGAAGCACGTCGGCCAGCACTATATCAATACCAAGCTCCTTGCCGATGCGATCGGCCGTGGCTTGATTATCGCCGGTAATCATCGCCACCTTTACACCGCGCTCCTGCAACTTGGCGATCGTCGCCATGGAGGTCGGCCGTACGGCATCGGCAATGGCGATTAGACCGATCAGCTTTCCGCCGCGAGCGACATACACTACGGTTCGGCCCCCACCCTGGAGTCGGAAGGCTTCAGTGGCCAGCGCCTGCAATGGGATGTCTTCGGACTCCATCAGCTTGAGGTTTCCGAGCAGTACCTTCTCACCGTCGATCATCGCGTGAGCACCCTGACCATCGATGTTGGTAAATCCCGTCGCGACCTCGGCCCGCGAGGTCCCCAATCTTTTGAGCACCGCCAACGCCAAGGGATGCTCCGAGAACTTCTCCACCCCCGCAGCGGTAGCCAGCAACTGAGCTTCGGTAACGTCCTGGGCGGTGACCATCTCTACCACATCAGGTTGCCCGAGTGTGAGAGTGCCTGTCTTGTCGAAAACGATGATGGTGAGCTTGGTAGCGTTCTCAAGTGCGGCGGCGTTTTTGAACAAGATACCGTTCATAGCGCCGAGCCCCGTACCGACCATTATGGCCATCGGGGTGGCCAAGCCTAGCGCGTCGGGGCAGGCAATCACGAACACCGTGATCGTTAGCGTCAACGCTAACAGCAGTGGCTGGTCCAGGACCCAGAACCACACGCCGAAAGTGAGTAAACCAATGACAATGGCTGCCAGAACCAGCCACTGCGAGGCTTGATCAGCGAGTAGCTGCCCCGGCGCCTTGGAGTTTTGGGCTTCCTGGACGAGCTTGACAATCTGGGCCAACGCCGTGTCGGCACCAACCTTGGTAGCCTTGTAGCGGAAGCTACCGCTCTTATTGATCGTGGCGCCAATAACGGCATCACCAAGAGTCTTCTTCACGGGCATCGATTCGCCGGTCAGCATAGATTCATCGACCTCAGAGTTACCTTCGATGATTTCGCCGTCAACCGGAAGCTTGTCGCCCGGCTTGATGATTACCGTCTCGCCTGTCAGCACCTCCGAGGTGGCCACCTCGGTCTCGACGCCAGCGCGTAGCACCGTGGTCATCGGCGGGGCCAGATCCATAAGGGCGCGGATCGCATCTGAGGCACCCGCGCGTGCACGCATCTCAAGCCAGTGGCCCAGTAGAATGAAGACCAGCAGCACGGCTGCCGCTTCGTAGAACACCTCACCTTCGTAGAGGAAGGTGGCCCCCACACTGAACACATACCCAGTGCCGACCGAGAGTAAAACCAGGGTCGCCATGTTGACCACCCGGTTGCGCGCAGCACGCCAGGCTGCGACGAAGAATGGCCAACCCGGATAAGCGATCGCGCCAGTGGCGGCGACGAACAGAAAAACCTTCCGATTAAGGTCGAACGGAGTTGCGAAATCGCCGAACATCTTGCCCATCGGCGAGTACAGGAAGACTGGAATAGCGAACAATAGGGCAACGAAGAAGCGATTACGCATATCGTCGGCCATGTCCTGTATCGACATGCCGGGCGCATGCCCCATATCGTGCGTCATGTCGCTCATCGGTTGCGCGGGTTTGACGCTGTGGCCGGCATGGGGATCACTCCCCGGTTCCATTTCCTTCGGCGCGTGTCCCTTGCTACCACCATGCGCCATGTAGCCTTTATGCGCGTCTACGGTCTTGTGATCTGTAGGCTCGCAGAGGTGAGCGGGAACGAGTTCACCCCGGCAATGGTAGCCGCAGTCAATGATGCGTTGGCGGATCTCTTGATGCGACGTTTTCGCTTCGTCAAAGTGCACGGTGGCACTGCCGGCCACATAGTTCACTTCGACATGATGAACACCCGATAGCATTGCGATCTGTCGGTGGACGCCGGTCGCGCTCAGGGTGGAGATTAACTCCCCCACTTCGAAGGTGCTTGTTTTCATGTTCGCTCCTGAGGGGCAGACATCAGCGCGCCAGTTTCCCAGCGTCGACGCAATTGGGCGTGAATTCGAATACGATGTCCCGATCCGGCTCGACGAGCTTGTTCTTCTTGCCTGCGTAATGTAATCGCGAGAGGACGTCGCGTATAAGATTTAGACGCGCTAACCGCTTATTGTCAGCCCGTACGACGCGCCACGGTGAGATAGCGGTATGCGTTCGCATCAGCATTTCGTCGCGCGCGGCGGAGTACGCCTTCCAACGTTTAATGGCGACAGCATCGATCGGACTCGTCTTCCATTGCTTGAGCGGATTACGTTGCCGCTCGTCTAGTCGGCGCCGCTGCTCGTCCTTGCTGATGTCGAGGTAATACTTCAGCAGCTTGATGCCTGAGTTGACGAGCACTTCCTCGAACTTCGGCACCGATTGCATGAACTCCTCATGCTCGTCCTTAGAGCAAAAGCCCATCACATGCTCGACGCCGGCACGGTTGTACCAACTTCGATTGAACAGAACTAGCTCCCCAGCCACGGGGAGGTGGACGACGAAACGCTGGAAGTACCATCCACTGCGCTCGCGGTCAGAGGGTTTGTCGAGTGCCACGACGCGTGTTTCGCGCGGACTTAGGTACTCGACGACGCGCTTGATGCTACCGTCCTTACCGGCAGCGTCTCGCCCCTCCAGCAGCACGAGAATCTTATCGCCGCAGCCGATAAAGTGCCTCTGCAGCTTGACCAACTCAATCTGCAAAACACGAAGCTGAGCTTCATAGTCATCATGTGAGATCAATGCCTCGGTTTGCTCCCTGCTGACGATAAGCTCAGCCGGCGAAATACCTGTGCCGCCTGCAACCGGCAGAGCGACTTCATCATTTCCCCTGACATTTTTTTTCTTTTTGCTCATATGAAGTACTCCATCGTCCAGCTCGGTCGTTCGGACCTTCAGGGAAAAACTGATTCTGGCTGCCACCGGTTCGATCTGGATCGGTGTCACTGACGCAGAATTTTTAGGCGCTTACGCGCTGTCTGCACACGCACCCGATACGGATACCTCCCTCGACATTAGGCTCCTTCTGCTGAGGTACAAGGCCCGAACAGTCAACAGCTGGAATGGGATTGATGCGGTTGCTTGCATTGTTGAACCTGCTAACGCGATTCAGGTGGCCGATAGCCGCTTGCGCAGCGACGGCAGAAAGCGTGGTGTCCTCGCAGCATAATCCTCGAACTCCGCGCCGAACTGCTTTCGCATCTCTGCCTCTTCTGTGATAGCCAGCCGCGCATACATCACTAGCAAAATAGGAAACATGAGCAAGGTCAACAACGTCGGCCACTGGAACAGAAAACCCAGCAGAATAAGTACGAACGCAACGTACTGCGGATGGCGGATATGCGCATACGGGCCTGATACGGCGAGACCTTTGCGCCGCTGCGCGTGGTACAGGACATTCCACGCGCTGGACAGTAAATAGAAGCCGAAGCCAAGGAACACATAGCTGGCAATGTGCAGCACACCGAAGTGCGGATCGCCCTTCTCTCCGAGTAACGTCGACCACAGATGGCCGGTGTTGTGGGACAGTAGGTCGAGGCTCGGAAACTTCGTCTGAAGCCAGCCCGACATCAGGTAGATGGTCAGCGGGAAGCCGTACATCTCGACGAACAGAGCGATTATGAAGGCTGCGAACGCCCCGAAAGTGCGCCAGTCGCGTGCGGTCTGAGGCTTGAAGAAACTGAACGCGAACATGATGAAGATGGCCGAATTGAGAATGACGAGCGTCCACAGTCCGTAAGCTGGGGTGTCGTGCATGACTAATCTCCAATCTTTGGCGGCTGCGATGGTCCAGGGGGGACTTTGGTCGATGGGTCTCCATGATGGTGACCATGGCCGCCGTGCATGAAGAAGTGCATCAGCGGGCACGCCAGCAGCAGTAGAAACGGCAGCGCGCCGAAGAGGTGGGCACGGTGCTCGCTGAACAGGAAAAACGCAGCAATGGCGCCAAAAACGATCAACCCGATCAAGTAGCGCGAGCGCCAGAAGCCTGGTGGCTCAGAGTTGTGCTGAAGGTGGTCGTGATTCACTAAATTCTCCTTCAAACCGGCGCGTGTATTTCTTTCAAAAATTCAGCGCACTAATAGATTTTGTGCATCACCATAGTCATGGTTTTTTTTCGCTTTAATCCACTGATCGAATACGGCAATTTCCTTCTTCTGTGCGGCAATTATGTCCTTGGCCACATGAAGCATCTCCTGATTTTTTCCGCTCTTGAGTTCGGCTTGCGCCATTTCAATTGCCATCTGGTGGTGCATGCGCATGTTGGCCGCGAAGTCATAATCCACATCACCAGTCATGGACATGCCGCCCAGTTGTTTCGTGGTCTTCGATTGATCCATCTGCTCGGAAGGCATCGGCATCGTTTCGCTTTTCGCGGGTTCTGCGGCATTGGCCAACGTCGGCGCTGCTGCCATTACCGCGACAACCATCGCTACCGCCCTCATCAACAAAGTGACCGGCTAGAGCTGTTGTACTTGATATGCTGTGACATTGTGAATCTCCTGCTAGGGCCGGAGGGTTGGCCATTGCCCCCCGAACACGGAAATTGCTATTTCTGAACCGCATGGGGGCTGACCAACCCTAAGTGCCAACCATTTTTCGGCAACGCTGTGCGCATTCACACAGGCCCGCACACGTGGAAGTGGAAACGGAACCGCTCAACAAAAAATTGGCCTACGTTTAATAGATTTTCGGCGCAGTTGATCATTAGGCGAAATGTTCGGCCTCAAGGTGTTTGTCCCAAGCCTCAAAACTACCAAGCGCAACTCGAGCAAAATGCTGTTTCACCACGCTCAAGTAAGCACATACCCAAAGGCTCACATTTCACCCTAGACCACGTTTGACGGACAGTCGACTGAAATTAAGATTACATTCCTGTCAGCTTCTAGCTGGTTAGCATTTCGTTGCGCATGGGTGTTAAGCACCATCCGAGCCTATTTAACTGACGAAGCGTAAACCACAATAGGTGCACTGCCAGGGATGACATTAATAAAAAACAAATATCATACCTGACACATAAGTAACATTAGAGACAGCTTTTTGACAGGCATCACTTGCTACCATCTAATAACAAGTTAGTTATAGCAAAGAGAAAATCATGAAAATATTGAATGCAGGCATCGCTATTGCAATATTGGCAGCTTCCTCCGCAGCCATGGCTAAACGCGGAGGGGATCGCGTCTACGGTCGGACGATGCAAGAGAACCTGTACGCAATGGAGCAATATGCCATCAGAAACGGTATAGCCGTACCTGAAATTGTCCACTATTAAGTATGGGCTGGACCTTGATATTGCAAAAGTGGTTAACGTGACTCCAACCACTAAATATTATGGGCTGGTCCCTTCGCGTATGACCTACGAAGACTCCAATGGCAAAGTCAACACCATCGAGTACCAAGTGTTGGGCAGCGACTGTCCTCATGGCGGCTGATCGCTTAAAGGTGAATGTGGCCGGTTGAAATGATTAACACCGCTTGATGCATCCCGGCTCCTGGAAAGTTAAGGTAAATCCCCTTGGCATAGCCTCATAGGCCGAACCAATAGGTACTGCATCACTGCTTTGAGCTGCCCATTGAGCTAAAGTCAAAGCGGCCCTCCAGTCCAATCACTTTTGAAAGGAGCTGATATGGCGCTGCCATATGAGCGCACTCGTAGCGTTATCCAGGCGGAAGAATTCCTTCGAGAGCTGTCCAAAAACGCCGAACTACCCGATGCGATTCGCAACGAAGCCAGGCGCTTACTGCGCCATTATCCAACGGCCGACCAAATCATGGAGCTCGGTCGTTTTGAAGAACTTTTGGCGGCAACCAAACCTGATGATGCAGCGCGGGAAATGGCTATTGGCCTTCATGTGCGTATGTTCAGCTCAAGCTTTGAACATTGATTTGTGCAGCTAATCCCGCGTCGTAAGCTGGTTCAGTGAGTCAACTGCCATAAGTCACAGACTATGGGAGCGCCCTGCTGAAAGGCAGCCCACTGCCCAGATAGGAGACCTATGCTCATTGCACGGGTAAATCATTTTATGTGATGGAGTAGTGGTGAACACCTCAACGACTGTTCGGCGTCAGGCAAAAAAGAAAGGCGAATCGCGCGAATTAGCCATCGTTGCATTTTGGGACTTCAGCGCCAATCGAGATTTGCTCAAGGACTCGGAACGACTGCTCCAGATAAAGGAAGGGTTTTGTGCTGACCTTTTCCAGGCTATTCGCGTGACCTTTGATCTTCAGGAGCGCAGTTTGGAGACGCTGCTCAATGCATCGATCTCCACGCTCGAACGGCGTAGGCGTGAACAAAAGCCCCTCGATCCTGTCGCGTCAGAACGACTAGACCGGATTGCCGCTGTATGTCACCTGGCCGAAGAGGTTTTTGAGAGCAGAGAGACGACCGCGCAGTGGATGTCGAAGCCGAACAAAGCCCTCGGCGGAGGGGCGCCGATTATGCTCTGCGAAACCGAGATCGGAGCCAAACAGGTTCGCCGTGTACTTCAAGCTCTGGAATGGGGTGGTGCCGCCTGAGCTAGCTCACTCGCAGCTATGTGAGCCTGTCAGCTATGTGGAGCCTGTGAACTTAACCTGTGTCCTTCTTGGTTAGCGTCATGCGGTCATGTATATGGAAATTAGCGAGTTTATGTTCCAAGGATAACTTTTCTAACTCATTTATATCTGGGTAGCCATAAGGTGCAGTGGTGTCTTCCACACCCTCAAATACCGGCACATTGCTATCGCCTGGCTAACCTAGTCGTACAATTCTCGGCAGTAAATTAGCGTCGGGATCGTTCACAACACAGCGGTCTGAGCTGACAGGCAACATAGGGAGTGTGCGTGGCTAAAATCTGCAAGGTGGAAATCCAGAATTTCCGAAGTATCCGCAATCTCGTGTGGGCACCTGGTTCGGGCCTGAATTGCCTAATCGGCCCCGGCGACAGCGGCAAATCTACAATCCTTGATGCGATTGATTTATGTCTTGGTTTTAGGCGCAACGCGCATATCACCGACGTGGACTTCTTCAGTATGGACGTAACCCAGCCGATCAATATCACGGTGACCCTGCGCGACCTTGATACACCACTGAAAAGCATCGAGACATACGGGATGTTCTTGCGCTCCTGTAATCCAAAAAAACATCTGAGATCGAAGAGGAGCCTCACAAGGACTGGCCAACGGTACTCAGGGCTTAGCAATCCACCATCAGCGTAGGCTTAGTAAAAATTCCAGATCTGCACCCAACCGGCGGCCGTATCTCATCAATACATAGACGGTGTTTTGAGTTTCGAATAGGCATCCGTGGGTGAACGAAACTTCATATGAGCTTTTAACCCAGTCGCCTGGAAGAAAACGCCCACGACTGTCTTCAATGACGCAAAGCGCATAAACGATGCTGGCCGCGAGGCCCAGCGTCGCAAGCGCTTTGGCCTGCTCGTCGGAAACGGAAACATCGATCAACGTCCAGTCAGCTACTAGGCAATACGCTTTGCCCGGAGAATGCGCCTCAACAAACGACACCGCTTCGGCATCACTCAGAACACTGCCAATCAAGCTGTTTCCTTTGCCGGCCAGCAAATCGATCAAACCTGACATTTCCATACATTCCTCAGGGTCTGCCTCAGAGGAAATACACCTTCACTCTTGCAGTTAATCCGTGCGAACAGGGCCTATTAGCCTCTAGCGTCGATCTCTATCAGCCTTGTTGTGACGCAGTGCCGATAGAGCTCGATCCCAGACTGATTATAAGGGTCGTCCCCTGCCCAATCAGAAAACCAGACCGCTGGATGATGTGACGCAGGCAGTCGTGGACACAATCACTTCATAGCCTGCTTCCTTCCGAGGGTATGGATTCAACAGCGAGGCGCCGACGGCGCATCAAGCGGTAAGCTGCCGGGATGACAAACAAGGACAACAAGGGGGCGGTGACCATGCCTCCGACCATGGGTGCGGCGATGCGGCTCATCACTTCGCTACCGGTGCCGCTGCCCAAAAGGATGGGTAACAGGCCGGCAATAATGACGGCCACGGTCATGGCCTTGGGGCGGACCCGTTGCACCGCGCCTTCACGAATAGCGGCGACCAGGCCACGTTCAGTGTTGTCGCCGGCGTCTTCACGTTCAGCCCAGGCGTTCTTCAGGTAAAGCAGCATGATCACGCCAAATTCGGCCGACACACCGGCCAGGGCGATAAAGCCAACACCGGTAGCCACTGACAGATTGAACCCCAGCAGATACAGGAACCACGCCCCGCCAGTCAGGGCGAACGGCAGGGTGGCCATGATCAGCAAGGCCTCGTCGAAGCGAGCGAATGTCAGGTAGAGCAGGACGAAAATGATCAGCAGTGTGGCCGGCACTACCAGCTTGAGTCTTGCATTGGCTCGCTCAAGAAATTCGAACTGCCCCGAGTAGCTCAAACTCATACCTGGCTGCAACTTGACCTGCTCACTGACGACCCGGCGCAGGTCGGCGACCACTGAGGCAATATCCCGGCCACGCACATCGATGTACACCCAGCCAGAAGGTCGGGCGTTCTCGCTCTTGAGCATCGGAGGGCCGTCGCTGACCTTGACCTTCGCCACAGTGCCAAGGGTGATCTGACTCCCCAAAGGGGTGTAGATCGGCAGCTGCTCCAGGGCGCCGAGCGAGTCACGCCACTCACGGGGATAACGGACATTGATCGGGAAGCGGGCGAGCCCTTCAATCGTCTCCCCGACGTTTTCACCGCCGATAGCGCCGGCCACGATCGACTGCACATCGGCGATGTTCAGCCCGTAGCGGGCAGCGGCCTTGCGGTCGATATCCACATCGATATAGCGGCCGCCGATCAGGCGTTCGGCCAGGGCCGAACTGACACCGGGCACCTCCTTGGCCACGCGCTCGACCGCCTGAGTGGCCGCATCGATTTCCGTCAGGTTGGTGCCGGCAACTTTCACCCCGATCGGACTCTTGATCCCGGTGGCGAGCATGTCGATGCGATTGCGGATTGGCGGTATCCAGATATTGGTCAGCCCCGGGACTCGTACCACTCGATCCAGTTCTTCCACCAGCTTCTCCTGGGTCATCCCCGGGCGCCACTGCTCGCGTGGTTTGAACTGGATGGTGGTCTCGAACATCTCCAAGGGGGCCGGGTCGGTAGCAGTTTCGGCGCGGCCAGCCTTGCCGAAGACGTGTTCGACCTCGGGGACGGTCTTGATCAGGCGGTCAGTCTGTTGCAGCAGCTGCGCCGCTTTCTGCGCCGACAACCCTGGCAGAGCCGAAGGCATATAGAGCAGATCGCCCTCGTCCAGCGCCGGGAGGAACTCGCCACCCAAGCGAGAGATCGGCCACAACGCGCTGACAAAGATCAGTAGCGCGACCAGCAGGGTGATTTTTGGACGACGCAGCACCGCGTCCAGGGCCGGTTGATAGATTCTGATCAACCAACGGTTCAACGGGTTCTGCTCCTCATTGGGAATCCGTCCGCGAATCCAGTAGCCCATCAGCACTGGTACCAGAGTCACCGACAGTCCGGCCGCCGCGGCCATGGCGTAGGTCTTGGTGAAAGCGAGGGGGCCAAACAGGCGGCCCTCTTGCGCCTCCAGGGTGAACACCGGAATGAACGACAGGGTGATGATCAACAGGCAGAAGAACAGTGCCGGACCTACTTCCGCCGCCGCTTCGGTCATTACATGCCAATGATGTTCGCCCTTCAGCTCCTCCCCCGGGTGGGCCGCATGCCAGGCCTCGACCTTCTTGTGGGCGTTTTCGATCATCACCACGGCGGCATCGACCATGGCGCCGATGGCGATGGCGATCCCGCCAAGGGACATGATGTTGGCGTTGATCCCCTGGTAGCGCATGACGATGAAGGCAATCAACACCCCAACCGGCAGAGAGATAATGGCCACCAGCGATGAGCGCAGGTGCCAGAGAAATATCCCGCAGACCAGCGCGACGACGATGAACTCCTCAATCAACTTGTGGCTAAGATTTTCCACGGCGCGGTCGATCAGCTTGCTACGGTCGTAGGTGGTGACGATTTCCACCCCGGCCGGCAGACTGCTTTTCAATTCGTCGAGTTTGGCCTTGACCGCGGCAATGGTTTCGCGGGCGTTCTTGCCGCTGCGCAGAATCACCACGCCACCGACAGTCTCGCCTTCGCCGTCGAGTTCGCTGATGCCGCGACGCATCTCCGGCCCCAACTGGATCGTGGCCACATCGCCAAGGGTCACCGGCACGCCACCCGCACCGAGCTTGAGCGGGATCGCACGGAAGTCGTTCAGTGTCTTCAAATAGCCGGAAGCACGCACCATGAACTCGGTCTCCGCCATCTCCAGCACGGCGCCACCGGTTTC
The DNA here is from genome assembly GCF_054481335.1 of Pseudomonas fluorescens group sp. PF-1. NCBI lineage: Bacteria > Pseudomonadati > Pseudomonadota > Gammaproteobacteria > Pseudomonadales > Pseudomonadaceae > Pseudomonas > Pseudomonas fluorescens group sp. PF-1. The sequence continues at coordinate 206,738 of NZ_JBTMNG010000002.1, forward strand.
CTGATTGGCCTTGCCGATAGCCTCGGTCACCTCAGCCTGAGTGATGCCCAGGCTGGCCAGTTTGAGCGGATCAAGCTGCACCTGGTACTGCTTGACCATGCCGCCGACGGTGGCCACTTCCGCAACGCTCGGCAAAGTCTTGAGTTCGAACTTGAGAAACCAGTCCTGTAGCGCGCGCAGCTGCGCCAGATCGTGTCCGCCGGTGCGATCCACCAGTGCGTACTGATAGATCCAGCCCACCCCTGTAGCATCCGGCCCCAATGCCGGCTTGGCGCTGGCCGGTAGACGGCTTTGTATCTGGCTCAGGTATTCCAGCACCCGCGAGCGAGCCCAATACAAGTCGGTACCGTTTTCAAACAGCACGTAAACGAAGCTGTCGCCGAAAAAGGAATAGCCGCGCACGGTTTTCGCTCCCGGCACCGAGAGCATGGTGGTGGCCAACGGGTAGGTCACCTGATTCTCGACAATCTGCGGCGCTTGTCCCGGATAAGGGGTACGGATGATCACCTGCACGTCGGAGAGATCCGGCAGTGCATCGATGGGCGTGCTCTGAACCGACCAGATACCCCAGGCTGTGACGAAGAGCGTCGCCAGCAGCACCAGGAAGCGGTTGGCCACTGACCAGCGGATAAGGCCGGCGATCATGGTTGGCCCCCGGTTTTTTCCAGGCGCTCAACGCGCAACCCATCATCGGTTTGGCTCACTGCGATCCGAACCTTGTCGCCCGCCTTGAGTCCTTGCATGAGCGCCGGGTCAGCCAATGGGAAGGTCATGGTCATGCCTGGCATACCCAAAGTCTTGAACGGCCCATGAGCAAGGGTTACGTCTTTATTGTTGATTTCAACGATCTGCCCGTCAGCCTCATGCAAGGCCGAAGCTACGGCGGTAGAGGGTGGCGTTTCCACCGTGCCTGCGACGATGCCCTTGAGACTGGCCTCGGAGTCGAGCAGGAACTGGCCAGAGGTAACCACCTTCTGGCCTTCTTCCAGACCTTTCAGCATCACCGTCTTGCCTTCGTTTTCCTGCCCGGGTTGCACCTCTACTGGCCGGTAGCGACCAGCGTCTTCGGCAAGCATCACCAGGACGCGTCGGCCGGTGCGAATGAGTGCCTCGCTAGGTACCCACAACACGCTTTGCTCAGTCGAACGACTCAGGCGCACCTGTGCCGTCAATCCGGGTCTGAGGCGCCCGGCAGGGTTGGGTAGTTCGACGCGTACACGTATGGTGCGACTGTCCGGATTGGTCTCGGGAAGAATTGCGCTGACCGTGCCGTTGAGCACAGTCCCAGGGAAGGCTGGCAGGCGTGCTTCGACCCTTTGACCGACGACGATTGATCCAGCCTCCGACTCTGGAACGGCCACGGCTAGCCAGACGCTGCTCAAGCCATTGACGCGAGCCAGAGTCTCGCCGGCCGCCACGGTCATTCCCGTACGGACATTCAACTCTTGCAGCACACCGCCAATGGGGCTGGTGAGGGTCAGGGTTGGCTGGACCTTACCGCTGCGTTCTACCTGAGTAATCAGCGCCGCCGGCATTCCCGTGAGGCGCAGCCGTTGGCGTGCTGCCGCCAGCAATTCAGCATCGCCGCTGCGTTGGAGTGCGAGAAACTCTTCCTGAGCTGCGGCCCACTCTGGTACCAGGATATCGGCCAAAGCTGCATTGGCCTGGAGTACATCGCCCGGAGCACGGGCATACACCCGTTCCACAAAGCCCGCAGTACGCGATTGAATCACCGCGACATCCCGCTCGTTGAATGCCAGCACACCAACCACGTCCAGCCTGGAAGCAAGGACTCCACGAGTGACTGTGGCCAGACGCAAGCCGAGATTCTGGGTCAGGCTTGGGTCGATACTGATGGCCGCGTTGTCCGTCGCTGCATCAGCGTATTGGGGTACCAGCTGCATGTCCATGAAGGGCGACTTGCCCGGTTTATCGAACTTCTGCTGCGGCTGCATTGGATCGTACCAATACAGTAACTTGCGTTCGTCTTGTGTCTTGGGGGGCAGTTCGGTGGCCGTTCCAGGCATTACGTTCATGTGCTGCCGAGCGAACCAATAACCGCCAACAACCCCTAAGGCGACCGACAAGCCGGTCAACACAGCGACTTTCCAGATTCGTGTGCTCATTGGTTGTTTTCCCCATAGGCGAAATACAGGCGCGCGCTAGTCAGTGCTCGCTGTTCTTCGACGTCGATCTGTTTGAGGCGGGCCTCTATGAGTTCGCGTCGGGCAGCGATGACCGGCGCCAGATCACCCTTACCGGCGCGGTAGCTGGCCATGCTCAGCCCGACCTTTTCCTTGGCCAGAGGCAGCAGGCTGTCCTGGCTGCGGCGCACGGCACGAGTCAGGCGCTCGTATTCGGCCAGATCCCCCTCCAGTTGCTCGGTATGCTCGCGTACCAGGGCTTCGCGCTCAGCCTCCAACTGATTCAGTTCGGCGTGTTTGGCGGCAATCTTCGGGTTTTGTCGAGAGTCGGGGAACAGTGGCAGATCGAACGTGAACTGCACGCTGACCATGTCCCCAAATTCCCGCCCGCGGCGTTGGTAATCAAGTTCCCAGCTCCAGTCGGACTGCTTTTCCGCCTCGGCTTCACGCACCTTGGCCTGCGCTTCGCGGGTCATTGGGGTGAAAGCCGCCAGCGTGGGATGATGTTGCAGCTTATGGGAATAACCTGAAGTATCGATGGGCCACTCGGGCAAGCTACCGACGGGCTGGTCATTGGCCGCCAGGCCAATCCAGCGCTTGAGTGCCGCTCGGGCTTGCGCACGCAGGCGAACTAACTCGTCCTGTTGTTCCGCCAACTGAGCCGCCTCCTGTTTCGGCGTGACCGAATCAACAGGCTGAGCACGACCGCCGGCTATCTGCGCCCGAACGGTATCGGCCAACAGACGGTTCTCTCGATAGAGGTCCTGAAACAGGGCCTCTTTGCGCTCGACGGAATAGCTACTGATCCAGGCCAGTGCGGTGGCCTGACGGACGTTCAGGCGCTCCACACGACCTTCAGCCGCAGCCCGGTCAATGGCTGCCTCAGCTACTTCGATGCGCGCCCGGCGCTTGTCGCGGTTGGGCACCTCCTGCATGACCCCAACCATTTGCATGGTCATGAAGTCCTGGTCGATGCTCCAGCGATCGGGACCGCCAACGGGGTAGTTCAGTACGCCGAGCTTTAACTTCGGGTCAGGTAGTTCGCCGGCTGGAATGGCAGCACTGCTGGCGGCTTGCAGTTTGGCGTTTTGGGCGGTTAACGACGGTGCATTGTTTTCGGCCAGCCGCAACGCTTCATCGAGTGTCAGGGGCGCGGCAAGGCTCGGCAATGCCAGCACGCTTGCCGCCAGGGCGGCCACGAGGGACCAACCGGTGCAATAGCACTTGGAGTTCATGTTCACGATTCCTGTGATGATCCACTGCGCACCTCTTTGAATACATGCGCGCAGATAGGCCATCCCGCTAAAACGGGATGAGGCTCAGTGTGGTACAGGAATCAAGCGCGAGGCGGTCGCCAAACCCCAGAAGGGGCCTGGGCAGGCAGGAAGTCGTTGGGGAAGGAAAGCACAATGGGACTGGACAAGGTGACAGGAGGCTTGATGATCGAGACTTGCAGCATGCCGCCAGTCTTGCACTCCTGGCCCGGCTTGCAGGGTTTGCCGTGATCGGAGGGGCTTTTCATGTCGTGGCAACAGTCCTGGCCCATATCTCCCATCATCGTCATGCCCGTTGTTTTCATTGGGCAAGGTTCTGTCGGTGCCTGAACGCCCGCCATCCCGCTGAGGGGAAGCGCTAGGCTAATCAGGAAAATGAGGCAGCACCGCAGGTAGCGTTTCATGCGGGGGAGTCTAGTCGTTGGTGACGGACTGTACAATTACGACTCTGTCAGGAAGGCCCGTCGGATGCATCTGAAGGTCAATAAGAACCTCCTCACGTAGAAACAAGGACTCGCTAAACAGACAGACAACCCAGCCGGACCATGCTGGGGTTATTACGAGTCATGATGCTCTCCTTTCGGGCAAGTTGTAGAAGGTAGGTCATCCAGAACCGGCCCAGGTGGTTGCTCAGCGTCATCGCAATGTTCGAAAAAAGGACGAAATGAAAAGCGATGCCATGAAGAACGATGGCATGGAAAAAAGACGAAATGAGCAATGACATGATGAAGAAATATTAGGGAGACCTGGTCGCATCTGCTTCAGATCGTGCGTGCTTCCGCCTGGAAGTTTCCAGGACCATCAGCTCCTGCTGATTCACGAAAGCACTAGAAAAGTCGTCTACCAATAGCCTGAGGGTTCAAGGTGCCGGCAGCGCTTCGACTTTGTGTGGACAGCTCGTTTAACCGCTTGCGCAATCTGAGTTGTTCAACTGAATCGCTCCAGACTTCCTAGGCGCACTCCAAGCTCATTGAACTACCTCGAGTATGACCGATCCCAATAGGCAGTCCGTGATTCGTAAGCTTAAGAGCTTGAATCCGGTAGGTGATTCTGGCTGGCCTTTTTTGCGCAGCAGGTCAGCAGCAGGTCATCGGTTAAAGCGTTCGATGAACCCGCTTCGCGGAAATGATCCAGCCGGATCTCGCGGTTCTTGCTCAAACTACCTTGAGCTGTCCCATCATGCCCATTGCCTCATGTTCAAGGATGTGGCAGTGGAACATGCGTAGGCCGGGCCAACGCTGTACCGTTTTAATTCGTACGATTTCGTTCGCGCGCAGGTTGACTGTATCCAGCCATGCTCGGAACGGAGCGGGCGTGACCACCCCCTCGAACTCGCGCTCAACTACTTGGAACTGGGTGCCGTGCAAGTGGAAGGGATGGTCCATGTCCGTGCGGTTGACGATTTCCCATAGTTCAACTTCGTTGACTCGACTGACCAAGTCGATCCGTTGCATGTCGTATTCCTGATCGTTGATCAGGAACTGCATGCTGTGGCGACCGTTGACCATACTCATGCTTTCGCTGAATACCACTTGCTTATGGGTTGAGGTCGGGCCAAGGTCGGCCACTGAGCCAAGATGAGCAGGTAAGGCTGCCTGCACCTTGGTAGTGACGGCTGTAAAATCAACCGTCAGCAGTGGCATGATTTGATCAGGCACCACATTGCCCATCTTGCCCCGTGGATAAACACTAGCGGTTAGCTCTGCTTTGTCTCGACGGCCACCGGCATCGACGATGAGTTCGACCCGTTGGCCGGGTGCCAGCAAGTATTCGGTCAGTCCTGGCTGTGCAGCTTCCAGTAAACCGCCGTCGGTGCCGACCAGAGTCAACGTGCTACCGGGCAGCGTGAGTTGCAGATACCGGGCACTACAGGCATTCCAAATGCGCCAACGTTCGCGCCCTCCAATGTCAAATGGCAATACTGGCTGATGCTGGGCGTTGACCAAGGCGAACTGGCCTTCGCGGCCATTCATCCAATCGTTTTCGTTATTTGGTGCGATGGCAGCATAGCGGTCAAGTTTGAGATCAGAGATCACTAACAGTCTTTCCGGCAGTGCTGTCAGTGGGTCTTTTCGCGATCGAACCACCAGCGGCCCGGCCAATCCACGAAAGGCTTGCTCGGCTGTATATTGATGCGGATGCGGGTGGTACCAGTAGGTGCCCGCGCTACCCTCCGGCAGATTGAAACGGTAGATACGGCTTCCGCCAGGTGGAACTGGGTCTCGCGGGTTACCGTCCTGCTCGGGCGGCACTGGCAAGCCATGCCAGTGAATGGTGGACGGCTGTTTGAGCTGATTGACGAAGGTTATTTCCACCGTGTCCCCCTCAAATAGCTCGATCAAAGGACCGGGCAGAGTGCCGTTATAGGCCCAGAACTCGGTCGAAGCGTGAGCGGGGATAAAAGGCAATGTCACAGGTGCAGCGGTCAGCTTGCCTTGGAAGGTACCCGGTTGATTGCTGGTGTTTGTCAGTTTGGTGAGTTCGCGAAGTGTGCCACCTGCGGGCAGCAACTCGGATGCCAGCAATGGCAGTCCAAGAGGCGACGACAGGGAGTCCATGGTCTCGGCCGACCACGCTCGCAACCAAGGGCCTGCCAGTCCTGCTACAGCCATCCCGCCGAGAAAGGTACGTCGTTGCATCTTGGTCACCTTCACTTGGTCATTGGCATGCTCATCATGCTCGACTGCTGATCCATCATTTTCATCATCATGTCCATCATTTGCGTACCGCCGTTTTCAGTTCCGGACATGCCCATGTTCTTGCAGCCGTTACCTGTGCCCATATCACGCATCATGGCCATTGAGCCTTTCATCGCGTGCATGCCCTCCTGCATGGCAGCCTGCCGCTCGGCAGGGGTTTTGGCGACGGCCATTTTGTCGCGCGCGGCTTGCATTTTCTGCATTTGCTCGGTCATGACTTGATTGCCGGTAGGCTTGGCTTGAGTGCTTGTCTCTGCGGGAGGAGGCACTGTTCCGGCAGGAGTAGGGGCTTCTGCTGCGTTGGCGAACGCGGCAGTGCTAGCGAGTAAGGCGGCTAGAACAAGCTTCAGTGGTGATCGCATGACGGTCTCCATAGGGTAAAGGACAAGCTTGCGCGGATAGACTGCGCGGATTAGGACACTTCAGTTAATTGGTGACGCTGTTGCTTGTAAAAATAGCTTTCGTCTAATGAGGGGGAGTTGACAGAGGTCAAGTAAAGGCGTGCCAGCCAATACTATTGTCATTACTGGATTCTGCTACGGAGTTCGGCGTCGATTTCACCATGGCGGATCGAGCAGAGTTTTAGCGTCATCAAAACGACGTACGGCGATACCGTATATGAGGAGCCGAGCTATTCTGAACAATGCGTAATAATTGTCATTCCCAGCATGTCGTATTAATTTTTGGCTGAAAGAAAACACAAGACACATGGCAGAAGTAATGCCGACAGAAGCAACAGTCACAATGTTGTCAGGTTTAAACTTGTTCTTCTTTGGAGAATAAAATGCGTAAGTTATGGGTGGTTTTCGCAGCATTGGTTGCGTTAAGTCTAAACGGCTGCGGCTACAACACGTTCCAGAGTCAAGACGAGCAAATTAAGGCGGCTTGGTCTGAGGTCGTGAACCAATACCAACGGCGCACAGATCTGGTACCTAACCTAGTCAATACCGTCAGAGGTTATGCCTCACATGAAAAAGAAGTATTGACCCAGGTGACGCAGGCGCGGGCTCAGGCCAGTTCCATACAAGTGACGCCAGAAGTGCTCAATGATCCGGCCGCTTTTACCAAATTTCAGGCTGCACAAGGCGAGCTGTCTGGAGCATTGTCCCGACTGTTGGCAGTGAGTGAAAATTACCCTCAACTAAAAGCCGACGCCGGCTTTCGCGATTTGCAGGCGCAATTGGAAGGCACCGAAAACCGCATTGCCGTGGCGCGCAACCGCTACATCAAATCAGTACAGGAATACAACGTCACGGTACGTTCGTTTCCCTCCAATCTAACGGCAATGGCATTCGGATACAAAGAGAAGCCTAATTTCACGGTAGAAAACGAAAAAGAAATTTCTAAGCCACCTGCCGTAGATTTTGGGACGACGCCTGCTGTTCCCGCAATCGGGTCTCAGGGAGCAGCCAAGTGACGACGATGCGCACGGCAAGCTCAGCAGCATTATTTGTCTTTGTGCTTTGCTGGTCTTTCCTTGCGGGCGCTGAAATCGCAGTACCTCCCTTGGTCAGTCGGGTAACCGACCAGACCGCTACGCTCACGGCAGAGCAGATGGCTAGTCTGGAACAGACTTTACGGGCGTTTGAGGCCAAAAAAGGCAGTCAGCTTGCACTTCTCATTGTCCCTACCACCCAGCCGGAAGCGATCGAGCAATACGCTTTGCGCGTTGCGGAACAATGGAAGTTAGGACGAAAAAAAGTGGATGACGGCGCAATTTTGGTCATCGCGAAGAACGATCGTGCGCTTCGCATCGAAGTAGGCTACGGGCTTGAGGGCGCACTCAATGACGCTATCAGCAAACGCATAATTAGCGAAGTCATCACGCCGCGCTTTAAGCAAGGGGATTTCTACGATGGCATTGCTGCCGGGTTTGACCAGATGATCCGAGTAATTGATGGTGAGCAATTGCCAGCACTCAACGCACAACCTATCGGTGACATTGGAGATATTCGACAGTATGGCCCGTTAATTTTTATTCTTGCGCTAGTAATAGGCAGAGTTCTGCGCCCCGTATTGGGCAGATTTCCGGGCGCGCTAGTCACTGGCGGGGTTGTGGCTATCATCGCCTGGTTGGTGGCCGGCGCGCTGTTCATCGCGCTTGGTGCTGGCGTGATGGCCCTTTTGTTCACATTGGTTGGCGGCGGTATCGGCGGCTACGGTATGGGAGGGCATCGAGGAGGATTCGGTCGAGGCGGTGGTGGTTTTGGTGGTGGCGGTGGCGGATTTGGCGGTGGCGGCGCATCGGGGAGGTGGTGACGATGAGTATCAAACGTATTATCAAGCACCTTGTTATGACCCATTGGGAGGTCAACCGGGCATTCCCCCGCAAGACGTTGTTAGCGATTGAGCAGGCGATAAAAGCAAGTGAGAGCGCTCATGTAGGAGAAATCCGTTTCGTCGTGGAGGGGGCACTGGATAGCACCCCGCTTTTCAAGGGCCAATCCGCAAGAGATCGTGCTGTCGATGTGTTTTCTCAATTGCGTATATGGGACACCACTTATAATAATGGTGTGCTGATTTATCTTTTGCTTGCTGACCGGGATGTTGAGATTGTCGCTGATCGTGGGATTCACGCGAAGACGGGCTCTCAAGAATGGCAAAGCATTTGCCTCCAGATGGAAACTGCCTTTAAACACGGCAATTTCGAAGACGGCGTGATCAGTGGTATTCGGGCAGTTACACAGCATCTAAAGAAACACTTCCCCGCTTCCGGTGTTGACCAGAACGAGTTACCAGACAAACCGATGGTACTCTGAGAAGTCATAAAGTTCGGACGCAGTCTTATTGTTTCTCCATTGGTTTGAAGATGGCTTAGATGTGCCCCTGATGGGCGTTTTCTCCGTCGTTCTGCGAGCGGGTGCGAGATAAACCTTTTCTCTCTGCGAGTATCGCAACGGCTACGTCCTGATTCTACTCATGCGTCGTTTCAAAAAAGTCGAACCATGAGCCATCCAAAGATCGAAGAGCTTCATGGCGTTACGCATATATGATGAATCCATTATGCAGGACGATCGGGGTGCTTCGTCTTGTTATCGGGTAGACCTTCGTGCTCATGCTCCTGGCTATTGCGAGCGCTGGTGTGCTGATGGCCACAGCCACTGCCATGTTCGCCACTATTACTGTGTTCATGTTCACCACTTTCACCGTGTTCATGTCCGCCATGCCCATGCCCACGGTGCATGAAAAAATGCATCAGTGGACAGGCCAGTAGTAGCAGGAATGGCAGATACGGAATGACGTGAGCCCTGTGCTCGGTGAACAGGAAATAACCGGCGATGGCCAGGAAGCCTAAAAAGTACCAGTTGGTGCCCCTTGCGCGGTGCTGGGGCAAGTTATGTTGATTCATGATGGCACTCCTTGGAGGGAACGGGAGGGACGGCCATAACGCAAAGCCACTTCCAATTCTGCTGAAGCGCTATCGTAGGTACGAGCATAGCGAGCCAGAGCATCGGTTTACGTGTCCAATGCGTCGGTAATTCAGGGTGGTGAGTCGCATAAAGTATCAAGGCAGTTTCTTCCTTTTCAGTTGCCGATGAGCCCCGGCCATGTCCTTATCAAATTGGCGGACGCCGCGAAAAAGTTGCACCCCGACCAAGACCGGGCACAGCAGGAAAATCGCTGCTATGACAAACGATTTGCCGGTCAGCCCCAACAGGTAAAGCACGGTGGCGATGCCCACAACACTGACCAGGAGGCAGATAATTAAAACTTCGCGGTTCATGATTTAGCCTCCTGACTCAAGCCGATACGGGCACGTTTCAGCAGCGCGGAGTTGGCGATTACCGACAGGGAGCTGAGTGCCATCGCGGCGGCAGCGATGATGGGATTAAGCAGTCCGAAGGCCGCGATTGGAATGCCGATACTGTTGTAGATGAATGCCCAGAACAGGTTTTGTTTGATCTTGACCATGGTTGCGCGCGACAGCTTGATCGCGGTGACCACGTCGCGTACGTCGTTCTTGAGCAGGATAATGCCGCCGGTTTCCTTGGCTACATCGGAACCCGAGCCAATGGCGATGCCGATGTCAGCGGTGGCCAGGGCAGGTGCATCGTTTACACCATCGCCAACCATGGCCACGACCTGCCCTTCGCTTTGCAATTGACGGATCACTGCGACCTTGTCGTCCGGCAAGACCTCGGCAATCACGCGTTCAATGCCGACCTGTCGCGCGACCGCTTCGGCAGTACGGTGGTTGTCGCCGCTCAGTAGCACGACCTTGATGCCGCTTGCCTGCAATGCCGCAACGGCTTCAGCCGCTTCAGGTTTAATGGTATCGGCCACCGCAATCACCCCGAGCAAACGGTCGTCGACACCGATCAGCATGGCGGTCTTGCCATCGGCTTCCAGGCGGATGAGGTGTTCCTCGGCCGCCTCGGTCGCAATGCCTTGGCGGGCGAACAAACGCCGGTTGCCCAGCCAGATTTTGCGACCGTCGACACTGCCTTCGATGCCGTGACCGGCGATCCCATTGATGGCGGTCGCTTTCGGCAGACTAATGTCGCGATGCCGGGCGGCGCGCACTATCGCTGCGCCAAGCGGATGTTCTGAACCGGACTCCACGGCGGCGGCGAGCATCAAGACCTCGTTTTCCAACGCTGTGCCTAGCGAGATCACATCGGTTACGTTTGGTTCGCCTTGGGTAATGGTGCCGGTTTTGTCGAACACCACCGTACTCAGTTTTTCTGCCCGCTCCAGTACTTCGCCGCCGCGAATAAGGATGCCGTTATCAGCCCCCTTACCAACACCGACCATTAACGCGGCGGGCGTCGCCACGCCGAGTGCGCAGGGACAGGAAATGATCAGAACCGCGATAAAGGCCAACAGCCCCTGCGGGAAATTCCCCGCAAGAGACCAGCCGACCAGCGCCAACAGCGCGACGGCCACCACCGCCGGCACAAAATAGCCAGTGACCTGATCGGCTAACCGCTGGATCTGTGCCGTGCTGCTCTGTGCCTCCTCGACCATCTTGATGATCTGTGCCAGTGCGGTATCGGCACCGATCCTGCTCGCCTTGAAAGTGAGCACACCACTGCCATTGAGCGTACCGCCAATCACCGGACTGCCCGGGTGTTTGTCGACCGGCATCGACTCGCCGGTCAGCATGGACTCATCTACCGTTGACCGACCTTCACTGACATCACCGTCGGTGGGAATTTTTTCGCCAGGTTTGACTACCAGGAACTCCCCGGCCATGACGCTTTCAGCGGGCAAGTCGACTTCTTGCCCATCACGAATCACATGCGCGATCGCTGGTTTGAGATCAAGTAAGCGCCGTACCGCGGCGGAGGACTTTTTCTTGATGATCTCCTCCATGTACCTACCCAGCAGTACGAAGGCGATGATGACCGCCGACACCTCGAAATAGATGTCGCGCTCGGCCACCTTCACCGGCAGGACGTCCGGGAAGAACAGCACCGCGACACTGTAGAAATAGGCGACCGACGTGCCGAGGGCGATCAGGAAATCCATGTTGATGTTACGGGTGCGAATAGCGTTCCACGCCCCCTTATAGAAACTCCAGCCACCAATGAACTGCACCGGTGTTACCAGCAGGAATAGCCATATACCCCACGTGAACCAAGGGAGCGCCGGGATCGGCACCCAAGTCAGCAGTGTGGCACCGGCGGCCAGCGCGATGAAGGCGCCTGCACGCAGTAGCGCCAAGGCCAGTACACCGGTCAGGGCGATAGTCACGCGGGTTTTCATCGCCTTCAGTTCACTTTCTGGCGACTCGAAGGTGCGCAGGCAGGTATCGCTGCAAAAGTAATAGCTGCGCCCGCCACGTTCTCGTGACAACGCTGTGGTCTTATCTACCATCATCCCGCAGATCGGATCTTTCGCCATTTTCCCTGATGCAAACGCCTGCTGGTGCTGGCTGTGCTGCATGTGTGATTCGTTCATCGCTGCCTCCTGCTTGAAGCAGCTATCAAGGCTTGCCATGGAGCTTGCCGGATAGCCAGGCAAACAAGGTGCCGACCATTGCTCCCCATCCGCTCAAGACCAGCAGTGGCCCGACGAAAGTCGCCACACTGTAGTCTTGGGGAGCTTGAAGACGACCGAAGTCGAGTCCATGGAACAAGGCGCTGAGAAAGGCGATACCCTGCGCCGGCCATAGCGCATAGAGCAACGCACAGATGGTGTAGGAAATGGCCATGGTCAGGGCCAGAGAAATGCCGGTTTTCCAGGGAGCATTCATGACTGTTTTCCCGAGGTCGGAGGGGCGCCAGTAGGGGTGTTGGGACTGCGGGGGGCTGACCAGGGTAGGAACGCCGGAGTCTGTTCGCAGTAAGCGCGGTAGGCGTCGCCGAAGTGCGCAAGCATCTCCTGTTCTTCCCGCTTCGCCAGCTTGGCATAGACCAACAGGAGGATTGGGAACATCACCAAGGTGATCAATGTCGGCCACTGCAACAGAAAGCCAAACATGATCAGCACGAAGCCAACGTATTGCGGGTGACGGATCCGCGCATAGGGCCCGTCGAGCGCTAGTTGCCCAGTATTTTGGGCCTTGTAGAGCACACGCCAGGCGGCCGCTAATAACCAGAAGCCGCCAGCGATCAGCAGGTTGCTGATAATGTGGAATGGACCCCAGTGCGGATTGACCTTCCAGCCCAGCACTGTTTCAAGCAAATGCCCTGCGTCGTGCGAGAGGAAGTCGATGCCAGGGAAGTTACGAGTGAGCCAGGGCATCAATAGGTAGATAGTCAGCGGGAAACCGTACATCTCGGTAAACAGAGCCACCAGGAACGCCGAGAACATACCAAAGGAGCGCCAATCGCGGCTCGTCTTAGGCCGGGTGAAGCTGAAGGCGAACAAGATAAACACTAATGAGTTGATAATGACCAGCGACCAGAGACCGTAGGCCGATTCAGTATGGTTCATGGTTAGTGCTCCTCACTTGCCGAGTGTGTTTGCTGTTCGTGCCTTTGCTGATGGTCGCCGTGGTCGTGGGGCATAAACAGGTGCACAAGTGGGCAGGTTGCTAATTGCAGGTAGGGTAAGGCGCCCTGCACGTGTGTTGTGTGCTCAGTTGGCTGTAAGGGACTGTAAATAGTGCCCATGGCCCAGAACATCCCGCGACTCTGACTGTTATCCGCTTGTGGTTCGTGATGCATATCAACCTCCTACTGCCAAGGAGTCATCAACGTCGGCTCAGTCAGCGACCTCGCCATGCTGGATACTCATGGGTTGAGCCTTTAACAACAAACATCAGACGGGTGCGGTCTGCGTTAATCCGGCCAGCATCAGTGCTTTGTAATTTGCATCAGCTCTACTACACATTTACTTTTTCATTGGCATTTCCATCATGGATGACTGCTGCTCCATCATTTGCATCATCATGTCCATCATCCCTTTGCCTCCACCGTCCTTAGCTCCAGACATGCCCATACAACCCATTGCGCTCTGCTCCTTGCTCATCATGGCCATGCTGTCCTTCATCGTTTTCATGCCTTCTTGCATGGCCGCCTGGCGCTCGGCGGGAGTTTTAGCCGCTGCTGCTTTGTCATGCGCAGCCTGCATTTTCTGCATTTGATCGGTCATGGCTTCAGTCATGGCCGCCGACGCTGGTGCTGTGCTCTCGGATGAGTCGCCTGGTGCGTCGGCCGGGTGGTGCGCATCCTCGGCAGAGACCATGAACGCACTGCTAGCCAGGATGGCAGCTAGAACGAATTTGGAATGCGTTTGCATGATGAACTCCAGGGAATGTGAGGGATAAGCAGAAATAGCTGAATCGCGAAAAAGCCGCGCAGCAAGACAGAGCGACCGGTGCCCGGACACTCTGAAGTAGGGGTTAATCGTTGGAACGAACGAAAATCAGGCGGACCGGGACTTCCGGCGGTGCGGGGCGTTTCAGTGCAAGAGCGGCGAAGGAGGATTTCTCCTCGGGGTTAAGCACCATTATTACTGCCGCAGTTAGCAGCAAAAGGGCGGCCCAATGGATGGGGTCTAATGCTGGAGTCTGCAATGCAGGTTTTATCGCCGTGGCAGTGTCCTCACAGTTCTGAAGGCAACCACTGGCGTGGAGAGCGTGGCCATCCGCCATATACAGCTCGGCATTGTATGGCTCGGCTATATTGTGATCCGGCTGCACCAAACAACCCTGGAATGCCATCACGACCACTGCCGACACCCACACCACGAGGATGAGGTGCAATAGGCTTCGGCGGTGACGGCGGAACCAGTACATGAAGTACAACCCCGAATTATTACGTCGTATTGATTTTCAGTTTAGCTAGCAAAACAGTGGAGAGATTGACTTAGATCAAACTAATGGATGGCTTGATGACCGAAGTCGAAGCTCGCCTTAAATCGCTCCTGGTTAGGGCTGAGCTCGGCATCGGCCTCGATCCTTACAGCTGCGCCAAGTGACCATATGGTGCGAAATGATACGCTTGACATTGACATAAGGTTAAGGTTGACGATGGCGTCAAGGCCAGAAAATCTGGTCACTTGTGAGGAGTTCACCATGAGAACCACCGAACTGAACGTCCAAGGCATGAGCTGCGGCTCCTGCGTAAAACATGTCATCGATGCTTTACAGACGGTCACGGGTATAGGCGAAATTAAGGTTGATCTGCAATCTGGTTATGTCCGTGTTAACGGTTCGCCAGATCCATTGGCATTATTGACGGCACTAAAAAACGCAGGTTATCCAGCGCAACTTGCAACAGTGGTCACACCGGCGTCGAAATTTGGTGGCTGCGGTAGCGGGAGAGGATGCTGTTGTAAATAACCCGTTGAGTATATTTCAGTCGAATTCGGAAGTGTTTATTGGTGCTTGAGCATCAACTCGACGCAGTTTAAGGTTCGGGGAATAGCCGCCATTTCAGGATGGTTTCATGCTGGAAAATTTCGCATTTCCGCTCTGCCCGTCTTACTCTTGAGTGGTGCGGCTCAAGACACCTACGTACTTGCAAGGTGGTGCATCGGGTGTCAAAGGAGCGCATAGGTTAGGTTTTGTACACGGAAGAAAGTACACATAACTTGCATGGTCATGGTCCGTGACCATGCAAGTATTCAGAAAGGGTTGAAGATTAGTTTTTCGGGTACTCAGCGATGATTTGATCAGTACCTGCTTTGGTTAGGCCGATTACCTGATAGGCATCCCGCTTTCCGCCTGCTTCCATACCAGGTGATCCTGCCGGCATGCCCGGCACAGCAATCCCGACAAGGTCAGCGCGCTTGCTCAACGCGACTATTTGCTCGGCAGGTACGTGACCCTCAACAAACTTCCCATCGATCATCGCGGTGTGGCATGAGGAGAGACGTGGAACAACACCGAGGTCCTGCTTGACCGCGCTCATGTTTGTTTCTACATGATCAACGACGGTGAAGCCATTGGCCTCAAGGTGCTGAATCCATTTCTTGCAGCACCCACAGTTGGCATCCCGATGGATATCGATCGTCTGGGACTGTGCTGCATGGGCAGTTGAACCCAGAAACAGAGCCGCGAATGTTGCAATGCGCAGTGCTCGACCTGAGAGTCGGAAGTTATTTTTCATGGGTATTTTCCTTAGCATCAGCAGGGGCATGACTCTTCGGCGGAGCAGCAGAAGTCCCATGCGAAGTTCGATATCGGCTGTACGGGCGTACTTGATATTTCCACCCAGAGTAGGGGGGACGGGCCCCTATCGCTCAAGGATTTAATTGTATTGTTCATGGCAATGACTCAGAACCACATCCTAATACCGGCGACAAATCGAGCCTCGTTAGTGTCTTCTCCTTCATCGCTGGCCAGATCGGCAGTCTTGCCGTAGGAGCGACTCCAGGTAACCCCGATATAGGGAGCAAACTCGCGGACAATCTCGTAGCGCAAACGCAAGCCCACTTCGGTATTCGCCAGGCCCGAGCCAATACCGCGCTGAGGATCGTTTTTCCCGTAGAGATTCGCTTCAGCGGTCGGCTGCAAGATCAGGCGATTGGTGAGCAGAATGTCGTAGTCACCTTCGAACCGAGCGGCGGTCTGGCCGTTCTCACCGATGTAAGCGGTCGCTTCGGTTTCGAAGTTGTAGAGGGCCATCCCCTGAATACCAAGAGCGCCCCAAGTCTGTGGTGAGCCGGGTTTGAAGTCTTGGCGTACGCCGGTGACGACATCCCACCATGGACCGATTGAGTGCCCCCAGAGCGCCTGGAGTTCGGCGCTTTCTGTGACTCCGTTGGTACGCTCACCTTCCGAACGCAGCCACAAACGATCGACGTCACCACCGATCCATCCTTTCGCATCCCAACTCAGAGCGCTGCCGTTATCGGCGTCCTGGTATTCGAACTTATCAAGCAGGACGAAGGAGTTGAGCTTTTTGTCATGGACACCATGGCCAGCCAGCGGCGGAAAGGCGGCTTCACGATCAGCATCGGTCAGTACGGGAATGGGGGTTCGACTTGTGGTAGTCGCCCCTGAATCCATACTCATGTTGCTGTGGTCCATGCTCTCCATTTGGCCTTGGTCCATGTTCATCTTGCTATGGTCCATGGTTTCCATTGAACCGTGATCCATTGAACTTTCCCCTGCCAGCGCCATGGGAGGGATAGCGCCCAACAGGCCAGTGGCAAAGACGCAACCCATCAGCGATTTATGATTTAGATATGTGCTCATAGTCCGTCTCCCTTACTCATCAACCCGTACTTCACGGAACATGCCCATTTCCATATGGAATAGCAGGTGGCAGTGATAGGCCCAGCGACCCAGAGCATCGGCGGTGACTCTATAGCTGCGTTTGGTTCCGGGCGGCATGTCGATCGTGTGTTTGCGCACCATGAATTTGCCGTTCTCATCCTCAAGATCACTCCACATGCCGTGGAGGTGGATGGGGTGGGTCATCATGGTGTCGTTCACCAGCGTGATGCGCAGACGCTCGCCATACTTGAGGCGCAACGGCTCGGCGTCAGAGAATTTGATGCCATTGAATGACCACGAGAACTTCTCCATATGACCGGTCAGATGCAGCTCAATGGTGCGATTGGGTTCGCGGCCATCAGGATCCTGGAAAGTACTTTTCAGGTCAGAATATGTGAGCACGCGACGGCCATTGTTTCGTAAGCCAATGCCGGGATCGTTGAGCTTTGGCGTAGCGCTCATGGCTTGCATATCAACCAGGGGATTATTGGTTTCGGAAGCTGGGTGAGATTGCATATCACCCATGCCGCTCATACCAGCCATTCCCGACATATCGCCATGATCCATCCCAGCCATCTTGCTGTGATCCATGCCGGCCATGTTGGACATGTCGCCTTGGTCCATACCGGTCATCTTGCTGTGATCCATGCCGGTCATGTTGGACATGTCACCTTGGTCCATGCCGGTCATGCCGGTCATATCACCTTGATCCATGCCGGTCATTTTGCTGTGATCCATCCCGGCCATGCCGGACATGTCACCTTGCTTCATATCGCCGCCGCCCATGCCTGCCATGCTGCCATGGTCCATGCCGGCCATACCGCCCATCCCCATGTCATCCATGGTCAAAAGAGGGCGCGGATCGATCGCCGGTACCGGCGCCTTCAATCCTTCGCGTACCGCCAGGGTTCCGCGTGCATAACCGGTTCGATCCATGGATTGGGCGAAGATGGTGTAAGCCTCTTCGCTGACAGGCTCCACGATCACGTCATAGGTTTCTGCTACGGCGATGCGGAATTCGTCGACGCTGACCGGGTTGACGTGCTGGCCATCGGCGGCCACAACAGTCATTTTCAAACCAGGGATACGGACGTCGAAGTAGCTCATGGCCGAGCCGTTGATAAAGCGCAGGCGCAGCTTCTCACCCGGTTTGAAAATGCCGGTCCAGTTGCCGTTAGGGGCCTGGCCATTCATGAGATAGGTGTAAGTATCCCCACTGACGTCTGCGAGATCGGTGGGGTTCATTTTCATTTCGGCCCACATCTTCCGATCGGCCACGGCCGCGGACCAGCCTTGCTTGCTGACATCGTCGATGAAGTCGCCAACAGTACGTTTGTGGTGGTTGTAGTAGTCCGATTGTTTCTTGAGCTTGGCCATGACTCGACCAGGATCTTCATCGGTCCAGTCGGTCAGCATCACCACGTAATCGCGGTGGTATTGGAAAGGTTCAGGTTCTTTTGAGTCGATCACGATTGGACCGTAGACGCCTGACTGTTCCTGCATGCCCGAGTGACTGTGGTACCAGTACGTACCGTTCTGATGAACCTTGAATTTGTACTCGTACATGCCATCGGGTGCGATGCCGTGGAAACTCAAACCAGGTACACCGTCCATGTTGGCCGGCAGGATGATCCCGTGCCAATGGATCGAGGTGTCCTGGTCCAGGCGGTTTTTCACACGTAGTGTGACCGTTTCTCCTTCGCGCCAGCGCAGCAGAGGCCCCGGCAAGGTGCCGTTGATGGTTATGGCTGTGCGCGGCGAACCGGTGATGTTTACCGGGGTTTCACCAATAAATAGATCAAACTCGTCGCCAGTCAGTACGCTCGGCAGACCCGGACTGGTCACTGCCCAGACAGGGGTGCGCCACAGGCCAAGGCCGCCAAGAATGCCACCAGCGGCCAGGCCTTTGACGAACGTCCGCCTAGAGGTTTTGGAATGCATGCCGTTTATGTCCAATCAGTCAAAAGGGAAGCTGAGCGAAACAACCAGTGAGTTGCTCATACAGGTTGAAGGCACTCTCTCGGGAATTCGTGTTGAGCCCGGATGAGCTTCGCCCGCCGTCGCTAAAGACGAATTGATACGGCAAGCGAACTCAGAAATTGCCACATTTGGACAATCGCGGTGATTACATTTCTGTCAGCTTGGGAATGCGCCAGGCTATTCAGCAATTAGCATGGTCGCCCTCTTTGGCTTTGCTTTCTGCTATGGGTGATTGGGGGCCTTGCTTTTGGGCGACCTGGGACGCTTCCATTGAGTTCTGTCTGGCCGCTTCCATGCGTGCGAATGCGCGATCACTACCGCCTTCAGCCATCGCCAGAGAAGAAACGGTCAGGGTTGCGATGACAAACAGGGTTTTCATGGATTTCATTTGGGTATCCTTGGATGAGATTTGGATACCCCCGTTGAAGTTACATCAAGACGTAATTCGTGGGGGCAGAGTTCAAGACGCGACGCAATCTTAAAACTCTCCTCCTGTCAGGAGCCTTAAGTGAACATTACCGTTGTGTCAGGTTGCGATTCTAAGGAGACAGTGCTCATAAGAAACGTAAGCGCGTGAACTGACCAGCGCCCTCAGGCGCTGATTTTCGAAGGAAAACCCAACACGTCAACAACTGCGCGGACGCGCTCTGGGCTTTCGTTGCTTTCGACATTGACCTTTCCGGTATCACGATCCACCGAAACTGTTGCCTTATTATCCAGCGATTGAATGGCGTTGGTGATTTTTCTAACGCAGCTGCCGCAACCAATGCCTGACACATCTAAGACGAACATGGTTATTCCTCTCGTATTGAGCGGCAACTTTAGCCGCAACCACAGCATCAACGTTGACACGATAGGAAGGTCAAGGGGTGCCTGAACCCAGGCTTGAATGGTGTCGAGGCCTCACTCTATACGGGTGTTCCTCAGCCTCAACGCATTGAACACGACGGATGCGGAGCTGACGCTCATGGCGATGGCGGCGACCATCGGCGATAAGAGATGTCCGGTCAGTGGATACAGCAGACCTGCTGCGAGAGGGATACCCATCGAGTTGTAGATAAATGCAAAACCCAGGTTCTGCCGCATGTTTTTTACCGTTGCGACAGAAAGTGCGCGCGCTCGAAGAATCCCCATCAAGTCGCCTTTGACCAAGGTGAGCTGCGCGCTGTTCATCGCGACGTCTGTTCCTGTCCCCATCGCGATGCCCACATCTGCTCGGGCCAAGGCCGGTGCATCATTGATACCGTCGCCAGCCATGGCCACCCGTCGACCGTATTGCTGAAGGTCTGCGACCAGACGCTCCTTGTCCTGAGGCTTCACTTCACCGTGGACTTCTTCAATACCCATCTCCTTGGCGACAGCTCGTGCCGTGGTGAGACCATCACCAGTGGCCATGATGATTTTTACATTGTCAGCCTTGAGTTTGGTGACAGCCTCTTTGGAGGTTGGCTTGATCGGATCTGACACTGCGAGCAACCCGGCCAGTACTCCGTCGACCGCCAGGTAGATGATGCTGATGCCCTCAAGGCGCAATTGCTCTGCACGGTTTTTGAGAGGACTGATGTTCACACCAGCCTCTTCCATCAAGGCGGTATTACCCAGCTGGATTTTCTTGCCATCGACCAAACCGCTGACCCCGATTCCAGAACCGGACTCGAACGACTCAGGTTTGGTTAGAACAAGATTTTCAGCACGAGCATGATCAACAATGGCATGAGCCAGGGGATGCTCACTGCCTTGATCGAGGCTGGCGGCCAGTTGAAGTACATCATTAGGGACGAACTTTTGCGTGGCTTCCACGCTGTGAAACACCGGACGTCCCTCTGTCAGGGTTCCAGTCTTATCGACGATCAGGGTGTCGATCTTGCAAAGGTTCTCGATAGCGCCGGCATCTCTGAACAGCACGCCCATGCTGGCCGCTTTACCCGTGGACACCATGATCGACATCGGTGTCGCGAGCCCCAGAGCGCAAGGGCAGGCGATAATCAGCACAGCGACCGCATTAATCAGGCCGAAGACCCAGCTGGGCTCAGGGCCGAACAGCCCCCACCCCAAAAGAGTCAGTAGGGCAATCCCGATTACCCCCATCACAAAGTAACCAGCAACGGCGTCAGCCATACGCTGCATGGGGGCTTTAGAGCGTTGGGCACGGGCCACCATCTGTACTATTTGCGAAAGCATGGTTTCGGCACCAATCTTTTGCGCTTCCATCACCAGGCTGCCATGGGTATTGAGCGTGGCCCCGATCAGGCTATCTCCGCCTCTTTTCATCACTGGTAGGGGCTCGCCGGTCAGCATCGACTCATCGACCGCGCTTTCGCCCTCCAATACCGAGCCATCGACAGGAACTTTTTCACCCGGTCTTACCCGTAGGTGATCACCCTTATGCACATGCGTCAGAGGGATGTCTTCCTCTGTGCCATCGGCATTGATCCTGCGTGCGGTTTTCGGAGACAGACCAAGAAGAGACTTAATAGCCGCAGACGTTTGTGATCGAGCTTTGAGTTCAAGCATCTGCCCGAATAAGGTCAGCGAGATGATCACTGCTGCGGCTTCGAAGTAGACGCCGATACGGCCATCTTGCATGAAGGTGACAGGAAAACTCTGGGGAAACAGGGTGGCTACGACGCTGTAAAGATACGCAGCCGCTGTCCCCAGGCCAATCAAGGTCCACATATTGGGACTGCGATGACGAATGGATGCCACGCCCCTCACAAAAAAGGGCCAACCGGCCCATAGGGTCACGGGGGTTGCAAGGATTAGCTCGATCCAGTTCTGGGTAGTCCCATGGAAGAGTTGCAGGGAATGTCCAGCCATGGCGAGCACGGTCACTATCACGGTTAATGGCAACGACCACCAAAAGCGACGGGTGAAATCCTTGAACTCGGGGTTTTCTTCCTCTTCCAGCCCAGGCATGACCGGTTCCAGTGTCATGCCACATTTAGGGCAGATGCCGGGGCCTGACTGACGTATCTCTGGGTGCATGGGGCACGTGAATTCAGTACCCGCCTGCGGCTCTGGCTGGCTAGAGTGTTCTGGAGCAAATGGGCTCTCGACATAGCGATCAGGATCAGCTCGAAACTTCTCTTGGCACTTCAGACTGCAAAACTGATAGGTCTGCCCCTCATAAAGCTCACTGAACTTGCTCGGAGGGATAACAGCCATGCCGCACACCGGATCGCGTAGATCTCCATCGTGGAGTTTTACCGGATGGGCATGATTATGCTCGAGGTGACTCGTGGCGTCAGACATGACTAGTTCCCCTTATCATCCTTGTTGGTTTGCGAACTCTCGTGTCGGTTGTGACCGCCATGGCCGTGCCCGAAAAAATGCATCAACGGGCAGATCAACAGAATCAGATAGGGCAGATAAGGTGAGACATGGCTGAAGTGTTCCCGGATGACATAGAAAACACCGATCGCAACCAGCATGAACAGTACGACACCCGTTTTGCTCCTCCAGAAGGAGGAACGCGCGTTTTCAACCGAATGCGGAAGATTGGTCATGATGCAGTCCCCTCTGTCCTCGCAAGAGTTGCGGTGACTTATGCGACTGAGAGTAGTCAACGCTCGCTTTGAGGCCGTGATATGAATCAAGCCACGTTTATTTCACTTCAAACTGCCCCACCATTCCCGACTGATAGTGTCCGGGAACATTGCAGGCAAACTCCAGACCTGTGCTCTTGGGAAAGGTCCAGATAAGCTCTTTGGTTGCCCCTGGTTCGATCAGAATGCTGTTGGGATCGTCATGCTCCATCCCGACCATCTTCATACCACCCATGCTGTGTCCCATATCACTCATGTCTTGCCCTTTTCCGATAGGACTGAGCGTGCCGTTCTGGAACATAGCTGCCATCTCTTTTTGATGCGTGGCATGGGCAGCTGCTTTGCCTATGTTGAATTCATGCAGTAGCGAACCTTCATTGCGCAGGACGAAGCGAACCGTCTCTCCAGGTTTGACATCAATGTTTTTGTGCTCAAAGAAAATATCGCCCATTTTCATCTCAATCGTACGAGTAACGTCGGCAGACGCCCCTAACTGGCCACTGTCATCTTTCCCGTGGCCCACGTTGGCCATGGCTGTAGAACCGAGTAGAAGCGTTATTGCAGCGATAACCGGGATGGCAAATTTAGCTTTCATAGGAACCTCAGAGTGAGTAGCACTGGCTAGAGAGCCGGATGAGCAGGTGAAAGTGTTCCAAACCTAGACAATGCTGGCTGACATCAAGCTGAAGCCAAGATTACTTTTCTGTCAGTTTCTGGTTGGCTCGGCTGATTCGATGCAAACTCAGCCTCATCATCACTTGAGAGCCATCCCATGAGACTTCTGGTTGCTGAAGACGAACCGAAAATAGGTATCTATTTGCAACAGGGCCTTACTGAGGCTGGGTTCAATGTCGATCGTTTCACCAACGGAACTGAGGCCCTTCAACACGCCTTAAGCGAAGCATATGACCTGCTGATTCTGGACGTCATGATGCCGGGGATGGATGGATGGGAAGTCCTTCGGAGGGTGCGCCTGTCAGGAAAGGACGTTCCGGTACTTTTTCTGACTGCACGAGATCGTGTTGAAGATCGAGTCAAGGGTCTTGAGCTCGGAGCTGATGATTACCTCATCAAACCCTTCGCATTTTCTGAATTGCTAGCTCGAGTCAGGACACTGCTCCGCCGTGGTAACAACGTGCCCTCGCAAACTCATATGAAAATTGCCGATCTTGAGGTTGACCTGCTCAAACGCAGGGCCATTCGGGGAGGCAAACGCATAGATCTTACGGCCAAAGAGTTTGCACTCCTGGAACTGCTGCTCCGTCGCCGAGGTGAAGTGCTGCCGAAGTCGCTCATCGCCTCGCAAGTCTGGGACATGAACTTCGACAGCGACACCAATGTTATCGAGGTTGCTGTGCGCAGGCTCAGGGCGAAGATTGATGATGACTTTGAGGTCAAGTTGATCCAGACCTCGCGTGGCATGGGCTACATGCTGGATGCACCAGATTCGGAATCCGAATGAACCGTCTATCCCTAACGACGCGCATGAGCCTGATGTTCATGCTTGCGGTAACGGCTGTGCTCACCGTTGCCGGGCTCAGTTTCAATAACCTCAGCCGGCATCATTTCAAAATGCTGGATCAGCAGGCCCTAAACGAAAAGCTCCACTCAACCCAAAGAATTTTGGGAGAGCTGAAGAGCATCGATCAATTCGGCGATTTTAAGCCTGAGCTACAGGCGTTGCTCGGTGCTCACCGTGACCTGACGGCCCTGATTATAGATGGTGACGGTAGGTTGCTTTTCGCTGATCCCGGGCCAGTAGATGTTCCGGAGGAGTTCCGCACGACGACAAGCAACAATGTCTGGGAATGGCAGGACCAAGAGCAGATGTTCCGTGGTGTGACGGGACAAGCCATCGTTAGGGCGCAAGACAAACCACTGACCGTCATTTTGATCTTTGACGTTACTCAGCATATGTTCTTCTTCGCGACGCTTCAGCGATGGTTCTGGATAGGGTTGGTGATCAGCGCGCTCGTCAGTGCTGCCCTGGGCTGGATGGTTGCCAGCAGTGGCATGCGTCCTATTCGCCAGGTGACCAGGGTCGCTGCCTCAATGTCGGCCAAATCACTCAAAGAGCGCATCCCCTTAGCGCCGGTACCAAAAGAGCTTCAGCAGATGGTGTTGTCGTTTAATGCGATGTTATCCAGGCTGGATGACGCTTTTGTCCGGTTATCAAATTTCTCTGCTGACATTGCTCACGAACTGCGTACGCCGGTGAGTAATCTGATGACTCATACCGAAGTGGTGCTCTCTAGAAAAAGGGGTATCGAGGACTACGAAGACAATCTGTATTCGAATCTGGATGACTTGAAGCGTATGTCGCGGATGATCGATGACATGCTCTTCCTGGCCAAGTCAGACAACGGTCTGATCACGCATGAGAACAAACCGATAGACCTATTGGCGGTCGTGGAGAAGCTTCTTGAGTACTACCGTCTGCTGGCCGATGAGCGCGGTATCAACCTTACGGTTTCTGGGCAAGGAAGTGTCCGGGGTGACGTGTTGATGTTGCACAGAGCTATCTCGAATTTGCTTTCTAATGCCCTGCGGTACACCCCGGAGGGGCAGACCATCAATGTTGATATCCAACAGAAAGGGATGTCGACATTAGTGGTCGTGGAAAACCCAGGAGAAATCATTGCGCCCGAACACCTTGAAAAGCTCTTTGATCGATTCTACCGAGTAGATCCGGCGCGGCGCGAAGGAAGCCCAAGCAACGCTGGACTGGGGCTCTCAATTACGCGGTCGATCATTGAAGCTCATGAGGGCAAGATCTGGTGCACTTCATCAAACGGAAAAACAGCCTTCCATTTTGAGCTCCCTAGCACCGGCCTGACGGGGACCTAAACCTCAAAGTGGAGAGCGTTGCTCGTAATCGGCGATCAAACGCTAGATTGGGAGCAAAGGTTAGCGCCCCCCTTGCCCCAGATGGACTGACTTGTCTTAAGGCCTCTGAACGGTCCCGTCAGGGGGATAGTAAAAGTGAGTAGCCTGCACCCCGATCTGGGCCAGCGAACCAGCCCCAAGCTGACTGAATTGTAATCGAACGGTCGGCCTTCATGTGGCATCGTGTAGCGACACTGTGACGCGGGGCCTTGACCTGCTCTCTATGTGCAATGCGTATCGGACGCGGCCTACGTTTGGTATTCGTCTGTGGTGTTAACAAGAATCGAGAAATAAAAACTAGATCTCCCCCAACCAAACCTCGAACCAACAGCTCATGCTGTGAGGAGTCTTGCATGTCATTCTTTAAAGCTACAACCGTAGCTGTTGCGCTTACCGCTGGTTTGCTGATGAGCGCAGTCGCTCAAGCGCATCCAAAACTTATTTCTTCCACTCCTTCGGAAGGTTCGACTTCCGCAGCACCTTCGAAAATTGAGCTGCACTTCTCTGAGAATCTGACGACTCAATTCTCTGGTGCCAAACTGATCATGACCGACATGCCGGGCATGCCGAATTCTCCAATGGGTGTTAAAGCTGGTGTTTCCGGCGGTGACGATCCAAAAGTGATGATCATCACGCCCGCTGCTCCGCTAACCACTGGCACTTACAAGGTCGAATGGCGGGCAGTCTCTTCTGACACTCATCCCGTAACTGGCAAACTTGTTTTTAAAGTGAAATGATCCATGAGCGACTCAATCAACATCACTGTTCGCTTCGCTCTTTATATGGACCTCATGCTGCTGTTTGGATTGGCCATTTTTGGTTTGTACAGCCTCAGGGGAAAAGAGCGAGTGTCCGGCACTGTCTTGAACTTTGAGTCGCTAATTTTCGGCACTGTCGTTGTTGGTATACTTCTGTCTCTCGCGGCCATGTTGTTACTTGCCAAGGCAATGAGTGGCGTTTCCGAGTTTATGGAGCTTCATCGCCATATCTTCGAAATGGTGCTTATGGGGACCGACGTCGGGCTCATGTGGATGATCCGAATAGCTGCCCTGGTTCTAGCGGGGATAGGCTTGACGCTAAACAAACGCTTTCCGACCCTCAGCCTGTGGGTGGCTACCTTGTGCGGTGCCGTCGCGCTAGCCACTCTCGCCTGGACTGGGCATGGTGCTATGGATGAAGGCTATCGGCGTTACTTACATTTCGCCAGCGACATCTTCCACCTGTTGGCAGCGGGAGGCTGGCTGGGGGCTCTGGCAGCATTCGCTTTATTGCTGCGTACGAAGATACTCAATGGCGAACAAGAGGTGCGAATTCTCTCTCGAGTGCTTACCGGGTTTGAGTCAGCAGGTGCATTGATCGTAGTGAGCCTAGGTATTACCGGCGTAGTGAATTATTTATTCGTGGTAGGCCCAACACTAGATGGTGTGGTGTTTAGCACTTATGGGGCATTGCTTTGTTTGAAAATTTTACTATTTGCAGCAATGCTCGTATTAGCCACGATGAACCGTTTTCACTTGAGCCCACTTTTAGAGCGATCGATCCAGAGCGGAGAATACACTGGTGCCGTTAATGCTTTGCGGCGCAGTATGGCCATAGAGTTCTCGGTAGCAATAATCATAGTGTGTCTAGTCGCTTGGCTAGGAACTTTGAGCCCGGAGATTGATATGAGCGCGGAGATGGATATGAGCTCGGTCCAAAATTAATAAACCACATGTTGTTTACAGCTATCTGTCTAAGGCGGGCCTGCACACATCCTCGGTGGACTCAAGTCATCGATCTGATCTTTGAGCCCATCGTTGCAATCGAGCTATAGCCTCGAGTCGTGGATCGAGATTTATGGCGAATTATATTTGCGAGTATAATTTATAATCGTGAGAATAATTTCCCATAAAGTGACACTTTCCAAGCCCCCTCACCCACAAGAGATGGCCTTTTTGCTATTTTGACAGTCTGCGCCAATAGATTACCCGCTATAGGCCACTCGTCCGTAGTCTGCACGGGCAGGATCATGGCTCAATTCTTTTTTCGATATCACATTATGATATGACTTTAAGGAAAAGTTGCGCACGCTGCCGCTTTGTTATAAAAATACGCATCCGAAAAAGGCTGTTACCCTCGAAAATTCTGCCATTGATTTCACTGTTTCCGGCTTCGCTGCCAGACGAGACCTTATATTCGAGAGTCTCCCGCTATCATTTTCTAGTGGGTAACAAATCGCTGTATAAGACCTATGATGATCTTTTCGGCACCACGCCTTTCCGACTCGAAGCCATCTTGCCCAAGCAGGTCAACGCTCTGGTCAACCGCCTGCCGGGCGATCCACAAAAAGCACTCGCAGCTATCATCAGCCAGAATACATTGATACCGCTTTATCAGCCGTTTCTTGGCAGACCAGACAACGCAACCGTTGCCAAATCTCAACCAATATCCTCAGCATCCAGGATCCCTCGCAGGGCGGTTGATGATCACGGGGAGGCCCGACTTTGCTTGCTTTGTGTAGAGAGCGATGCAAGAGAACATGGCGTAGCCTACTGGCGCAGGTCGCATCAGGCCCCGAAAGTGGCGTCATGCTGGAAACATGGCGTTGACTTGCTCAAGTCATGTCCAGAATGCTTTCGACCGTTCCTCAGAGCAGGTCAGCTGCTGAGTATTCTTTGGCTACCTTGTGAATGTGGATGGTCGTGTGATAGCGGCGAAGCTAAAAAAACGACTGATGTTCATTACCATCAGTATGCGATTCTTGCTAATGCAGTACTTGAAAGCGGAATGTTGCCTATCGAAGGCAGCATCCTTTCGATGGCTTATCGGCGTCAAGCCATAAAAAGAGGTTACAACTACGGCAGTCTAGTTAGTCTAAAAAGGCTTGAGGAGTCTATGGTCACACAGCTTGGCGAGGAGTTTATTCAGCGAGCTGATCAAGCCTACCAACTAGGTAGAAAAAGCAATTGGATCAGATTTAGCGTACTCAACGGCTACTTGGACATGCCGATTAGCAGACATATCTTGCTAATCATGTTTTTGTTTAAAGATTTCGCCAACTTCAGAGATCAGATCGAGGTCGCAGCCAACCTTCTGTCGTCATCATCACCTTCAACTAATACCGACGATGACAGCGCTAGTAAAAAACGAACTTATCGAGAGAAAATCCTTCAAGTTCGTAAACGATGGCCCACTCTTGTGGCGGATGGTTTTTGGACAAAGGCCTATACCGCCACGACATGGCTTTACAATCATGACCATAGATGGCTGCAAACGGTCATCGATCCTAGCTCAGTCCAATCGCCACCCACTGCATCGAAAGACGCTGAGTATGCCTCCATCATTGAGCAAAAGGTTGACGCACTTTACTGTATCAATGCCTATAAACCGTTGAGAGTTAATCGCGAACGGATGTTGAAGCTGTTGCCTAAAAAGATTGCCCGGGGCCGGGATCTGCCTGTCGACTACCCACTGGTTCAATCACAGCTCGAACAGCACATGGAATCACTTTGGCATTTTCACCTTAGGAGAGTTCTGTGGGGGATAATGGAATTGGCTCGCTTCAAACTCGTACCGGGTTTTCGAACGCTCAGCGTAACGACAGGCATCAACATATACCGTTGCCGAATCATCGTTGACTTTTACGACCTCGATTTGGCAGGACTCACATCAGCGAGATTTGACCCGCAGTTCGAACTCTCAAAGTTGTCGGTAAGCAACCGCTTCGAAGGCCCACCCGAGGCCGATGGGAACTATGGTGGAAGAGCCTATAAAAAGAAAAGGCCGCGTCCCGAGCAGGTGCCAGGTCTCTATTCGGAGTTTGAAGACAGCGAATCATCGGCCAACATCGTCAGCTAGCAGCTTCAGACGAAGCCTATCGAACAATGGGTTGCGGTTTTTGAGCCCTATCAAACGCTGAAGTCTAGAAGGGGCCAAGCTGGTTCCTCTAAGTAGCGACTCGCTGATCGCCCAGCGCAGTCTTCGCTCTAAGAACCCGTGGGGGGTATCTCGGATCGCAGTTAGGGCTGCATCACATTGTGGAAGGTGATGAAGGCGCTTTTCAAAATCATCAGTGGCTGACAGTTCACTACCGATCATCGCGACTGAAATTCGTCGAGGCTTGCCTGGTCGACTGCGCAAGAGAGCAGCACACTCGAAGATCCTGGCGCTCAATTTTTGATCCCGGTCCTCCCAATCGACCCTTGGCACTCTCAATGCTCGTGCAGCGTGGCTTTCAGCAATGATTGTGCGCAGCCAGTCGCGGTCATTACGGTACAGCCACATGTAGTCGGGGCACCCTCGCGGCATTTTTTCTTTAATGTCAGCAAGAAAAGCTCCACGGCTCTGCGCTCGCCGCTCTTCAAACCTATGCGCTGACCTGCATCGCTGTACTGCTGGATCGATGCGAATTGCACGATTAACCGAGGACGGTGAAATATCCAAGACAGAGGCTATTGCTGTGGAGCTTTCGCCTGCGGTAGCCCTGTTTTGAATGTCGGCTATCAGAGCAGGCGTCACCACTCTGGGAAACTGCCGAACAGCTATTCCTTGTCGTATCAGAGCGGTCTTAATTGCCCCAACGGATGCTCCATTAAGCCGCGAAAGCTGCCTTAATGAGCACGATCCTTCAGGAATCACAAAGTGACCAAAGCTGCTATCGCTGACTGGATCATCCCGTTCACGAACTTTCAGCGCCTCCGACGGCGGCCGGTCGACACCCGCCAGCTGGTCGCATTGAAGTCCCAGAATCCTCATCAGGATCAGATACTTCAATGGGTGATGGCTGAAACGGGGCTTGCGCAGAAGTTTCATAATCCAAGCGGGAACAGTTTCTTCGTCTGGCGATGACAAGCTTAGAAACTCCTCCGCATCCGGCAGCAGCCTAAAGTAATCAGCTGCCGCATGAGCAAGCCTCTTGAGCCTGAATCGATGACCATCGCTAAACCCCTTGTCTACACACTCCGTCTGAAGGTTGTGATGCAAATTCTCCGGAATCAGCGGGCTGAGATTTGCGCGTAATAATGATTGAGAAAGCAGGGCGAGGTTGCGCAGTTCGGACGTTGACTGTCGATCAATCTGGGGCTTGTACGAGTGTCGTTTGACAGCATCGTCATCGGGAAGAAACGGAGTTCCTAAGTGATGCCTGCTCCAACGAGCATCGATTACGGCCAACACCTTGGCGTGATGGGGACAGACCCACACGCCTGGGAGCTGATGAGCACGATGCCAATAAGGTTGACCGAAATTAGTGGCATCGACCTGCGTGCAAACTTCGCAGTACCGAATCCGCTGAAATTTGGCGAGCATACTCGCGGCTATGCCAAGCCGCAGTTCAAGAGCGAGGGCGGGGCCGTCTGCCATCTGTGTCGCGACAGCCTTAGCCTGGAGAGTGGATAGGAACGGTCTGAAGTAAGCTGCAAGCGTATGTTCATCAATCAGCGTTTCGACAGAAAAAGGAGAACCTAATCCTATTTTTTTACCAACTCTGTGATGCCGCATGGAAGCGCAGTAGCACGCGCGAAATGAATTACTTCAGACGGGTCTTCTCGCAGTACGGAAAAGCCAACCCATCCCCCTAACCTGCAATACCTACTCAAGATGCTATGGAGCGTCTCGTCAGGGAAGGGAGTTGGAAAGAAACCCATCGCGACCGACATTTCTAAGCACCTGAGGTACTGGTCATTTTGTATATGCTGGAAAACTCGAGAACATTGTTGGTCAACCAGCCTTTGGCATTTAGGTACGCGCTTGGGTCAGAGTGATCACTGATTTCAGCGGCTTTTGACGGTCCTACTTTCTGAACGGGTGCACTTGCCTGCACCTTCGTGGGCACCGTGGGGGGTGGGGCTTGGAGCCCACGCATAGTTTCCAGCAATGCGAACCTATCAGGGGTTGAAGAAGCATTCCAAAGCATCATCGCGTCGATTTGGTCCTTCACAGGGAGAAGATCATCAAATCGGCTTTTTTGTCTCGGATCACCACTGCGCAGAGCCGCAAGCGCGGGTGCCAGAATTTTCATTCGGGAGTTGGACACACGGCGCAGCAAGCTGGGCGTCACTATTTCCTCCCTGCTTTGAATCGCCTCACGCTGTCCAAGGACTAGCAGCTTGATCGCAAAATCAGTTATCCCTTGGGACAGGTCGAAAAGCGTGTCCAAGATGTCTTCGGTTAGAGGATTGTCCTTCTGGCACCAGTTGTAAGACTCCCATAATCGGGTAACGAACATAGTCCAAAGATCCCCCCGCTCGAAGCGCTGGAATTCGACCAGCCCATACCCGCTGCTGCGCCTGGCATTGCGCATGACATCGGAGAACAAGCCCACCATCGAGTTATTCCCTACGAACACGACCGGTATCCCAATCACGTTTATAAGGTTCACAAAGAAATTGAGCATGTTGTCCTTGCCCCCAGATTTAGCGGAGCGAAGGTTTTGCACCTCATCAATTATGAGCGCGCCAAGGTAGTAGGTGCTCGCCACCTGCTCCATCAGCTGGATCATGCTGGGGATGCTCATGCGACCCAGGCTATTCGCATATCGCTCTTTACCAATCGCCTTGTCCACCGCTCTAAAAAACGCCCGGCATAGGCCACCAAGCGAACCGTCGAACGGACAATCAAATTTGAGCCAAGTGATTTGCGTTTGAACAAAGGCAATCCCTTTGTACTGACGATGGATGATGGTCTGTGGATAAAGCTTCAAGACCGAATCCAGAGCAGTCGATTTTCCCACACCGCTCAGGCCGGTCAGGCTGAACGTGGTAGCAGAAGACTTGAAACCGATGGTTAGGCGTTTATTTGTGGATAACGAGTGCAGGTGCCTCACAGTATCCGGGGACAGGGGATTCCGACCAACGTATCCGCCACGAATCAGCGCCGAAAAGTCAGACTCCAAGTCGAGATGTATGAAAAGCGGGTGCACCACCGAACGAAGTCGATCAACGCCATGGAGCCTGAGAGAGCGATCTAGCTTGCGCTCTTCATCCGTTACGGCCGGAGGAAAATGCATCAGAGCATGCATGGCCTCCTTCTCGGTCAAGACAGGAGGTAAAGCCTCAATCAGCAGATTTCCCTGGTAATCAAGCAATGGAGAGTCGCGGTATACGGCTTGTACAGACCCCGCTGTCATTTCACACCTCATGCAGTAGGACCTAGACGGCTCAACAGGCTGATGATTTCGGCCGTCCGTTCAGTTGTTGGAGCTGTGGACGACTCCGCATCGACGCCATGGCTGCTGTTACTCCTAACACCCTCTGGGACGGGTGATTGTTCCCTGAGCGAAGCTTTCTCAGAAGCTCGGTTAGCTTTGATACCCGCAACCTTTTCCGCCTTACTCGCGGGTGCAGGGGTTGCCTTTTTCTCCCGCTTTGCTGCGTTGACTATGTCTACTGACGCAGATTTCAAAGCAACCTTGCTTTCCAGCTTTTCACGTTTTTTCGAAGGCGGTTCTTGATTCAATATCGCAAGCATGTCCTCAACCTCTTCTATACGAAACTCTCGGTAACGAGCTTCTGAGAGCCGGAGGTCACACCGGACAAATGCTTTGTCTGGTCCTTGTACCCAAATGTGCTCCGTATAGTTTGGATCAAACCAACATGTGATATCAGAAACACCACGATGGCGAGCACGCGCGAACATCCCTTGCTCTATCGCCCAATCACAGACGTAAAACATGCCTTTGAAGAGAATTCCGCCTTTATGTACTTTCCCAACTTCTCGGGGAAGCAGGTGCAAATACACGAGCGATTCCGATTGTACATTGGATTCGACAATGTGATTTTCTAACGCCCATCGCCATATAGAAATTGGGGTCGGTTCGACGCCAGCAGCAATCATATCGCGAGTAAGGCGAGCAGGCTGCCTGTTAAACTTGTTATAGTGAAGGACGCCTCTAATGATGATCTCTGTAAACTCCTTAATGTCGAGAACCGCATCTTGGCGATAATCTCGTGCTCCACGCTCCGTCTCTCTAGCGATAACAGCGCCTGGAATGAACTCAATCTGGATAGTGTCATTCAACACTTTGAACGCACTTTCCACGATTGGCTTCCAATCTGGACGGTATGGAGGAGCAATCCCCAAGTCAATTTTGAGGCCGGACACGAGACCTTCGGCGGCCTGACCTATCATCTCACCTCGATCTGCGAAAATCTCATGTGGTAGATGATTGCAAGGCCATTCGTCTTCCTCCAGATCTACACCGTAGGCCTTGCAGTATTTTTCTTTGTCGGTAAAAGCATTAAATAATGCTTGACGTGCTCCATTCCAGCTTGGGCCCTCCAAGCCAACATGGATTCCCGTAATCATTCCGGAGAAGCTGTCGATGACTACATAAACGACAGGCCTACCTATTACCCAATGTCTGTTATACCGGCTAACTAAATAGACATCAGCGATTGTGGCATCAATTTCGAACAGATGTCCTGGCCCATGCAAACGTTCCCTCACGGTGCCTCGAATTGCCCGGTGATCTTTGTTCCACACAATCGAACCGGCTCGTCCTTTGAGTACGGCAAGGTCATCAAAATACCTCTTACCCCAAGTTCCAAATTGGCGCTCTGTAGGAATCTGGCCGGTAGGAAGCAGCTCCTCTTTCGAACCATCAAGCTGCTTTTTCTTATAAAATCTTCGGAGCATTTCAATATATGCTCCGCTTATAGTATCTAATTTCTTCTTAACAAAAAGCACGTAGCCCGCGCGTATGCAGTTTCTATCCGACTCGGTTAACAGCTTTGCTGTTTGGGGTATTATCTCACCGAGATGCCTAGGTTTACGTCCAGGAATAACTCCGGGCTTATATGTTTTTATCTTGCCGGGTGACCCGATTTTGGACCGGTCAGGCAATAGCGCATTCCTCAGCATCCCGAACGCCCAGTATTTGTATAGTATTCGGTAAATCGACTTGGCTGGGACTCCGATAAGGCTGGCGTGGGCGTATACCAAGCTTCCCATAGAGCTCGGATAGAGAACTTCCTCGGGGCGTGCTCGCGTCAAAAGCGGCCTGATTTTTTCCCATCGCTGATCTCGATATTCTTTGAGGTTAGCGGGGATGCTATCTTCATCGATCATCATATATTTTGGAATTTCGCTCTCAACTAGCTTGACGTGTCCGAATCGCAACCAGTCGGATAATTCAGTCGCAGGCATCGACCAAGGCCTTTTGAGAGTAGGCTCTAATGTGATCAATACCACCAAATCTGATTTATTATCTATGTGGAGAATGCGCGAGTCGCCTGGCAACAGAGCCGGTTCAGTCACGGACATGACAACTTGATTTTTAGAAAAAAATCCGGACATCATACCACCTCAGATATGTAATTTTCGGAAAGCGGACTTTCCAAAACTTTAATCTCTGGAAAAGGCCCAGTTATTGAAATTGGTTGCATAAGATCAATGGATATAAGTTTTTGCCATACAACGTATCGAAACATCTGTGCACAAGTTTCGTATGGAGTCATCAGCCTTCCGGAGACATGTCTTAGAGTTTTTCCGAGCGTCCAGCCAAAGTGCTGAGCACGAATGAGCTCCGCAATGAAGTGGCCGCAGACGTGTTCATCCTCCCATCGGTCGTGAATAGGCCCCCCCTTCCTTAACCATTCAAGGTTTCTAGTCACAGTGGTAGGAAGATTTTGCTCTGTCACAACATTCCAGCCTACCCCTTGGGCCCTCCAATACTCTTCTTCAATCTCGAGCTTTTCCCACGTCCGTAATAGGTCTTCGCCACTAGTGACTTCTTGGTGCGGCTTAACGGTACGCGCAACCAGCCTAGTCGAGCCATCTGGCTCGCGGATGGTGATCACAAAGTCTGTGGTCATCACAAAGGGGACGTCTGTACCAACGTACAAGGGATATTTAATCCCCTTGGAAGAGGCGATAGCTTGAAGCGCGGGTACGGGAAACAGTGGAAATTGCTCCCGGATATCGACGACATTCTCGGAGAAATCCAGCTGCAGCCAAAAGGCGTATTCGAGATCTGAGAGTAGGTGGTAAACGCGGTCAACGATCGAACCGAGGACCTTATGAGATCGCCCACGGGAGGGGACATCCTGGACTCTCAGCCAGGGCTGATAGCTCTCTCGCTCTCCTTGTCCCAGACCTTGTTTCACATAACGATCTACGTCGGCCTGCGTTTTGATCCGGCGGCGCATCACAGCAAACTCCCTAACAATAGGAAGGCCCGCGCCCTCCCTTCAGGAATCCTCTAACCAACTCCTAGGAAATCCTGAGCAGGAGAGACAGCCGTAAGCCGAGTACGCATGGTATTGCATGTCACACACGACGGAGCGGGACCTGATGAACGGACAGGCCAAAAAAATGGCAAACCCCTCTATTTCAAGGGTTTGCCATTGTGTCAGCCTCAATTGTTTTATGTCACGCTTATTTGTTTTATGTCGCTCTTAATTGTTTAAAACCAAAGGACTCGAACAGTTGTGGATAACTTATTCCACCGTCACCGACTTCGCCAGGTTGCGTGGCTGGTCAACGTCGGTGCCTTTCAGCACGGCCACGTAGTACGACAGCAGCTGCAGCGGAATGGTGTAGAGGATCGGCGACAGGATGTCGTGGATGTGTGGCATGTGTACGACGTGCGTTCCTTCACCGTTGGTCATGCCTGCCTTTTCATCCGCGAAGACGATTAGCTCGCCACCACGGGCGCGGACTTCCTGAAGGTTGGACTTCAGCTTTTCCAGCAGCTCGTTATTCGGTGCCACGGTCACGACTGGCATGTCGTTATCCACAAGCGCCAACGGACCATGCTTCAACTCGCCAGCCGGGTAGGCTTCGGCGTGAATGTAGGAAATCTCCTTGAGCTTGAGCGCCCCTTCCATCGCTACCGGGAATTGCGCACCACGCCCGAGAAACAGGGTGTGATTTTTCTCGGCGAACAACTCAGCGATTTTCTCCACGGTGCTGTCCATGGCCAGCGCTTCACCGAGACGGGTTGGCAAGCGACGCAACTCTTCGACCAGCGTTGCTTCAACGCCTTTGCTCAACGTGCCGCGAACCTGCCCCAGAGACAAAGTCAGCAGCAGCAAGCCGACCAATTGCGTGGTGAAGGCTTTGGTCGAGGCCACGCCGATTTCGCGACCGGCCTGGGTCAGCAAGGTCAGATCGGATTCACGCACCAGCGAGCTGATGCCGACGTTGCAGATTGCCAGGCTGGCGAGGAACCCCAACTCCTTGGCGTTGCGCAGCGCGGCCAGGGTGTCGGCGGTTTCGCCGGATTGGGAGATGGTTACGAATAGCGTGTCCGGCTGCACCACTACTTTGCGGTAGCGGAACTCACTGGCCACTTCGACCTGGCACGGAATACCGGCCAGCTCTTCAAGCCAGTAACGAGCGACCATGCCAGCGTGATAACTGGTGCCACAAGCGACAATCTGTACGTTGCGAACTTTGGCGAACAACTCGGCCGCTTGTGGACCGAATGCCTGTACCAGGACTTGAGTCTGACTCAAACGCCCCTCCAGGGTGCGCTGTACAACGGACGGTTGCTCGTGGATTTCCTTGAGCATGAAATGACGGAACTCGCCTTTATCGGCCGCTTCTGCGCCATCACGGTACTGCACGGCTTCGCGCTCGACAGCCTTGCCGTCAACGTCCCAGATCTGCACGCTGTCGCGACGAATTTCGGCGATGTCGCCTTCTTCCAGGTACATGAAGCGGTCAGTGACCTGGCGCAGTGCCAACTGGTCGGACGCCAGGAAGTTTTCACCCAGACCCAGGCCGATCACCAGCGGACTCCCGCTACGGGCAGCGACCAGGCGATCTGGCTGGCGAGCGCTGATCACTGCCAGGCCGTAGGCACCGTGCAGCTCTTTGACCGTTGCCTTGAGCGCGACGGTCAGGTCGTGCAGGTCCTTGAGTTTGTGGTCCAGCAGGTGCGCGATCACCTCGGTATCGGTGTCCGACGTGAACACGTAACCCAGCGATTTGAGTTGTTCACGCAGGGCTTCGTGGTTTTCGATGATGCCGTTGTGCACCACCGCCAGGTCACCGGAAAAATGCGGATGCGCGTTGCGCTCGCACGGCGCACCGTGTGTCGCCCAACGGGTATGGGCAATACCCAGGCGCCCCATCAATGGTGCTTCAGCCAACGCCAGTTCCAACTCGCTGACTTTACCCGGACGACGCAGGCGTTCGAGTTTCGCGTCGTTGGTGTAGACCGCCACGCCGGCACTGTCGTACCCACGGTATTCCAGACGCTTCAGGCCTTCGACCAGGATGGCGGTGATATTACGTTCTGCGACTGCGCCGACAATTCCACACATGCTATTTCTCCTGACTGATAGCGGCGCAGATCAACGTGATGCCGCGCGCCTGAATCTGATCCCGTGCCTCAAGCGGCAGGCGATCATCGGTAATAAGGGTATGAACACTGCTCCAGGGCAGTTCCAGATTGGGAATTCTGCGACCGATTTTGTCGGCCTCCACCATGACAACCACTTCTCGGGCGACTTCAGCCATGACCCGGCTCAGTCCAAGTAATTCATTGAAGGTGGTTGTACCGCGGACCAGATCGATGCCATCAGCTCCGATGAACAGCTGATCGAAGTCGTAAGAGCGCAATACCTGCTCGGCAACCTGACCCTGAAAGGACTCGGAATGCGGGTCCCAGGTCCCACCGGTCATCAACAGCACTGGCTCATGCTCGAGTTCGCTCAAGGCATTGGCCACATTCAGTGAGTTGGTCATCACCACCAGGCCCGGTTGTTGACCGAGTTCCGGGATCATCGCAGCGGTAGTGCTGCCGCTGTCGATGATGATCCGCGCATGTTCGCGGATTCGTGTCACCGCAGCACGGGCAATGGCCTGTTTGTATTTGGAGACCGGCTGACCGATATCGGCCACCAGCTCCTGGGGCATGGTGATCGCACCACCATAACGGCGAAGCAGCAGACCGTTGCTTTCAAGGGCTGCCAGATCCTTGCGAATCGTAACTTCGGAGGTTTCGAAGCGCTTGGCCAACTCATCCACACTGACTTCGCCTTGCTCATTGAGTAAGGCAAGGATGTTGTGGCGACGCTGAGGTGTATTGCGCTTCGACATAATTCAGTAAGTTTCGTTTCGAAAGATAACGTAACCAATCAAAACCTATCGGCGAAACTTCGTCAAGCTGTGCAAAGAAAATTTATCTGTGGATAAAACACAAAGGATCGCAGTCTGCTTCAACATCTACAGAATATTAATATTGCCCTGTAGGCGCTGAAGCAGGCTGCGATCCTTAGATTTCAGCGTTCTGTGGATAACTTAGCTCTTCTTGATTTTCTCGGGCCGCTTCCAGCCATCGATATTCTTCTGGCGCGCACGGCCCACGGCCAACTGTGCGTTATCCACATTCTGCGTAATGGTCGAACCGGCCGCAGTGGTTGCACCGGAAGAGATATCCACAGGCGCGACCAGCGAATTGTTGGAACCGATGAACACATCTTCGCCCAACACGGTTTTCCATTTGTTGGCGCCATCGTAATTACAGGTGATGGTGCCGGCGCCAATATTGGTACGCGCACCGACCTCGGCATCCCCCAGGTAAGTCAGGTGTCCGGCCTTGGCGCCTTCGCCCAAGTGGGCGTTTTTCAGTTCAACAAAGTTACCCACATGCGCCCGAGCTTCCAGCACCGTACCTGGGCGCAACCGTGCGAATGGACCTGCATCGCTGCCTTCACCCAGAATCGCGCCTTCGATATGGCTGTTGGCCTTGATCACCACGCCTTTGCGCAAGGTGCTGTCCTTGATCACGCAGTTAGGACCAATCACCACGTCGTCTTCGATGACGACATTGCCTTCTAGAATCACGTTGATATCGATCAACACGTCACGGCCGACGCTGACTTCTCCTCGGACGTCGAAACGAGCAGGGTCTCGCAGCGTCACACCCTGGGCCATCAAACGACGACCGGCACGCAGCTGATAATGACGCTCAAGTTCAGCCAGCTGTTTGCGGTCATTCGCTCCCTGCACTTCCATAGCATCCTGAGGTTGCTCGGTCGCCACCACCAATCCGTCGCTCACCGCCATGGCGATGACGTCCGTGAGGTAATACTCGCCTTGGGCATTGTTGTTGGACAGTCGGCTCATCCAGCCACCCAGGCTTTCGAAGGGAAGGGCCAGAATGCCCGTATTGCCTTCAGTGATTGCGCGCTGGGCTTCAGTGGCGTCCTTCTGCTCAACGATAGCGGTAACGTTACCCGCCGCATCACGCACGATGCGGCCATAACCGGTCGGATCGTCCAGGTTCACGGTGAGCAGGCCCAGTTGCTGCGGCCCAACCTTCTGGAGCAGTCGTTGCAGGGTTTCCACTTCAATCAATGGCACATCACCGTAAAGAATCAGCACGGTGTCGGATTTGATAAAAGGGACCGCTTGGGCCACCGCATGGCCTGTGCCGAGTTGTTTGTCCTGAAGAACGAAATTCAGGTCATCCGCAGCCAGACGCTCACGCACTGCGTCGGCTCCATGGCCAATCACCACGTGAATGCGTTGTGGATCAAGTTGCCGGGCGCTGTGGATAACATGGCCGAGCATCGAGTTGCCGGCGATCGGGTGCAGAACTTTGGGCAACGCCGAGCGCATACGCGTGCCTTGACCGGCGGCGAGAATAACGATTTCAAGAGACATGACTGGCTACCAATCCTGGGTGGTCAGCGGCTGCGACCATAATGGTGAACATCAGAAAAGAAAAAAGGGTAGCCGAGGCTACCCTTTTTTATCAATCACACAACAAGCGAGGCCTTAGTGGCCGAACTTCTTGCGGATCTGCTGGACGGTGCGCAGCTGAGCTGCAGCCTCGGCCAGACGTGCGGCAGCAGAACCGTAGTCGAATTCCGCGCCCCGCTCATGCAAGGCCTTCTCGGCAGCCTTTACGGCTTCCTGAGCGGAGGCTTCGTCCAGGTCGGCAGCACGTTGCACGGTGTCGGCAAGAACCTTGACCATGTTCGGCTGAACCTCGAGGAAGCCACCGGAGATGTAATACACCTCCTCTTCCCCGTTCTGCTTGACCAAGCGGATCGGACCTGGCTTCAGATTAGTGATCAGCGGCGCGTGACCCAGAGCGATACCAAGATCACCCAGTGCACCGTGCGCAATCACCATCTCGACCAGGCCGGAAAAGATTTCCCCTTCCGCGCTGACGATATCGCAATGGACTGTCATAGCCATGATTGCCTCAACCTAAATTAGCGCCCGTTGCCGGGCGCTGGGATTACAGTTTCTTGGCTTTCTCGATCGCTTCTTCGATGCCGCCAACCATGTAGAACGCTTGTTCTGGCAGGTGGTCGTAGTCACCGTTGAGGATGCCTTTGAAGCCAGCAATGGTGTCTTTCAGGGAAACGTATTTACCAGAAGCACCGGTGAAGACTTCAGCCACGAAGAACGGCTGCGACAAGAAACGCTGGATCTTACGAGCACGGTTTACCAACTGCTTGTCGGCTTCCGACAGCTCGTCCATACCCAGGATCGCAATGATGTCCTTCAGTTCTTTGTAGCGCTGCAGCACGTACTGAACACCGCGAGCGGTATCGTAGTGGTCGTTGCCGATCACGTTCGGATCCAGCTGACGCGAAGTCGAGTCCAGTGGGTCTACCGCTGGGTAGATACCCAGGGAAGCGATGTCACGGGACAGAACGACGGTGGCGTCCAAGTGGGCGAAGGTGGTCGCTGGCGACGGGTCAGTCAAGTCGTCCGCTGGTACGTATACGGCCTGGATCGAAGTAATCGAACCTTGCTTGGTCGAAGTGATACGCTCTTGCAGCACGCCCATCTCTTCAGCCAGGGTCGGCTGGTAACCTACTGCGGAAGGCATACGGCCCAGCAGTGCGGATACTTCAGTACCGGCCAGGGTGTAACGATAGATGTTGTCGACGAACAGCAGAACGTCGTTACCTTCGTCACGGAACTTCTCGGCCATGGTCAGGCCGGTCAGTGCTACGCGCAGACGGTTTCCCGGCGGCTCGTTCATTTGACCGTAAACCAGTGCCACTTTGTCCAGAACGTTGGAGTCCTTCATCTCGTGGTAGAAGTCGTTACCCTCACGAGTACGCTCACCCACACCGGCGAACACGGAATAACCGCTGTGCTCGATGGCGATGTTACGGATCAGTTCCATCATGTTTACGGTTTTGCCTACACCGGCACCACCGAACAGACCAACTTTACCGCCCTTGGCAAACGGGCAAACCAGGTCGATAACCTTGATGCCGGTTTCCAGCAGCTCGTTGCCACCGGCTTGTTCTGCGAAGGTTGGCGCAGGACGGTGAATGCCCCAGCGCTCTTCGGTGTCGATTGGACCTGCTTCGTCGATCGGGTTGCCCAGAACGTCCATGATCCGGCCCAGGGTCGCTTTACCGACTGGTACGGAGATGGCTGCGCCGGAGTCGACGACGTCCAGACCACGCTTCAAGCCCTCGGTGGAGCCCATCGCGATGGTACGAACCACGCCGTCGCCCAGCTGTTGCTGAACTTCCAGAGTGGTTGCGGCCGCGCTTTGAACTGTCAGCGCGTTGTAGATGCTCGGTACGCTGTCGCGTGGAAATTCCACGTCGATAACGGCGCCGATGATTTGAACGATACGTCCGCTACTCATAGCTGGATCCTCTGAATATTTGAACCGTTAAACCGCGGCAGCGCCGCCGACGATTTCCGAGATCTCTTGGGTGATCGCAGCCTGACGCGCCTTGTTATAGACCAGCTGCAAATCGCTGATCAAATCACCGGCGTTGTCGGTAGCGTTCTTCATCGCGATCATCCGCGCAGCTTGTTCAGCCGCGTTGTTCTCGACCACCGCCTGGTAGACCTGCGACTCCACGTAACGGACCATCAAGCCGTCGAGCAGCTCCTTGGCATCCGGTTCGTAGAGATAGTCCCAGTGATGCTTGAGTTCTTGATCCGGGGTTGCCACCAGCGGAACCAACTGCTCCACGGTAGGCTGTTGTGTCATGGTGTTGATGAACTTGTTGGATACCACGGACAGGCGGTCAATACGGCCGTCCAGGTAGGCATCCAGCATCACCTTGACGCTGCCGATCAGATCATTGATCGACGGCTCTTCACCCAGGTGGCTGATAGCTGCAACGACGTTACCGCCGAAGTTACGGAAGAAAGCCGCACCCTTGCTACCAACTACACACAGATCGATCTCGACGCCGTTTTCGCGGTTTACCGCCATGTCCTTGACCAAAGCCTTGAACAGGTTGGTGTTCAAGCCACCAC
Organism: Pseudomonas fluorescens group sp. PF-1; assembly: GCF_054481335.1. Classification (NCBI taxonomy): domain Bacteria; kingdom Pseudomonadati; phylum Pseudomonadota; class Gammaproteobacteria; order Pseudomonadales; family Pseudomonadaceae; genus Pseudomonas; species Pseudomonas fluorescens group sp. PF-1. The sequence goes on from NZ_JBTMNG010000002.1 coordinate 249,065, forward strand.
ACAGACCACGGTCACTGCTCACTACGACATAACCGACGCGCTTTACTTCACGGTCGATCATGAACGGGTGGCGATATTCCGGGTTAGCGTTGGCCAGATGACCAATAACCTGGCGGATGCGCTCCGCATAAGGACGGCTAGCAGCCATGCGCATTTGTGCCTTGCGCATTTTGCTGACCGCCACTTTTTCCATGGCGCTGGTAATCTTTTGCGTGCTTTTGATGCTCGCAATCTTACTGCGAATCTCTTTTGCGCCTGCCATGTAACACCTATCAGGTTAGCAAGCGGGAGCCTTGCGGCTCCCGCTGCGGCTTACCAGGTTTGGGTGGCCTTGAACTTCTCGATACCGGCTTTCAGGCCGCCATCGATTTCGTCATTGAAGTCACCCTTCACGTTGATCTTCGCCATCAAATCGGCGTGATCGCGGTTGAAGTAAGCAATCAGCGCTTGTTCAAAGCTGCCGATCTTGGCGATTTCGACGTCAGTCAGGAACCCACGCTCAGCGGCATACAGCGACAGCGACATGTCGGCGATCGACATTGGCGCGTATTGCTTCTGCTTCATCAGCTCGGTAACGCGCTGACCATGCTCAAGTTGCTTACGGGTCGCTTCGTCCAGGTCAGAAGCGAACTGGGCGAATGCCGCCAGTTCACGGTACTGAGCCAGAGCGGTACGGATACCACCGGACAGCTTCTTGATGATCTTGGTCTGAGCGGCACCACCCACACGGGATACCGAAACACCGGCGTTCACTGCAGGACGGATCCCGGAGTTGAACATGGCCGATTCCAGGAAGATCTGACCGTCGGTGATGGAAATCACGTTGGTCGGAACGAACGCGGAAACGTCGCCAGCCTGGGTTTCGATGATCGGCAGTGCGGTCAGGGAACCGGTTTTGCCGGTCACTGCGCCGTTGGTGAACTTCTCTACGTACTCTTCCGAAACGCGGGATGCGCGCTCCAGCAGACGGGAGTGGAGATAGAACACGTCGCCTGGGTAAGCTTCACGGCCTGGTGGACGGCGCAGCAGCAGGGAAATCTGGCGGTAAGCCACTGCTTGCTTGGACAGATCGTCATAAACGATCAGCGCGTCTTCACCGCGGTCGCGGAAGTATTCGCCCATGGTGCAACCGGAGTACGGTGCCAGGAACTGCAGTGCAGCCGATTCGGAAGCACTGGCAGCAACGATGATGGTGTTAGCCAGTGCACCGTTTTCTTCCAGCTTGCGAACCACGTTGGCGATGGTCGATTGTTTCTGACCGATCGCTACGTAGACGCAGAAAATGCCGCTGTCTTTCTGGTTGATGATCGCGTCGATCGCCAGAGCGGTTTTACCGATCTGACGGTCACCGATGATCAGCTCACGCTGGCCACGGCCGACAGGGATCATGGCATCGACAGCCTTGTAGCCAGTCTGTACAGGCTGGTCTACCGACTTACGCCAGATCACGCCTGGAGCAACTTTCTCGACCGCATCGGTCTCGGTGTTGTTCAGCGGACCTTTGCCGTCAACTGGGTTACCCAGTGCGTCGACAACGCGACCCAGCAGTTCCTTACCAACCGGAACTTCCAGGATGCGGCCGGTGCACTTGGCGCTCATGCCTTCAGCCAGAGACTGGTATGCGCCCAATACAACGGCACCTACGGAGTCCTGCTCCAGGTTGAGTGCCATACCGAAGACGCCGCCCGGAAACTCGATCATCTCGCCGTACATGACGTCGGCCAGACCGTGAATCCGCACGATGCCGTCAGATACGCTGACGACAGTGCCTTCGTTACGGGCTTGGGAGGTCACATCGAGCTTGTCGATGCGGCCCTTGATAATTTCACTTATTTCGGAAGGATTGAGTTGCTGCATTGCTCTGCTGCCCCTTCAAACTCAAGATTTCAATGCTTCGGCCAGTTTCGCGATTTTGCCGCGAATCGAGCCATCGATAACCAGGTCGCCGGCGCGGATGACAACACCCCCAATAAGGGATGAATCTTCCTCGACTTGCAGGCGCACTTCCCGGTTGAGTCGTGCACTGAGAACCTTGGCGAGTTTGTCTTGCTGTTCTTGGTTCAATGCAAAAGCACTGGTCACTTCTACGTCTACCGATTTCTCCTGCTCGGCCTTGTACAGGTCGAACAGGTTGGCGATCTCCGGCAGAAGCAGGAGACGGTCGTTTTCGGCAACGACGTGGATGAAATTCTGTGCCTTGGCATCGAACTTGTCGCCGCACACGTCAATGAACGTGGCGGCCTTTTCTGCGCTCGTCAGTCGCGGGGCCTTGAGCACGCGCTGCATGGTGTCGTTTTGCGACACCGCTGCTGCCAGGCCGAGCATGGCTGACCAATTGGCCAGTTGCTGGTGGGCCTGAGCGTGCTCGAAGGCCGCCTTAGCGTAAGGTCGGGCCAACGTGGTCAGTTCTGCCATGATCGCCCTCGCTTAGATTTCAGCAGCCAGTTGGTTAACCAGCTCTGCGTGCGCGTTTTGATCGATTGTGGCACCCAGGATCTTCGCGGCACCGCCAACGGCCAGGCTACCCACTTGGGCGCGCAGCGCGTCTTTGACGCTATTCAGCTCCTGTTCGATCTCGGCCTGAGCCTGAGCCTTCACACGGTCAGCTTCGACGCGAGCCTGTTCACGGGCTTCGTCGACGATCTGAGTACCGCGCTTCTTGGCTTGCTCGATGATTTCAGCTGCCTGAGCTTTCGCTTCGCGCAGTTGTTGACCCGCTTTCTCTTGGGCCAACTCCAGGTCGCGAGCTGCTCGGCTGGCAGCGTCCAGTCCATCCGCGATCTTCTTTTGACGTTCGTGCAGTGCCGTGATGACCGGAGGCCATACGAACTTCATGCAGAACAGTACAAAAATCAGGAACGCAACGGACTGGCCAATCAGGGTCGCATTAATGTTCACGCCAACACCTCGCAGTTACGTTGTCCATCACACCAAATTACTCGGAAGATCCGAGTAATTAGCCAGCGATCTGACCAACGAACGGGTTCGCAAAGGTGAAGAACAGAGCGATACCAACACCGATCATGGTTACGGCGTCGAGCAGACCGGCAACGATGAACATTTTAACTTGCAGCATTGGAACCATTTCTGGCTGACGCGCTGCGCCTTCCAGGAACTTGCCGCCCAGCAGGCCGAAACCAATTGCGGTACCCAGTGCGCCCAGGCCGATCAACAGTGCAACAGCGATAGCGGTTAGACCAACTACAGTTTCCATCTTTCCTCCCGACTTTTACGTCGTATGGTTTAGGTTTTTTAGATTAAAGCGGTAAAACAAATCGTTTCAGATGCCCCGTGAGGAGCACCCTCCCGTTTGACCGGGAGGGACATCAGACTAGTCGAGACTGGTCTTAATGGTTTTCTTCGTGCGCCATCGACAGGTAAACGATGGTCAGCATCATGAAGATGAACGCCTGCAGGGTGATGATCAGAATGTGGAACACAGCCCACGCCCACTGCAGAACTACGCCCAGGCCACTGAGCCAGAGCAGACCGCTGCCGAACATCACGGCGATCAGAATGAACACCAGCTCGCCGGCGTACATGTTGCCGAATAGACGCAGAGCCAGGGAAATCGGTTTTGCGATCAGGGTCACGAACTCCAGCAGGAAGTTCACCGGGATCAGCAGGGCCTGAACGAAGATGTTCTTGCTGCCGAACGGGTGCAGGGTCAGCTCGCCGATGAAGCCGCCGAGGCCCTTGACCTTGATGCTATAGAAAATGATCAGTGCGAAAACCGAGAACGCCATACCCAGAGTTGCGTTCGGGTCGGTGGTCGACACGGCGCGGAACGGGATGTGGTGGTCGCCGGAGATCAGGATGGCCAACTGAGGAATCCAGTCGACCGGTACCAGGTCGACGGCGTTCATCAGAAACACCCAGACGAAGATGGTCAGTGCCAGCGGCGCAATCACCGGGCTACGGCCATGGAAGCTGTCTTTCACGCTGCCATCGACGAATTCGACCAATACTTCAACGAAGTTTTGCAAAGCCCCTGGCTGACCGGAAGTCGCCTTCTTGGCCGCCATGCGGAAAAGAAGAACGAAAATCAGACCCAGTGCGACCGACCAGCCGAGAGTATCGACGTGGAAAGCCCAGAAGCCCATTTCCTTGGCTTCTGCTGCGGTGTGGGCAAAGCCCCAGCCGCCGGTAGGGTGCTGACCGAAAGTCAGGTTCTGCAAGTGGTGCTGGATATAGCCCGAAGCGGTTGTTTCTGCCATGGTTGCCTCAAACGCCCTAAGGTCTCGAAAGTCTTGTTCTCATCAGCAGGGGCGCGAACCAGCTGACCAGTTGGGTCAACACGAAGACGCCGAATACAGCTAGCGGCGCCAATGGCTTCACACCTGCAAACGTCAATGCAAAGAGCACTGCCGTCAAAATCAGTTTGCCCGCCTCGCCGGCATAAAAAGACCGGACGATGGCTTGAGCTGCTCGGGCGCCGGAAAACCGAAATGCCCTGTGAGCGAAATAAACATTGGGCAGCAAGGCTATCAGGCCTCCGCAAAGTCCCGAGTACCCGGCAACGACTCCATACCATTGCCAGAGCGCCAAAGCAGCAATGAGCAAAATGACAAATTGAGCCATTAACACCGGAAAAACTGCCAAACGATGGAACGGCAAGCGGTTTGGCGTGCGGGTTTCCATCACTATTGCTCTCCAATGGTCGGCTGCCGAAATGCAACAACTTGGCATAATTTGTGCCGACAAAATGCGCGCAGAGTATAGGGGCGGTTCAGCACCTATTCAACTATCAGGTAGTGATTTCCGACTGCGCGCTACATGAGGAAATGTTTCAGCGAATATGAGCGAGTACACCTTGTAGCTCATCCAGGGAGTTGTAGCCAATTACCAACTGCCCTTTCCCCTTCTTACCGTGGCGAATCTGCACCGCAGAGCCTAGGCGCTCGGCCAGACGCTGCTCCAGACGAGCGATATCCGGGTCCCGTTTTACCGGTTCAACAGGCTCCGGTTTACCACTCAACCACTGGCGAACCAGTGCCTCAGTTTGGCGCACAGTCAGCCCGCGTGCGACAACATGTCGCGCCCCTTCAACCTGTTGATTGTCCGGCAAACCGAGCAAAGCGCGTGCATGCCCCATTTCCAGATCACCGTGAGACAACATCGTCTTGATGACTTCCGGCAAAGAAATCAGGCGCAACAAATTGGCCACCGTCACTCGGGATTTGCCCACAGCTTCGGCCACTTGTTGCTGGGTCAGCTGGAATTCCTGCTGCAAACGCTGCAGGGCTACCGCTTCCTCGATCGGATTGAGGTCTTCGCGCTGGATGTTCTCGATCAGCGCAATGGCGATCGCGGTTTCGTCCGGTACATCGCGGACCATTGCCGGGATCGTTTCCTGACCGGCCTGCTGGCTGGCTCGCCAACGGCGTTCACCGGCGATGATTTCGAAGCGCCCCCCCCGATCGGGCGCACCACGATCGGTTGCATGACGCCCTGGGCCTTGATCGACTGCGCCAGCTCTTCGAGCGCCTGTGCATCCATGTCGCGGCGAGGCTGATACTTGCCACGCTGGAGCAGATCCAGCGGCAGATGTTGCAGCTCGCGTTGATCGGCTTGTATCGCTTGTTCTTCCAGCGCGCTGACAGTCGGACCACTCAGCAGTGCATCCAGTCCACGTCCGAGACCTCGTTTCTTGACGGCCATGGGGATTCCTTAAGTTGGCTGGGCAGCGGCGATGCGTGAGTTTTTGCGTTGACGACGAACCATTTCGCCCGCCAGAGCCAGGTAGGCAACGGCGCCACGCGATGATTTGTCATACGCCAGCGCCGGCATGCCGTAGCTTGGGGCTTCGGCCAGACGGATATTGCGTGGAATGACGGTCTCGTAAAGCTGATCACCGAAGTGTTCCTTGAGCTGTGCCGATACATCGTTCATCAGGCTCAGGCGCGGGTCGTACATCGTGCGCAGCAGTCCTTCGACCTTGAGATCGGGGTTCAGCAACTCGGCGATACGCTTGATGTTATCCACAAGGTCGCTCAACCCTTCCAGCGCGAAGTACTCGCACTGCATGGGGATAATGACCCCATCGGCCGCGACAAGTGCGTTCAGCGTCAGCATCGACAGCGACGGCGGGCAGTCGATCAAGATGTAATCGTAGTTTTCGCGGATCGGCGCCAACGCACTGCGCAGGCGGCTTTCCTTCATCTGCATTTCCAGCAGAACCACTTCGGCGGCGGTCAGGTCGCGGTTGGCCGGCAACAACTGGTAACCACCGTGTTCGGAGAAATGCATGGCCTGGGCCAGGTCGCATTCACCAATCAACAGGTCGTAGACCGAGTTTTCCAGACCGTGTTTATCCACACCGCTTCCCATGGTGGCGTTGCCCTGTGGATCGAGATCGATCAGCAATACCCGGCGCTTGGTCGCGACCAGGGATGCTGCGAGGTTGATGCAGGTGGTGGTCTTGCCCACACCACCCTTTTGGTTCGCTATCGCGAATACCTTAGCCATTCTTGCTTGTGTTCCCAATCATGCCGTGCGGCGCAGTATCAGCAGATGGCGTTGGCCTTGGCAACCGGGTACGGCCAGGGCGTGTTCGCTATCGAGGTGGAAGTCTGCCGGCAATGCTACCAGCTCATCAGCGGGATGAACGCCCTTCATTGCCAGCCAACGTGTTTCGGTGTCGCCGAGGTGGCGAGTCCAGTTTGTGAAGTTCTCCATGCTGCTGAATGCCCGGGAAATGATCCCATTGAATGGCTGTGCAGGCTGGAAGGCTTCGACACGACTGTGGATAACTTGCAGGTTATCCAGTTTGAGCTCGAGTTTGACCTGGGTCAGGAAGCGGGTTTTCTTGCCATTGCTGTCCAGGCAGGTCACTTGGGACTCTGGAAACAGGATCGCCAATGGAATGCCCGGCATACCGCCGCCACTGCCCACATCGAGCCAGCGACCGTTTTCGATGAACGACATTACGCTCAGACTATCGAGCAAGTGCCGGGACACCATTTCGTCCGGATCGCGCACGGCGGTCAGGTTGTAAGCCTTGTTCCATTTGATCAACAGGGCCAGATATCCCAGCAGCTGCGCGTGCTGGGTTTCAGTCAGAGCGACACCGAGCTGGCGAGCACCTGTGGATAACTCTTCTGCATGTTGCGAGGTGACCAACGAACTCAAGCGCTTTGCTCCAACTGACGGCCCGCGCCGCGTTTTTTCAAATGAATCATCAACAGCGAAATAGCTGCCGGCGTGACGCCCGGAATACGCGAGGCCTGACCCAAGGTTTCAGGGCGGGTCGCGCCGAGCTTGCTCTGGATCTCTTTGGAGAGACCGGAAATGTTCGTGTAATCGATATCCACAGGCAATTTGGTGTCTTCACTGGCGCGCAGACGAGCGATTTCATCCTGTTGGCGGTCAATGTAACCGGCGTACTTGGTCTTGATTTCGACCTGTTCGGCGACCTGTGGATCTTCTGCCCCCCCACCGGTCACGGCGATCAGACCAGCGTAGTCGATTTCCGGACGGCTCAAGAGGTTCAGCAAGTTGTATTCGTGGGTCAGCGGAGTGCCGAATTTTTCCGCAATCGCATCACCTTGCTCGGTGCCCGGACGTACCCAGGTGCTTTTCAGGCGCTGCTCTTCCAGTTCGATGCTTTCGCGTTTTTTACAGAAGGCCGCCCAGCGCTCGTCATCCACCAGGCCCAGTTCGCGACCTTTTTCGGTCAAGCGCAGGTCGGCGTTGTCTTCGCGCAGGATCAAACGGTATTCGGCACGAGAAGTGAACATCCGATACGGTTCTTGAGTACCGAGAGTAATCAGGTCATCGACCAGCACACCGATGTAGGCCTCATCGCGACGCGGGCACCAGGCATCTTTGCCTTGCGCACGCAGTGCTGCGTTGGTTCCGGCCAGCAAACCCTGGGCGCCGGCCTCTTCGTAACCGGTGGTGCCATTGATCTGTCCAGCAAAGAACAGACCGCCGATCACCTTGGTCTCCAGGCTGTATTTCAGGTCCCGCGGATCGAAGTAGTCGTACTCGATGGCGTAGCCCGGACGCACGATATGCGCGTTTTCCATCCCACGGATCGATTGCACGATCTGCAACTGCACATCGAACGGCAAGGATGTGGATATCCCGTTCGGGTACAGCTCGTTGGTGGTCAAGCCTTCCGGTTCGATGAAGACCTGATGGCTTTGCTTGTCGGCAAAACGATGGATCTTGTCTTCGATCGACGGGCAGTAACGCGGGCCGATGCCTTCGATTTCACCCGCAGCGGAATACATGGGCGAACGGTCGAGGTTCGCAGCGATGATTTCGTGGGTTCGCGCGTTGGTGTGGGTAATCCAGCAACTGACCTGTTGTGGGTGCTGCTCTTTGGAGCCCATGAACGACATCACTGGAATCGGCGTATCGCCGGCCTGCTCGGTCATCACCGAGAAATCCACAGACCTGGCGTCGATACGCGGCGGCGTTCCGGTTTTCAGGCGACCGACACGCAGCGGCAACTCACGCAGGCGTTGAGCCAGGGCGATCGACGGCGGATCACCGGCTCGACCGCCGGAAAAATTTTGCAAACCGATGTGGATAAGTCCACCGAGGAAGGTACCGGTGGTCAACACCACGGAATCGGCGAGGAAACGCAGACCCATTTGCGTGACAACACCGCGCACTTGCTCCTGCTCGACGATCAGATCGTCCGCAGCCTGTTGAAATATCCACAGGTTCGGCTGGTTTTCCAGGATTTCGCGCACTGCCGCCTTGTACAGAACCCGATCCGCCTGAGCGCGGGTTGCGCGCACCGCCGGGCCTTTGCGGCTGTTCAACACGCGAAACTGGATGCCGCCTTTATCGGTAGCCATGGCCATCGCGCCGCCGAGGGCGTCGATTTCCTTGACCAGGTGACTTTTGCCAATACCGCCAATAGCGGGGTTGCAGCTCATGGCACCGAGGGTTTCCACGTTATGCGTCAGCAACAGGGTTTTGACCCCCATGCGTGCTGAGGCCAGTGCTGCCTCGGTACCGGCATGACCGCCGCCGATGACGATCACTTCAAAACGGGAAGGGAAATCCACCACGCACCTCGTGCCTGCTTAAGTAGGTAATTCAGGAATAGTTTGAGCTCAGGTTTTCGGACCTGGTCGACAAGTATAGGGACTTCGTCCTTCCTAAAGAACCCTTTGCACAAAATTTAACCAGCTGTGGAGAAGTCGGAGTTATAGAAATTAAAAAGAGAGAAATTTATTAAATCTTTGTTTTTATGTTTATTTCTACTGACCGACCTTTCTGTGGATAGATTGATACAGGCCTTTATTTTCAATGTGTACAGAGATTCAAAACCCTGTGGTCATGTGCCAAGGAGGCCCTTGGATAACCGGTGTAAGCCTGTGGATTAAAGTGATGGTTATCCACAGAGGCGGTTATCTTCAGTTTTCAGGCCCTGTTATCAACTGCCCTTAGCGGCGGTTATTCACAGGGCTTAATCCACAGAAAACTGCGGATTGAAGGAATCCAGGGCGCAGAAAATCCGCCTGAGCAGAAAGAATTCCGCTCGGCATAGCAGGCTGGTGTGAAAAAGGGAGGGAACAGACAGGCACGAATGGCCTGTCTGTGGACAACGAGGTGACTATTTACCGATGCAGAAGCTGGAGAAGATCCGGCCCAACAAGTCATCGGAGCTGAAGGCGCCAGTGATTTCGCCCAAAAATTGCTGAGCCAGGCGCAAATCTTCGGCGAGCAATTCCCCAGCGCCCGCCAATGTCAGTTGAGCGCGACCGTGCTCGAGGGACGCACTGGCATGTCGCAATGCTTCGAGATGTCGCCGGCGTGCGCTGAAGCTGCTTTCCGAAGTCTGTTCGTAACCCATGCAGGCTTTGAGGTGATCACGCAGCAGCTCCAGTCCTGCGCCGGCGGACTTGGCGCTCAAACTGATGGTGACATGGCCATCGTCACTGATATCCAGGGCGATCGTTTCACCCGTGAGATCAGCCTTGTTGCGGATCAGCGTGACCTTGGCCGGATCGGGGCGGGTCTCGAGGAATTCCGGCCACAATGCAAAGGGATCAATAGCCTCCGGGGCCGTTGCATCGACGACCAGAAGCACGCGATCAGCCTCGCCAATGGCTTTCAATGCCCGCTCTACCCCAATCTTTTCCACATGATCGTCGGTGTCACGCAGTCCCGCGGTATCGACTACATGCAGGGGCATGCCATCGATGTGGATATGTTCGCGCAGGACATCACGAGTAGTGCCGGCAATTTCGGTGACGATTGCCGCTTCACGACCCGCCAGGGCATTGAGCAGGCTGGATTTGCCGGCATTCGGTCGACCGGCAATCACGACCGTCATGCCGTCACGCAACAATGCGCCCTGCCCGGCTTCGCGCATCACGGTGGATAACTCGTCACGAACTTTGTCGAGCATGCTTAGCACGTGGCCATCGGCTAGGAAGTCGATTTCCTCTTCCGGGAAGTCGATCGCGGCTTCGACATAAATCCGCAAGCCGATCAGTTGTTCGGTGAGGTTATGTACACGTGCCGAAAACGCACCCTGCAGGGAACGCAGAGCATTTCGCGCCGCCTGAGCCGAACTGGCTTCGATCAAGTCAGCAATGGCTTCGGCCTGGGCCAGGTCGAGTTTGTCGTTCAGGAAAGCGCGCTCACTGAATTCACCCGGCCGCGCGAGGCGACAGCCCATCTCCAGGCAGCGCTTGAGCAGCATATCCAGAACAATAGGACCGCCATGTCCCTGCAGTTCCAGGACATCTTCGCCAGTGAACGAGTTGGGTCCTGGGAAATACAGCGCGATGCCTTGATCCAGCACCTCGTCATTGGCGCCGAGGAACGGCCCGTAATGAGCAAATCTTGGCTTGAGCTCACGACCACTGAAGGCCTTGGCTGCAGCGTTGGCCAACGGCCCGGAAATGCGGACAATGCCAACGCCTCCGCGACCTTGGGCGGTGGCGACGGCGGCGATGGTTTCACGAGGAGCGCTCATAAACCGGTATCCAGACAAAAGTGACAGATAGCAAAACGCCCCACTAGGGGGCGTCTTGAGTGGTTATCCACAGTGTAAGTCAGGCAGCCGCTTTGGTAGCTGCTTCGATCTTACGAGTGATGTACCACTGTTGGGCGATGGACAGGCAGTTGTTCACTACCCAGTACAGCACCAGACCAGCCGGGAACCACAGGAAGAAGAAGGTGAAGATGATTGGCATCAGCTTCATCACTTTGGCCTGCATCGGATCCGGAGGAGTCGGGTTCAACTGCTGCTGGATGAACATGGTTGCACCCATGATGATCGGCAGAATGAAGAACGGGTCCTTGATCGACAGGTCAGTAATCCACAGCATGAACGGCGCTTGGCGCATTTCAACGCTTTCCAGCAGAACCCAGTACAGGGAAAGGAAAACCGGCATCTGCACGAGGATTGGCAAGCAACCACCCAGCGGATTGATCTTCTCTTTTTTGTACAGCTCCATCATGGCTTGCGACATTTTCTGCCGGTCGTCGCCATGTTGTTCCTTCAGCGCGGCCAGTTTCGGAGCCACTGCACGCATACGAGCCATGGATTTGTAGCTGGCGGCCGATAACGGGAAGAAAATCCCTTTGATCAGCATGGTCAGGAAGATGATCGACCAGCCCCAGTTACCCACAATGGCGTGGATATGTTGCAGCAGCCAGAAGATCGGTTGAGCGATGAACCACAGGATGCCGTAGTCAACGGTCAGTTCCAGACCTGGGGACAACTGCTTCAGCACCGCCTGGCTTTTCGGACCGGCGTACAGAACAGCGCTGGTTTCAGCCTTGGCACCTGGCGCAACGGTCAAGGACGGACCGGTGAAACCAATGATGTAGTTGCCTTTGCTGTCTTTACGGGTCTGGACGACGTTGTTTTCGCCCTTGGCCGGAATCCAGGCAGTCACAAAGTAGTGTTGCAGCCAGGCTACCCAACCGCCGGTCACGTTTTCTTTGAGTTGCCCTTTGTCCATGTCCTTCATGGACACTTTCTTGTACGGCTCGGAACTTGTCCACAGGGCGGCGCCCAGGTAAGTCGCAGTGCCGGTGGCGGTGCTGGACGACGGATCAGAGCTGGCATCACGCTTCAGTTGCGCGAACATTGCACCGGACCAAGGCTGAGTGCTCTCGTTGTCGATCAGGTAGGAAACGGTTACGTCATACAGGCCGCGTTTCAGGGTGAAACGCTTGATGTAGTTGACGCCATCCTTGCTGAACTTCAGGTCCACGACCAATTGGTCCTGACCGTCAGCCAGTTGATAGATCTTCTTCTCCGAGGAGTAAACCGGACGACCGGCAGGACTTGCGTCCGGGCCGTTGCTGCCGATCAAGCCACTCTGAGCCAGATAAGTCCGCTCGTTGCCGTTATCGAACAACTGGAATGGAATTTCCGGATGGTCCTGGCGACGTGGATACAGCGGCAACTTCAGTTGGGCGACATCACCACCTTGTGGATCGATGGCCAGATCGAGCACATCCGTTTTGATCTGGATGAGGTCGGTGCTCGCCGCTACCGGAGTTTCGGCAGGTGCGCTGGTATCGTTTGCGGCGTGCGGAATGTCGTCACTGACGGACGCTTTATTGCCAGTTGCCGTATCCGGGAGGCCCGGTGCGGAAGTACTGGAAGCAACATTCTGAGTCGGCAGGGCAGCCTGGCCATAGTCCTGGTTCCATTTAAGAACCATAACGTAGGACACGATTGCCAGGGCGACGATCAGGATCGTGCGTTTGATATCCATGATTACTCGGCCATCGAAGAAGAACGGGAGGTAGGGATAGGTGGAACCGGGTCATAACCACCGGGAGTCCACGGATGACAGCGACCTAAACGACGAAAGGTCAGCCAGCCACCGCGCAGAAGGCCATGATTTTCAATGGCTTCTAACGCGTAGCAGGAACAACTGGGGTAGAAACGACAGTGATTGGCCATCAGGGGACTAATGGCATAGCGATAAAACTGGATCGGAACGAGTGCCAGTTTACGCATCTGGACTGTCTACCCCTACAGTTTCGGTTTTGACTGCTGGTACCGGCGTGCTGCGTGCCAGTCGTTTCCAGAGCTTTCCGAAATGCTGAATCAATTCGGGGTTTTCTACGTCACCCAAACCTTTGCGCGCGACGATAACAATGTCCCAACCGACCAGTGAATCCTGGTGCAGGCGAAACGATTCGCGCATCAGACGTTTGAGGCGATTGCGCTCGACGGAGAGCTTTACGCTCTTTTTCCCGATAACCAGCCCGAGACGGGGGTGATCAAGATCGTTGTTGCGCGCAAGGAGCAGGAGATTTTTCCCCGGAACCTTGCCGGTAGGGGAGTCAAAGACTGCCTTGAAATGCCGGGGAGTAAGCAGACGCTTTTCCCGACTGAAGTCCTGACTCACCTCCAGTGCCGGATTATCAAACGGCCAGACGCGCACGACCTTTGGCGCGACGACGCGACAGGACGGCACGACCGTTCTTGGTAGCCATGCGAGCACGGAAACCGTGGGTACGAGCGCGTTTGATAGTGCTTGGTTGGAAAGTACGTTTCATTGTCGTGTTACCTGGTTCGTCCACAACGGGCCGGAATGGCCCCCGTTTTAAGAGACCGGGGATTCTAGAGAAAGCAAGCCTCTAGGTCAATTTCCAACCAACGTTTCCTTATAAATAGATCTCTGGACGTTTTGCGGTGCGACCGGCCTTAGCCAAACATAAGATTAAAGAAGGAAAGTATTTAAAGCTTTTCTGTAAAGCTTATAAAAGCTAGGGCCACGGCCATCTGTGGATAACTGGCTTCAGCCCTTTTAACACCTGATGTACAGAGAATGACAACTACAGTGGAAAACCGTGTTCAGCCTGTGCTGCACTGTCGGATAACCTGTGTGCGAAAGGGCGTCTTATCCACAGGCAGGTTATCCACCGAGTTTCCCCCCCAGTTGTGCAATGAGCTCAGACCCGGTTATCCACAGACCTTATGCACAGACCATTGGTCGTCTTTTTTGCGTATAAAGCGTTGATTCTTCTTGGCCGGTGATCAAGCTTCATGTGGATAAGTCAGCGTCTGGTCGCTACAATGGCCGCTTGTTTTTGCCTCACCGGCTTTCAACTTAGGGGATATCCGTGTCAGTGGAACTTTGGCAGCAGTGCGTGGAGCTATTGCGCGATGAGCTGCCTGCCCAACAATTCAACACTTGGATCCGTCCACTACAGGTCGAAGCCGAAGGCGACGAGTTGCGTGTCTATGCGCCCAATCGTTTCGTGCTGGACTGGGTCAACGAAAAATACCTGGGCCGCGTCCTGGAGTTGCTGGACGAGCATGGCAATGGCATGGCGCCAGCGCTTTCCTTATTAATAGGCAGCAAACGCAGCTCGGCACCGCGTGCCGCGCCGAATGCTCCGCTGGCGGCTGCAGCATCCCAGGCTCAGGCTGCGGCTGCACCGGTCAGCACACCACCGCCGGCATTGGCACCGACGAAGCGTGCGACGCAAAAAGTCGCCGAAGTTACTGAAGAAGAGCCTTCGCGCGACAGCTTCGATCCGATGGCGGGCGCCAGCTCCCAGCAGGCACCGGTTCGTTCCGAACAACGCACCGTGCAGGTCGAAGGCGCGCTCAAGCACACCAGCTACCTGAACCGTACCTTCACCTTCGAGAACTTCGTTGAGGGCAAGTCCAACCAACTGGCCCGGGCCGCGGCCTGGCAAGTGGCGGACAACCCCAAGCATGGTTACAACCCGCTCTTCCTTTATGGCGGTGTCGGTTTGGGTAAAACCCACTTGATGCACGCTGTGGGTAACCATCTATTAAAGAAGAACCCGAACGCCAAGGTTGTGTACCTGCATTCCGAGCGCTTCGTGGCTGACATGGTCAAGGCGCTGCAACTGAACGCGATCAACGAGTTCAAGCGCTTCTACCGGTCGGTGGATGCATTGCTGATTGACGATATTCAGTTCTTCGCCCGCAAGGAGCGTTCCCAGGAAGAGTTTTTCCACACCTTCAACGCTCTGCTTGAAGGTGGCCAGCAGGTCATTCTCACCAGTGACCGCTACCCTAAAGAAATTGAAGGCCTTGAAGAGCGCCTCAAATCCCGCTTCGGCTGGGGCCTGACGGTAGCCGTCGAGCCGCCGGAGCTGGAAACCCGTGTGGCGATCCTGATGAAGAAGGCCGACCAGGCCAAAGTCGAACTGCCCCACGATGCGGCGTTCTTCATTGCCCAGCGCATTCGCTCCAACGTCCGGGAACTGGAAGGCGCACTCAAACGCGTGATTGCCCACTCTCACTTCATGGGCCGCGACATCACCATCGAGTTGATTCGCGAATCCCTCAAGGACTTGTTGGCGCTGCAAGATAAACTGGTCTCTGTGGATAACATTCAGCGCACGGTCGCCGAGTACTACAAGATCAAGATCTCCGACTTGCTGTCCAAACGCCGTTCGCGTTCGGTCGCCCGTCCACGCCAGGTCGCCATGGCGTTGTCCAAGGAACTGACTAACCACAGCCTGCCGGAAATTGGCGATGTGTTTGGCGGTCGCGATCACACGACGGTTTTGCACGCCTGCCGCAAGATCAACGAACTTAAGGAATCCGACGCGGACATCCGCGAGGACTACAAGAACCTGCTGCGTACACTGACCACTTGATGAACACCAGCGCAGCTTATTAAGGCAAGGGACTAGACCATGCATTTCACCATTCAACGCGAAGCCCTGTTGAAACCCCTGCAACTGGTCGCAGGCGTCGTCGAGCGCCGCCAGACCTTGCCGGTGCTCTCCAACGTGCTGCTGGTTGTCGAAGGCCAGCAACTGTCGCTGACCGGTACCGACCTGGAAGTCGAGCTGGTCGGTCGTGTTCAACTCGAAGAGCCTGCCGAACCAGGTTCCATCACCGTGCCTGCGCGCAAACTGATGGATATCTGCAAAAGCCTGCCGAACGACGCGCTGATCGACATCAAGCTCGACGAGCAGAAGCTGGTGGTAAAGGCCGGTCGTAGCCGCTTCACCCTGTCGACCCTGCCGGCCAACGATTTCCCGACGGTCGAAGAAGGTCCGGGTTCGCTGACCTGCAGCCTGGAGCAAAGCAAACTGCGTCGCCTCATCGAGCGCACCAGTTTCGCCATGGCCCAGCAGGACGTTCGTTACTACCTCAACGGTATGCTGCTGGAAGTCTCTGCCGGTGTCATTCGCGCTGTCGCCACCGACGGTCACCGTCTGGCCATGTGCTCGATGCAGGCCGACATAGGTCAGCCGGATCGCCATCAGGTCATCGTGCCGCGTAAAGGTATCCTTGAACTTGCCCGACTGCTGACTGAACCGGACGGCATCGTCAGTATTGTCCTGGGTCAGCACCACATTCGAGCCACCACCGGCGAGTTCACCTTCACCTCGAAACTGGTCGACGGTAAATTCCCGGATTACGAACGCGTTCTACCCAAAGGCGGCGACAAGCTGGTACTCGGTGACCGCCAGGCGCTCCGCGAAGCGTTCAGCCGCACCGCGATTCTGTCCAACGAGAAGTACCGCGGTATCCGCCTGCAACTGGCGAATGGTCAGTTGAAGATCCAGGCTAACAACCCGGAACAGGAAGAGGCGGAAGAAGAAGTCGGCGTTGAATATAACGGTGGCTCCCTCGAGATCGGCTTTAACGTCAGCTACTTGCTCGATGTGCTGGGCGTAATGACTACCGAGCAGGTTCGTCTGATCCTGTCCGACTCTAACAGCAGTGCGCTGGTGCAAGAGTCCGACAACGACGATTCGGCCTACGTTGTCATGCCGATGCGTCTGTAATCATGCTCAGCAGAAGCTAGATGTCCTTAAGTCGCGTCTCGGTCACCGCGGTGCGCAATCTGCACCCGGTGACCTTCTCCCCCTCCCCCCGAATCAATATTCTTTACGGCGCCAACGGCAGCGGCAAAACCAGTGTTCTGGAAGCCATACACCTGCTGGGGCTTGCCCGTTCGTTTCGCAGCACCCGCCTCTTACCGGTCATTCAGTATGAGCAATTGGCGTGCACGGTGTTCGGGCAGGTTGAGCTGGCCGAGGGTGGGCATAGTGCGTTGGGCATTTCGCGCGACCGCCAAGGGGAGTTTCAGATCCGCATCGATGGGCAGAACGCTCGTAGCGCAGCTCAGCTCGCGGAAATCCTGCCATTGCAGTTGATCAACCCCGACAGTTTTCGCTTGCTGGAAGGCGCGCCGAAGATTCGTCGACAGTTTCTCGACTGGGGCGTGTTCCACGTGGAACCCCGTTTCATGTCCACCTGGCAGCGCTTGCAGAAGGCCCTGCGCCAGAGAAACTCTTGGCTGCGGCATGGTACACTTGACGCCGTTTCGCAAGCGGTTTGGGACAGGGAGCTGTGCCAGGCCAGCGCTGAAATTGATGAATACCGCCGCGCTTACATCAAAGCCTTGAAACCAGTCTTTGAACAGACCTTGAGCGAACTGGTTGAGCTCGAGGGCTTAACGCTCAGCTATTACCGGGGTTGGGACAAGGACCGTGAGTTGAGCGCTGTGCTCGCCGGGTCCCTTCAGAGGGATCAGCAAATAGGGCATACCCAGGCCGGACCACAACGCGCTGATTTGCGCCTCAGATTGGGCGCTCATAATGCCGCGGATATATTGTCCCGCGGCCAGCAGAAGTTGGTGGTCTGTGCATTGCGGATTGCCCAGGGGCACCTGGTCAGCCAGGCCCGTCGCGGTCAGTGTATTTATCTGGTGGATGACTTGCCGTCCGAGCTGGACGAGCAGCACCGCCGCGCGCTTTGCCGCTTGCTGGAAGACTTACGCTGCCAGGTGTTTATCACCTGTGTAGATCACGAATTATTGAGGGAAGGCTGGCAGACGGAAACGCCAGTCGCTCTGTTCCACGTGGAACAGGGCCGTATCACCCAGACCCACGACCATCGGGAGTGAAGGCATTGAGCGAAGAAAATACGTACGACTCAACGAGCATTAAAGTGCTGAAAGGCCTGGATGCCGTACGCAAACGTCCCGGTATGTACATTGGTGACACCGACGATGGCAGTGGTCTGCACCACATGGTGTTCGAGGTGGTCGATAACTCGATCGACGAAGCGCTGGCCGGCCACTGCGACGACATCAGCATCATCATCCACCCGGATGAATCCATCACCGTTCGCGACAACGGCCGTGGCATCCCGGTAGACGTGCACAAAGAAGAAGGCGTTTCGGCAGCCGAGGTCATCATGACCGTACTGCACGCCGGCGGTAAGTTCGACGACAACTCCTACAAAGTATCCGGCGGTCTGCACGGTGTAGGTGTGTCGGTTGTGAACGCGTTGTCCGAACAGTTGGTCCTGACCGTACGCCGCAGCGGCAAGATCTGGGAACAGACTTACGTTCATGGTGTTCCGCAGGAGCCGATGAAGATTGTCGGTGACAGTGAAACCACCGGTACCCAGATTCACTTCAAGGCTTCCAGCGAAACCTTCAAGAACATTCACTTCAGCTGGGACATCCTGGCCAAGCGGATTCGTGAACTGTCCTTCCTCAACTCCGGTGTCGGCATCGTCCTCAAGGATGAGCGCAGCGGCAAGGAAGAACTGTTCAAGTACGAAGGCGGTCTGCGTGCGTTCGTTGAATACCTGAACACCAACAAGACTCCGGTCAACCAGGTGTTCCACTTCAACATCCAGCGTGAAGACGGCATCGGCGTGGAAATCGCCCTGCAGTGGAACGACAGCTTCAACGAGAACCTGTTGTGCTTCACCAATAACATTCCACAGCGCGATGGCGGTACTCACTTAGTGGGTTTCCGTTCCGCACTGACGCGTAACCTGAACACCTACATTGAAGCCGAAGGCCTCGCGAAGAAGCATAAAGTTGCCACCACTGGCGACGATGCCCGTGAAGGCCTGACGGCGATCATTTCGGTGAAGGTGCCGGATCCGAAGTTCAGCTCCCAGACCAAAGACAAGCTGGTGTCTTCCGAAGTGAAGACCGCGGTTGAACAGGAAATGGGCAAGTACTTCTCCGACTTCCTGCTGGAAAACCCGAACGAAGCCAAGCTCGTGGTCGGCAAGATGATCGACGCCGCCCGTGCCCGTGAAGCGGCGCGCAAGGCTCGTGAGATGACCCGTCGTAAAGGTGCGCTGGATATCGCCGGCCTGCCGGGCAAACTGGCTGACTGCCAGGAAAAAGACCCTGCCCTGTCTGAGCTGTACCTCGTGGAAGGTGACTCTGCTGGCGGCTCCGCCAAGCAGGGTCGTAACCGCAAGACTCAGGCCATTCTGCCCCTCAAGGGCAAGATCCTGAACGTCGAGAAGGCGCGTTTCGACAAGATGATCTCTTCCCAGGAAGTGGGCACCTTGATCACTGCGCTGGGTTGCGGCATCGGTCGCGACGAGTACAACATCGAAAAGCTGCGTTATCACAACATCATCATCATGACCGATGCTGACGTCGACGGTTCGCACATCCGTACCTTGCTGCTGACCTTCTTCTTCCGTCAGTTGCCGGAGCTGATTGAGCGTGGCTACATCTATATCGCTCAGCCGCCGCTGTACAAGGTCAAGAAAGGCAAGCAGGAGCAATACATCAAAGACGACGACGCCATGGAAGAGTACATGACGCAGTCGGCCCTGGAGGATGCGAGCCTGCACTTGAACGAGGAAGCACCGGGTATCTCCGGCGAAGCCCTTGAGCGTCTGGTGAATGACTTCCGCCTGGTGATGAAGACCCTCAAGCGTCTTTCGCGTCTGTACCCACAGGAACTGACCGAGCACTTCATCTACCTGCCGGCCGTCAGCCTGGAGCAGCTGTCCGATCACGCAGCGATGCAGGATTGGCTGGCTCAGTACGAGGTGCGTTTGCGCACCGTCGAGAAGTCCGGCCTGGTCTACAAGGCCAGCCTGCGTGAAGACCGTGAGCGTAACGTCTGGCTGCCAGAGGTCGAGTTGATCTCCCACGGCCTGTCGAACTACGTCACCTTCAACCGCGACTTCTTCGGCAGCAATGACTACAAAACCGTCGTTTCCCTGGGGGCCCAACTGAGCACCTTGCTGGACGATGGCGCGTACATCCAGCGTGGCGAGCGCAAGAAGCAGGTCACCGAGTTCAAGGAAGCCCTTGAGTGGCTGATGGCCGAAAGTACCAAGCGCCACACCATCCAGCGATACAAAGGGTTGGGCGAGATGAACCCGGATCAGCTGTGGGAAACCACTATGGACCCAAGTTCGCGCCGCATGCTCAAAGTCACCATCGAAGACGCCATTGGTGCAGATCAGATCTTCAACACCCTGATGGGTGATGCGGTCGAACCTCGCCGTGACTTCATCGAAAGCAACGCCTTGGCGGTTTCCAACCTGGACTTCTGATTCAGTGTAGGATCACAAATTTGTTGATCGTTTTAACAAATAGTTGATCAGACGCTCCTCTGACAGGGAAGCGACAAAAAAGGCCAATTCATTGTATTGGCCTTTTTTATGCGCTCGAAATTCGGTATTTGCCTTCTGCAAGGCAAGGTGCTGGGACCAACACGCTTAGGGAGTGTCCGAGGAAGGCGCCTATATCAGGGCCGTTGTGCCGGGATTTTGTTTGGCGGGAACCTGATGGGTGAACTTCTTCCACAAATGGATTCGGGTAGCTGCAATGTCGATATCGAGCAAGTCACGTCCGCTTAAAAACAAGCGGACACCATTGTTACGCTGGACTTCGGAAGGTGTGTTCCCGGAACGCTTACCGAGCAAGGCCATCGTTTGCTGAGTATTCGGGTGGGGCAATGAATTCCAGCAGCCTGGGTCAAAATCTCATCAGCGCCAACACCAAGGTGTTTATTGCGCTGAACAGGTAGTGTCAGGGTGAAGCCAGACATTCACTGGTGTTCACATCTACGACCCCATCGATTCAACGGCGATCTGGCGCCAGTTCAGGCAGAGAAAGGCGCTCAGGGTGACAATGAGGATTGGAAGTGGGATGGCTTTAATCTTGAAGATGGGCGGTCGTACCACATCAACTTCGTCGCATGTATCGCGTGTCAGAGGCCACGATGGCGTACCAGCAAGAGACGTCCTGGCCTTGAACCAACGGCAAGCGCAAAAAGAATCAATGCGATGGAGGCCCAGCCTGAGACGCTGGGGCGTTGGTCGAGTATGAGAATGGAGCTGATGATGCCAAACACGGGAATCAGCAGCGACAGCGGCGCCACCCGCGATGCAGGGTACTCACGCAATAGCAGGTTCCATCCCCAGTAGCAGAAGAGCGTCGCGCCGTAGGCCTGGAAAGCTAGTGAAAATGTCGTAACCGCATTCAAATGCGAAGGCAAGGCTATAAATGGAGCCGAGCCATGCAACAACCAAGTCATTAGAAATAGCGGAATTGGTGGAAACAAGCTGGCCCACACCACGAAGGCGAAAATCTGATGCACCTTTGATATTTTGATCACGACATTGCCAACGCTCCATGCCACAGCGCTAACGATCACTAATGCAAAACCGATCATGGTGGCCTCACCGGGACTGCCCTGAAGGATTCCAACCAGCCCTATCGCAGCCAGCACGATGCCGAACAATTGAGGCATTGATAAGCTCTCACGGAACAACAGCACACCCCAACCGAGCGTGAAGAATGCACTGAACTGGATCAGCAGCGAGGCACTACCGGGCGGCACACCCAATGCGATACCCAGGTTAATCAAGGCCCACATCGCTACGCCGAAGATCAATCCATAGGCCGCAAGCCAGCGGAAGGCAACTTGCGGACGCTTCACGAAAAACACACAGGGTAAGGCGGCCAGCGTGAAGCGAATCGCAGTCAACAGCAGGGGGTCAATATCGGTAAGACCGAGTTTTGTAATGGGGAAGTTCAATCCCCAAACGGCCGTCACCAAGACGGCAAGCAACAAGTGTTTTTTCTGCATGGTTCGCGTGTCTTTCCCTAAATAGTGAGTTTTAAATGCTCTGCACCTCTGGGAATATGCAAGAAATCGGATTGGCCCGCTTTCTGGCGAGGGCCAAATATCATTAAAATTAGGCCATGCAAACAACAGCGCTAGATCCCTACCAAAACATACCGCGCGATGCTGTCGTGACCGCAAACGACTATGCAGACGGTGAGCTGTTCCCGTCGCACATCCATCAGCGTGGACAATTCGCTTATGCCGCACGCGGCGTCATCACTATATTCACCGACGAAGGCAGCTGGGTCGTTCCGCCCCTGCGCGGCATATGGGTACCGTCCCAGCGACCTCACGCTATGCAAATGCGTGGCCCTGTCACGATGCTCAACACCTATATCCGCAAACAGGCTGCGCAGCGCCTGGGACTACCGGCTCATTGCCAGGTTTTCGATGTATCGCCGCTACTGCGGCAATTATTGGAGAAGGCCATCGATATACCCGTGCGCTATGACAAAAATGGACGCGATGGCTATCTGATGGGTTTGTTGCTGCACGAGATTGCCGGGATGCCTGCGCTATCGCTCAGTGCGCCCTTACCGACTGAACCTCGTCTTGCTCGAGTGTGCCGCGATTTCTTGGCCCACCCTTCACTGGAGATCGGCATCGACGACATGGCGCAGCGCACCGGAATGAGCCGCCGCACCTTTACCCGCCACTTTCGACTACAAGCCGGCATCAGCTATATCGAATGGAGACAACAAGCCTGCTTGCTCGCGGCTGTTGTTAGACTTGGAAACGGCCAGTCAGTTACGCAGGTCGCAATAGAGTTGGGGTATAGCAGTTCAAGTGCATTCGCAACGGTATTCAAGCGTGTACTGGGTGAAGTGCCCAGTCGATATGCCTTAGAACAAAAGGTGTTGGAGTCCAAATTCGACCAGAAATGCAGCGCACCACCATTACCTTAGTGCTGGAATCTGGAAGGTGTGGCCCTCGCCAATCTGCACTTCCCTTCCCGTGCATCCCCTTATCAAGAGAATGACGCTGATCTTCGCGGCGTCGAACCAGGCCTGATCGTACTGGAAAGCGTATGGTTTCGAGTAGTCAGCAACTGCGACCTCTCTCAACTCTTGTATCGGGCTCGCAGTATTCGGACGTACCTTTTTTCTTGTAGGCAGAATGGCATGGACGGTTGGACAGTTGAGGCTGAAGGTGAGAACGTTTCTACTCGGACGCATCTATTCTGTGAGGCGAGTAGGCTTTTCTCATTTATTTTGTGAATCTCAACCGACGGTTTCACAAAAAAGATGATTTTCTGCCAGCGTTTGCTGGGGCTCCCAAATCGTCTATTTTGTGACCCTACATTGTAGGTGGTCAAAGTTAATTGCTTCGGTCGAAGTTAAGCGACTTGGCCAAAGTCCCCGACGTCAAGTTAGGACAGAAAACCCACCTCTATTTGAGTCGGTAAACTGCTGCGATTTGGCGCTCGTGGTGCGCCTACCTTATTCAAATGGAATTCTTTGCCCGCCCTTACAGCCCTGCTCAACACCTACCTGTGCAACGAGCGATCGGATCTCCTGCTATCGCTAGACGGGATTAGAGGTTGCTTCCATATGGTTGCGACATAAGATGACGCGCTCCTGCGCCAGAATGACGCTACATTCGGTACAGGAAATGCCTCCTGTCCATACGTCGTCGTTCGGCCAGTTCTACCACCCTCCGCGCATCAGGGCCACACTCCTCCGATACGTGTGCGCTGTCACTGAAATGGGTGTTCATGCTGATGCTCGATCTCGGCGGACACCGAAACTTCATTCAGCGACATCATTTCAACGACGATGAAATCGCTGCAGAGCTTGGCCTGCAAGAGTTGGTCGATGCAGACGATTTCAGCCCGGCGCTGGCCTTCGACCTGACGTTCCTCTTAGTAGGTTACCCGGATAGGCTGCAGGCGAATGTACAGGCGCTCGGCCAGTTGATCGGGTTGGATGCCGTCGAGCAGCGCATACTGGCTTTCTGCGTACTGTTGCAAACCGATCCCTGCCTCAACGATGCCTCAGACCAACTCGGCGCGCTCGGTTTCAACCGAACATTGAGGGTACTGTCCACACTTATCGACATCCCTCAAGAGGATCTTCTTCCCTACCTGGCCAATGAGGCGCGGTTAGCTCGTGCCGGACTGCTCTGGGCTTCGCTCTTTGAAATTGCCTGTACTGACAGCGTCGGCGATCCAGTCAGCGCCCATCAGTGTCTGTGTGCCCTGCGTTCGGCAATGAGTGCATTGCAGTCGCAGAAGACAGGTAAGACGAAACCGGCCTGCACAACATCGCCTCAGCATCGTCGGCGATTACCACGGCCATCGGGTATTCGCCAAATCCGTTAGCCCACATCTGGTGCCAGTGTGCACGGCCAGCTCGCTGGGAAAATTATAGGTGGGGGGGGTTGACAGCACATTTTAATACTGTACTATTTGCCTCCCGCTAACGAGCAACCTGAAGTTGTTTGAAGCTTAAGTAATTGATTTTATTAATAAAATCAGTGGCTTTTAAGGGTGTTGTCTGAGGGGCGCTATTAAATGCGCGCCTCGGTTGAGACGAAAGATCTTAACCAACCGCTCTTTAACAACTGAATCAAGCAATTCGTGTGGGTGCTTGTGGAGTCAGACTGCTAGTCAACAGATTATCAGCATCACAAGTTACTCCGCGAGAAATCAAAGATGTAACCAACGATTGCTGAGCCAAGTTTAGGGTTTTCTCAAAACCCAAAGATGTTTGAACTGAAGAGTTTGATCATGGCTCAGATTGAACGCTGGCGGCAGGCCTAACACATGCAAGTCGAGCGGATGAAGAGAGCTTGCTCTCTGATTCAGCGGCGGACGGGTGAGTAATGCCTAGGAATCTGCCTGGTAGTGGGGGACAACGTCTCGAAAGGGACGCTAATACCGCATACGTCCTACGGGAGAAAGCAGGGGACCTTCGGGCCTTGCGCTATCAGATGAGCCTAGGTCGGATTAGCTAGTTGGTGAGGTAATGGCTCACCAAGGCGACGATCCGTAACTGGTCTGAGAGGATGATCAGTCACACTGGAACTGAGACACGGTCCAGACTCCTACGGGAGGCAGCAGTGGGGAATATTGGACAATGGGCGAAAGCCTGATCCAGCCATGCCGCGTGTGTGAAGAAGGTCTTCGGATTGTAAAGCACTTTAAGTTGGGAGGAAGGGCAGTAAATTAATACTTTGCTGTTTTGACGTTACCGACAGAATAAGCACCGGCTAACTCTGTGCCAGCAGCCGCGGTAATACAGAGGGTGCAAGCGTTAATCGGAATTACTGGGCGTAAAGCGCGCGTAGGTGGTTTGTTAAGTTGGATGTGAAAGCCCCGGGCTCAACCTGGGAACTGCATTCAAAACTGACAAGCTAGAGTATGGTAGAGGGTGGTGGAATTTCCTGTGTAGCGGTGAAATGCGTAGATATAGGAAGGAACACCAGTGGCGAAGGCGACCACCTGGACTGATACTGACACTGAGGTGCGAAAGCGTGGGGAGCAAACAGGATTAGATACCCTGGTAGTCCACGCCGTAAACGATGTCAACTAGCCGTTGGGAGCCTTGAGCTCTTAGTGGCGCAGCTAACGCATTAAGTTGACCGCCTGGGGAGTACGGCCGCAAGGTTAAAACTCAAATGAATTGACGGGGGCCCGCACAAGCGGTGGAGCATGTGGTT
Organism: Pseudomonas fluorescens group sp. PF-1; assembly: GCF_054481335.1. Taxonomy (NCBI): domain Bacteria; kingdom Pseudomonadati; phylum Pseudomonadota; class Gammaproteobacteria; order Pseudomonadales; family Pseudomonadaceae; genus Pseudomonas; species Pseudomonas fluorescens group sp. PF-1. The sequence goes on from NZ_JBTMNG010000002.1 coordinate 274,580, forward strand.
TAATTCGAAGCAACGCGAAGAACCTTACCAGGCCTTGACATCCAATGAACTTTCCAGAGATGGATTGGTGCCTTCGGGAACATTGAGACAGGTGCTGCATGGCTGTCGTCAGCTCGTGTCGTGAGATGTTGGGTTAAGTCCCGTAACGAGCGCAACCCTTGTCCTTAGTTACCAGCACGTTATGGTGGGCACTCTAAGGAGACTGCCGGTGACAAACCGGAGGAAGGTGGGGATGACGTCAAGTCATCATGGCCCTTACGGCCTGGGCTACACACGTGCTACAATGGTCGGTACAGAGGGTTGCCAAGCCGCGAGGTGGAGCTAATCCCATAAAACCGATCGTAGTCCGGATCGCAGTCTGCAACTCGACTGCGTGAAGTCGGAATCGCTAGTAATCGCGAATCAGAATGTCGCGGTGAATACGTTCCCGGGCCTTGTACACACCGCCCGTCACACCATGGGAGTGGGTTGCACCAGAAGTAGCTAGTCTAACCTTCGGGAGGACGGTTACCACGGTGTGATTCATGACTGGGGTGAAGTCGTAACAAGGTAGCCGTAGGGGAACCTGCGGCTGGATCACCTCCTTAATCGACGACTCAGCTGCTCCATAAGTTCCCACACGAATTGCTTGATTCATTGAAGAAGACGAGAGGCCAGCTTTTAAGGTGGTCTGCTTCGTTAGAGTTTAGAAATGAATATTCCAGTGTGAATATTGATTTCTAGTCTTTGGCTAGATCGTTCTTTAAAAATTTGGGTATGTGATAGAAAGATAGGCTGAACGTTACTTTCACTGGTAACGGATCAGGCTAAGGTAAAATTTGTGAGTTGCTCTTTGAGCAATGCGAATTTTCGGCGAATGTCGTCTTCACAGTATAACCAGATTGCTTGGGGTTATATGGTCAAGTGAAGAAGCGCATACGGTGGATGCCTTGGCAGTCAGAGGCGATGAAAGACGTGGTAGCCTGCGAAAAGCTTCGGGGAGTCGGCAAACAGACTTTGATCCGGAGATGTCTGAATGGGGGAACCCAGCCATCATAAGATGGTTATCTTAAGCTGAATACATAGGCTTAAGAGGCGAACCAGGGGAACTGAAACATCTAAGTACCCTGAGGAAAAGAAATCAACCGAGATTCCCTTAGTAGTGGCGAGCGAACGGGGACTAGCCCTTAAGTGGCTTTGAGATTAGCGGAACGCTCTGGAAAGTGCGGCCATAGTGGGTGATAGCCCTGTACGCGAAAATCTCTTGGTCATGAAATCGAGTAGGACGGAGCACGAGAAACTTTGTCTGAATATGGGGGGACCATCCTCCAAGGCTAAATACTACTGACTGACCGATAGTGAACTAGTACCGTGAGGGAAAGGCGAAAAGAACCCCGGAGAGGGGAGTGAAATAGATCCTGAAACCGTATGCGTACAAGCAGTGGGAGCAGACTTTGTTCTGTGACTGCGTACCTTTTGTATAATGGGTCAGCGACTTATTTTCAGTGGCGAGCTTAACCGAATAGGGGAGGCGTAGCGAAAGCGAGTCTTAATAGGGCGTCTAGTCGCTGGGAATAGACCCGAAACCGGGCGATCTATCCATGGGCAGGTTGAAGGTTAGGTAACACTGACTGGAGGACCGAACCGACTACCGTTGAAAAGTTAGCGGATGACCTGTGGATCGGAGTGAAAGGCTAATCAAGCTCGGAGATAGCTGGTTCTCCTCGAAAGCTATTTAGGTAGCGCCTCATGTATCACTGTAGGGGGTAGAGCACTGTTTCGGCTAGGGGGTCATCCCGACTTACCAAACCGATGCAAACTCCGAATACCTACAAGTGCCGAGCATGGGAGACACACGGCGGGTGCTAACGTCCGTCGTGAAAAGGGAAACAACCCAGACCGTCAGCTAAGGTCCCAAAGTTATGGTTAAGTGGGAAACGATGTGGGAAGGCTTAGACAGCTAGGAGGTTGGCTTAGAAGCAGCCACCCTTTAAAGAAAGCGTAATAGCTCACTAGTCGAGTCGGCCTGCGCGGAAGATGTAACGGGGCTCAAACCATACACCGAAGCTACGGGTATCACTTAGGTGATGCGGTAGAGGAGCGTTCTGTAAGCCTGTGAAGGTGAGTTGAGAAGCTTGCTGGAGGTATCAGAAGTGCGAATGCTGACATGAGTAACGACAATGGGTGTGAAAAACACCCACGCCGAAAGACCAAGGTTTCCTGCGCAACGTTAATCGACGCAGGGTTAGTCGGTCCCTAAGGCGAGGCTGAAAAGCGTAGTCGATGGAAAACAGGTTAATATTCCTGTACTTCTGGTTATTGCGATGGAGGGACGGAGAAGGCTAGGCCAGCTTGGCGTTGGTTGTCCAAGTTTAAGGTGGTAGGCTGGAATCTTAGGTAAATCCGGGATTCTAAGGCCGAGAGCTGATGACGAGTGTTCTTTTAGAACACGAAGTGGTTGATGCCATGCTTCCAAGAAAAGCTTCTAAGCTTCAGGTAACCAGGAACCGTACCCCAAACCGACACAGGTGGTTGGGTAGAGAATACCAAGGCGCTTGAGAGAACTCGGGTGAAGGAACTAGGCAAAATGGCACCGTAACTTCGGGAGAAGGTGCGCCGGTGAGGGTGAAGTACTTGCTACGTAAGCCCACGCCGGTCGAAGATACCAGGCCGCTGCGACTGTTTATTAAAAACACAGCACTCTGCAAACACGAAAGTGGACGTATAGGGTGTGACGCCTGCCCGGTGCCGGAAGGTTAATTGATGGGGTTAGCTAACGCGAAGCTCTTGATCGAAGCCCCGGTAAACGGCGGCCGTAACTATAACGGTCCTAAGGTAGCGAAATTCCTTGTCGGGTAAGTTCCGACCTGCACGAATGGCGTAACGATGGCGGCGCTGTCTCCACCCGAGACTCAGTGAAATTGAAATCGCTGTGAAGATGCAGTGTATCCGCGGCTAGACGGAAAGACCCCGTGAACCTTTACTATAGCTTTGCACTGGACTTTGAATTTGCTTGTGTAGGATAGGTGGGAGGCTTTGAAGCGTGGACGCCAGTTCGCGTGGAGCCATCCTTGAAATACCACCCTGGCAACTTTGAGGTTCTAACTCAGGTCCGTTATCCGGATCGAGGACAGTGTATGGTGGGTAGTTTGACTGGGGCGGTCTCCTCCTAAAGAGTAACGGAGGAGTACGAAGGTGCGCTCAGACCGGTCGGAAATCGGTCGTAGAGTATAAAGGCAAAAGCGCGCTTGACTGCGAGACAGACACGTCGAGCAGGTACGAAAGTAGGTCTTAGTGATCCGGTGGTTCTGTATGGAAGGGCCATCGCTCAACGGATAAAAGGTACTCCGGGGATAACAGGCTGATACCGCCCAAGAGTTCATATCGACGGCGGTGTTTGGCACCTCGATGTCGGCTCATCACATCCTGGGGCTGAAGCCGGTCCCAAGGGTATGGCTGTTCGCCATTTAAAGTGGTACGCGAGCTGGGTTTAGAACGTCGTGAGACAGTTCGGTCCCTATCTGCCGTGGACGTTTGAGATTTGAGAGGGGCTGCTCCTAGTACGAGAGGACCGGAGTGGACGAACCTCTGGTGTTCCGGTTGTCACGCCAGTGGCATTGCCGGGTAGCTATGTTCGGAATAGATAACCGCTGAAAGCATCTAAGCGGGAAACTAGCCTCAAGATGAGATCTCACTGGGACCTTGAGTCCCCTGAAGGGCCGTCGAAGACTACGACGTTGATAGGTTGGGTGTGTAAGCGCTGTGAGGCGTTGAGCTAACCAATACTAATTGCCCGTGAGGCTTGACCATATAACACCCAAGCAATTTGCGCTTAAGAGCCAGATTGCGGTGTGTGAAGACGCAATGAACCGAAAGTTCGCAACCACTCACAAAAGCCGCACAAACTATCGCATACCCAATTTGCTGAAGCGTCGAAAGACGGTTCGGTACCCGAATTTCTTGACGACCATAGAGCATTGGAACCACCTGATCCCATCCCGAACTCAGCAGTGAAACGATGCATCGCCGATGGTAGTGTGGGGTTTCCCCATGTGAGAGTAGGTCATCGTCAAGATTAAATTCCAAAACCCCTATCTGCGCATGCAGGTAGGGGTTTTGTTTTTGTCCTCGAAAAAGCATCCTGAGATTGGTATGGATGAAATGGTTTGTTCGGTGCCAAGGCCTGCATGACGCCTGCGATCATGGGTTTTTCTTTAGGTTGGGAATAGCGTCCGTTCTGGAACTGATTTTGTCCCTGCAGCGAGTGTCGCCGAACATTCGCTGAGCTCTCCCCCTCCCGAGAGTTTTCCAAACAAAAAAACCAGCGCATTGCGCTGGTTTTTTTTTCGGACTTTTCCGGGATTCGGGATTCGGCGTAACGCGTCTGAAAAAAACGTGGTGTTGTCTTGATGATAAATGTTATACATGTAACATGTTTAACGATAATGACACCGCAATAACAATCCCTCGATCGGTGCGCTGACATGTCTACAGAAAAGAACAGCTTCCTTCAGTTGCTCGAGCAAGAGTTCTCGAACCTGACCCCGACTGGCAAACGCATTGCCAGTTACCTGTTGGGAAACCCGGATCAGCTACCGTTCGAGTCGGCCGACAGCATCGCGCAGCAGGCATCCACCACTGGCATTTCCGTGGGGCGTTTTTTCCGTTCGCTGGGTTATCAGAACATCGATGAGGTCAAACAGAGTCTGCGCGGCGAAGCGCCGGCGTCGTGGTTGATCACCGACCGGATCGGCGCCTTTCGCACCGAAAGCACTCGAGAAGACGCACTCGACCGTTCCATGAGTCGCGAGATCGAGGCCATCCGGCACGTCTATGGCCTGGCGCGCAGCAGTGCCTTCGCTGAAATCGTGCAGCGCATCTACGAAGCCGATGCGGTATTCATTCTCGGCATCCAGTCGACCCGCGGGATTCTCACCGCGTTTCATAGCCACCTCGAATACATCCGGCCCAAGGTCTACTACGTCGACGGCTTGTCCGGCATCTACGCCGAAACCCTGAATTCCGGCTTTGCCAACCCCTACGCAATCATTTCGGATTTCCGGGCCTATTCCAGTGTGACCCGGACCTTCTGCGACGCCGCCATCGATAACAACCTGCCCTTGGCCCTGATCACCGATCTGCAATGCCCGTGGGCACGTGACTACCCGCTGGATCTGCTGCAACTCAAAACCGATGTCGGGCAGTTCTGGGACTCCCCTGCCCCGCTGGCCTGCCTGTTGAACCTGATGGTGTCGGCCGTAGCGGAAAAATTCGGCGACCGCCTCGATGAACGCCTGAGCAAAAACCGACAATTGCAAAAAGCTTTCGGCCAGTTCGAAGGCTAGATCCATCCAATCCCAACTGGAGTTTTTGCGTGAACAACAGCCCCCTTGTAGAGATTGATGCCGAGCGATATCAGGTGCAAATCGATCTGATCTACGCCAGTGCCGACAATCTGGCTGGAAAGGTGATTTACCCGAGTGCCCGTTGCCTGCTGCATCGTCAAGCGGCCGACTGCCTGGGCAAGGCCAGTGAACTGGCTCGGCTGGCCGGTTACACACTGCGTATTTATGACGCCTACCGTCCACCTTTCGCCCAGTTTCTATTGTGGGAGGCATTGCCTGACGGTAACTACGTGCGCGATCCCCATTTGGGCTCCCACCATAGCCGTGGCGTGGCAGTGGATTTGACCCTGGTGGGCAGCGATGGACAGCCGCTGGATATGGGCAGCGCCTTCGACACCATGGAAGAGAAGTCCCATCAGTTCTACCCCGACCTTCCCGTTCACGTGCAACGCAATCGTCTGCTGTTGCTGGGAATCATGCTCGCGTCCGGGTTCTGCGCAATTCCCACTGAATGGTGGCATTACGAACTTCCGGATGCCGATGATTACCCCTTGCTGGAAGACAACCAGACCACATTCTCGAACAACTAATACTGCAACAAACCGATAACGAAACCACAGAGTTTCGACGCCAACGCTACGCGATAACAACAAGCGTTACCTGCTTCACCTGCAACTGCCCGGTTATAGCTTTTATAAAAAACCTGACGTACTTCCATACATCGAATGATTAAGGAAACCGGCATGACCCCAATGAACACCGTGACCCGAAAAACCTCTCCACGCACCAGCAAGCTGCTGCTTGGTCTACTGTGCAGCGCGATGAGCCTGGGCGCCTGGCAAGCCGCTTCGGCAGCGACGGCTCAGGACACTCTGGTCATCGGCAAGCCCGCCGACCCACAAACGCTCGACCCGGCGGTAACCTTCGATAACAACGACTGGACCATCACCTACCCGTCCTATCAGCGTCTGGTGAGCTACAAAACCGACGGTGACAAGAGCAGCACCGAAGTGACAGGGGATCTGGCGGAAAGCTGGACCGTGTCGCCGGACAACCTGGTCTGGGAGTTCAAGATCAAGCCCGGCAACAAGTTCGATGACGGCACCGCAGTGGATGCCGCTGCCGTGAAGTTTTCCTTCGATCGCCTGATGACCCTCAAGCAAGGGCCGTCCGGTGCATTCCCGGAGGACATGGTGGTGGCGGTGATCGACCCGCAGACTATCCGCTTTACGCTGAAAACGCCGTTCGCCCCCTTCCTGTTCACCCTGGCCCACAACGGCGCCTCGATCGTTAACCCGCTGGTGGCCAACAAGGGCGCCGAAACCAATGCCTGGCTGTCCAGCCACACCGCAGGCTCCGGTCCTTTCCGCCTGACCAGTTGGCAAAAGGGCCAGTCCGTCACGATGGAGCCGAATCCCTACTTCGCCGGTCCCAAGCCTGCGTTCAAGACCGTGATCCTCAAGACGATTGCGGAGCCCTCCGTGCGTCGGCTGCAACTGGAGCGCGGGGACCTGGATATCATCGAAGACATGCCCGAAGACCAATTGGGCGCACTGGGCGGCAAGCCCGGCGTAGTGGTCAAGGATTTTCCTTCGTTGCGCGTCACTTACCTGTACCTGAACAACAAGAAGGGGCCTCTGACGGACGTCAACGCCCGTCGCGCGATTACCGAAGCGGTGGACTACAACGGCATCGTCAAGGGCATTCTCAAGGACAAGGCCAAGCTGCTGAACGGGCCGATACCGGATGGCATGTGGGGCTACGACAGTTCGCTGCCAGTGATGAAGCAGGACCTGGCCGCCGCGAAGAACAGCCTGGCCAAGGCCCCTCAGAAGATCACCAACCTGAACTACATGTACTCGGACAAGGACGCCAACTGGGAACCGATCGGCCTGACCTTGCAGGCGGCCCTGGCCCCTCTGGGCATCAACCTCAAACTGGAGAAAACCGCCAACGCCACCCTGCGTGAACGCGTTGGCCAGGCCGACTACGACATCGCGGTGGGGACCTGGAGCCCGGACTTCGCTGACCCGTACATGTTCATGAACTTCTGGTTCGACTCCAAGATGCAGGGCCTGCAAGGCAACCGCTCGTTCTATAGCAACCCGGAAGTCGACAAGCTGATTCGCGAAGCGGCCGCTGTCAGCGACACCGCCAAACGCGTCGAGCTTTACCAGACTGCGCAGAAAAAGGTGCTCGACGACAGCGTCTATGCCTACCTCTATCAGAAGAGCTACTCCCTGCCGATGCGTGATTCGGTCAAGGGCTACGTGTTCAACCCTATGCTCGAACAGGTGTTCAACCTGGGAAGCATGAGCAAGTAAACATGCTCCTTCGCGCCAGCCCCCGGCGGCTGGCGCGGCTTCTGATTTCGTCGCTCGTGTAACTGAGGTGCCAGATGGCCTTCCTGACATTGTTGCGCAAGCGCCTGCTCGGCTTGATGTTGGTCGTGTTCGGTGTTTCGCTGATTACCTTTTCAATTTCCCACCTGATCCCGGGCGACCCTGCCCGATTGATCGCCGGCGACCGCGCCAGCGACGCTCTCGTGGCCGGCATCCGTCATCAACTGGGATTGGATCTGCCGCTGTATCAACAATACGGTCGCTACCTGATGGATCTGTTGCACGGGGACCTGGGAACCTCGATACGCACCAACCGTCCCGTCCTGGAAGACTTGCAAGCGTTCTTCCCGGCCACACTGGAACTGGCGCTGGTCGCACTGACGTTAGCGATTCTGGTCGGTGTGCCACTGGGCGTGTTGTCAGCGGTTTACCACAACCGGCTGATCGATCAGATCGCCCGGACCCTGGCGGTCACCGGTATTTCCACCCCGGCCTTCTGGCTCGGCCTGGGTGCAATCGTGTTGTTCTACGGCCATCTGGGCTGGCTGCCCGGTGGTGGCCGGCTATCTGAAGGGCTCTCGCCGCCACCGACGATCACGGGTTTTTACCTGATCGACTCGCTGTTGGCGGGCGATGTCCGACTGTTTCTCGATGCGGCCGAACACCTGATTCTTCCAGCCGCAACGCTGGGCTTCGTGACCCTGGGGGTAGTCGCCCGGCAGATCCGCTCGGCCATGCTGGATCAATTAGGCGAAGACTACATCCGCACCGCGCGCGCCTATGGCCTGTCCCGGTGGACAGTGATCCTGCGTCACGCCCTGCCCAACGCCCTCATCCCTTCGGTGACCGTCCTTGGGTTGACCCTGGGTGATTTGTTGTACGGCGCGGTACTGACCGAAACCGTATTTGCCTGGCCCGGCATGGGGGCCTATGTGGTCAAGTCGATCCAGTCGCTGGATTTCCCGGCGGTGATGGGCTTTGCGATTCTGGTTTCGTTCATCTATGTCCTGTTGAACATGGCTATCGACCTTTTGTATCGCGTGATCGACCCACGCATCGGCGAGGTGAATTGAAATGTCTGTGACTCTGACGGCGGCACGTGGCCCGCGCAGGGCTGAAAAACTCGCCTACCTGGCTTACCAGATCCGCCGGAGCCCGCTGACCATGGCGGGCCTGTTGATCACTTCTATCGTACTGCTGTGCATGATCTTCGCGCCCTGGCTCGCCAGCCACGACCCGAATGCACTGAACCTTGGCGAACGCCTGGCGCCGCCATCCGCCGACCATTGGTTTGGCACTGATGAAGTGGGTCGCGACCTGTTCAGCCGGGTGCTGTTCGGCAGCCAGCAGTCGGTGGGCGTCGGCCTGTTCGTGGCTTTCGCCTCCTGTTTCATCGGCGGGCTGCTGGGGTGCTTTTCGGGGGTGATCGGTGGGCGTTTCGACGCCTTCATCATGCGCCTGATGGACATCATGCTGTCGGTCCCGTCACTGGTGCTGATCATGGCATTGGCGGCCGCATTGGGCGCGAGTCTGTTCAACGCCATGCTGGCCATTACCCTGGTGCGAATCCCATCCTACGTACGACTGGCCCGTGGCCAGGCCTTGAGTATTCGACAGATGGGGTACGTCAAGGCCGCCCATACGTTCGGGGCCGGACGCTGGCACGTGGTGCACTGGCACGTGGCGCGAAACGCAATGCCGCCCTTGCTGGTACAACTGAGCCTGGATATCGGTAGCGCCATCCTCATGGCCTCGGCCCTTGGATTCATCGGCCTGGGCGCGCAACAGCCAACCGCCGAATGGGGCGCAATGGTCGCCACCGGGCGCAATTACATCCTCGATAACTGGTGGTATTCGACCTTTCCAGGCATGGCGATTCTGATCACCGCCACCGGTTTCAACCTGCTGGGCGATGGTGTACGCGACCTGCTCGACCCACGGCAACAGGGGAAATGACAATGCAGACTTCGAGCCCAGTGCTGGCCATCGACAATCTGAGCCTGGAATTCCCGGCTTACAAAAACAATGTGAAAGCCTTGAACGGCGTGACGTTGCACGTCAATCCCGGCGAAATCGTCGGCGTGGTGGGCGAGTCCGGGTCGGGCAAGTCGGTCACGGCCATGCTTAGCATGCGTCTGCTGCCCGAGCGCAGCTATCGCATTACCGCGGGCAGCCTCAGCATGCTCGGCCGCGACATGCTCACAACGCCTGAAAAGGAACTGCTGCAGATTCGCGGACGCGATGCGGCGATGATTTTCCAGGAGCCGATGACCGCCCTGAACCCGACCCGGCGTATCGGTCGACAAATGCTCGATGTGATCATCCATCACCAGAAAATCAGTGCTGCCCAGGCGCGGCTCAAGGCGATTGCCCTGTTGCGCGACATGCACATCGCCAGCCCAGAGCACGTATTGGAGAGCTACCCGTTCGAACTGTCCGGGGGCATGCGTCAACGGGTGATGATTGCGCTGGCGTTCTCCTGTGAACCGCAACTCTTGATCGCCGACGAGCCGACCACCGCGCTCGACGTGACGGTGCAACGCCAGGTGCTGTTGCTGCTGCGAGAAAAGGCCAGGCAACGGGGGACTGCCATTTTGCTCATCACCCATGACATGGCATTGGTGTCGCAGTTCTGTGACCGGGTGTATGTCATGTACACCGGCGCTGTGGTCGAAGAAGGCCGCACCGTCGACGTGATGAACAATCCGCAACACCCCTATACCCGTGGGCTGCTCAGCGGCCTTCCGGAAATGGTGGAGCCGGGCCAGCCGTTGCTGACCATTCCCGGGCAAGTCCCCAACCTCGCCTCTTTACCCGAGGGCTGCACGTTTCAGGAGCGGTGCTCTTACGCCATGCCAGTCTGTGCCAAACGTCCTACCCTCAATGCCATCAACGACCAACGTAAAAGCGCTTGCTGGTTGCCCGTCAAGGAGCTTTCGTGATGAACAATGCTGTCCTTCATAGGGCTATCGACATGGCTCCCCCGATTCTTCAAATCAACGATGTTCGTGTGCGTTTCCCCGTCAGTAACGACTGGCTGGGTCGGCCGCGAGGCTTTGCTCACGCTCTCAATGGCATTGATCTTCAGGTACGAGCGGGCGAAACCCTGGGGATCGTGGGTGAGTCAGGCTGTGGAAAAAGCACATTGGCGCAGTTGTTGATGGGCTTGATTGCGCCCAGCAGCGGCGATTTGAACTGGGCCAGTCGCACCGGCAGCGAAGGCCGCAACAACGTGCAGATTGTGTTCCAGGACCCCCAGTCTTCGCTCGACCCGCGTCTGCCGATCTGGCGAATCATCACCGAGCCACTGTACGCCCGGGGTCATGGCGATCGGGCACAGATGCGTGAGGTGGCAGCCAAGGTCGCGTCCCAGGTCGGTATCCGCCCGGAATACCTGGATCGCTTCCCCCACCAGTTCTCCGGCGGCCAGCGTCAGCGGATTGCCATTGCCCGGGCCCTGTCCTCCGACCCGGATATTATCGTCCTCGACGAACCCACATCGGCGCTGGATATCTCGGTTCAGGCGCAGATCCTCAACCTGCTCGCAGAGCTGCAACGCGCCCGCAACCTGACCTACATCCTGATTTCCCATAACGTGTCCGTCGTGCGTCATATGGCAGACCGGGTTGCGGTGATGTATTTGGGGCAAATCGTCGAGCTGGGCCAGGCTGCCCAGGTGCTCGATCAGCCACGCCATCCCTATACCCGCCTGTTGCTCGAAGCAGTTCCACGACTGGGCGTTGCGCTGCATGCAGAGCAGGTGGCGGCGCCTACCGAATTGCCGGGTAACCGTCATCTGCCGACTGGCTGCTTCTTTCGAGAACGGTGCAGCCTGTGCACCGTTGGCTGTGACAAACCCCAGGTCCTGCAGGGAGACGAGCGGCAGCGGGCGCGGTGTCATTTACAAGGCTGATTTCCTGTCGGCGGACAGCCTGTTGTGGCGCATAAAAAAACCGGCTTTATTAGCCGGTTTTTTGACCTTCTGAAAAACCTATGCACATTTTTCAGAATTTTATGAAGTTAAGAAATATATAGTTAAATCATAGTCTTAACAGAAAAATGCGGCCTGTATCAGCAAAACGGCACACAGGTTATCCACAGAACTCAGACAGCCACTTGATCGCTGGCCACCGGGGCTTGTGGGGCGGGTGGAAGTGATCCCATTTCCCGTTGCATCTGCTCGTTCCAGGCCTGAACCCGATCGTTAAGCTCGGCAATGGCGCGCGGCCCGCTACCCTCGGCATGCATCGGCTTGCCGATGATCACGGTAATGACACCTTGCTTCTTCGCCCAGCCGGTTTTTGGCCAGAACTTGCCGGCGTTGTGGGCAATGGGCAGCACCGGAAGTGCGGCATTGACCGCCAGTGCGGTACCGCCGCGAGAGAACTTCCCGATGGTGCCGTAAGGGACCCGTGTTCCTTCAGGAAAGATCAGCACCCAGACGCCATCCTTGAGCAACTCATCGCCCCTCTTTGCGACTTGCTTGAGTGCGGCTTTCGGGTTGTCACGGTCGATTGCAATCGGTCGCAACATGGCCATGGCCCAGCCGAAAAAAGGGACATACAGCAACGAGCGCTTGAGCACCTGGCTCAACGGCTCGAAGTAGGCCGAGAGAAAGAATGTTTCCCAAGTGCTCTGATGGTTCGATTGAATCACGCAGGGCTGGTCGGGCACGTTCTCGGCGCCTTTCACTTCGTAACGGATACCCAGGAACACCTTGCTCAGCCACAAGGCGCAGCGGCACCAGTAAACGTTGATGAAGCGATAACGCGCCTTGAATGGCAAAAACGGCGCGACAAAAAAGCTCAGGCTGCACCACAGCAACGAACTGGTGCCCAGCAGCAGGTAAAAGAGGAAGGTTCTGATGGCCTGCAATATCGACATGGTGACGTTTACCGTTGCGGGAACTGCCCGTCCTATATAAAGCGCACTTCCCTTTCATCCCTGGTCAGGACCAATTGAAGCGCACACTTACTCAAGGGCATGTGTGGATAAGTTCTGCGGCTATCGCCGCCAGATCGTCAAAAATCAATGTGCCTACCGGAAGGGTCTTGCCCAAAGTCTTCACGCCTTTTCCGGTCTTTACCAAAACTGGCTGAGAATCGACGGCTTTGGCAGCTTCCAGGTCACCGAGACTATCGCCGACGAACCATAGATTAGTCAGCGATACGTTGTAATGTGCGGCGATGTTTTTCAACATCCCGGGTTTTGGCTTGCGGCAATCACAGCCATCGTCGGGCCCGTGTGGGCAGTAGACGATCAGGCCGACTTCACCGCCCTGCTCCGCCACCAGCGAGCGCAAGCGCTCGTGCATGGCATCCAGGGTGGCAATGTCGTAATAGCCGCGAGCGATGCCGGACTGGTTGGTAGCAACCGCTACCGTCCAGCCGGCCTTGCTCAACTGCGCGATGGCTTCGATCGACCCGGGGAGCGGTATCCACTCCTCCACTGACTTGATGTAAGCGTCGGAGTCGTAGTTGATCACCCCGTCCCGATCGAGTATCAGCAGTTTCAAACAGTCTTACCCCAGCAACGAAATATCGGCGACGCCGAGGAACAGCCCACGCAGACGCGCCAGCAACGCATAACGGTTGGCGCGAACTTTCGCGTCTTCCGCGTTGACCATCACGGCTTCGAAGAACGCATCCACCGGCTCGCGCAAGGCGGCCAGGCGTGCCAGCGATTCGCTGTACTGACGCGCTGCGGCCATAGGCTGAACCGCCTGGTCTGCCTGCTGGATCGCCGAGTACAGGGAGAACTCGTTGGCATTGTCGAAGTACTTGGCTTCCACGACGGTTGGCACGGAGCCTTCCACCTTGCTCAGCAGATTCGAAACGCGTTTGTTCACGGCAGCGAGGGCAGCGGCTTCCGGCAACTTGCGGAAGGCCTCTACCGCTTGTACGCGCTGGTCGAAGTCCAGGGCCGAACCCGGCTTCAGGGCACGCACCGACAGGTAGGTCGCGACGTCGACGCCTTCGTCCTCGTAACGGGCACGCAGACGGTCGAAGATGAACTCCAGCACCGCGTCGTTCAGGCCGGCAGCCTTGACCTTGGCACCGAAGGCATTCACGGCGAAGGCCACGGCGTCGTTCAGGTCGAGGTTGAGTTTCTTGTCGATCAGAATGCGCAACACACCCAATGCGGCACGGCGCAAGGCGTACGGATCTTTACTGCCGGTAGGCAGCATGCCGATGCCGAAAATACCGACCAGGGTATCCAGCTTGTCAGCGATGGCCACGGCCGCACCGGTCAGGGTGGTCGGCAGCTCGGCGCCGGCACCGCGCGGCATGTATTGCTCGTTCAGCGCCAGGGCAACATCTTCTGGCTCGCCATCGTTGAGGGCGTAATAGTAACCGGCGACACCTTGCATCTCCGGGAACTCGCCGACCATTTCGGTCGCCAGGTCGCACTTGGACAGCAGGCCGGCGCGAGCCGCCCACGCGGCATTGCCACCGATGCGCTGAGCGATGAACGCGGCCAGTTTGGAAACGCGTTCGGCCTTGTCATAGACGCTGCCAAGTTTTTCCTGGAACACCACGTTTTGCAGGCGCAGGTTGAAGTCTTCGAGTTTCTGCTTCTTGTCTTGCTTGAAGAAGAACTCGGCGTCGGTCAGGCGTGGACGAACCACTTTCTCGTTACCGGCGATGATCTGCTGCGGGTCTTTGCTCTCGATGTTGGCCACGGTGATGAAACGTGGCAGCAACTTGCCGTCGGCATCCAGCAGGCAGAAATACTTCTGGTTGTCCTGCATGGTGGTGATCAGGGCTTCTTGCGGTACGTCGAGGAAACGCTCTTCGAACGAGCACACCAGCGGCACCGGCCATTCAACCAGCGCGGTCACTTCGTCGAGCAGGTCCGGCGGCACGATCGCCGTGCCTTCCTGACGGGTGGCCAGCTCTTCGGTGCGCTTGCTGATGATCTCGCGACGCTCGTTGGCGTCAGCCAACACATAAGCGGCACGCAGGTCAGCCAGGTAGCTGGACGGCGAACCGATGCGCACGCTTTCCGGATGGTGGAAGCGGTGACCACGGGAATCGCGGCCGGCCTTCTGGGCGAGGATGGTGCAGTCGATGACCTGGTCACCGAGCAGCATGACCAGCCATTGGGTCGGGCGAACGAATTCTTCCTTGCGAGCACCCCAGCGCATGCGCTTGGGAATCGGCAGGTCGTTCAGCGAATCTTCAACGATGGTCGGCAGCAGGCTCGCGGTCGGCTTGCCGGCGATGTTTTGGCTGTAGCGCAGTTTCGGGCCGCTCTGATCGATTTCGCTCAGATCGACGCCGCACTTCTTGGCAAAGCCCAGTGCCGCTTGGGTCGGATTGCCCTCGGCATCGAACGCGGCCTGACGTGGCGGGCCATCGAGGTTGATGCTGCGATCGGGCTGCTGGGTGGCCAGCGAGGTGATTAGCACCGCCAGGCGACGTGGCGCGGCATAAACGGTTTTGGTCTCGTAGTTCAGGCCGGCCGCTTGCAGGCCCTTGTCGATGCCGGCCAGAAACGCTTCGGCCAGGGTGTTCAGGGCTTTGGGTGGCAGTTCTTCAGTGCCCAATTCAACCAGAAAATCCAGAGCACTCATTGTGCAGCCTCCAGCTTGGCCAGTACTTCATCACGCAGGTCCGGGGTTGCCATCGGGAAGCCCAGCTTGGCGCGAGCCAGCAGGTAGGCTTGCGCAACGGAACGCGCCAGGGTGCGCACACGCAGAATGTATTGCTGACGCGCGGTCACCGAGATTGCCCGGCGCGCATCCAGCAGGTTGAAGGTATGGGACGCCTTCAACACCATTTCGTAGCTCGGCAACGGCAACGGCTGGTCGAGTTCGATCAGGCGCTTGGCTTCGCTTTCATAGAAATCGAACAGCTCGAACAGCTTCTCGACGTTGGCGTGTTCGAAGTTGTAGGTCGACTGCTCCACTTCGTTCTGGTGGAACACGTCGCCGTAAGTCACTTTGCCGAACGGACCGTCAGCCCAGACCAGGTCGTAGACCGAGTCCACACCTTGCAGGTACATGGCCAGACGTTCGAGGCCGTAAGTGATCTCGCCCGTGACCGGGTAGCACTCGATGCCGCCCGCCTGCTGGAAGTAAGTGAACTGCGTCACTTCCATGCCGTTGAGCCAGACTTCCCAACCCAGACCCCAGGCACCGAGGGTCGGAGACTCCCAGTTGTCTTCGACGAAGCGGATGTCGTGCACCAATGGGTCCAGGCCCACGTGCTTGAGGGAGCCCAGGTACAGCTCCTGGAAATTGTCCGGGTTCGGCTTCAGGACTACCTGGAACTGGTAGTAGTGCTGCAGACGGTTCGGGTTTTCGCCATAGCGGCCGTCAGTCGGGCGACGGCTTGGCTGCACATAGGCGGCGTTCCAGGTTTCCGGGCCAATGGCGCGCAGGAATGTTGCGGTGTGGAAAGTGCCGGCGCCTACTTCCATATCGTAGGGCTGAAGTACCACACAACCTTGCTCGGCCCAGTATTGCTGGAGGGCGAGGATCAAGTCTTGGAAGGTACGCACGGCTGGCGTAGGCTGGCTCACGAATTCACCTGTTTCTTGGGCTGCGATTTAAAGAGCGGGAGTATACCCGATTCATTGCTGCGCACGCCCCCTGGAGCCTTATGCCACGCTGCTTTTGGTGTTCCGAAGATCCGCTGTACATGGCTTATCACGATCAGGAGTGGGGCACGCCGCTACGCGATGCGCAGGGATTGTTCGAGTTGCTTTTGCTCGAAGGGTTCCAGGCCGGGCTTTCCTGGATCACCGTTTTGCGCAAACGCGAGCACTATCGCCGGGTGATGTACGGCTTTGACGTGCAGCGCGTGGCGCAGATGAGCGACGCCGAAATCGATGATTTGATGCTCGATCCGGGCATTATCCGCAATCGTCTCAAACTCAACGCGGCCCGGCGCAATGCCCAGGCCTGGCTGGCGCTGGAAGACCCTGTCGAGTTTCTCTGGTCGTTCGTCGGCGGTGTTCCGAAGGTCAATCATTTCAAGGATCGCACCGAAGTCCCGGCCATCACCCCCGAAGCGGTGGCGATGAGCAAAGGCCTGAAAAAGGCGGGGTTCACCTTCGTTGGCCCGACCATTTGCTACGCCCTGATGCAGGCTTCGGGCATGGTCATGGATCACACGCGCGATTGCGACCGCTACGCGCTGCTGGCGAACGGCGGTTAGAATAGCCGCCTCGCGCACAGCACAAGATCAGGAGTGACCTGTGGATAAGTTTAAAGGCGCCTTGCTGGTAGGCGCTCTGCGGCTGTTTGCCCTGCTCCCGTGGCGGGCGGTGCAGGCTGTCGGCTCGGCGATTGGCTGGGTGATGTGGAAAACCCCTAACCGTTCCCGCGACGTGGTGCGGATCAACCTGTCCAAATGCTTTCCGGAGATGGACCCCGCCGAACGTGAGCGTCTGGTCGGCCAGAGTCTGAAAGACATCGGCAAGTCACTGACCGAAAGCGCCTGCGCCTGGATCTGGCCGGCCCAGCGCTCCATCGACCTGGTGCGTGAAGTCGAGGGGCTCGACGTTCTGAAGGATGCACTCGCCTCCGGCAAGGGCGTGGTCGGCATCACCAGCCACCTGGGCAACTGGGAAGTGCTCAACCACTTTTATTGCAGCCAGTGCAAACCGATCATTTTCTACCGTCCGCCCAAATTGAAGGCGGTGGATGAATTGTTGCGCAAGCAGCGGGTACAACTGGGCAACAAAGTGGCCGCTTCCACCAAGGAAGGCATTCTCAGCGTCATCAAGGAAGTGCGCAAAGGTGGTGCAGTGGGCATTCCCGCCGACCCGGAACCGGCCGAATCCGCCGGGATCTTCGTGCCGTTCTTCGCCACTCAGGCACTGACCAGCAAATTCGTACCGAACATGCTCGCGGGCGGCAAAGCGGTCGGCGTCTTTCTGCACGCCCTGCGCCTGCCAGACGGATCAGGCTATAAAGTGATCCTCGAAGCCGCGCCAGAGGCCATGTACAGCACTGACACCGAAGAATCCTGTGCCGCCATGAGCAAGGTGGTCGAGCGTTATGTGCGGGCGTATCCAAGCCAGTACATGTGGAGCATGAAGCGCTTCAAGAAGCGTCCGCCCGGCGAAGAGCGCTGGTATTGAAACAATTGGCACAGTCTGTGGATAACTTGTAGGAGCGAGCCCGCTCGCGATGAACCTGAGGGCACCACGGGGAATCAGACTTCCCGCGTCATCGTTCACGAGCATCGTCGGAGCGCCGCCCGGAGCGAGCCTGCTCCTACAAGTTATCCACAGTACGTTCATAAGGGCGCTGTAGATGTCCGAACACCGCAAATCATTTCGCATCAAGATCAGTCATGACAGCTTCGGCGAATGCCTGGGCCAGACGCGCAATCTGTCGGCCACGGGTGTCTACGTCAAACATCCGGCCTTGTCGGCGCTACCCAGGGGCGCGGTGGTTTACGGACAGGTGCAGGGCTTGCCCGCCGGCGCGCCGCGTGTGCGCATGGAAGTGGTGCAAGTGGATGCCGAAGGCATTGATTTGCGTTATCTCTGATCAGTGCGCCTGCCGATCGAGCTTTTTCAGGAATACCGTCATTTCCTTCTCGGCCTGTTTGTCGCCATGGGCTTTGGCGGCCTCCAGGCCTTGCTCCCAGGCCTGTCTTGCGGCGGGATAGTTCTCCAGGGCCTGATGAGCCTTGCCCAATAGCTTCCACGCGGCCGAATACTTCGGATCAATCTCGACGCAACGCTGGAAATGCTCCACAGCCTTGGCGTTCTCCCCCAGATCCAGGTAGCCCTTGCCCAGGCCGAAGCGCAGCAATGAGTTATCCACACCCTTGGCGAGCATTTTTTCCAGGGATTCGATCATCAGTGAATTCCTTGTTGAGATTATTCAGGGATATCCATGCGTTCTGTGGATCGCATTCGCGGGCTTGCCCGCGAAGAGGCCAGTCAGGCCGCTGCAGAATGCCGATCAGAAGAAACTGAGTCCCACATGAAACAGCTTCTCCACATCCCGAATATGCTTTTTATCCACAAGGAACAGAATCACGTGGTCGCCAGTTTCGATCACCGTGTCGTCGTGGGCAATGATCACTTCTTCGTCGCGGATGATCGCGCCGATGGTCGTGCCCGGCGGCAGGCCGATGTTCTCGATGGCTTTGCCGATGACCTTGCTCGATTTCGCATCACCGTGGGCAATGGCCTCGATGGCTTCCGCCGCGCCCCGGCGCAGTGAGTGCACGCTGACGATGTCGCCACGGCGCACGTGGGCCAGCAAGGTGCCGATGGTCGCCAGTTGCGGACTGATGGCGATGTCGATGTCGCCGCCCTGAATCAGGTCGACATAGGCCGGGTTGTTGATGATGGTCATCACCTTCTTCGCACCCAGGCGTTTGGCCAGCAGCGACGACATGATGTTGGCTTCGTCGTCGTTGGTCAGGGCCAGGAAGATGTCCGCATCGGCGATGTTTTCTTCTATCAACAAGTCGCGGTCGGAGGCACTGCCCTGCAGCACGACGGTGCTGTCGAGGGTGTCCGAGAGATGGCGGCAGCGTGCCGGGTTCATCTCGATGATTTTCACCTGGTAACGGCTTTCGATGGCTTCGGCCAATCGCTCACCGATCTGCCCGCCGCCGGCGATGACGATGCGCTTGTAGGTTTCGTCGAGACGGCGCATTTCACTCATCACCGCGCGAATGTTCGCTTTGGCGGCGATGAAAAACACTTCGTCGTCCGCTTCGATCACCGTATCGCCCTGGGGCAGGATCGGCCGGTCACGACGGAAAATGGCCGCCACGCGGGTTTCGACATTCGGCATGTGCTCGCGCAACTGCCGCAATTGCTGACCCACCAGCGGTCCGCCGTAGTAGGCCCGCACCGCAACCAGTTGCGCCTTGCCCTCGGCGAAGTCGATCACCTGCAATGCACCCGGATGCTGGATCAGGCGTTTGATGTAATTGGTGACCACTTGTTCCGGGCTGATCAGCACGTCCACCGGAATCGCTTCGTTATCGAACAGTTCAGAGCGCGTGAGGTACGCCGCTTCGCGCACGCGGGCGATTTTGGTGGGAGTGTGGAACAGGGTGTGGGCCACCTGGCAAGCGACCATGTTGGTCTCGTCACTGTTGGTCACGGCCACCAGCATGTCGGCGTCGTCTGCTCCAGCCTGGCGCAGTACTGTCGGCAGGGAGCCGCGACCCTGCACCGTGCGGATGTCCAGGCGGTCGCCGAGATCGCGCAGGCGCTCGCTGTCGGTGTCGACCACCGTGATGTCGTTGGCCTCGCTGGCCAAATGCTCCGCCAGCGAACCGCCGACTTGCCCTGCACCGAGGATGATGATTTTCATCCAGTCACTCCATTGAATCCGTTTAACCGCGCGCAGCGGCGATCTTGATCAGCTTGGCGTAATAGAAGCCATCGTGGCCGCCTTCTTGTGCGAGCAATTGGCGACCGTGGGGTTGCTTGATCCCGGCCGCCGTCGCGAGGTCCAGTTCTCGGGCGCCCGGCGTGCGGGCAAGGAAGGCTCCGATGACTTCAGTGTTCTCGGTCGGCAGTGTGGAGCAGGTGGCGTAGAGCAAAATGCCGCCGACCTCCAGGGTTTTCCACAGGGCATCCAGCAGCTCGCCTTGCAGCAGCGCCAGTGCGGCGATGTCATCGGGCTGGCGGGTGAGCTTGATGTCCGGGTGACGGCGAATCACGCCGGTGGCCGAGCACGGCGCGTCCAGCAGGATGCGCTGGAACGGCTTGCCGTCCCACCAGGCGGCGGTGTCGCGACCGTCGGCGGCGATCAGCTCGGCGCTCAGGCCCAGGCGTTCGAGGTTTTCACGCACGCGTACCAGGCGTTTGGCTTCCAGATCCACGGCCACCACGCCTGCCAATGCCGGCTCGGCTTCGAGGATGTGGCAGGTTTTGCCCCCCGGTGCGCAGCAGGCGTCCAGCACCCGTTGGCCGGGCGCCAGGTCAAGCAGATCGGCGGCCAGTTGCGCCGCTTCATCCTGCACGCTGATCCAGCCTTCGGCGAACCCGGGCAGGCTGCGCACGTCGGTGGCGGCGTCGAGGATGATGCCATCGCGGCTGTAAAGGCATGCACGGGCGGCGATACCGGCCTCGCTCAGCAAGCCGAGGTAGGCATCGCGGGTGTGATGGCGTCGATTGACGCGCAGGATCATCGGCGGGTGAGCATTGTTCGCCGTGCAAATGGCTTCCCATTGTTGCGGCCAGAACGCTTTCAGGGATTTTTGCAGCCAGCGCGGATGAGCGGTACGCACTACCGGGTCGTGTTCCAGCTCCGCCAGCAGCGTTTCGCTCTCCCGTTGGGCGCGGCGCAGCACGGCGTTGAGCAAGGCTTTGGCCCAGGGCTTTTTCAGCTTGTCGGCGCAACCGACGGTTTCTCCGATGGCGGCGTGGGCCGGCACGCGGGTGTAGAGCAACTGGTAGAGGCCGACCAGCAACAAGGCTTCAACATCGGCGTCCGCTGCCTTGAAAGGTTTCTGCAACAGTTTGGCCGCCAGCGCCGACAATCGCGGTTGCCAGCGTGCGGTGCCGAACGCCAGGTCCTGGGTGAAACCGCGATCGCGATCTTCGACCTTGTCCATTTGCGTAGGCAGCGAACTGTTGAGAGAGGCTTTTCCGCTGAGAACAGCAGCCAGTGCCTTGGCGGCGGCCAGACGCGGGTTCATTGAGCGTCCGCCGTTTGACCGAGGACGGTGCCCACCGCGAATTTCTCACGACGGCTGTTGAACAAGTCGCTGAAGTTCAGCGCTTTGCCGCCGGGCAATTGCAGGCGGGTCAGGCACAGCGCCTGCTCACCACAGGCGACGATCAGCCCGTCCTTGCTGGCGCCGAGGATTTCACCGGGTGTGCCCTTTCCTTGCGTGAGGCTCGCGGCCAACACTTTCAGCGCTTCGCCGTTCAATGTGCTGTGGGTGATCGGCCATGGGTTGAAAGCTCGGACCAGGCGCTCCAGCTCAATCGCCGGGCGGGTCCAGTCGATACGGGCTTCGTCCTTGTTCAGCTTGTGCGCATAGGTGGCCAGGCTGTCGTCCTGCACTTCGCCTTTCAGCGTGCCGGCAGATAGGCCGGCAATGGCTTGAATCACCGCAGGCGGGCCCATTTCGGCCAGGCGATCGTGCAGGCTGCCGCCAGTGTCTTCGGCGCTGATCGGCGTGATGACCTTGAGCAGCATCGGCCCGGTGTCGAGTCCCGCTTCCATGCGCATCACGGTCACGCCGCTCTCGGCGTCGCCCGCTTGCACGGCGCGCTGGATCGGCGCCGCACCGCGCCAGCGCGGCAGCAGCGAGGCATGGCTATTGATGCAGCCCAGGCGCGGAATATCCAGCACCACTTGCGGCAGGATCAGGCCGTAGGCGACCACCACCATCAAGTCCGGTTTCAGTGCGGCCAGTTCAGCCTGGGCGTCTTCGTTGCGCAGTGTTGGCGGTTGCAGCACCGGGAGGTTGTGTTCCAGAGCAAGCTGCTTGACCGGGCTCGGCATCAGCTTCTGGCCACGACCTGCCGGGCGATCCGGTTGGGTGTAGACCGCAACGATCTCATAAGGGCTGTTCAACAGGGCCTTGAGGTGTTCAGCGGCGAATTCCGGGGTGCCGGCAAAGACGATGCGCAGTGGCTCAGTCATGAAGGGCTCTCTATTGCAAAGCATCTTGAAAAGAAAAAGGCTTGCCGCAGCAAGCCTTTGAAGGAGGGCATCAAGCGTTCTGGCGGTGTAGCTTTTCCAGCTTCTTCTTGATCCGGTCGCGTTTGAGCGTCGACAGGTAATCGACGAACAATTTGCCGTTCAGGTGGTCGCATTCGTGTTGGATGCACACCGCGAGCAGATCTTCGGCGATCAGTTCGTAAGGTTGGCCGTCGCGGTCCAAAGCCTTGACCTTGACCCGTTGTGGGCGATCGACGTTTTCGTAGAAACCCGGCACCGACAGGCAGCCTTCCTGATACTGACCCATGTCGTCGGTCAGGGGCTCGAGCTCCGGGTTGATGAACACGCGCGGTTCGGTGCGGTCTTCAGAGAGGTCCATCACGACGATACGTTTGTGCACGTTGACCTGGGTCGCGGCGAGGCCGATGCCTGGTGCTTCATACATTGTTTCAAACATGTCATCGACCAACTGACGCACTTCGTCGTCCACTACGGCCACTGGTTTGGCGATAGTGCGCAGGCGCGGATCAGGGAATTCGAGGATGTTTAAAATGGCCATAAGCTTGATGACTGCACGTGTGAAGTAAGGTCGGATCGATGGCCTGGCGAGTCCGAAGATGCAGGCTATCTATGTAAAACGTAGCTCCCTTCTATTCATAAGCAAGCCGGGAGCGAGCCACTGACGGCTCTGGCGTTTCACGCGAACGCACATAATAAAGGGATTCACCGCATGAGGAAATCACTACTCGCCTTGCTCCTTCTGGCCTCGGCAGGCTGGGCGCATGGGCAAGTGCAACTCAGGGAAGGTTTTCCACAGCAATACACAGTGGTCCCAGGGGACACGCTCTGGGACATCTCGGCAAAATTCCTTCGTGACCCGTGGCAGTGGCCCGAGCTCTGGCAGGCCAATCCGCGGATCGAAAACCCCGACCTCATTTATCCCGGCGACTCGCTGTCGCTCGTCTACGTCAATGGCCAGCCACGGTTGACCCTCGATCGCGGTGCGTCCCGAGGCACCCTCAAGCTCTCGCCACGGGTGCGCAGCAGCCCGGTGGCGGAAGCCATCCCGAGCATTCCCCTGAGGTCGATCAAAAGCTTTCTGCTGAGCAATCGCATCGTCGACAAGGTCGAGGATTTCGACAAGGCGCCCTACATCGTGGCCGGGGACGCCGAACGGGTGCTCAGCGGCGTTGGCGATCGCATCTTCGCTCGCGGCCAATTCGACCCGGCACAGCCGGTCTACGGCATCTTCCGTCAGGGCAAAACCTACACCGATCCACAGACCCAGGCATTTCTGGGGATCAACGCGGATGACATCGGCAGCGGCGAAATCCTCGCCACCGAAGGCGACGTCGCCACGCTGGCGCTGCAGCGCACGACTCAGGAGGTGCGCCTCGGCGACCGCTTGTTCGGCGGTGAAGAACGCTCGATCAACACGACCTTCATGCCCAGTGCACCGAAAAAAGAAATCAACGGCTTGATCATCGATGTCCCGCGCGGCGTCACTCAGGTGGGCGCGCTCGACGTGGTCACCCTGAACAAGGGCCAGCGCGACGGTTTGGCCGAAGGCAATGTCCTGGAGGTAATGAAGACCGGCGAAACCGTGCGCGACCGGATCACCGGCCAGCCGCTGAAAATTCCCGATGAGCGCGCCGGACTGCTGATGGTTTTCCGCACCTACGACAAGCTGAGCTACGGGCTGGTACTCAACGCATCGCGCTCGCTGGCGGTGATGGACAAGGTACGAAATCCGTAAGCGTGCTTCACAAGTTACCAACAGAGTTATCCACAGCTTATTCCCGTTTGTACGGATGCTCATAACGATCAAGGATGATCCATGTCGATGCTTGCCACTGCACCGGTTTCCCCTGCGGAACTGGAAGCTCGTTTACGTCTGCACCGTCTACCTGAACTGGGGCCGGCGCGTTTCAAGAAACTGCTGGAGGCGTTCGGTTCGGCGTCCAAAGCCATCAGCGCACCCGCCAGTGCCTGGCGTGCGCTGGGTTTGCCGCTGGCCTGTTCCGAGGCCCGGCGCTGCCCTGAAATTCGCGATGGCGCCAGTCATGCTTTGGCCTGGCTAGAGCGTCCGGGCCAGCATTTACTGATGTGGGACCAGCCTGACTACCCTTCACTGCTGGCGCAGATCAGCGACGCGCCGCCGCTGTTATTCGTCGCCGGCGACCCCGGCATTCTGGAAAAACCGCAGTTGGCGATGGTCGGCAGTCGTCGTGCGTCACGACCGGGCATGGACACCGCCGCAGCGTTTTCCCGCAGCCTGGCCGGCGCCGGATTTGTCATTACCAGCGGTCTGGCCCTGGGCATCGACGCGGCCGCTCATCAGGCGGCGTTGGACATTGGCGGGCAAACGGTCGGCGTGCTTGGCACGGGCCTTGAAAAGTTTTATCCACAGCGCAATCGACGACTGGCCGACGCGATGATTGCCACCGGTAGCGCCGTGCTTTCGGAGTTCCCGCTGGATGCCGGTCCGACCGCCAGCAACTTCCCGCGACGCAACCGGATCATCAGCGGTTTGTCCCTCGGCGTGCTGGTGGTGGAGGCCAGTGTGGCCAGCGGTTCGTTGATTACCGCGAGGCTCGCGGCGGAACAGGGGCGTGAGGTGTATGCGATTCCCGGGTCGATCCATCACCCCGGCGCCCGCGGTTGCCATCAACTGATCCGCGACGGTGCCGTGCTGGTGGAAACCGTCGAGCACATCCTCGAAGCCCTGCGTGGCTGGCAGCAGCTGCCGTTTTCCACAGAAGTGTCTGCGACGGCTGCGCCTCATCCGTTGCTGACCCTGCTTCACGCCGCGCCACTCTCCAGTGAAGCACTGGCCGATGCGTGCGGCTGGCCCTTACCCAAAGTGTTGGGGGAATTGACGGAATTGGAGATGGAGGGGCGTGCGGTTTGCGAAAACGGCCGCTGGTTTGCACGAGTGAGCTAGGTTTTATAAACAAGATCGGTAAACTGCGCAGAGCCTTATTCTGGAGTGTTTTTCATGGTCAACAGTTGGCGTGTGCAACAAGCCGCGCAAGCAATTCGCGCCGGGGCGGTGATTGCCTACCCAACCGAAGCCGTCTGGGGTCTGGGTTGCGACCCGTGGGACGAAGAGGCCGTGGAGCGGCTGTTGCTGCTCAAGGGCCGGTCTGTGGATAAGGGCCTGATTCTGGTCGCCGACAACATCCGTCAGTTCGACTTCCTCTTCGAAGACTTCCCAGAGCTGTGGATGGACCGCATGGCCAGCACCTGGCCGGGGCCGAACACCTGGCTGGTGCCGCATCAGAACATGTTGCCGCAGTGGATTACCGGGGTGCATGAAACCGTGGCCCTGCGGGTCAGCGATCACCCGCTGGTGCGGGACTTGTGCTCACTGGTCGGGCCGCTGGTATCGACGTCCGCCAACCCTCAGGGTCGGCCGGCGGCGCGCACGCGGATTCGCGTGGAGCAGTATTTCCGTGGACAGCTTGATCTGGTGTTGGGCGGGAATCTGGGTGGGCGCAAGAATCCGAGTGTGATTCGCGATCTGGCGACCGGACAGGTCATGCGCGCGGGTTGACGTTCGCGTCATCGTTCGCTGGCAAACCAGCTCCCTCAGTGATTTCGGGTGTCCACAGTATTTGTATTCACCACCGAAACCTGTGGGAGCTGGCTTGCCAGCGATGAGGCCCTGCCAGTCGCTGAAAATCTTAAGGCAACAGAACAACCGACCCGGTCGTGCGTCGCGCCGACAACTCGGTCTGTGCCTTCGCCGCTTCAGCCAGTGGATAACGCTGGCTGATATCGACCGTCAGCTTGCCGCTGATGATCATCTCGAACAGTTCGTCGGCCATTCGCTGCAGGTTCTCGGCGTTGTTGGCGTAGGTCGCCAGTGTCGGGCGGGTCACGTACAGCGAACCCTTCGCCGCCAGAATCCCCAGGTTCACCCCGTCCACCGCACCGGACGCATTGCCGAAACTCACCACCAGACCCCGGGGCGCCACGCTGTCGAGCGAAGTCAGCCAGGTGTCTTTGCCGACGCCGTCGTACACCACCGGGACCTTTTTGCCGTCAGTCAATTCCAGTACGCGCTGTGCGACGTTTTCATGGCTGTAGTCGATGGTCGCCCAGGCGCCATTGGCCTTGGCCAGTGCGGCTTTCTGCGCTGAACTCACGGTGCCGATCAACTTCACGCCCAATGCCTTGGCCCATTGGCACGCCAGGGAGCCCACGCCACCAGCCGCAGCGTGGAACAGGATGGTTTCGCCGCCCTTGAGTTCGTAGGTCTGACGCAGCAGGTATTGCACGGTCAGGCCTTTGAGCATGACCCCGGCGGCTTGTTCGAAGCTGATGGCGTCCGGCAGATGCACCAGGTTGGCTTCGGGCAATACATGCACGTCACTGTAGGCGCCCAACGGACCGCTGCCATAGGCCACGCGATCACCGACCTTGAATCGGGTGACTTCGCTACCGACCGCCTCGACCACGCCCGCCCCTTCGGCACCCACGCCCGATGGCAGGGACGGCGGCGAATAGAGGCCGCTGCGGTAATAGGTATCGATGAAGTTCAGGCCGATGGCCTTGTTGCTCACCCGAACTTGCTGCGGGCCGGGCTCGGCGGGTTGGTAATCCACATACTCGAGCACTTCGGGGCCACCGTGGGCACGGAACTGAATACGCTTTGCCATCTGCACTCTCCTGAGATCGTTTCTACCAAAGCGTCCTATCGGACTCCTAAGCTTGATCTTCGTCAACTGCGACGAGCGCATCGGCGGTGGTATGCTACGCGCCCTTTTGCGCCGGCTGAGCTCCAATGGAGCGCCGTGTAGCTTTGCCCGATCCAAGGTGATGCCATGACTACCCGCACCGAGGCCGTAAAAGCCTACCTGCTCGACCTGCAAGACCGCATTTGCGCTGCCCTGGAAGCCGAAGACGGCGGCACGCGCTTCGTCGAAGACGCCTGGAACCGGCCTGCCGGTGGAGGCGGACGTACGCGGGTGATCGAAAACGGCGCAGTCATCGAAAAGGGCGGCGTCAATTTTTCCCACGTTTTCGGCAGCGGTCTGCCCCCGTCCGCCAGTGCCCATCGGCCAGAACTGGCCGGGCGCGGGTTCGAAGCCCTGGGCGTGTCCCTGGTGATCCACCCGCACAACCCGCACGTACCGACCTCCCACGCCAACGTGCGGTTTTTCATCGCCGAAAAAGAAGGCGAAGAGCCGGTCTGGTGGTTTGGTGGTGGCTTCGACCTGACCCCTTACTACGGTAATGAAGAAGACTGCGTGCACTGGCACCGCATCGCCGAGCAAGCCTGCGCGCCGTTCGGTCCGGAGGTCTATTCACGCTACAAGGCCTGGTGCGACAGCTACTTCCACATCAAGCATCGCCACGAGCCACGGGGCATCGGCGGCTTGTTTTTCGATGACCTGAACGAGTGGGACTTCGACACCAGTTTCGCCTTCATGCGCGCCATCGGTGACGCCTATATCGAGGCTTATCTGCCGATCGTGCAACGGCGCAAGAACGACGCGTTCACCGCCAAACAGCGAGAGTTCCAGGAGTTCCGCCGCGGGCGTTACGTCGAGTTCAACCTGGTTTACGACCGTGGCACCTTGTTCGGCCTGCAATCGGGCGGGCGTACCGAGTCGATCCTCATGTCCCTGCCGCCGCAAGTGCGCTGGGGTTATGACTGGAAAGCCGAACCGGGCAGCGAAGAAGCACGCCTGACTGAATACTTCCTGCAAGACCGCGATTGGTTGGTCAAGGCCTGAACGAGGAATCCTGATGGACCGTTACGTCGTATTCGGCAACCCGATTGGTCACAGCAAGTCGCCATTGATCCATCGCCTGTTTGCCGAGCAGACCGGGCAGAAACTCGACTACAGCGCCTCGCTGGCGCCGCTCGACGATTTTTCCGGCTGTGCCCGGGCGTTTTTCCTCGAGGGTCGTGGGGCCAATGTCACAGTGCCGTTCAAGGAAGAAGCCTACCTTCTGGCCGACAGCCTGACGGCGCGGGCACGACGGGCCGGGGCGGTGAATACCCTGAGTAAACTGGCCGATGGCAGTCTGCTGGGCGATAACACCGACGGTGCCGGCCTCGTGCGCGACCTGACGGTCAACGCCGGGTTCAGCCTCAAGGACAAACGCATCCTGCTGCTCGGTGCTGGCGGCGCGGTGCGTGGTGCATTGGAGCCTTTGTTGGCGGAGCAACCGGCGTCGGTGATCATCGCCAACCGTACGGTGGACAAGGCCGAGTTGCTGGCGGAGCTGTTCTGCGACCTGGGCCCGGTATCGGCCAGCGGTTTTGACTGGTTGCAGGAATCGGTGGACCTGATCATCAACGCGACGTCCGCCAGCCTTTCGGGCGAAGTCCCGCCGATTGCCAGCAGCCTGATCGAGCCGGGCAAAACGGTGTGCTACGACATGATGTACGGCAAGGAACCGACCTCCTTCTGCCGCTGGGCCAGCGAACACGGTGCAGCGGTGGCGATGGATGGCTTGGGCATGCTCGCCGAACAAGCGGCGGAGGCTTTTTTCCTGTGGCGCGGTGTGCGCCCGGATACGGCGCCGGTGCTGGCCGAGCTGCGTCGGCAGTTGGCCCTCTAGGCCTTTGTGGCGAGGGAGCAAGCCCCCTCGCCACAGAGTCCGTTTTTATCAATGGCCGATGCGTTTCAATCTTCAAACCGAATCGGGCATTTCTCCGCCCCTTCGAGCTTTCTCAATTCCTCCACCACCTGCGGTCGCGCCTGTCGTAGCGTGAGGCTGCGATTCTGGCGCAGCAATCGCCGCGCTTCCTGGTGCAGCATTTCCACGCCCGAATAGTCGATGAAGTTGATCTGCTGCGCCTCGATCACTACCCGCGCGCCGTGCATCCGTTGCAAACGCACCTGCAAGTAATGGCTGGCGCCGAAGAAGATTGAGCCGCCGACCCGCAGAATGTCCTCATCACCCTCGCGTATATGCTGAACCCGCGGTTGCGAGGTGCGCTTGAGGTAGAAGAACAGCGAGGCCAGCACGCCGGCATAGATCGCCGTCTGCAATTCCAGGAGCAAGGTCGCGACGCAGGTCAGCGCCATCACCACGAACTCGGCACGGCTGACCCGCAGCAAGGCGCGAATGCCACGATGGTCGATCAAGCCCCAGGCGATCAACAGGATGCTGCCGGCCATGGCCGGGATCGGGATGTGCGCGATCAGGCTGGCGCCGAAGATCGCGAACAGCGCCACCCACAACGCCGAAAAAACTCCCGCCAACGGCGAACAAGCACCCGCGTCATAGCTCAGGCCTGAGCGGGTGAACGAACCGGCTGACAGCGATCCGGAGAAAAAGGCCCCGACAATGTTCGACAAGCCTTGGGCGCGTACTTCCTGATTGGCATCGAGCAACTGCTGTGAACGGGCGGACAGCGAGCGGGCGATCGACAGGCTGGTCACCAACCCGAGCATGCCCACGGCCACGGCACTGGGCAGCAGGCGCAAGATCAGGTCGAGGTCCAGCGGCAAAGGGCTGAACGGCGGTAACTTTCCGGTGAAGGCGCTGACCCGTTGCACATGACCGAACATCGCGGGCCAGAGCCAGACCAGCAGCGCGCCCAGCATCAGGGTGATCAACAGGGTCGGCCAGCGCGGTAGCAACAGTTTCAGGATCGCGCCGACCACGACGGTGGCCAGGCCCAGCACGAGCGACGGTTTGTCCACCTTGTCGAGATGCCTGAACAAATTGATGAAGCTGTCCAGGGCAGTGGCTTGGCTCGGCAAGTCCAGTCCCAACAGGTTAGGCAATTGGCCGACGGCGATCACCACGGCTGCACCCAGCGTGAAGCCCAGCACCACCGAGTGCGATACGAAATTCACCAATGCGCCGAACCGCAACAAACCCAGCAGCCATTGGAAAATCCCGGCCAGGAATGTCAGCAGCAGGATCAAAGTGACGTAGTCCTGCGTCGCGGGGACGGCCAGAGGACTGACGCTGGCGTACAGGACAATGGAGATGGCCGCCGTAGGACCGCAGATCAAATGCCACGACGAACCCCACAGACAGGCAATCAGCACCGGGATGATCGCCGCGTACAGACCGTATTCCGGTGGCAGGCCGGCAATCAGCGCGTAGGCAATGGATTGTGGCAACGCGAGAATCGCGCCACTGAGGCCGACAATCAGATCGCGACCAACGCTGGCGCGGGTTTGCCGGGGTAACCAGGTGAGGAACGGAAAGAGTGAGTGGCGGCTGGGAAGGGCCATGGGTCCTCTCGGTTGGGGGTTTTCGCAAGGGTAGCAGGGCGACAAAAATTATGTGGCGAGGGAGCTTGCTGTGGCGAGAGGGCTTGCCCCCTCGCCACACAGGTATTGTCAGAGCTTGGCTTTCACCGCTGGTAATGCATCCTTGCCGTCCACGGTCTTCACGCCATCAAGCCACTGGTCCAGCACCGCCGGGTTGGCCTTGATCCACGCCTTGGCCGCGTCGGCATTGCTGACTTTCTTGTTTACCACCTCGGCCATGATGCTGTTTTCCATCTCCTGGGTGAAACTCAGGTTGGTCAGCAGCTTGCCAACGTTCGGACAGGCCTGTGCATAACCTTTGCGGGTCAAGGTGTGGACGCTGCCCGTGTCGCCAAAGTATTGCTCGCCACCCTTGAGGTAATGCATTTTCAACTGCACGTTCATCGGGTGCGGGGTCCAGCCGAGGAAGGTCACGAACTTCTGTTTTTTCACGGCGCGAGACACTTCGGCGAGCATGGCCTGTTCGCTGGATTCGACCAGTTTCCACTGACCCATGTCGAAGTCGTTCTTCTTGATGATTTCCTGCAACGAGGCGTTCGCTGGCGCGCCGGAGCCGATGCCGTAGATCTTCTTGTCGAACTTGTCGGCGAACTTGTTCAGGTCGGCAAAGTTATGCACACCCGCATCCCACACGTAGTCCGGGACGGCGAGGGTGAATTCGGTGCCGTCGAGGTTCTTCGCCAGTTGCGTGACATCGCCGGTGGCGACGAATTTGTCGTAGAAGCCCTGCTGCGCCGGCATCCAGTTACCCAGAAACACATCGACCTGGCCATCCTTGAGCCCGCCATAGGTGATCGGCACCGCGAGGGTGTCGACCTTGGCCTTGTAGCCCATGCCGTCCAGCAGAAACCCGGTGATGGCGTTAGTCGCGGCGATGTCGCTCCAGCCAGGATCGGCCATTTTCACCGTCTCGCAGCTCTGGTCGGCAAATGCCGAAGCGCTGCCCAGCGCCAGGAGCCCGACCGTCAGTACTGTGGATAACCTTTGCATGGACTTCCCCTCAACATTATTGGTTTTGGCAGGGTTGTGGATAACGTGCTTTACGCTCCAGATCATCGAGGTCGATGTGGTTGCGCATGTACTGCTGACTGGCGTCCACCAGCGGCTGGTGATCCCAGCTCTTGAGCTTGCCGATGGTCAGCGCATCGGCGACGAAACGCCGGCGTCGCTGGCTCGCGAGCACCTGTTGGTGGATCGCGGGAATGTCCCAGCGGGCCCGCGCTTCGGCGAGAAAATCGTCGAACAGCTGGCGATGTTGCGGCGACTGGCTGAGTTCTTCCAATTCGTGCGGGTCATTGTGCACATCGAAGAGCAGGCAAGGGTCGTCTTCGCTGTAGATGAATTTGTAGGCGCCGCGGCGAATCATCATCAACGGGCTGATGGTGCCTTCGGCCATGTATTCGCCGAACACTTCGTCGTGACCGCCCTGCCCTTGCAGGTGCGGAACCAGTGAGCGGCCATCCAGCGGCAAGCCCGATTCCAGCGAACCGCCCGCCAGTTCGACGAAGGTCGGCAGCAGGTCGGCAGTGGACACCGAGGCGCTGACCCGACCGGCGCTGAATTGCCCCGGGGCACTTATCAACAGGGGCACGCGAGCCGCCATTTCAAACCAGTGCATTTTGTACCAGAGGCCCCGCTCGCCGAGCATGTCACCGTGGTCGCCGGAGAACACGATGATGGTGTCATCGATAAGCCCGGTTTCTTCGAGTGTTTGCAGGAGTTTGCCGACGTTACTGTCTATATAGCTGCACGCACCGAAATAGGCGCGGCGGGCGTCACGGATCTTATCCACAGGCAGCGGCTTGTTCCACAGGTCGTAGACCTTGAGCAAACGTTGCGAATGCGGGTCGAGTTCGTGTTGATCCGGCGTCACAGGCAACGGGATATCGGCATCGTCGTACAGATCCCAAAAGGCTTTTGGAATGGTGTACGGATCATGGGGGTGAGTCATCGAAACGGTCAGGCAGAACGGCTGGTCGCCCTCTTCGCGGATGTGATCGAACAGATACTGCTGGGCCTTGAACACCACTTCTTCGTCGAAATCGAGTTGATTGGTGCGCACGCAGGGGCCGGCTTGCAACACCGAAGACATGTTGTGATACCAGGACGGGCGCACGTCTGGCTCATCCCAGTTCACCGCCCAGCCGTAGTCCGCCGGATAGATATCGCTGGTCAGACGTTCTTCATAGCCGTGCAATTGGTCCGGGCCGCAGAAATGCATCTTGCCCGATAGCGCGGTGCGGTAGCCGAGGCGACGCAGGTAGTGGGCATAGGTCGGTACATCGGCCGGGAAATCCGCCGCGTTGTCGTAGGCGCCGATTTTGCTCGGCAACTGGCCGCTGACCAAGGTAAAGCGCGATGGCGCGCACAGAGGGCTGTTGCAGTAAGCGGCGTCGAATACCACGCCTTGGGCGGCGAGGCGACTGAGATGAGGCAGTTTGATCGGCGAAGGACCGTAGAACGGCAACATTGGCGCGGCCATCTGATCGGCCATGATGAAAAGAATGTTCTTGCGCTTCATGTGATCGCGGCATTCCATAGTGGATGTTTATGCGAGAGTGCTGCGATCGAGCATGTAACCCATGCACATTGCGGTAAAGCCCCTGCACGGCAATGACTAGGATAAGCACAGCTTATGTATGACGCCCTGGGTGATCTGTCCCTGGATTTGCTTCGCGCGTTCGAGTCCGCGGCCCGCCAACGCAGTTTCACCGCCGCGGCCGTTGAACTCGGCACCACGCAACCGGCCATCAGCCAGCAGATCAAGCGGTTGGAAGAGCAACTGGCGACCCGTCTGTTCGACCGCATCTATCGCGGTATCGAACTGACCGAGGCCGGGACGGTTCTTTTCGAGCAAGTTCAGCTCGGTTTGCAGCAAATCGATGCCGGATTAAGCGCTATCAGCGCACAACAACAGCATGAGGTGCTGCAGGTCGCCACCGATTTCGCATTCGCGGCCTATTGGCTGATGCCGCGCCTGCACCGCTTTCACGAGGCCCACCCGCAAGTGGATGTCAGCCTGGTGACCAGTGAGCGCAGCCATAACATGCTACGTACCGATATCGACGTGGCGGTGCTGTTCGGTGATGGCCGCTTCAAACAGGGAGAAAGCCATTGGCTATTCAGTGAAGAAGTGTTCCCGGTGTGCAGCCCGCAGTTGTTGAGTGAGCGATCCCTGCCCTTGCCTGCCCAGTCGCTGCTGGAGTTTCCGTTGCTGCACCTTCGCGGTGAAAACAGCAGCAACTGGTTTGACTGGAGCGGCGTGTTTCGCGAATTGGGCATCACCTCTGCCCCGGCGCCGGGCCAGTTGCGCTTCGACAACTACACCCTGCTGATACAGGCCGCAATTGGCGGTCAGGGCGTGGCCATTGGCTGGCGCCACCTTGTGGATAACTTGCTGGCGCAGGGCCTGTTGTGCCGCCCCATCGCCGAGACGGTGATATCCAGGCTGGGCTATTACGTGGTCCTGCCGCAACGCAAGCGGCGCGGGGCGCTGATTCAACAGTTTGTCGACTGGTTGATGGCCGAGCAGGCCCGCAGTGCGCAATCGCTCAATCCTTAATGGTCAGCCACGCCACGCTTTGTTTGACTGGCTCGGCCTTAAACTGCTCGTCGGTCATGGTGCGCAAGCTCGGCCGTGGCGCGCGGCCGAGGCTACTCATGGCACCATATAGCACTACTTTCACCACCGGTGTTTCAGCATTTTTCATGGTCAGGCTCCGTTATTTCCTGCGTATAGGGTGTGTGAGCTGTGGGAAACGGTGAGGGTTCGACTGGGTTTTGGAGGGATTCACATGCAACGGATCAAGGGCTATCACGCCCATGTTTACTTCGATGCCAGCACCATCGATCAGGCACGGGCGTTATGTGAGCAGGCAGCACAGCTGTTCCCGCTGAAGATGGGCCGCGTCCACGAGCGCTTGGTCGGCCCGCATCCGGACTGGAGTTGCCAGTTGGCCTTCGAGCCTGAGCTCATCGGCGATGTGTTGCCCTGGCTGGCGCTCAACCGCAAGGGGCTTGTGGTGTTCCTGCACCCGGACACCGGCGACGATCTGCTGGATCACAGCGAGCACGCCATCTGGATGGGCGCGATTCGCCCACTGGACCTGTCTATTTTTTGATCAGATGCTTTCTTCGGGCTCGCCCGGCAAATGCTCATCCAGGTGCAGCCAGGGCAAGCGGTTGTCGGTCCAGATATGGCGTTCGGCCGGCGCCTGTTCGGGATGGTCGAGGGTGGCGATGGTCACGTCGATGCTCGCAGGGCTCAGGTGGGTCACCAGCGCCAGTTGCGCGCCACAGTGACCGCAGAAATATCGTGCACAGGTTGCCGATGAGTCGTATCGCGTCGGTGTTCCGGCCACCCATTGAAAGGCGGACGCCGGCACGGTGATCCAGGTCGTCACGATACCGCCGCTGACCCGACGGCAAATCGAGCAATGGCAGTGGGCGATATCGTGCAATGGCCCGCTGAATTGATAGCGCAGTTGTCCGCAGTGGCAACCGCCGGTGTGAAGCGCATTCATCTCGTTTTTCTCCAGGGCCCGAATCGATGGGCTCAAAACCTGTCCGACGACCGGTTATACATCCGGTCAAAGCTTTCATCGGCGAAAGCTGGCTGAAAGCTTCCCCGATTAGGATCGCCCCCACTGCCGGCACAGACCGGTTGGCCAACACGAGCGTTCGATTGCTCGCCTGGCCCATTTAACAACAACAATGGTGATCCTGATGCCCTCTGCTACCCGCCGCTTCGCTCTAACTCCGCCCGTACGCCTCGTGCTTGCCGTTTTGCGCTGATCCCGCGCGATCCGCCCTTTCCCTAGCCGCGCTACGCCTGGAGTATTCCCATGCTGACTTTCCTTGGCTTCGCCATGGTCATCACGTTCATGTTCCTGATCATGACCAAGCGCCTGTCCGCGCTGATCGCCCTGATCATCATCCCGATCGTCTTCGCCCTATTCGGTGGTTTTGCCCCGAAGATCGGCCCGATGATGCTCGAAGGCATTACCAAGCTTGCGCCGACCGGCGTGATGCTGATGTTCGCCATTCTGTACTTCGCCCTGATGATCGACTCGGGTCTGTTCGACCCGGCCGTGCGCAAGATCCTCAAGCTGGTCAAGGGCGACCCGTTGAAAGTTTCGGTCGGCACCGCCGTACTGGCGCTCGTCGTCTCCCTCGATGGTGACGGCGCGACCACTTATATGATCTGCGTGGCCGCCATGCTGCCGCTCTACAGCCGCATCGGCATGAGCCCGCGGATCATGGCCGGCCTCATCATCCTCGCCGGTGGCGTGATGAACATGACCCCGTGGGGTGGCCCGACGGCCCGTGCGGCCAGTGCGTTGCATGTGGACCCGTCGGCGATCTTCGTGCCGATGATTCCGGCGATGGCTGCCGGTGTGCTGGCGATCCTGGTCATTGCCTACTTCTACGGCAAGCGTGAACGGGCGCGTCTGGGTGAGCTGCACCTGGTTGGCGATGAAATCGACCACAGTGAAATCAGTGTTTCGCAGTTTCCGGATGCCCGTCGGCCGAAGCTGATCTGGTTCAACGGCGCCCTGACCCTGGCGTTGATGTGCACCCTGATCGCCGGTCTGTTGCCGCTGCCTGTGCTGTTCATGGTGGCCTTCAGTATCGCGATGATCGTCAACTATCCGTGCCTGCAACAGCAGAAAGATCGTGTCGCGGCCCATGCCGGCAGCGTGTTGGCGGTGGTCGGGCTGATCTTCGCCGCCGGCATTTTCACCGGCATCCTGTCGGGTACCGGTATGGTCGATGCCATGTCGAAAAGCCTGCTGGCAGTGATCCCTGATTTCCTCGGCCCTTACCTGGCCGTGATCACGGCGCTGGTGAGCATGCCGTTCACGTTCTTCATGTCGAACGATGCATTTTATTACGGCGTGTTACCGGTACTTGCCGAAGCCGCCAGCCACTACGGTATTACCGCAGTGGAAATGGCACGTGCCTCGATCGTCGGTCAGCCCGTCCACTTGCTGAGCCCGCTGGTACCATCGACCTACCTGTTGGTGGCCCTGGCCGGTATCGATTTCGGTGACCACCAGCGCTTCACCCTGAAGTGGGCAGTGCTGGTGTGCATGTGCATACTGGTTGCCGCGTTGCTGATGGGGATTTTCCCGCTGTTCAGCACTCTATAAGCCCAAGACTCACCACTTCGGGTCCAGGCTTTGTGGTTTGAGGCCCGGACCCTTCGTGGTTTAACACTCGCTCAAAGGAATACACATGGAATGGCTGACCAACCCTGAAATCTGGGTTGCCTTCTTTACCCTGACCGCCCTGGAAATCGTCCTCGGTATCGATAACATCATCATGATTTCGATCCTGGTCAGCCGCATGCCCAAGCACATGCAACAGCGCACCCGGATTTTCGGGCTGGCGCTGGCCATGGTCACGCGGATTCTATTGTTGCTGTCGATCACCTGGGTCATGCGCCTCACAGCCGACCTGTTCGTCGTGTTCGGCCAGGGTATTTCCGGGCGAGACCTGATCCTGTTCTTCGGTGGCCTGTTCCTGTTGTGGAAAAGCTCGCAGGAGATGTACCACGCGCTGGAAGGTGAGGACGAAACCAACGACGAGCCGAGTGGCGCGGGGGGCAACTTCCTCTACACCATCATCCAGATCGCGATCATTGACATCGTGTTCTCCCTGGACTCGGTGATCACCGCCGTCGGCATGGTCTCCCACGTACCGGTCATGGTCGCGGCCATCATCGTGGCCGTATTGGTGATGATGTGGGCTTCCGGCACCATCAGCGATTTCATCGACAAACACCCGTCGCTGAAAATGCTGGCGCTGTCGTTCCTGTTGGTGGTCGGTACGGTGCTGATTGCCGAATCCTTCGACGTGCACGTGCCAAAAGGCTACGTCTACTTCGCCATGGCGTTCTCGCTGGCGGTGGAAGCAATCAACATCAAGATGCGCACCGCAATTGCGAAAAAGAAAAAGCAGCGAGACCCGGTGAAACTGCGCAAGGACATCCCGGGCCAGTAACCCTGTAATACGCAACACCCTGTGGGAGCGAGCTTGCTCGAGATAGCGGTCCATCCGTCAACATCAATGTTGAATGTGAGGGCCCCATCGCGAGCAGGCTCGCTCCCACAGTTGTTTTGGGTGGCCGGAGGGCCAGGGTCTCATGACGGTTTTGTTTCAATCGCTACTTTAGCTGTGCGATGCTGGCGCCAGGACCGTTAGCCAACTACAGCTTAAGTACAGAACGTAGAAAAAAGCGCGGCACCGTCAACTTGCTCCTTTGGGGCGCTACCACCACAGGGGGCCTGTATGCTCACCCTGCTCAATTTATTATCTGCCGTGGCCCTGTTGATCTGGGGCACGCACATCGTCCGAACCGGCATCCTGCGGGTTTACGGTTCCAACCTGCGCCACGTGATTGGCCAGAACATGTCCAGGCGCGGGCTGGCGTTCATCGCGGGGATCGTGGTGACGGCCATGGTCCAGAGCAGCAACGCCACCGCCATGCTCGTGACCTCGTTTGTCGGTCAGGGCCTGATGGCGCTGACCCCGGCGCTGGCGACCATGCTGGGCGCCGATGTCGGCACGGCGCTGATGGCGCGGGTGCTGACCTTCGATCTGTCATGGCTGTCGCCGCTGCTGATCTTTCTCGGGGTGATTTTTTTCCTGTCGCGCAAACAGACCCGGCTGGGTCAGATGGGCCGTGTGGCCATTGGCCTGGGTTTGATCATTCTGGCGCTGCAATTGATCGTCGAAGCCGCGGCACCCATCACCCACGCCCAAGGGGTGAAGGTGATCTTCGCCTCGCTGACCGGCGATATCCTGCTCGATGCCCTGGTCGGCGCGCTGTTCGCGATGATTTCCTACTCGAGCCTGGCGGCGGTCCTGTTGACCGCAACCCTGGCCGGCGCCAGCGTGATCAGCCTGCCGGTGGCCATCGGCCTGGTGATCGGCGCCAACATTGGCAGCGGCGTTCTCGCGTTCCTCAGCACCAGCATGCAGAACGCCGCCGGCCGCCAGGTGGCGCTGGGCAGCCTGTTGTACAAGCTGATCGGCCTGTTGCTGATCATTCCTGTGCTCGACCCGCTGGTACACTGGATCGATAGCCTGGACTTCAGCCCGCAGGAAATGGTCATTGGTTTCCACCTGCTCTACAACACGGCGCGTTGCCTGATCCTGCTGCCCAGTGTCGGGCCGATGGCCAGGTTCTGTGCGTGGGTACTGCCGGAGCGTCCGCAAACCAACGGCATGGCCAAACCCCGGCACCTGGATCCGACGGCGTTGGACACGCCAAGCCTGGCATTGGCCAATGCCGCCCGGGAAACCCTGCGCATGGGGGATCTGATCGACAATATGCTGGAAGCCATGCTTGATGTGCTGAACGGCAAGCAAACGGCCGTGACCCAGGAGATGCGGCGTCTGACCGATGACGTCGAGGCGCTCTACAGCGCGATCAAACTGTATCTGGCGCAAATGCCCCGGGAAGACCTCAGCGATCAGGACAGTCGACGCTGGGCGGAAATTATCGAGCTGGCGATCAACCTCAAGCTCGCCAGCGACTTGATCGAACGCATGCTGCGCAAGGTGCAGCAGCAGAAAACGTCCCAGCGTCGGTCGTTTTCCGAAGTGGGCGTGGAAGAGTTGGCAGGGTTGCACAGCCAGTTGATCTCCAACCTGCGCCTGGGATTGTCGGTGTTCCTCAGCGCCGACAAAGAAAGTGCCCGTCAGTTATTACGCGAGAAACGTCGCTTTCGCGCTCAGGAACGCCGCATGGCCCATGCGCATGTCAGCCGTTTGCAACGTAAGATTGTGCAGAGTATCGAGACCAGTTCGCTGCACCTGGAGCTGATCGCCGATATGAAGCGTCTGAACTCACTGTTCTGCAGCAGCGCCTATGTGGTGTTGGAAACGTCCGAAACCGGTGCGCTGGCTGTCGACGATTTGACCGACATAACACATTCGCCTTGAACGTCTGGCAGTGTGGTCAGTCAGTAGCATTGATTCAGTTCCAAGGCCGTCTTCGCGGGCAAGGACGAAATGGATCTCCGATGGGTTGCCGGGAAGCTCGTTATGCGTTGTCTGTTGTTCGCCTGTCTGTTGCTTGGCTCATTCCCTTCATTTGCCCTGGATCGCTTCCAGGTCGAGGGTTATTCCCTGCGCAACGGTCTGCAATTGCTGCTCAAGCCCGGCATGGAACGCGGTCATGTGGCGATTCGGCTGGTGGTGGGCGTCGGCCTGGATGACTTCAGCTGCGCCGATAAGGAACTGCCACACCTGCTTGAACACTTGTTGTTCAGCGGCATCGACGCCAGCGGTGAAGGTGGCCTCGAAGAGCGCATGCAGGCGTTGGGTGGTGAATGGAACGCCTACACCAGCAATGCCGACACCACGTTCGTGATCGAGGCCCCGGCGAAAAACCAGCGCCAGGTGCTCGACCTGCTGCTGGCGCTGCTGACCCAGACCCGTTTCGACGACAACGCCATCAACGCCGCCAAGCAGGTGGTCGAGCGCGAAGACGGTGGCCATTACTCTCACCTGCAGCGCTGGCTGGATCGCCAGGACCTGGGCCACACCGCCAGCAACCAACTGGCGGTGGAACTGGGGCTCAAATGCCAGGAGCGGGCAGAAGTTGACTACCTGACCCATGAACAACTGGAGAAGGTGCGCAAGGACTGGTACGCGCCGAACAACATGACGCTGATCGTCGTCGGCGACCTCGACCGATTACTGCCGGCCTATCTGGAGCGCACGTACGGCGCTCTCGAGGCAATCAATCCCACCGACCACCCGCCTCTGCCACAGATCCAGGCCAGCGCCGCCCATGAGCGCGACCTGACCCAGGGCTTTGTCGGCGGCGGCGCCAAACTGCACTGGTTGGTACCGGAGCCGGTTCAGGAAGATGAGCACGATGTCACCTTCGACCTGCTCAAGGACTATCTGGACTGGGCGCTCTATCGTCAGTTACGTCTGGAGCATGGCTTGTCCTATGGCCCCTGGGCCGAGCGCGAGGTATTCGGTGGCGTGGGCTTCATGAGCCTCAACGCCGATCTGGAGCGTGACGATGTGGCCGAGGCGCAACAGGTCCTGGATCAATTGAAAGCCGGGTTGCTCAAGGACGGTCTCAATGCCGAGACCTTCAACCGCCTCAAACAGGCCGCCATCGCCCGCCAGGCCTGGGCCGTGCAAGGCAACAGCGCGTTGGCCGATTACTATTGGGGCGCCCTTGGGGACTATGAGGACGGACGTTTCGTCGACCCGGCCCGGGAGCTGCAAGGCGTAACGCTGGAGGAAGCCAACAAGGCCATGCGCGAGTTGCTGATGCAACCCGGCTATCTGCGGATCGAGAAGCCGTTGATGAGTTATGACCAGGTGTTGTGGGCGATCGGTGGGGTGTTGGGCCTGCTGTTATTGAGCCTGGCGGCTTGGCGCTTTCACCGCACCCGATGACTGAACCCCGTAGGAGCTGGCCTGCCGGCGAAGGCCGTTAACGATAACGGGTGTGGTCTGGGTAAACGCGGGGCCTTGGCAGCCAGCGCCACAGAAGTCAGTGGCCTCTCGCCACACTGCCCTGCCAGCGGTAACCTGTCGGGGATTTTTCCTACGACTACTGTGAACCGCCGAATGCCGACCCTGACCCTTTTTATCCAGCGCATCCTCGAACTGATGAAGCGCTACCCCGGGGTCATTGCGCTCGGTGGTTTTATCTCCGGGGTCTGCAGCTTCATCCTGGTGGACCGTCAGCAAGGTCTGGCGAGCTGGATCACCACCATCATGCTGGTGAGCTGGGTCTGGCTGATGCTGGAAAACAGCCTGACCAAACTGTTCACCAAGGTCTTCAAGCGGGAAATTCCCCAGCCCCTGCTGCGTTATGCGACGCAGATGATCCACCAGGAAAGCCTGTTTTTCGTCCTGCCGTTCTTTTTCATCACCACCACCTGGAACAGCGGCCAATTATTGTTCACCGGGTTGCTGGGGATCGCGGCGCTGATTTCCATCACCGATCCGCTCTACTACAAATGGCTGGCGCCACGGCGATGGGCGTTCCTGGCACTGCATACCCTGACGCTGTTCGCCACCTTGCTCACCGCCCTCCCCGTGATCATGCACCTGACCACGTCCCAGAGTTTCAAACTGGCGCTGGGCACCGCCGTCGTACTGTCGTTCCCGAGCCTCGCTTCGATTTTCCCGATTCGGACCCTGCGTAACGCCTTGGCGATTCTGAGCATTACCGTGGGGATCGGCGGCGTTGGCTGGGTGCTGCGGTCGTGGGTGCCGCCAGCGACCCTGTGGATGACCGACGTGGCCATCAGCATGCAATTGCAGGACCGCACCCCCGGTGACAGCCTGGAAGAGGTCAGCGCCGAGCAGATTCGAGGCGGCGGTCTGTACGCCTACACTGCGATCAACGCCCCCCGTGGCCTGGACGAGCGCATTTATCACGTCTGGCAGTTCAACGGTAAAGAAGTCGACCGCATCCCTCTGGATATTCATGGCGGTCGCAAGGAAGGCTACCGCGCCTGGACCCACAAGCAGAACTTCCCCGGCAACCCCGCAGGCAATTGGCAGGTTCGGGTGTTGACCGAGGACGGCCAATTGATCGGCGTGCTGCGCTTCAAGGTCACCGACAGCACAGCGATCAAAGAAAAGTAATGCGGTTCGTGCTATTACGTAGGTCAGCGTAACAGCCGAAAAAGCACGGAGCTTATGACCAGCAACACTGCGGCGGGCAATGCCCAACTGGATACCTCGCGCACCCCGCCCCAGATACGGGTCACAGGGGACTGGACGCTCGCCCATTACGCCGACCTCAAACTGCTGAGCGAAAAGCTCGAAGGTCGATACGACGACAGCACCCGCATCGACCTCAACGGCCTCGGTGCCCTCGATACGGCAGGTGCGTCGTTGTTGGTTGAACTCTTGGGCTCCGAGCGCCTGGGCCGCTCAGCCGAACACCCCGATTGCACCAT
Organism: Pseudomonas fluorescens group sp. PF-1; assembly: GCF_054481335.1. NCBI lineage: Bacteria > Pseudomonadati > Pseudomonadota > Gammaproteobacteria > Pseudomonadales > Pseudomonadaceae > Pseudomonas > Pseudomonas fluorescens group sp. PF-1. Next base: position 317,057 of record NZ_JBTMNG010000002.1, read on the forward strand.
TTCTTCTGCCGACCGCGCGTTGTTGCAAACGGTCTACCGCTCGCTGACGGATTTCTGTGTGCCGATCAAGGAACCGGAAATCAGCGTCGGCGTTCAACTCCTGACTCGCATCGGCCGTGCCGTGGATGCGGTCTGGCAAGACACCCTGCAGTTGCTCGGCTTCGTCGGCCTGATTCTGGAAACCATCGCCCGCAACCTGTTTCGCCCCAAGCGCTGGCGCATTACGCCGATGGTGGCGCACATCGAGCAGACCGGCCTCGATGCGGCGCCCATCGTTGCCCTGCTGACGTTTCTGGTGGGCGCCGTGGTGGCGTTTCTCGGGGCGACGGTGCTGGCCAAATTCGGCGCCACGGTGTTCACCGTGGACCTGGTGGCGTTTTCTTTTCTGCGCGAGTTCGCCGTGTTGCTCACCGCGATTCTGATGGCCGGGCGCACCGCCAGTGCGTTCACCGCGCAGATCGGCTCGATGAAGGCCAACGAAGAAATCGACGCGATTCGCACGCTGGGCCTCGATCCCATGGAGTTGCTGGTGGTGCCGAGGGTCCTGGCGCTGCTGGTCTCGCTGCCGATGCTGACCTTTCTGGCGATGCTGTCGGGGATTGTCGGCGGTGGTGTGGTCTGCGCGGTGACGCTGGATATTTCGCCGGCGATGTTTTTATCGCTTTTGCAATCGGACATCGGTGTTCAGCACTTTTTGGTGGGGATCGTCAAAGCGCCGATCTTCGCCTTCCTGATCGCCGCCATTGGTTGCCTGGAAGGCTTCAAGGTCAGCGGCAGCGCCGAGTCTGTCGGCGCGCACACCACATCGAGCGTGGTGCAATCGATCTTCGTGGTGATCGTGCTCGACGCCGTGGCTGCGCTGTTTTTCATGGAGATGAGCTGGTGAGCCGTTTACCCCGAGCGCCTGCCGAGGCGGTGATCGAAGTCCGCGGGCTGTGCAATCGCTTTGGTCGCCAGAGTGTGCACGAGCACCTCGATCTGGATTTGTACAAGGGCGAAATCCTTGCCGTCGTCGGCGGCTCCGGCAGTGGCAAGTCGGTGCTGCTGCGCAGCATTGTCGGTTTGCGCCAGCCCAGCGAGGGTGTGGTGAAAGTCTTTGGCAAGAACCTGCCGACCCTGTCCGAGCACGAGCGCTCGTTGGTCGAACGGCGGTTCGGCGTGCTGTTCCAGAAAGGCGCGTTGTTTTCATCGCTGACGGTGACCGAGAACGTCGCCCTGCCCCTGATCGAACACGCCGGCCTGAGCCGCAATGATGCCGAGCACCTGGCGGCGGTGAAACTGGCGTTGGCCGGGTTGCCGCTGTCGGCGGCGGACAAATACCCCGCCTCCCTGTCCGGCGGCATGATCAAGCGTGCGGCGCTGGCGCGGGCCTTGGCGCTGGACCCGGACATTCTGTTTCTCGACGAACCCACCGCCGGCCTCGATCCGATTGGCGCCGCGGCCTTCGATCAACTGATCCTGACCCTGCGCGATGCCTTGGGCCTGAGCGTGTTCCTGGTGACGCACGACCTCGACACGCTCTACACCATCACTGACCGGGTCGCGGTGCTGGCGCAGAAGAAGGTGCTGGTGGCGGACGCCATCGACAAGGTTTCGGAAACCGACGACGCGTGGATTCACGAATACTTCCATGGCCCTCGCGGCCGCGCGGCGTTGAGTGCCGCTAAACAGTTCAACGAGGTCTGACATGGAAACCCGAGCCCATCATGTATTGATCGGCCTGTTCACCGTGATTGTGGTGACGGGCGCCCTGCTCTTCGGCCTGTGGCTGGCCAAGTCCAGTGTCGACACCGAGTTCAAGGATTACGAAGTGGTGTTCAACGAGGCGGTCAGCGGCCTGTCCAAGGGCAGTTCCGTGCAGTACAGCGGGATCAAGGTCGGCGACGTGGTGTCGTTGCGACTGGACCCGAAAGACCCGCGCCGGGTGCTGGCGCGGATTCGCCTGGGTGGCGACACCCCGATCAAGGAAGATACCCAGGCCAAACTGGCGCTGACCGGCGTGACCGGGACGTCGATCATCCAGCTCAGTGGCGGCACGCCGCAAAGCCCGGCGTTAAAGGGTAAGGACGGCAAATTGCCGACCATCATCGCGGCACCCTCGCCCATCGCCCGTTTGCTGAACGACAGCAATGACCTGATGTCCGGGGTGAACATGCTGATGCACAACGCCAATCAGATGTTTTCCGAAGAAAACATCGAGCGCATCAGCAAGACCCTGGAGCATCTGGAACAAACCACCGGCACCATCGCCGATCAGCGTGGCGACCTGGGTCAGGCGATCAAGCAACTGGCGTCGGTCGGCAAGCAGGCCAGCACCATGATGGAGCAGACGTCGGCGCTGATGCGCAACGCCAATGGCTTGCTCAATGATCAGGGCAAGCAGATGTTCGGCAGCGCCGAGCAGGCGATGAAGTCGCTGGAACAGAGCAGCGCGACCATCAACAAACTGCTGGCCACCAATCAGGACTCGCTCAATAGCGGCATGCAGGGCCTCAATGGCCTGGCCCCGGCTGTGCGGGAGTTGCGTGAAACCCTGAGCTCGCTGCGCGCCATCTCCCAGCGTCTGGAGGCCAACCCCAGCGGCTACCTGCTGGGCAGTGACAAGAACAAGGAATTTACCCCATGAAGCTGACCCGTCTTGCCCTCCTCGCCAGCTTCACGCTGATCAGTTCGTGCTCGATCCTGCCCAAGTCCGAACCGTTCGATGTCTATCGATTGCCGTCCGCCCAAAGCGCAGCCACCAGCAGCCATGGGACGCCGCAGCGCTGGTCGTTACGCCTGAACAAACCCCAGGCCAGCGAAGCGTTGAACAGCCCGAACATTGCGGTGATCCCCCAGGGCAATGTGATCATCAGCTACAAGGCGTCGCGCTGGAGCGATCCGGCACCGGTGCTGTTGCGTAATCGTCTGCTCGACGGGTTTCAGCGTGATGGCCGCGTGACGCTGCTGAGCACCGACGACAGCAATTTCCAGGCAGACCTGGAGCTGGGCGGCAGTCTGCAGGCATTTCAGACCGAATATCAGGGCACCAGCGCCAGCGTGGTGGTGCGTCTGGATGCCTTGCTGGTGCGTGGCGCCGACCAGCGAATCCTCGCCAGTAAACGCTTTGAAGTGCGCCAGCCGCTGAGCGATGTGAAGGTACCGGCGGTAGTGACCGGGTTCGGTCAGGCGACCGATCAACTGACGGCGCAAGTGGTAGGTTGGGCGGTTGAGCAAGGACAGAAACTCGCGCCGCCAGCGCGACTTTGAAGTCTACACAGACCCTCTGTAGGAGCGAGCCTGCTCGCGATGAACCTGAGAGCACCGAGGGGTGTCAGGTGCCCCGTGTCATCGTTCACGATCATCGCGAGCAGGCTCGCTCCTACGGGGGGATCCGTTAACCGAAGAACCAGTAGCAAACGCCGATGGCGCCCAGCACCCCCGCCAGTTCCGCCAGCAATGCACACCCCACCGCATGCCGCGCGCGCTGGATGCCGACCGAGCCGAAGTACACCGCCAGCACGTAGAACGTCGTTTCAGTACTGCCCTGAACCGTCGCCGCGACCAGCGCCGGGAAGCTGTCCACGCCGGAGGTCTTCATGGTTTCGATCAGCATCGCCCGGGCGGCGCTGCCAGAGAACGGCTTGACCATCGCGGTCGGCAGCGCATCGACAAAACGGGTGTCGAAGCCCGCCCATTGCACCAGATGACGAATCCCGTCGAGACCGAAATCCAGGGCTCCGGATGCGCGCAAAACTCCGACGGCACACAGCATCGCCACCAGATACGGCAGCAGGTTTTTCGCCACGTCGAAGCCTTCTTTCGCGCCTTCGACGAATGCCTCGTAAACCTTCACTTTGCGCAGTGCGCCAATCACCAGAAACACCATGATCAGCCCGAACAGCGTCAGGTTGCCGAGGATCGACGATAGACCGGCCAGCGCAGTGGCCGAGAGCGTCGCCAGCAGCGCCATGAAGCCACCGAGGGCGAGGGCGCCGGGGATCAGATAGGCCAGCACCACCGGGTCCCAGATACGCAGGCGTTGCATGAACGCCACGGATAGAAAGCCGACGATGGTCGAGCAACTGGTGGCCAACAGGATCGGCAGGAACACCAGTGTCGGGTCGGGCGCGCCTTGCTGGGCGCGGTACATGAAGATCGTCACCGGCAGCAGGGTCAGGGAAGAAGCGTTGAGCACCAGGAACAGGATCTGCGCATTACTGGCGACCGTTGCGCTGGGGTTGAGCTCTTGCAGGGCTTTCATGGCCTTGAGGCCGATTGGGGTGGCGGCATTGTCCAGGCCCAGGCCGTTGGCGGCGAAGTTCAGGGTGATAAGGCCGATGGCGGGGTGGCCGGGCGGGACTTCCGGCATCAAGCGCAGAAACAGCGGGCCAAGGGCCCTGGCCAGCCATTCGACGATCCCGGCTTTTTCGGCGATTCGCAGGAAGCCCAGCCAGAGGGTCAGTGTGCCGAACAGCAAGACCATGACTTCGACCGATAACTTGGCCATGGCGAATATGCTTTCCACCATCGCCGCGAAAATCCCGGCGTTACCGCCGATCAACCACTGCGCCAGCGCCGACACGGCTGCCACGATGAAGAAGCCAAGCCAAAGGCCGTTTAGCATCAGTTAAATCCCCCAGAAGATGCGCGAATGATAGCGGGGTGGCCAGAAACGACAAACCCCGGAATTCTCCGGGGTTTGTTTAATACGGCATGCGCGGACCCCTGTAGGAGCGAGCCTGCTCGCGATGAACGACAACGATGACGCGGGCATTCTGGATGAGCGCGGTGCTCCTGTTGCCATCGCGAGCAATCGAGCGTCGACCGACTGCTCTTACAGGGGGCCTGCGTTAGTGACGGGAAATCTCGCCAGCCGGCAGCTTTTCTTTGCTGCGCCAGTGCGGCAGGGAATTCCAGTAGCGCTGGCCCTTGGCGTCGTCGTACATGCCTTCCCAGCGAGAGATGACCAGCACGGCCAGGGCGTTGCCGATCACGTTCAGGGCCGTACGGGCCATGTCCATGACGCGGTCGACACCGGCGATGAACGCCAGGCCTTCCAGTGGAATACCCACACTGCCCAAGGTGGCCAGCAGCACCACGAAGGACACACCCGGTACACCGGCGATGCCTTTGGAGGTCACCATCAGGGTCAGGACCAGCAGCAGTTGCTGACTGATCGACAGGTCGATGCCGTACAGCTGGGCAATGAAGATTGCCGCGATGCTCTGGTACAGGGTCGAACCGTCAAGGTTGAAGGAGTAACCGGTTGGCACCACGAAGCTGCAAATGGCCTTCGGTGCGCCGTAGGCTTCCATCTTCTCGATGACGCGTGGCAGCACGGTTTCGGAGGAGGCGGTGGAGTAGGCCAGTACCAGCTCGTCCTTGAAGATGCGCATCAGCTTGATCACGGAGAAGCCGAACAGGCGAGCGATCAGGCCCAGCACCACGAAGGCGAAGAAGGCGATGGCGACGTAAACCAGGATCACCAGTTTCGCCAGTGGCAGCAGCGAGGCGAAACCGAAGTTGGCCACGGTCACCGCGATCAATGCGAAAACGCCGATCGGGGCGTAGTTCATGATCATGTGAGTGACCTTGAACATGCTTTCCGACACGCCCTGGAACATCTTCACCAGCGGTTCGCGCAGGTCCGGTTGCAGGCTCGACAGACCAAGACCGAACAGCACGGAGAAGAAGATGATCGGCAGCATTTCGCCGCGGGCCATGGCCGCGAAGATGTTCGACGGAATCAGGTTGAGGATGGTTTCGATGAACGCGTGTTCATGCTGAACCTCGGCCGCGGTCGCCTGGTACTTGGAGATGTCCACGGTACCCAGGGTGCTCATGTCGATGCCCGAGCCCGGATGGAACAGGTTGGCCAACAGCAGGCCGACCACAATGGCGATGGTGGTGACGATTTCGAAGTAGACGATGGTCTTCAGGCCGATGCGCCCGAGTTTCTTCGCGTCGCCGACGCCTGCGATGCCGACGATCAACGAGGAGATCACGATCGGGATCACAATCATCTTGATCAGTCGGATAAAGATATCGCCTGCCGGTTGCAGGACGTTGCTGACCCACCAGGCTTTCTCGGCACTGAAATGGTTGAGCAGTGCACCGATTGCTATCCCCAATACCAGACCGATGAGGATCTGCCAGGCGAGGCTAAGCTTTGCCTTCTTCATATCTTTACCCTTACTTCAGTTTGACTCGAGCGAATGCATGGACCGGGTCGCTTGTGGCGAAAAAGTCTGTGCATCCGCCCCCGTATAAGGAGCCCCGGAGCGCTTGTTAATGGCTCTCTGGCAGGCGAAAAAAGGCGCAACTATTCCGATGCAAGGAAGCGACGTCTAATGCCGTAAACGCCTACCCTATGCCGAATCGGCATGAGGTTTTTTAACTGAAACCCGCGTCCCAATCGGTTCGAATGTGACATTTCGGCAGGCAAAAGTGCCGTGAACCGGCCATCACAGCGCAGATTGATTATTTATTGAACAATAGAATAGACGATAAATTTCGTTAAAATCCCACGAGGTTCAGGGAAAACTGACAGGCGAATAAGGGCCATTTTTCTCGATATACGGTCAGTCGCGAGCAACCGGAAAAAGTACTTGAGGGGATGAGAGGGGGATTTTCCGCGGGAGGGGGCTAAACAAGTGCGTCGCTCTGGCTCGACGTTGTGAGCGTGCAAGCTCTCCGCAAGTCCGTCGAGCCATGCTTGACCGGCGAACTTGCGTCGCAGCTTTTACCTGACCCGGCCCTTGCGCAGGCACTCCATGTGCCCGTAGGTCACTCCGCCCCTGACACAGGCAGAACGTCCCGACCCCTTGGTCATGCACCGACCTTCCTCAGGTGGGCGCAGTGGAAGAGGCATTTAGCCCCTTTCATGTTTCAAATTCGGTATCGATGCCTCAATACCAACGTGATCTTTTTTCAGTCGGCATTCCATTGCGGGTTGACCCGCGTCTGCCCGTCATTGGCAGCCAAGGCGATGGCGCAGCCGCCCAGGAGCAGGGCGGCTGCCAGTGTCTTTAACCCAACGTTCATGCTTAGCCTCGACCGCGACGGCCAAAGAAGAAGGAAGCAATGAACATCACCAGGAACACGACAAAGAGAATCTTGGCGATACCCGTGGCGGTGCCCGCGATACCACCGAAGCCCAGTACGGCGGCGACAATGGCAATGATCAAGAATGTGATTGCCCAGCTCAACATGGTGATTCTCCTTACGCTTCTATTTAGAGGTGTTGCTCGTTTCGGCGCGGCGATCGCGCCAAAGGTGTGAACCTAGAACACCCAGCGCTCCTGACGAGGCATCTCATCGTCTGGCCGAGCCTGATCGACATCCATCATTCGTATGGAGGTGTTGTCGCTCATGCCGCTGCTGGCGGCGCTGAAGTGAGTCTGTGTCGGATGTTGAAAGGAAACGCGCGACGCTTCCTGCTGTTGGTTCTGCTCCCAGCGCAGGAACTGCTGGCCGGCGATCAACGTGATCAGCAGCGCGAGTACGGCGAACAGACCTTGCTGAAGATGCAGTGGCGAGAAACGCAATTGGGCGGCACGTTGGCAATTCATCCTGAGGCTCCTCCCACGCTGGGGTTCATTTCGTTGAGGGCGTTTGTTGTTGCCCTGCATTACTCAGGTTGTTGCAGCCTGCATGCCAGCTTTTTTATATATAAAAATCGTTATAAATCAATCTTTTAGGTAATTTGCGCAAATGGCTGCGGACGCATCCTGCACGATGGCCCTTTGCGCCGTCGTGCGTAATGCACGATCGATTTGACCCAGGTCGCATTATTTTTGAATTGAACGTAGGGCGCAGGTGTCAGAAATGGACACAAGGCATCGTGTCAGGAGAGAGCTAACCTGCCATGGAAGGAATGCATCAGAATAAACCATGCAACTTGCCCGATTTTTCCGGGACTAACCAAGATCATTCATTAAGGAGCGTAGGAAAATGGAATCCGCCACTGAGCACCAAGGTCGTATTCTTCTGGTGGATGATGAGTCTGCCATCCTGCGTACCTTTCGCTATTGCCTGGAAGACGAGGGCTATAGCGTGGCGACCGCCAACAGTGCTGCGCAGGCCGACGCGCTGTTGCAACGTCAGGTCTTCGACCTGTGCTTCCTTGATTTGCGTCTGGGTGAAGACAACGGTCTGGATGTGCTGGCGCAGATGCGGATTCAGGCACCCTGGATGCGCGTGGTGATCGTCACCGCGCACTCGGCCGTGGACACTGCCGTGGATGCTATTCAGGCCGGTGCTGCCGATTATCTGGTCAAACCCTGCAGTCCCGATCAATTGCGCCTGGCAACCGCCAAACAGTTGGAAGTCCGGCAATTGTCGGCGCGTCTGGAAGCCCTGGAAGGCGAAGTGCGCAAACCCAAGGACGGCCTGGATTCCCACAGTCCGGCGATGAAGGTGGTGCTCGAAACCGCCCGCCAGGTGGCGGTGACCGATGCCAATATTTTGATTCTCGGCGAATCCGGCACCGGTAAAGGCGAACTGTCCCAGGCGATTCACGGCTGGAGCAAGCGGGCGAAAAAATCCTGCATCACCATCAATTGTCCGTCGCTGACCGCCGAACTCATGGAAAGCGAGCTGTTCGGTCACAGCCGTGGCGCGTTCACCGGGGCCAGCGAAAGCACCTTGGGGCGTGTCAATCAGGCAGACGGCGGCACGCTGTTTCTTGATGAGATCGGCGATTTTCCCTTGATTTTGCAACCCAAGTTGCTGCGATTCATCCAGGACAAGGAATACGAGCGTGTCGGCGATCCGGTCACCCGCCGCGCCGATGTACGCATTCTCGCGGCCACCAACCAGAACCTCGAAGACATGGTCCGCGATGGCCGTTTCCGGGAAGACCTGCTCTATCGTCTGAACGTCATCACCTTGCACTTGCCGCCGCTGCGCGAACGCAGAGAAGACATTTTGACCCTGGCCGACCGGTTCCTGGCGCGGTTCGTCAAGGAGTACGCGCGTCCGGCCCGGGGCTTCAGCGATGAGGCGCGTGAAGCGCTGTTGAGCTATCGCTGGCCGGGCAACATTCGCGAACTGCGTAACGTGGTGGAGCGAGCGAGCATTATCTGCCCGCAGGAGCTGGTCGAGATCGTTCACCTGGGGATGGCCGACACGCCAGTCAATAATGCGCCACGCATCGGCGCGGCGTTGAGCCTGGATGAATTGGAAAAGGCCCACATCGGCGCCGTCCTGGCCACTGCCGGCACGCTGGATCAAGCGGCGAAGACTTTGGGTATCGACGCTTCGACCCTGTACCGCAAACGCAAGCAGTACAACTTGTGAGCCTCCGATGAAACTGGCGATGAAGTTGCGGACCCGGCTGTTCCTGAGCATTTCCGCGCTCATCACCGTAGCGCTGCTCGGGCTGCTGCTCGGGCTGGTCAGCGTGATGCAAATGGCCGGGAGCCAGGAAGCCTTGGTGCGCAACAACTTCAGCACCCTGGACCTGGGCCTCAAATTGCGCCAGACCCTGGGCGATCAACTGATCATCATGCTCAGTGAAAACCATGACGCCGCGGCCTTTGAGGCTTCCAAGCAGCATTACCTCGAGCTTTTGGATCAAGGCATTGCCAAAGAGCCGCCGGTCGAAGGTAATGAGAACGGCTTCAGAAAAGCCAAGGCTGACTACTTGAGCTTCATCCAGGCGTATGAAGCGGCCGATGAACCGACGCATGTGCTGAGTGGCAACCAGGCGCTCACTGAAAAATTCAATGCGCTGCGAACGGGTTTGCTCAATGAGCACAAGCAGGCGCTGGATAACATCAGCGCCACGGAGCGTTCGTCCCGTGAGCGAGCGCTGCTGATCGCCGGGCTTCTGGGGTTGGTCGGTCTCGCGGTGCTGATCATTGGTTTCGTGACCGCTCATGCCATCGCCCGGCGTTTCGGGGAGCCCATCGAAGCGTTGGCGCAGGCGGCGGACAATATTGGCCAAGGCAAATTCGACGTCACGCTGCCGATTTCCTCGGCGGTGGAGTTGAACCAGTTGACCAAGCGTTTCGGGATCATGGCCGAGGCGCTGCGTGAGCATCAGGCCACGAACGTCGATGAGTTGCTGGCGGGCCAGCAGCGGTTGCAAGCCGTGCTCGACAGCATCGATGACGGCCTGCTGATGATAGATCGTCAAGGGCGCCTGGAGCACCTCAACCCGGTAGCGCAACGTCAGCTGGGTTGGGACTCCGATCGCCTCGGCCAAGGGCTGGGCACCGCCCTGGAGCGTCCCGAGCTCGATGAGCAGCTGCAACTGGTGCTGCGTGGCGGCACGCTGGAGCGGGCGCCGGAGGACTTGAGTGTCGAGGTCGATGGCGAGTCGCGCCTGCTGACCTATAGCCTGACGCCGGTCAGCCATACCCAGGGCCATATTCTCGGCGCGGTGATGGTGTTGCATGACGTCACCGAGCAGCGCGCTTTCGAGCGGGTACGCAGCGAGTTCGTGTTGCGCGCTTCCCATGAGTTGCGCACCCCGGTCACCGGCATGCACATGGCGTTCGGCCTGTTCCGCGAGCGCACGCATTTCCCCCCGGAATCCCGTGAGGCCGATCTGCTGGACACGGTGAACGAAGAGATGCAGCGCCTGATGCAGTTGATCAACGACCTGCTGAATTTTTCCCGTTACCAGAATGGCTTGCAAAAACTGACGCTCGCGCCCTGTTCCATCGAGGATCTTTTGGAGCAAGCGCGGTTACGATTTGCCGAGGGCGCCGAGCAGAAGGGCATTGAGTTGTTGGTGGAAATGCAGGGGCCATTGCCGCACTTGCAGGCCGACCAGCCGCAACTGGACCGTGTGCTCGATAACCTGATCGACAATGCGCTTCGCCACACCGCCCGTGGTGGTCTCATCCGTTTGCAGGCCCGGCGCCACGGCGAGCGGGTCATTATCAGTGTCGAAGATAATGGAGAAGGCATCGCCTACGGGCAGCAAGGGCGTATTTTCGAGCCCTTTGTGCAGGTGGGTCGCAAAAAAGGCGGAGCGGGGCTCGGCCTGGCGTTGTGCAAGGAAATCGTGCAGCTGCATGGTGGGCGGATGGGGGTTTATTCGCGGCCGGGGCAGGGCACTCAGTTCTATATGGCGCTGGCGGTGTAGCGGCTTTCAGGCCTCGTCATCCAGGCGTCGCTTGTTCACCCGGCGACCCCGCGTAATCAGTTCGATGAGTTGTACTGCACTCAGCGCATGGGCGAACAACCAGCCCTGGCCGAACTTCACGCCTTCACTGCTCAACAACGCGGCCTGGGATTCATGCTCGATGCCCTCGGCGATGACCTTCAAGTGCAGTGACTGAGCCATGTGGATGATGTGCGGGGCCACGCCGCTGCTCGCCGCGTCATGACCCAGTGCATCAATAAAGGCCTTGTCGATTTTCAGGCAATCCACGGGCAGGGTTTGCAGGTAGGCAAGGCTGCAATAGCCGGTGCCGAAGTCATCGATCAACACCTGATGCCCGACGTCCCGCAAGGCTTGCAGGTTTTCCCGCGCCACCTCGACATCGATCAGTCCGCGTTCTGTGACTTCGAAGGCAATTTGCTTGGCCGCGACCCGGTGCAAGGTGAGCAGGCGTGCCATCACTTGGCCGATGCGCGGGATCATGACATCACACGCCGCCAGGTTGACCGAGATGTAGAGCTGCGGATTGGCCCGCAGCACTTGCCCGAGCTGCTCAAGCAGGCGTTGCAGGACGAAGTCGGTCATCTGCCGGATCTGGCCGGTATTCTCGGCCATGGGGATGAACAGGTCGGGACTGGTCAGGCTACCGTCCGGCCTGCGCCAACGCAGCAAGGCCTCGGCCCCGACGCAGTTGCGACTGTCGAGATCGAAAATCGGCTGATACAACACTTGCAGCTCGCCGCGGCGAATGGCCCCCGTCAGTTCCGCATCCAGCGACTGTCGCTGGCGTACCAGCAGGAACACCAGGAAGCCGACAAAGGCAGCCAGCACCAGACTGACCGGTAACAACCACCACCACATCGGCGGTATATGGGTGCTCGTGCGGGGGCTGATCAGCACCAGTTGGAATTCCGGGTTGGCGGTGGGCATGCGGTAAATCAAACGGTACTGCGTGACTTGCAGTGCGTCGCGGCTATTGAGTGGCCAAGGTTCGGTCAGCGACCAGACCTGTGAGTCACCCAACACCGGTATCGCCCTGGTGCCATGATCGAGAACCACCAACAAACTGCTGCCCGGTGACAGGTCGACCATGTCGGTCAAGTGGCCGCGAGACGTGGCCACACGAAAATTGCCACGGCCGAGCATCAGCGCCGCACGGTTTTCATCGGGTTCAGTGGTGGTGTTCAGCCAATAACTGTAGGTGGGCCCCTTGATGTCCGGTGGCCGGGTCAGCGACAAACCTTCCTGGCGGGGGCGGCTCGAGCAGATCCGTTCCGCGTCCATATAGGCGGCTTCATACACAAAGCGGTAATTGAAGCTGACTTGCTGCAGGGTCGCGATCATCTCGTCATTGCAGGTTCGCAATGGCTGCGCTTCCAGGTCATCGAGGCTTTCGCGCAATTGCCCGAAAAGTTGCTCCAGGCGGGCGAGGAAACGTTCGCTTTGGGCATTCATTTCCTGACTTTCGTTTTGTTCGACCTGCTGGATGGCCACGAAGTAGCTGCCGGCCAACAGCAGTGAAGCACTTAAGACAGCAGCGAGCATCGCCAAAAACCAGGGGCGATAGAACCAGCTACGGAGCATGTCTCGAGCAGCAGTCATTTTGGAATATCCGACGGATTACCAATGAGTTATAGCTGCTGATTGAGAAAGTGCGTTGACCGCCGGGCGGGCGTCATTATTTTGTCTGATTAAGCACCTGAAGGAGGGCTGCCGTTTGCGCGTCCAGGGTTCCGTCGTAGCGTGACGGCCGGAAGTGCATTTGAAAGGCGGCGAGCACATGGCGGGTTGCCACGTCCAGTTCGCCGGTTTGCGGCGTGTCGTAACCGACGCGGGCCAGCTGTGTCTGAAACCAGGTGATGCTCGGCAACTGTGCCTCGAATATCGCTTGTTGCCTCGCGACGGCTTGCTCGTTCGGCCAAAAGCCGATGCCTTCGCTCGCCAGGCGTTTCCAGGGAAACAGCGGCCCCGGATCGAGTTTGCGCAGCGGTGCGATGTCGCTGTGGCCGATGATGCTGCGAGGGCTGATGGCGTGGCGCTTGCTGATGTCCTTGAGCAGGACGATCAGCGACTGGACCTGGGCTTCGCTGTAGGGATACCAGAGACGTCCGGTCGGCGTGTCCTTGAACCCCGGATTGACGATTTCGATGCCGATGGAACTGGAGTTGAGCCAGGTCCGTCCTTGCCATTGGCTGTCCCCGGCGTGCCAGGCTCGCTGGTTTTCGTCCATCAGTTTGAAGATGGTCGCGTTCTTGTCGTCGCCAATCAGGTAGTGGCTACTGACTTCACCGTGGGTGAGCAGTTGCAGAGAGCGCTCCTGGGATGCATTGGTGTAATGCAGCACCACGAACTGAATGCGGCTGTCGTGGTTGGCGGAGGGGTGGCTGGTGTCGAAGCGGGGGCCGCTGGCGCAGCCGGCCAGCAGAATCAGCGACACGATAAGAGCGAAATATTTCATGGTCGAGGGCAATACACGCAAGACAGTAATGCAACAGTGTAACGTACTGCCTTGCGTGCGGACGCCCATCGCGCAGTTTTAAACAAAATGGAACAATTGCCCGTCAGCCCAGTTCCACCCGGTTTCGTCCTGCGTTTTTGGCGCGGTAGAGTGCCTGATCGGCTCTCTTAAGCACCAGGTCGCTATGTTCCCCGGGCTTGAACGCCGTCAGGCCCATGGAAATAGTGATCGTCACCCGCTCACCCTTGAAGTGGAAAGGGCAGGCTTCAATGGATGCGCGCAGGTACTCCAGCAGCTTCATGCCGGCCGCCGGCACGGTGGAAGGCATCAACAGGACAAACTCTTCACCGCCGAAGCGTGCAATGAAATCCGTGCCACGCAGGCGTTTGCGCAGCACGCTGGCGATGAGTTTCAGCACTTTGTCGCCCGCCAGGTGACCGTAGTTATCGTTAATGCGCTTGAAGTGATCGAGGTCGAGCATCGCCAGCATCAGCGTGTTGCCGTGTTGCTGCCACTCGCTGATTTCGTGGTCCAGGCGTTCGCTCCAGGCGGCGCGGTTGGGCAGGCCGGTCAGCGGGTCGATCAAGGCTTTCTGGCGTTGCTCTTCGAGGTGTTCGCGAAAACCCAGGGCTTCCTGCTCCATGAGGGCCACCCGTTCGGCCAGGCTTTTGAGGCGGCCCGCCACCTCCTGCTCACGCTCGTCGCGTTGCTTGCGGTGCTGGTCCATGGTGCCCAGCAGGCCTTCGAGCTGGTTCTCCAGTACTTGCTTGAGGTCATCCAGGTCTGCCGCTTCATGCATGCTGTTCTGCAAGCCGTCGACTTGTTCGCGGATTTGCGTGTCCATGGCTTGCGCGGCAGACCGGCTGTCGGCATGACCGTCGCTGGCAGCCTGCAGATTGCTCTGGAACGACTCGAGTCGTTCGTTGAGTCGTTGCAGGTAAGTCTCGAATTCGTGCTGACCGCTATCAGAGATCGCCAGCATCAAGGTCGCGAGATCGTCGAGGATCGGTAGCAATTCGTACCAGTTCAAACCATTTTTCAGGCGGTCACGCATCGACTCGGCTTGCGGGCGGTGACGTTCAGGCAGCGTCAGGTCGTCGAGCAGGCCCAGCAAGGTGTCTTCGATGTGTTTGGCGACCGAGCTGTACGACGGCTCGGGCGAGTCCGGCAGGGCATAGAGTACGTCGTCCTCGGATTGCTCCGGATCGATGGCCGCCAGTGCCTGGGCCATGGGCGTCGGAAGTGGCAGGGTGTCGAGAAACACCACCGGGGTCAGTTCGTCAGGGTTGGTTCCCGGCTCAGTCTGCGCCACTGGTGCGACGGAGGAGGATTCCGCTTCCCTGGGTGCCTCTGAAGCAGTTGGGGCCGTCGTCTCGATGGGCGAGTCGGGCTTTTGTCGAGGTTCCGGGGCTGGCGGAACAACTGCGTGTACGGCTGACGATTCTGTCGTTTGCGATGAGGTTTCGATGGCCGGTGGGGTGGAAACCGCTTCGGGAGAAACCGGAAGCGCCTTCGGCGGTTCGTCAACGGCGGGTGCGAGATCCACAGGTACTGAAGGGGTCGCGGCAGCCGGCGCGGAAACGGCTTCGGCGGACGGCGCGATGGGGGCCTGCTCCAAGGCGACGGCCGCTTCCTCGGTTTCGCGGTGACCGAACAGCCGCTGCAACAGCCCCGGTCGATCGGGTTCTGTCGGGCTATCCAGCTGACTCAGGGCCTTGCCTTGCAGACCGCTGAGCTCACTCAGGAGCAAAGGGATCTCGCGGGCCTGGCTGACCCGACTGTCCAGTTGTTTGGCGAAATTCTTCAGTGGTCGCCGGACTTCTCGGGGCAGCGGCAATTTTTGCAATTGAGTGACCAAGGCGGTCAGTGCGGCGCTGGTCTGGTTGACACGTGTCTCCCGGCGCTGCTCGGAGTCGAGCACGGCTTTTTCCAGGCGCGGGAGCAGGGCGGCCAGGCCGGCGTCCATGTCGTCGGTGCGCACCACTTCGCGCATTTCCTTCATGCACTGGTCGACGGCGCGGTCGGTGCCTTCCGCCGCCAGGGTGCTGCGTACCAGGCCGCGGCGCAGCAAGTCGAGGCGTGCGTCCCAGCGACGTTCGAGCTTTTCCTGTTGTTCGATGCTTTTGAGGTATTTCTCTTTCCAGCGCTGTGTTTCGTCGCTCATTCAAGGGATCCGCGAGGGGCAGGACTCAACGCGGGCAATGCATCGGCCGTGAGCGAACCCGGCAGACGAATCTCTACCGCGACCGGCAGGTGATCGGAAATGGGCTGGGCCAGCACTTCGACCTTTTCAAGGGTCAGGGTCGGGCTCAACAGAATATGGTCCAGACAGCGCTGCGGACGCCAGCTGGGGAAGGTCGCTTCCAGTTGCGGGGCCAGCAGGCCGAGATCACGCAATGGCGAGTTTTGCAGCAAGTCGCTGGCATGAGTATTCATGTCGCCCATCAGTACCTGGTGCTTGTAATCGCCAATCAGATCACGGATATAGGCCAGTTGCAGGCTGCGAGCGCGGGCGCCCAGTGCCAGGTGCATCATGACCACCACCAACGCCTCCGGGCCTTCGCCGAAGCGCACCAGAATCGCCCCGCGACCTTTCGGCCCCGGCAGCGGATGATCTTCAATCGCCCACGGGCGCAGGCGGCTCAGCACGCCGTTGCTGTGCTGAGCGAGACGCCCGAGATTTCGATTGAGTTGTTGATACCAGTAGGGGAAGGCGCCGAGCTGGGCCAGGTGTTCGACTTGGTTGACGTAGCCTGAACGTAGGCTGCCGCCATCGGCTTCCTGCAAGGCGACCAGGTCGAAGTCGCCGAGCAGATTGCCGATTTTCTGCAGATTGTCGGCACGCCCGGGATGCGGCAACAGGTGTTGCCAGCCTCGGGTCAGGTAGTGCCGATAGCGCTCGGTGCTGATGCCGACCTGAATGTTGAAGCTGAGCAAGCGAAGACGGCTGTCCGCCGGCAAGCCCGTAGACTCCAGATGGTGTTCGTTGACCTGCGGATCATGCAGGCCAACGACGCGTTCGGTTCCCCAGCGGCGCATGCTCAGTACCGCGCTTAGTTGGCAGCAGCCTTATTGGTGGCTCGCTCTTTGTCGACCAGTTTGTCGGCCAGTTGCAGAGCCTGTTCGGCACCACCGGCAGAACCGACGTCAAAGCGATACTTGCCGTTGACGATCAGGGTTGGCACGCCGGTGATTTCATATTTCTTGGCCAGTTCGCGGGCCTGGACGATCTTGCCCTTGATGGCGAAGGAGTCGAAGGTGGCCAGGAACTTGTCCTTGTCTACGCCCTGGGTGGCCAGGAAGTCCGCCATGTCATTCTTGTCGGTGAGCTTTTTGTGTTCTTTCTGGATGGCATTGAACACCGCAGCGTGCACCTTGTGCTCGACGCCCATGGCTTCAAGGGTCAGGAACATTTGGCCGTGGGCGTCCCATGGGCCACCGAACATGGCGGGGATGCGTACGAAATTCACGTCGGACGGCAGTTTTTCGACCCACGGATTGATCACTGGCTCAAAGGCGTAGCAATGCGGGCAGCCGTACCAGAACAGCTCCACCACTTCGATCTTGCCAGGCACGGCAACCGGAACCGGATTAGTCAGTTCGACATAAGGGGTAACGGGGGCTTCGGCGGCCTGGGCAGTCATGCCGAACAGGCTGGCAGCGACGAGTGCGGCGCTGATGATCAGATTACGCATGCTTTACTCCTGGACAATTTTATCGCCACGCGCGACCTGTTTTCAGACAGGTCCTGGCGGGCTTGAGTTCTGTAGTGTAACGGCAGCGGCCACAAAAAAGGGCGGCCAAAGCCACCCTTTTTATACTTGCCGCGACGGATTAATCGAGCGTTAACGTGGCAGGCGACAGACTCCCTGCGCAACGCCCGATTCGCCGGTCTTAGTGCAGGCCTTGAATGTAGCTGGACACCGCTTCGATGTCTTTGTTGCTGAGCTTCGCGGCAATACTGCGCATGACCATGGTGTCACCGTCGTTCGTACGGTTACCTTCACGGAAGTCAGTCAGTTGCTTGGTCACGTATTGAGCATGCTGACCGCCCAGGTGCGGGAAGCCGGCTGCCGCGTTACCTGCGCCATTAGGCGAGTGGCAACCGGTGCACGCGGGCATGCCCTGATCCACTTTGCCGCCACGGAACAAATCCTGACCGCGAGCCACAAGCTTCTCATCGGCGGCACCGACACTGCCTTTCTGGCTGGAGAAATAGGCAGCGATATCGGCCAGGTCCTGATCGCTCAGGTTGGTCAGCAGGCCCGTCATTTCCAGAACCGTGCGCTTGCCCGACTTGATGTCGTGCAGTTGCTTGGTCAGGTAGCGTTCGCCCTGGCCGGCCAGTTTTGGAAAGTTAGGCGCCATGCTGTTGCCATCCGGGCCATGACAGGCACCACATACGGCGGCTTTTGCCTGGCCTGCAGTGGCGTCACCAGGTTTTACTGGCTCACCTGCAGCATGGGCAATGCCGGAGATCCCCACGGTCAACAGCAGACTCACGATCAATTTGTTCATCAGCTAATCCAACTACGGCTAAGGGTTAAAGAGTTATGGACCGGGATTACTCGCTCATCCACTGGATGATGGCCTGGTAATCCTCGGCACTGCAGTCCATGCACAAACCACGCGGCGGCATCGCCTTGAAACCCTGGGTCACGTGTTGCACCAGCGTCTCCATACCTTTCGCCAACCTCGGCGTCCAAGCTGCCTGATCGCCCTTGCGGGGCGCTATGGGTAGTTGGCCGGAATGACAGGCACCACAAACACGGTTGTACACAGCTTCCGGATCCTGTGTAGCCTGAGCGCTGTAAAGCGGCATCAAGACACCGGCAACTAGCAGCCATTTCGTCATAAAACGACCTTTTCAGGGTTGAGAGCGTGTTGCGTTCTAATGCGCAATCAAGGTCTATCGCTCTCATGAACTTCATCCTACGCTGGGACAAAGCGCACACAAAATCTGCGGCATTATATACTGGCGTCAGTGAAACGGAAGCGACACCGCTTGCCGCGCCCATTCCAGGCGCCGCCCACATCGGAAATCCCATGCAACTCAAGAACCCCATCCTCGGTCTGTGCCAACAGTCCACCTTCATGCTCAGCGCCGCCAAAGTCGACCAATGTCCGGATGACGAAGGCTTTGAAGTGGCCTTCGCCGGTCGTTCCAACGCCGGCAAGTCCAGTGCGCTTAACACCCTGACTCACGCGAGCCTGGCGCGAACCTCGAAAACGCCGGGTCGCACACAGTTGTTGAACTTCTTCAAGCTAGACGATGAACGCCGTCTGGTCGACCTGCCAGGCTACGGATACGCAAAAGTACCCATTCCGCTCAAGCAGCACTGGCAGCGTCACCTGGAAGCGTACCTGGGCAGCCGCGAAAGCCTGAAGGGTCTGATTTTGATGATGGATATCCGTCATCCAATGACCGACTTCGACCTGCTGATGCTCGATTGGGCCGTCGCCAGCGGCATGCCCATGCATATCCTGCTGACCAAAGCGGACAAGCTCACCTACGGTGCCGCCAAGAACACGCTGCTCAAAGTGCAGTCGGAAATCCGCAAGGGTTGGGGCGATGCCGTGACCATTCAGCTTTTTTCGGCGCCAAAACGCATGGGCCTGGAAGACGCCTACACTGTACTGGCGGACTGGATGGAGCTGGCGGACAAGGGTGCCGAAGCGGCCGAGTAAAAGCTGCAGGCAAAAAAAACCCCGGACTTCTATGGGGAGGGGGAAGGTCCGGGGTTCAAGTTCTAGACCGCTAGGGCGGGGTCCAGATATCTGCCAACACTTAACACAACATAGGAGCATCGAAGGGCTTCACCAGCCATTCAGTAACTCTGAGTGGTGTTTTGGCGGATTAGTTCAGATTTTTTTCGAATGCCTTTGGAATAACCCTAAGCGCCTTCCGGAATAATCATCCTTCGCTTGCTCCGCTGCGGCACTACGCCGCAGCAGGAGAGTAGTGTCTCGTCAAAAGGCTCAGTGGGCCTCATCCCAGTTGTTGCCCACGCCCACTTCCACCAGCAACGGAACGTCCAGCTTCGCCGCGCCGCTCATGTGCAGGCGAATTTCCTCGCTGACCTGATCGACCAGGTCTTCACGCACCTCAAGCACCAGTTCATCGTGCACCTGCAGGATGACTTTGGCATCGAGGCCGGATGTGGCCAGCCAGTTATCCACAGCGACCATGGCTTTCTTGATGATGTCCGCCGCCGTGCCTTGCATCGGTGCGTTGATCGCCGTGCGTTCAGCGGCGGCGCGTTCCTGCGGCTTGTTGGAGTTGATCTCCGGCAGGTACAGCCGCCGCCCGAAGAACGTCTCTACATAGCCTTGATCCGCTGCCTGTGCGCGGGTGCGGTCCATGTATTGGCGAACGCCGGGGTAACGGGCGAAGTAAGTGTCGATGTAGGCCTTGGCGGTCTTGGTGTCCACGCCAATGTCCTTGCCGAGCTTTTGTGCGCCCATGCCGTAGATCAGGCCGAAGTTGATCGCCTTGGCGCTGCGGCGCTGGTCGGAAGTGACGTCGGCCAGTTCGACCTTGAACACTTCGGCGGCGGTCGCGGTGTGCACGTCCAGATTGTGACGGAAGGCGTTCATCAAGCCTTCATCGCGGGACAGGTGAGCCATGATCCGCAACTCGATCTGCGAGTAGTCCGCCGCCAGCAACTTGTAACCGGCCGGGGCCACGAAAGCCTGGCGGATGCGACGTCCCTCAGCGGTGCGCACCGGAATGTTCTGCAGGTTCGGATCGCTGGAGGACAGGCGTCCAGTGGACGCCACCGCCTGATGGTAAGACGTATGGATGCGCCCGGTACGCGGGTTTATTTGCTCCGGCAGGCGGTCGGTGTAGGTGCTTTTCAGCTTGCTCATGGAACGGTATTCCATGAGCACTTTGGGCAGGCGATAGTCGTCCTCGGCCAGTTTGGCCAGTACTTCCTCGGCCGTGGATGGCTGGCCCTTGGCGGTTTTCTTCAGCACCGGCAGACCGAGTTTCTCGTAGAGGATGGTCCCCAGCTGCTTGGGCGAACCGAGGTTGAACTCTTCGCCGGCGATCTCAAAGGCTTCGCGCTCCAGCGCTACCATCTTGTCGCCCAGTTCGATGCTTTGTACGCCCAGCAGGGCCGCATCGACAAAAGCCCCTTGGCGTTCGATGCGTGCCAGCACCGGCACCAACGGGATTTCGATGTCGGTCAGCACGCTGGCCAGGCTCGGGATAGCGGTGAGTTTCTCGAACAGCGCCTGGTGCAGGCGCAACGTGATGTCGGCGTCCTCGGCAGCGTAAGGCCCGGCCTGCTCGAGGGCAATCTGGTCGAACGTCAGCTGCTTGGCACCTTTACCGGCGATGTCCTGGAAACTCACGGTGGTGTGATCCAGGTACTTCAGCGCCAGGCTGTCCATGTCATGGCGGGTCGCCGTGGAGTTGAGCACGTAGGACTCAAGCATGGTGTCGAAGGCGACGCCGCGAACGGTGATGCCGTTGGCCTGATCACCACCGATGGCGCAGTTGGCCAGGATATTCATGTCGAACTTGGCGTGTTGGCCGACCTTGAGTTTGTTCGGGTCTTCCAGAATCGGCTTGAGGGCGCGCAGGACGGTGTCGCGGTCCAGTTGCTCGGGCACGCCGATGTAGGAGTGGGTCAGCGGGATGTAGGCCGCTTCGTTGGCCTGCACGGCGAATGACAGGCCCACCAGTTGTGCCTGTTGCGCATCGATGCCGGTGGTTTCGGTGTCGAAGGCGAACAGTTTGGCGTTGTGCAGTTTCTCCAGCCAGACGTCGAACCGTGCTTGATCAAGAATGGTTTCGTACCGGGTTTCAGAGGTGACCGCTGGCGCTTCGGCGTTGGCGGCGCTGAACAGATCGGCGAGCGGCTCTGGCTCGGCGGCAGCGCTCAGTTCGATACGCTTGGCGTCGCGTTGCAGATCGTTCAACCAGCTCTTGAATTCCAGCAGGCTGTAGAGCTCGTAAAGTTTTTCCGGGTCTTCGTCACCCATTTTCAGGTCGTCGAGGCCGATATCCAGCGGCACGTCGACCTTGATGGTCGCCAGTTGATAGGACAGGAATGCCATTTCCTTGTGCTCTTCGAGCTTGGCCGGCAGGGTCTTGGCGCCCCGGATCGGCAGGGTCGGTACGATATCGAGCTGCGCGTAGAGCTCGGTCAACCCGCCATTGACCCCGACCAGCAGGCCGGAAGCGGTCTTCGGACCGATGCCCGGAACTCCCGGAATGTTGTCGGAAGAATCGCCCATGAGCGCCAGATAATCGATGATCTGCTCGGGAGCGACGCCGAATTTCTCCTTCACGCCCTCCACGTCCATGCTGCTACCGGTCATGGTGTTGACCAAGGTAATGTGGCCGTCGACCAGTTGCGCCATGTCCTTGTCGCCGGTGGAGATGATCACCGGACGGTTGGCGGCTGCGCTGCTGCGGGCCAGCGTGCCAATCACGTCATCGGCTTCGACGCCATCAACGCACAGGAGCGGGAAGCCCAGAGCGATCACGCTCTGGTGCAGCGGCTCGATCTGCACGCGCATGTCGTCGGGCATGCTCGGACGGTTGGCCTTGTATTCGGCGTACAGGTCATCGCGAAATGTCCCACCCTTGGCATCGAACACCACGGCGAACGGACTGTCCGGGTATTGCTTGCGCAGGCTCTTGAGCATGTTCAGTACGCCCTTGACCGCACCGGTCGGTAGGCCTTTGGACGTGGTCAGTGGCGGCAGCGCGTGAAAGGCGCGGTACAGGTAAGAAGAACCGTCCACCAGGACGAGGGGAGCTTGGCTCATGAGCAGGATCAACCTTTTCGGCGGGTCCGGCGCTAGAATAGCGGGACCGTTGACGACAAAGGGACAAGGTTATCATGTGCACACTCAATCGCCTGTTGCTGGCTGGCTTGTTTGCGATCGCTCCATTAGCCGCCATGGCGGCGGACAATGCGCCTTCCGCAGATCCGGAAGTAACCATTCGCACGGAGGGCGATAAAACCATTCAGGAATATCGGCAGAATGGTTTTTTGTATGCCATCAAGGTCACGCCGAAAATAGGTAAACCGTACTTTCTTGTGCGTGCCGATGGCACCGATGCAAACTACATCCGCTCGGATCAGCCGGATATGCTGATTCCGGCGTGGAAGATCTTTGAGTGGAAATAGTTTCTTAATTTCAATCGGCGCTGGCCTACTGGCGGCGCCCGTACTGGCAGTTTAAACATGTCTGTGTTCACTCCCCTGGCTCGGCCCGAGCTGGAAGCTTTTCTCGCCCCTTATGGCCTCGGCCGCCTGCTTGATTTCCAGGGGATTGCCGCCGGTAGCGAAAACACCAATTTCTTCATCAGCCTGGAGCAGGGCGAATTCGTCCTGACCCTGGTCGAGCGTGGTCCAGTTCAGGAGATGCCGTTCTTCATCGAACTGCTCGACGTGCTTCACGAAGCCGATCTGCCGGTGCCTTACGCCTTGCGCACCACCGACGGTGTTGCCCTGCGCGAACTGGCCGGCAAGCCAGCGCTGTTGCAACCGCGCCTGGCCGGTAAGCACATCAAGCAAGCCAATGCGCAACATTGCGCGCAAGTCGGCGAGCTGCTCGGTCACCTGCACCTGGCGACCCAAGCCAACATGATCAAGCGCAAAACCGATCGCGGCCTCGACTGGATGCAGGAAGAGGGCGCGCAGTTTCTGTCGCACCTGAATGCCGAGCAGAAAAACCTGCTGCAACGGGCTCTGGAAGAAATCACTCAGCAAAAAGAGAAAATTCTGGCGCTGCCGCGAGCGAACATCCATGCCGATCTGTTCCGCGACAACGCGATGTTCGAAGGTACGCACCTGACCGGGCTGATCGACTTCTACAACGCCTGTTCGGGGCCGATGCTCTACGACGTGGCGATTGCCTTGAATGACTGGTGTTCAGACGAAGAGGGATTGATCGATGGGCCACGCGCCCGGGCGTTGTTGGGGGCCTATGCGGCCCTTCGGCCATTCACTGCTGCCGAAGCCGAGCTATGGCCGACCATGCTGCGTGTGGCTTGCGTGCGCTTCTGGCTGTCACGCCTGATCGCAGCGGAGTCGTTCGCCGGGCAGGACGTGTTGATTCATGATCCGATGGAGTTCCAACTGCGGTTGGCGCAGCGGCAGAAGGTCAATACGCCGCTACCTTTCGCTCTTTGATGGGTAGTGAGGGGGTAAGCCCCCTCACCACTGATTTCGCGTCACCTATAGCGACTCCAGGCAGCCTGCCAGGTCATTGCCCAGTTTTTCCATTACCTGCTCATACCCCTGGGCAGTCGCGGGCGTGTATCCGCCCAGCGCATCCAGTTCCGCCAGTTTCACCGGCAGCCCGGCCACCAGGGTTTCCGCCAGGCGCGGACGCAGCGGCGGTTCGCTGAACACGCAGGTCTTGCCCACTTCCTGCAGCCGCGCGCGCATCGCCGCGACATGCTGGGCGCCGGGCTGCACTTCGGCTGCAACACTGAAAACGCCGGTGTGCTTGAGCCCATACGCGTCCTCGAAGTAATCGAAGGCTTCGTGGAACACGAAGTAAGGTTTGCCTTCAATGCCGGCCAGACGTTTCTTCAGGCGCAGATCCAGCGCATCGAGACGTTCATCGAACGCCTTGAGATTACTTTGATAGCGCGCAGCGTTGGCGGGATCGGCGGCACTGAGGTCAGCCGCCATTTTCGCCGCGATGACACGGGCGTTGGTTGGCGATAGCCACAAATGTGCGTCCAGGCTGCCGGGGCGGTGATCATGATCATGTTCGTCGGCATCTTCGGCATGCGAGTGGCTATCTTCGGCGAAACGGCGCAGCTTCATCCCCGGCAGATCCTGAACGGCGACGCTCGGCAGCGTACGACCGTTCAGCACGCGTGGCAGGAAACCTTCCATGTCCGGACCTATCCAGTACAGCAGATCCACCGATTGCACTTTTCGTACGTCGGAAGGGCGCAAGGCATAGTTATGCGGTGAGGCTCCCGGCGGCAGCAGTACTTCCGGAATCGCCACGCCGTCCTGCACCGCAGTGGCAATCAATTGCAGCGGCTTGATGCTGGTGAGGACTTTTACTTCGGCGTGGGCCGAACCGATCAGCAGAAAACTGGCGATAAATGCGACAAAAACAGAAAAAAGTCGGGACACGATGACCACTCGAAGAGGCGAGAACGGGTAACATAATAACGTCTCTCACCATACGCGTCGCCGCTCATGCCTAAAACACCGATTGCCAGCCGTCCCCACGACCACTCTCATTGCGTTCACAGCGCTTTGTCCGAGGCCGATGCGCTGTGCGCGCGCCAGGGCCTGCGCTTGACCGCCTTGCGCCGGCGAGTGCTGGAACTGGTGTGGCAAAGCCACAAACCGCTGGGCGCGTACGACATTCTCGCGGTGCTGAGTGAGCAGGACGGCCGCCGCGCCGCGCCACCGACCGTGTACCGGGCGCTGGATTTTCTATTGGAGAACGGCCTGGTTCACCGGATCTCCTCGCTCAACGCCTTCATCGGCTGCAATCACCCGGAGCACGCGCATCAGGGCCAGTTCCTGATTTGCCGCGCCTGTCACGCGGCGATCGAGCTCGAACAGAAGTCCATCAGCGACGCGATCATCGCCAGCGCCCAGGATGTCGGGTTCGTCGTCGAAGGCCAGACCGTCGAAGTGATTGGTCTTTGCTCAGGTTGTCAGGGGGCTTGATGAGCAACGCGCTGATCCGCCTCGAGCAGGTTGCCGTCACGTTTGCCGGGCAAAGTGTGCTGGATAACATCGAGTTGAGCGTCGAACCGGGCCAGATCGTCACATTGATCGGCCCCAATGGCGCAGGCAAGACGACGTTGGTGCGCGCTGTGCTCGGTCTGTTGAAACCGGACAGTGGCAGCGTCTGGCGCAAGCCGAAACTGCGCATCGGTTACATGCCGCAAAAACTTCACGTCGATCCGACACTGCCGCTCTCGGTTCTGCGCTTCTTGCGTCTGGTGCCGGGCGTGGACCGCGCGATGGCCCTGGCGGCCCTCAAGGAAGTCGGTGCCGGGCAGGTGATCGACAGCCCGGTGCAAAGTGTTTCCGGCGGTGAAATGCAGCGTGTCTTGTTGGCAAGGGCCTTGTTGCGCGAGCCGGAACTGCTGGTGCTCGACGAACCGGTGCAAGGTGTCGATGTGGCCGGTCAGGCCGAACTCTACAGTTTGATTACCCGATTGCGTGACCGCCACGGTTGCGGGGTGTTGATGGTGTCGCACGACCTGCACCTGGTGATGAGCACCACTGACCAGGTGGTTTGCCTCAATCGCCACGTTTGCTGTTCCGGTCACCCTGAGCAAGTCAGCGGCGATCCGGCCTTCGTCGAGCTGTTCGGAAAAAACGCACAAAGCCTGGCGATTTATCACCACCATCACGACCACGCCCACGATCTGCATGGCTCGGTGGTCAAGGCGCCCGGATCGGGCCATACCCATGTCCATGGAGATAGCTGCAAGCATGGCTGATTTTCTGCTCTACGCCCTGCTTGCAGGTCTGGCCCTGGCGGTAGTCGCGGGGCCTCTGGGTTCCTTCGTAGTCTGGCGGCGCATGGCTTATTTTGGCGACACCTTGTCCCACGCGGCCCTGCTGGGCGTGGCGTTGGGGTTTTTGCTGGATGTCAGTCCGACCGTTGCGGTGACCGTGGGCTGCTTGCTGTTGGCGGTGTTGCTGGTGACTTTGCAACAGCGTCAGCCGCTGGCGTCTGACACGCTTTTGGGAATTCTTGCACCCAGCACGCTCTCTCTGGGCCTGGTGGTACTAAGCTTCATGCACGAAGTGCGGATCGACCTGATGGCGTATTTGTTCGGCGACCTGCTGGCGATCAGCCCGACCGATCTGGCCTGGATCCTGGGTGGTAGCGCGGCCGTTCTGGCGCTGCTGGTAGCCTTGTGGCGGCCGTTGTTGGCCATTACCGTGCACGAGGAGCTGGCCAGGGTCGAGGGCTTGCCCGTAGCCGGATTACGCATGGCGCTGATGCTGTTGATCGCCGTGGTGATTGCCGTGGCGATGAAAATCGTCGGTGTGTTGTTGATCACCTCGTTGCTGATCATCCCGGCGGCTGCGGCACAGCGTCACGCCCGCTCACCGGAGCAGATGGCACTGGGTGCGAGCCTGCTGGGCATACTCGCCGTGTGTGGCGGATTGGCGTTGTCCTGGTTCAAGGACACCCCGGCCGGCCCGTCAATTGTGGTGGCGGCCGCCGCGCTGTTTCTGCTGAGTTTTGTTCTGCCCCGTCGAGGGGTGTAGACTTGCTCGTTTTTTGCGCAAATAGAGAGTCGCAGGAATGAAGTCGTTCGCCTCCCGTTATCTGCTCCTTGTCGCATTTTCCGTGCTGCTGGGCGCTTGCCAAAGCACGCCACCGGCGGCCACCGAAGCCCCCGATGCGCGGGCCGCCGCCATTGCACAGCTTGAGCAAAGTCTGGCCAGCAGCGAACTGGCCACGGCGGAAGATCAACTGGCTGCCTTGCAGGCCGAATCGCCCAACGATCAATCCCTTGAGCAATATCAGCGTCAACTGGCTGAAGCCTATTTGATGCGCAGTCAGATCGTGTTGCAAAAAGGTGATGTAAACGCCGCAGCCACTGCTCTGAGTCGCGCTCGAGCGCTGATGCCCAAGGCCCCAGCGCTGACCGGTGGGGTCAATGGCGCCATCGCCCAGGCGCGCAAGGCTGAACTGGAAAAGGCCGAAGCTGCTCTCAAGGCGGCCGAAGCCCAGCCAAAAGCCAAGGTCATAGACCCCACGGCTGAAAGCACCACGGTTGCGCTGAATATCAACGATATGGGCAAATTACGTCGACAACTGGACGCTATCGCCGCCGATGTGGTGAATTTTCAGTGTGATGTGAGCATTCAGGCTCCGCGTACTGATGATTACCCCTGGTTGGCGAATTTGCTGAGCAAGCGGGTGAAGAAACTCGATCCGGAGTTCGACCTGAAGCTGGAGCGGCAGATCCTGCGCAGCGTTCCGGCGCAAATGGTGCTCAGCCCTCGCAAAAAACCTTAAAAGCATCGCGAGCAGGCTCGCTCCCACGTTTGATTTGTGTTCATTGCAAATCAACGGTAGGAGCGAGCTTGCTCTCGATGACGGCCTTTCTATCGCTAAAAATCTTCAGGCCGGAACAGCCTTGGCCTTCGGCTCCCTGTCCCAAACCCGATGCTGCCCGATGGCCGCAAAAAACGGCTTGATCAGCTTGGCATCCACGCCGACGATCAACCCCGCGTCGGCTTCCAGTTTCAACACATCCAGTAACTGCTTCGCCTCGCCCTGCAGCGCAATCGCCTTCAAGTGTTTGTAAGCCTCCAACAGGTAATGCAGGGCTACGCCGTCCGCGCTCAAGGCCTTGATCGACGCTGCACCGCCGGGCACGAACACGGCGTCGAACGCTACGGAAGGCAAACCTTCCATGGATGCATCCACTGGCAATGCCTTGCCATCGGCGGTCGTCACGGGGGCGGAAGTCGGGCCAAGCAGTTTGGCGTGCGCACCTTCCGCTTCCAGCGCTTTCTTCATGGCATCAATGGCCGCACCATCGACACCGTTGGCTGCAAGGATGGCGACTTTTCGCGTCTTGATATGGCCCGGTAGCAGATTGGCCTGGCTCAGGGCAGGCGAACGCTCCAGAGAAATTTTCGGCACAGCGACCGTTCCGGCCTTCGGTGCCGGCAAGCCGAGGTTCTGCGCCACACGCTTGGCCAGTTCCAGGTCGATGTTGGCGAGGATTTCGTTCACTTGCCGTGCGCGGATGAACTCCCGTTCAACCTTGCCCAGCTCGAAGCTGTACGCCGAGATGATGTGCTCCTGCTCATGCTGGCTCATGCTGTGGAAAAACAGCCGTGCCTGGGAGAAGTGGTCGCTGAACGACTTGCTGCGCTGACGAATCTTGTTGGCGTCGATGCGTTCGGCATACGTCTCGAAACCGCCGTCCTGCGCGGCGGGTGGTGTTTCTTTCGGCCAGCCGCCGTCGATTGAGTTTGGTTCGTAGGATGCGCGGCCCTTATCAATCGTGGTGCGGTGTAGCGCATCCCGCTGGCCGTTGTGGAACGGCGTGACCGGACGGTTGATGGGAATCTCGTGAAAGTTCGGTCCGCCGAGTCGGCTGATCTGCGTATCGGTGTAGGAAAACAGCCGTCCTTGCAGCAGCGGATCGTTGGAGAAATCGATTCCCGGCACAATGTGGCCCGGACAGAAAGCGACCTGCTCGGTTTCGGCAAAGAAGTTATCGGGGTTGCGATTGAGCACCATTTTGCCCAGCGGTGTGATGGGTACCAGCTCTTCCGGAATCAGTTTGGTGGGGTCGAGGATATCGAAGTCAAAAGCGTGTTCGTTTTCCTCTTCGATCACCTGTACGCCGAGCTCCCATTCCGGGTAGTCCCCCATCTCGATGGATTCCCAGAGGTCGCGACGGTGGTAGTCGGTGTCCTTGCCCGCCAGTTTCTGCGCTTCATCCCACACCAGCGAACAAGTCCCGGCCGTAGGACGCCAGTGGAATTTGACGAAGCGTGATTTTCCTTCGGCATTGATCAGGCGAAAAGTGTGAACGCCGAACCCCTGCATGCTGCGCAGGCTTTTCGGGATCGCCCGGTCGGACATGGCCCAGATCACCATGTGCGCCGATTCCGGTTGCAACGAGACAAAGTCCCAGAACGTATCGTGGGCCGAGCCGCCGGTGGGTATCTCATTGTGAGGTTCGGGTTTCACCGCGTGCACGAAGTCAGGAAACTTGATGGCGTCCTGAATGAAAAACACCGGCATGTTGTTGCCCACCAGATCGAAGTTGCCTTCGTCGGTGAAAAACTTCACCGCGAAGCCTCGTACATCCCGGACCGTGTCGCCCGATCCACGAGGGCCTTGCACGGTGGAAAAACGAACGAATACCGGCGTTTTTTGGCTTGGGTCCTGCAGGAAACCCGCCTTGGTCAGCACGCTATGGTTTTCGTAGGACTGAAAGTAGCCATGGGCACCCGTGCCCCTAGCGTGAACGATGCGCTCGGGAATACGTTCATGGTCAAAGTGCGTGATTTTTTCACGCATGATGAAGTCTTCCAGCAGCGAAGGCCCGCGGGCCCCGGCCTTCAGGGTGTTTTGATTATCCGCCACCTTCACGCCCTGATTGGTGCGCAAGGCCTGATCGGTGGCGTCGGAGCGGAATTTTTCCAGGCTATCGAGTTTGGCGTTGGTATTGCTGCGGTCCAGGGTATCGGTCCCGGCCAGTGCGCTCTTGGGGGCGGCAGGCTTCTTGGTACTCATCAGGCATAACTCCTCGGGCTATTTTCGAGTGGCCTTAGTAGTGACTGATGACGTTTTTGACCGTTCCTTTTATCTGACCTTTGATCGCGTTATTGCCAAATGGCTGGTTGAATGCGAAATAAATGCTAAGAACCTCTATACGGACAGGCTAAAATGCGCGCCCGGCTAACCGCTGATCCTTTTCTAACGCGCCCCACAAGGTTCGCTACGTGATCGAGTTTCAAAACGTCCATAAAACCTACCGCGTCGCCGGTAAGGAAATTCCCGCCCTGCACCCGACCAGTCTGACGATTGAGAACGGTCAGGTCTTTGGCCTGATCGGCCATTCCGGTGCGGGAAAAAGTACCCTGCTGCGCCTGATCAATCGCCTGGAAAACTCCAGTGGCGGCAAGATCATCGTCGACGGCGAAGAAGTCACGGCGCTCGACGCCAACGGTTTGCGCCGTTTCCGTCAACAGGTCGGGATGATCTTCCAGCATTTCAATTTGCTGGCGTCCAAGACCGTTGCCGACAACGTCGCGCTGCCACTGACCCTGGCCGGTGAGCTGTCGCGTGCTGACATTGATCGGCGTGTGGCCGAATTGCTGGCCCGGGTCGGTTTGTCCGACCACGCCAAAAAGTACCCGGCGCAATTGTCTGGCGGTCAAAAGCAGCGTGTCGGCATTGCCCGCGCCCTGGCGACCAAGCCGAAAATCCTGCTGTGCGACGAAGCCACCAGTGCCCTGGACCCACAGACCACGGCCTCGGTTCTGCAATTGCTGGCCGAAATCAATCGCGAGCTGAAGCTGACCATTGTGCTGATTACCCATGAGATGGATGTGATCCGTCGCGTCTGTGACCAGGTGGCGGTGATGGACGCTGGCGTGATCGTCGAGCAAGGCTCGGTGGCCGAGGTGTTCCTGCATCCGAAGCACCCGACCACCAAGCGCTTCGTGCAAGAAGACGAGCAAATCGACGAAGGCGAACAGCGCGATGATTTCGCTCACGTACCGGGGCGCATCCTGCGTCTGACCTTCCAGGGCGAAGCGACCTACGCGCCGCTGCTGGGTACCGTCGCGCGGGAAACGGGGGTGGACTACAGCATCCTCGCCGGTCGTATCGATCGCATCAAAGACATTCCCTACGGGCAACTGACCCTGGCCGTGACCGGTGGTGACATGGAGGCGGCCTTCGCCCGCTTCAGCGCCGCCGACGTCCACATGGAGGTGCTGCGTTAATGGAAGCCCTGACAAGTTTCTTCGCCAATATCGACTGGTTCGAAATCTGGCTGGCCACCGGTGACACCTTGCTGATGCTCGGTGGTTCGCTGTTGTTCACCGTATTGTTGGGTCTGCCGCTGGGTGTGTTGTTGTTCCTCTGCAGCCCGCGTCAGTTGCTGGAAGCCAAAGGCATCTACGCGATGTTGTCGCTGGTGGTGAACATCCTGCGCTCGCTGCCGTTCATCATTTTGCTGATCGTGATGATCCCGTTCACCGTGTTGATCACCGGTACCTCCCTGGGTGTCGCCGGTGCGATTCCGCCACTGGTGGTGGGCGCCACGCCGTTCTTCGCGCGACTGGTGGAAACCGCGTTGCGTGAAGTGGATCGCGGCATCATCGAAGCGACCCAATCCATGGGCGCGACGACGCGGCAGATCATCACCAATGCGTTGCTGCCTGAAGCCCGTCCGGGCATCTTCGCGGCGATTACGGTGACAGCGATTACACTGGTGTCCTACACGGCGATGGCGGGTGTGGTCGGTGCGGGTGGGCTGGGTGACCTGGCGATTCGTTTCGGTTACCAGCGTTTTCAAACTGATGTAATGGTGGTCACCGTGATTTTACTGCTGGTACTGGTTCAGGTACTGCAAACCGTCGGCGACAAACTGGTTGTCCACTTTTCCCGTAAATGATCAATGAACTGGCCATTGGCTGGCAGGCGCTGGTTTCAGGCGTCGCCAGCGAGTACCCACAAGGAGTTAGCTGAATGAAAAAACTACTCGTCGCCTTCGCTGCCGTTGCAGCTTTTTCCGCTCACGCTGCCGACACCCTGACGGTTGCGGCGACCCCGGTTCCACACGCGGAAATCCTCGAATTCGTTAAACCGGCCCTGGCCAAAGAAGGCGTGGACCTGAAGGTCAAGGTCTTCACCGACTACATCCAGCCGAACGTGCAGGTCGCGGAAAAACGCCTGGATGCCAACTTCTTCCAGCACCAGCCGTACCTCGATGAATTCAACAAGGCCAAGGGCACTAACCTGGTTTCGGTAGCCGGTGTACACCTGGAGCCGCTGGGCGCCTACTCCAGCAAGCATAAAAAACTGGAAGATCTGCCGGGCGGCGCAAACGTGGTGATCCCGAACGACGCCACCAACGGCGGTCGCGCCTTGCTGCTGCTGGCGAAGGCTGGCCTGATCAAGTTGAAGGATTCGAACAACATCCTGTCGACCGTCAAGGACATCACCGAGAACACCAAGGACCTGAAAATCCGTGAACTGGAAGCCGCGACCATCCCGCGCGTGCTGACCCAGGTCGACCTGGCCCTGATCAACACCAACTACGCCCTGGAAGCCAAACTCGATCCGGCCAAGGATGCACTGGTCATCGAAGGCAGCGACTCGCCTTACGTGAACATCCTCGTGGCCCGTCCGGACGACAAGGACAGCGATGCGATGAAGAAACTGGTTGCTGCGCTGCACAGCCCGGAAGTGAAAGCGTTCATTCTCGAGAAGTACAAAGGCGCGGTAGTGCCGGCGTTCTGATCTGAAGTGTTAACAAAAAATGGGGCGCATTGAATGCGCCCCATTTTTTATGCCTGAAAAACGGACTCTGTGGGAGCAAGCTCGCTCCTACAGGTTCCGTGGTGTTCTCACTGACGCTTCAACATCACCGGCAATTGCGCCACCAGTTTCTGGTTGTTCAACGGCGCCCGGATAAAACCGCGCTGTGTCCCGTCCGGTCCGATCACCGCCAGGTTGCCGCTGTGGTCGACGGTGTAGTTCGGTTTGCTGGTGTCCGCCGGAATGAACGGGATGCTCACGGCATTGGCGACTTTTTGCAGTTCTTCGACCGATGCCGGGGCCAGGCCGATGAACTGTGGATCGAAGTAGCCCAGGTACTGCTTGAGCTGCTTGGGCGTGTCGCGATTCGGGTCGACGCTGACCAGTATGATCTGCAACTTGTCCACCGCCTCGGGCGGCAGTTCGCTTTTGATCTGGCGCAGTTGGGCGAGGGTGGTCGGGCAGATGTCCGGGCAGAAGGTGTAGCCGAAGAACAGCAGGCTCCATTTGCCTTTCAACTCGTTGATCGTGACCGGTTGGCCGTCCTGATTGGTCATCGTCACGCTCGGCAGACTGCGGCTTTGCGGCAGCAGGATGATTCCCGCATCGATCAGCGCCGTCGGGTCGCCCTGGCCTTTGCCCGACAGCACTTTGTTGATGGTCAGGCCCAGGACCAGCGCGATCAGGGCGACGAGGATGAAGACGGTTTTCTGGGTTCGAGTCATAGATTCAACAATAAGTAGTGGTCAACGAGCAGGGCGATGAACAGCAGAAACAAGTAGTAAATAGAGTACTTGAAGGTGTTGATCGCCGCGTGCGGCCGAGTGCCACGGTACAGCACCACCGCCCATTGCAGAAATCGGGCGCCCAGTCCGATGGCGCAAATCAGGTAGAGCAGGCCACTCATGTGAATCACATACGGCATCAGGCTGACGGCCAGCAGCGCGCCGGTATAAAGCAGGATATGCACCTTGGTGTAATGCTCGCCATGGGTCACCGGCAGCATCGGAATATCAGCCTTGGCGTATTCCTCTTTGCGGTGAATGGCCAGGGCCCAGAAGTGTGGCGGGGTCCAGGCGAAGATGATCAGGACCAGCAACAGCGGTTCGGCGCTGACATGACCGGTGGCGGCGGTCCAGCCGAGCAAGGGCGGAGCGGCACCGGCCAGCCCGCCGATGACAATGTTCTGCGGCGTCGCGCGCTTGAGGAAACCGGTGTACACCACGGCATAGCCGAGCAGGGAGGCGAGGGTCAGCCAGGCCGTCAGCGCATTGGTGAAGGCCAGCAGCAAGGCCTGGCCGAGCACCGCCAGCACCAGGGCAAAGGTCAGCGCGGCGGCCGGTGTCACCCGGCCTTCAGCCAGTGGCCGTTTGTGCGTGCGGGCCATCACCGCATCGATGCGCCGGTCCACCACATGGTTGACCGCTGCCGCACCGCCCGCGCACAGGGCGATTCCCAGATTGCCGAACAGCAACACGGTCCATGGCACACCGGCGCGGGTCGCGAGGAACATCCCCACCAGTGAGGTGATGAGCATCAGCACCACCACTTTCGGTTTGGTCAGCTCCAGGTAGTCACGCCAGATCGCCTGACTGGGACGTTCGCCGATCAGAATCGCCATGGCATCTCTCCTTTTATTGTTATGGGCCCGGCTGTTTGTTTACGCGGACTGAAGCGCCAGCGAGCCGGTTGCTTGACCCGAATCAGGCTGGTGCGGGCGTGATAATTGACCAACACCATGGTCAGCAGCAGCGCAGCGCCCCCGGCGTTGTGCGCGACGGCCACTGGCAGGGGCAGATGAAACAGCACGTTGCTGATACCGAGGGTGATTTGTGCGGCGAGAGCGATCAGTACCAGGCCCGCCAGGCGCGTCATGCCGACCGCCTTCAGTTGCCACGCCAGACCCAGTAGCACGAGGGTCACCAGCAACGCGCCGATGCGGTGCGTCAGGTGAATCGCGGTGCGGGCATCGCTGTCCAGTTGCCCGCCGAGGTAATTCGGGCCGATGTGTTGGGTCAGGTGAAAACCGTTGGCGAAGTCCGCCGGGGGCAGCCATTGACCGTGGCAGGTCGGGAAGTCGATGCAGGCCACGGCGGCGTAGTTGGAACTGACCCAGCCGCCGAGGGCAATTTGCAGGATCACCAGCAGCAACCCGGCCGTCGCCCAGTGTTGCAAGCGTCGTGGCACGGTCAGCGCCGGCAGTACGCCGGACAGGCGCAAGGTCAGCAGAAACAACAGGCTCAGCGTGGCAAAACCGCCCAGCAAATGTCCGGTGACGACTTGCGGCCAGAGCTTGAGCGTCACCGTCCACATGCCGAACGCCGCTTGGCCGAACACCACCGCCAGCAGGAACAACGGCAGCTTCAGCGGTTGTCCCGGATGCCGGCGATTGATCCAGGCGCGTCCGGCCAGTACCGAGATCAGCATGCCGAGGGTGCCGGCAAAGTAGCGATGGATCATCTCGTTCCAGCCCTTGTGGGCCTCGACTGGAGCGTCAGGGAAATGCAATTCGGCATGGGCCAGCTGGGCTTCGCTTTTCGGCACACTGATAAAGCCGTAGCAGCCGGGCCAGTCCGGGCAGCCGAGGCCGGCGTGGGTCAGGCGGGTATAGGCGCCGAGCAACACCACAATCAGCGCCAGCAAGGTGGCAAACAGCGCGAGGCGAAATCCAGGTTTGGCCATGACGATGCCCTTATCCGATGTTCGACAGTTTCAGCAGGTGGCGCAGGTCGTTGAGCAAGTCCTTGCCCTTGACCGACGGGTCGTAGCGCAGCACCAGATTGCCGTGTGGATCGATGATCCACAGTTGCGGCGTGGTCTTGTCGCCGTTCGAATGACTGAAAGTGCTCAAATCCAGCGGATAGCGCTGCAGCTGCGGATATTCCCGAGTCAGTTTGGCGTCGTACTCGGACGTCAACGGTTGGGCGGCCGCGAGTGCATGGCTGGCGCGAGAGGCATCGCGACCGAGGCCGATCTGGATTTGCCGTGCCAGATACACCAACTGCTGGCAGTCCAATGCGCAATCCTTCGGCGCGGTGACCAGCATCTGCCAGCGGTCCTCCTGCGCCTGCACGCCGATGTCGGCGCGAGTCTGGCCGTTGCCGATCAGTTCGCCGTGATAACTGCGGCCCTCCGGCACCCAGAACTGCAGTTTGTACATGCCGGTGGCGAGGATCATCGGACCGATCACCCCGAGCAGGATCAACAGCAACTGCAAGCGACCCTTGCGCCGACTCGCCGGCGTTTTCGCCTCAGACATGCTGGGTGGATTCATGGCCGCTCCCATGGTGTTTCTCCTTTGCGTTGTGCCAGCCGAGGTAGAGATAAAGGCCGAACAGGGCGATCGCCATGGCGAACCACTGCACGGCGTAAGCGATGTGTTTTTCCGGGCCCATGGCGACCACCGGCCAGTCAGCCTGGTAGGACGCGGGGCCGCTTTCCTCGCGTAATTCGTAGGCGAACCCTTCGCGCTCGAGCGCTGACCAGAGTTTTGCCGGGTCAACCGCCGTGACCAGTTGAGGCCAGGTCGTTGAGTTGGGATCGGCATGGAGCTGGAAGGTCGCGCCGGGGGAGACGTAGACCCACGCGTCGAGACTCAAGGCCTCGGCAGGGGTGGTGAATTGAGGCGGTGTGCGCCGGTCCGGCCATGGCAGCCAGCCGCGGTTGACCAGCAGCCAGAGCCCTGTTGCCTGATCCTGAAACGGTTGCAGCAGCTCGACCCCGACTTTGCCGTCGCGCTGGCGGTTGTCCAGCAGCAGGCTGTGGGCGGCATCGAACTGGCCGTGCAGGCGCACGCGGCGAAAGGCCGGGTCTGCGGTGTGTTGCAGCTCGGTGCTGGCCATCGGCTCGGCGGCCCGGCGCTCGGTGTAGCTTTGCAGCAGCGCGCTTTTCTCGGCGCCCCGGCTCAATTGCCAGAACCCCAGGGACACCAGCAGCGGCAGCAACAGCGCCACCACCAGTGTCGGCACGATGCCCGGCCGGAAGCGCTTCATGGCGTCGCCAGAAAGTCGGTCATCGCGATAGCTATACTCAAGTGCATCGCTTGTCCCCCCGGAGTCTTACCCATGCTCAAAGCAGCCATCGTCCTGATGCTGATTGCCACGGTTGTCAGCCTGTTCAGCGGCCTGTTTTTTCTGGTCAAGGACGACAGCAGCTCGAACCGCCTCGTCATTGCCTTGAGTGTCCGTGTTGCACTGGCCGCCACCACCGTCGGCTTGATCGCCTGGGGCTTCTTCAGCGGCCAGTTGGTGTCCCACGTTCCGTGGTAGCTTCAAGCGCTTCCAACTTGAGGCTTGCAGCTTGCGGCTTATAGCTGCTCTTAAAGCACGTAGACGAAAACGAACAGTCCGATCCACACCACGTCCACGAAGTGCCAATACCAACTCGCCGCCTCGAAGCCGAACTGGTGATCGGCGTCGAAGTGCCCGCGCATGATCCGCATCAACATCACGAACAGGATGATGGTGCCGATGGTCACGTGGGCACCGTGGAAGCCGGTGAGCATGAAGAACGTGGCGCCATAGATGCCCGAGCCCAGGGTCAGGCCCAGTTCGTGGTAGGCGTGCATGTATTCTTCGGCCTGGAAGGTCAGGAACGCGCAACCGAGCAGCACGGTGATCGCCAGCCAGAGTTTCAGCGCGCCGCGATGGCCTTTCTTCAAGGCGTGGTGGGCGATCGTCACCGTCACGCTGGAGCTCACCAGCAACACGGTATTGAGCAGCGGCAGGCCCCAGGGGCTGATGACCTCCTTGGGCGGCGGGAAGAGTTTGGAGTCCGGATTGTTCAGCAGTGGCCAGGTGAACTGGAAGTTCGGCCACAGCATATGGGCGATGCCTTTGGCGCCTTCGCCACCCAGAGCCGGGCCGGAGACGTGGCGCACATAAAACAGCGCGCCGAAAAAGGCGATGAAGAACATCACTTCCGAGAAAATGAACCAGCTCATGCCCCAGCGGAACGAGCGATCCATCTGCGGGCTGTACAGACCGCCGCGACTTTCCTTGATCACCGCGCCGAACCAGCCGAACAACATGTAGGCCAACAGCAGGCCACCGACGAAAAAGATCAGCGGACCATGTGATTCCGGCCGCGCAGCTTTCAGGTCGTTGAACCAGGTGGCCAGGCCGAACACGGTGGTGAGCATGCCGAGCGTGGCAATGATCGGCCACTTGCTCTGGGCGGGAACGTAATAATGTTCATGAGTTGCCATTGATTGTTCTCCTTATCGGGCACGCTCAACCGCCAGTGTTCGCAACGACTACCGGTGGATGTCGGGCGGTGATATCGAACAGCGTGTAGGACAGCGTCAGGTGCTTCACATCCTTGGGCATGTCACGGTCAACGATGAAACGTACCGGCATCTCGATCCGTTGACCGGGCTGCAGCACTTGCTGGGTAAAGCAAAAACATTCGGTCTTGTGGAAATACGCCGCCGCAGTGCTGGGCGCGATGCTCGGGACGGCCTGGGCGCTCATCGGGCGGTCGGTGGGGTTATGCGCGATGAAGATCATCTCGTTCACCGCCCCCGGATGGGCCACCAGATCATCACCCTTGGGATAGAACTCCCACGGCATGTCGGCGTTGTTCATCGACAGAAACTGCACGCGAACCTGCCGCGAGGTGTCGACCGTTTGCTCGCCCTCATACTGCCCGGCGGTCTTGCCATTGATGCCGAATGCCTTGCACATCACGTCGTAGATAGGCACCAGGGCAAAGCCGAAGACAAACATCGCTACCACCACCAATAGCAGGCGGGTGACCAGTTTCTTCATCGAAATCGAGTCAGCCATGGTTCCAACCCGCAACCGGGCCCCCTGTAGGAGCGAGCCTGCTCGCGATGGTCGTCAACGATAACGCTGCAAGCCTGATGCTCCGCGGCGCTCTCAGGTTTTTCGCGAGCAGGCTCGCTCCTACAGGGGTTACGTTCATTTCACTTCCGGCGGCGTGGTGAAGGTGTGATACGGCGCCGGCGACGGGATGCTCCACTCCAGGCCTTCGGCCCCATCCCACGGTTTGGCCGGTGCCGGCGGGCCGCCGCGAATGGTCTTGATCACGATGAACAGGAAGAAGATCTGCGTGGCGCCGAACATGAACGCGCCGATCGACGACACCATGTTGAAGTCGGCGAATTGCAGGTTGTAGTCCGGAATCCGGCGCGGCATGCCGGCCAGCCCTACGAAGTGCATCGGGAAGAAGGCCATGTTCATGCCGATGAACGACAGCCAGAAATGCAGCTTGCCGAGGGTTTCGTCGTACATGTGGCCGGTCCATTTCGGCATCCAGTAGTAGGCCGAGGCGAAGATCCCGAAGATCGCCCCTGGCACCAGCACATAGTGGAAGTGCGCGACCACGAAGTAGGTGTCCTGGTACTGGAAGTCCGCCGGGGCGATGGCCAGCATCAACCCGGAAAAACCGCCGATGGTGAACAGGATCACGAACGCCACGGCAAACAGCATGGGTGTCTCGAAGGTCAGCGAGCCCTGCCACATGGTGCTGGCCCAGTTGAACACCTTCACGCCCGTCGGCACCGCGATCAACAGCGTGGCGTACATGAAGAACAGCTCGCCCACCAGCGGAATGCCGACTACGAACATGTGGTGCGCCCAGACGATGAACGACAGGAACGCGATGCTCGCCGTGGCGTAGACCATCGAGGTGTAGCCGAACAGCGGCTTGCGCGAGAAGGTCGGGATGATCGAACTGACGGCGCCGAAGGCCGGCAGAATCATGATGTACACCTCGGGGTGGCCGAAGAACCAGAACACGTGCTGGAACAGTACCGGGTCACCGCCACCGGCGGCGCTGAAGAAGCTGGTGCCGAAATGGATGTCCATCAGCATCATCGTCACGCACCCGGCCAGTACCGGCATCACCGCAATCAGCAGAAACGCGGTGATCAGCCAGGTCCAGACGAACAGCGGCATTTTCATCAACGTCATGCCGGGGGCGCGCAGGTTGAGGATGGTGGCGATCACGTTGATCGCGCCCATGATCGAACTGATCCCCATCAAGTGGATGGCGAAGATGAAGAACGTCACGCTTTCCGGTGCATAGGTCGTTGACAGCGGGGCGTAGAAGGTCCAGCCGAAGTTCGGTCCGCCACCGGGGGTGAACAGGGTCGAGACCAGCAGGATGAACGCCGCCGGCAGCAGCCAGAAGCTGAAGTTGTTCATCCGTGGCAGGGCCATGTCCGGTGCGCCGATCATCAGCGGGATCATCCAGTTGGCGAGGCCGACAAACGCCGGCATCACCGCACCGAACACCATCACCAGACCGTGCATGGTGGTCATCTGGTTGAAGAACGCCGGTTCGACGATTTGCAGGCCTGGCTGGAACAATTCGGCGCGAATCACCATCGCGAACGAACCACCCAACAGAAACATGGTGAAGGCAAACCACAGGTACAGCGTGCCGATGTCCTTGTGGTTGGTGGTCAGCACCCAGCGCATCAGGCCTTTGGCGGGGCCGTGGGCGTGGTCGGCATGACCGTGGTCATCGATAACGGCGCTCATGGCCTGTCTCCTGTCAACAGATGGGCTGGGCAGGCCGGGGCACTGTGCCCCGACCGGTTCCTTACATGCGCAATAGACCGGGTCATTTGCTTTCCGCCTGTTTCAGCTCCAGCACTTCTTTAGGAGTGACCATGTCGCCCTTGTTGTTGCCCCAGGCGTTACGTTCGTAGGTCACGACCGCCGCGATATCGACTTCCGAGAGCTGCTTGCCGAACGCCGCCATGGCGGTGCCTGGCTTGCCGTGGAAGACCAGGCTCAGGTGAGCCTCTTTCGGTCCGGTGGCGATTTTCGAGCCCTTGAGCGCCGGGAACATGGGCGGCAGTCCCTGGCCTTCGGCCTGGTGACAGGCTACGCACGTGGTGTGATAGATCTTGTCGCCGCGCTCCTTGAGCTCGTCGAGGGTCCATTCCTTGCTGGTCAGTTCTTTAAGCTGAGCGGCTTCGGCTTTGCGGTCGGCCAGCCACTTGTCGTAATCGGCCTTTTCCTTGACCTCGACCACGATCGGCATGAAGCCGTGATCCTTGCCGCACAGCTCGGCGCACTGGCCACGGTAGATGCCGGGTTTGTCGACGCGGGTCCAGGCTTCGTTGACGAACCCCGGGATCGCATCGCGCTTGACCGCAAAGGCCGGCACCCACCAGGAGTGGATCACGTCGGCGGATGTCACCAGGAAGCGCACCTTGGCGCCAATCGGCAGCACCAACGGCTTGTCGACCTCAAGCAGGTAATGCTCGCCCTTGGCTTCCTTGTTGTGGATCTGGTTGGCGGGGGTGGCCAGGTTGCTGAAAAACTCGACGTCCTGGCCCAGGTATTTGTAATGCCACTTCCACTGATAACCGGTGATCTGGATATCGATATCCGGCTCACTGGGGTCGTACATCTTGATCAGGGTCGCCGTCGCGGGAACCGCCATGGCCACCAGAATGATGAAGGGCACGATGGTCCAGAGGATTTCGACGGTGGTGCTTTCATGGAATTTTGCGGCCACCTGCCCGGTCGAGCGGCGGTGCAGAATCATCGACCAGAACATGGCGCCAAAGACGATGATGCCGATCACCACACAGATCCAGAAAATGGTCATGTGCAGGTCAAATACAGCGTGACTGATTTCAGTCGCTCCAGGCGCCATATTCACAGTCCAGGCGGCTTGCGCCTGGCTGAAAATCGACCACAACAGGAGGCCCATCCAGACATGTGGATGTCGCATCATTGCGGGTTCCCCTTATCGTTCTTGTTATCCCGCCGGCTTTCACCTGCGGCAAGGGAGCGGCTGCATCAGACTACGAACTTGAATCGCCGGGCCTTGCTGCATTTGCAGTCGGGCGTCATCAGCTAACTCCATTCAAGTCCGAGTATAGACAGCGACTCTCACCTCGCAATGCGAAGGCGTAAATGATCTGAAACAGCATTAACTTGCGTTGCAGGCCACGAAAGGAGAAGGATGCAGACGAGTGGTGGCAAATCGATATAACGCAGGTGTCTCAAGGATGAAATAATTATGACAAATGCGTCTTAGCATTTTTCGTAAGCCAGCTAAGTTATGTCTTCCCTATTTCATTGCCTTGTTTCCTGGAGTTTTCATGAACACCGCCGCATTGCGCGAGCAGATCCAAAAAGCCCAACAACACGAATCCGAAACCGGCCTGCTGACGCGTCAGCTGGAAAGCAAACTGCCTCGCTTGCATCCGGCGATCCAATTGCCGGAGGCGGATGCCAATGGGGTACTGACACGTTTTGTCGCCGCCTACATCGACGAAGTGCCCGATCTGCTGGACGCAGCCAATGAAGTCGCCAGGGAAGCGGGTATCGAGTCACAGATCAAACCGGTGCTGAAAATCGCCGAGCAGTATTTCCTCCAGCCACCGGCGATCATGGCCGGGCACGTCGGGCTCGACAGCCTGCTGGACGAGGCCTACCTGGCGCATCGGTTTGTCGAAGAGGTCAATGACCTGTACATCAAGCATTTTGGCCAGCCACTGATCCCCCTGGAC
The DNA here is from genome assembly GCF_054481335.1 of Pseudomonas fluorescens group sp. PF-1. NCBI lineage: Bacteria > Pseudomonadati > Pseudomonadota > Gammaproteobacteria > Pseudomonadales > Pseudomonadaceae > Pseudomonas > Pseudomonas fluorescens group sp. PF-1. Next base: position 359,108 of record NZ_JBTMNG010000002.1, read on the forward strand.
ATGACTGTCGCCAACCTGATTGCCCACCAATTGATCGGTGAGGAATTCGCCAACCAACTGGACGAGGCGGTGCATCACGCTTTCGACGAGATGCTCAACGAAGAGAGTTTCGCTCTGGAGTCGGTAGAGGCCTACCGCGAGAAGCTCAGCAGCCCGGACACCGGCGCCGCGTGGAAGCGTTGGCCGTGCATGTCCCGCCGCCTGGGCGTGGGCCTGGAGCTGGAAGCCTGATCCACCTCCGTCCACTGTAGGAGCGAGCCTGCTCGCGATGGTCGACAACGGTTACGCGGGCATCCTGACACCCCGCGGTATTCTTTTGCCCATCGCGAGCTCGCTCCTGCAGGGGTATTCAGCCCGATGCACCTATGCCGGTGTTGGTCCGTACCCGTCCCTCCAACCGGCGCTTCAATCCCCGGGACTCGATCAAGAACTTCGAGCCCTTCGCCACATTCGCCCGACCCCATTCCTCCAGTAGCTCCAGGCACGCATGATCGATGTAGCTCAGATTATTGAGCGGCACATGCACCGTCGCGTCGTCAGGAATGCTGGCGAGTATCCGGGTCAGCGCCGGCACTTTGAGAAAGGTGGCCGCGTCCACCAGCCGCAACTCCATTTCTTCCTCTTTGGGCAGGTCGATCAGGCTGACCTTCAAGCGTGAGGCTTTCCAGGCCAGTTTGGCCAGGGTCAAGCCAAAGCCGATCAGCACGCCGGCCAGACTTGCCACGGGAATGCTTTGCAGCACGCTCGACAGCAGCATCACGAACGCCAGCAGCCACAGTCCTTGGAAAATCGTCGAGTACCGTGTGGTGGCTCCGGCTTGCACATCGGCTGAGCTGTGAACGATCACGCGGGTCATCGGCAATGCGCCAAGCAGTCCGCAGAGCGTGTTGCCGATTCCTTGTGCCGACAGTTCGCGATCGAAATCCGAACGCTGACCACTGTGCATGCGGTCTACTGCGGCGGCGGACAACAGGGTTTCGGCGCTGGCGATAAAGGTCACGGCAAACGCGGCGATCGGCAGGGCGGGATCAGCCAGGTTATCCAGTTCCGAAGGCCTGGGCGCGGCATCGAGCATCACATGCACCTGTGACAGGACGATCAATACCCCGATGCCGGCGAGCGCTTTCCCAATACTCAGCAATAGGTCAATCGTCCTTAAATCAATGACATTTGGCGACCTGGCGGGCAAAAGGATTCGCAATCCAGGTTAAACCCTCCCCGTTGATCAAGCCCCAGGCGCCTGATGGTTTTGGAAAAGCGCTGTGCCAACAGGTCGGCAAAGGGACCTTCGCCGCGCATCCGTGCGCCAAAACGGCTGTCGTACAACTCACCACCACGGCTCTGGCGAATCAGGCTCAGGACATGAGCCGCCCGTTGCGGGTAATGAGCGCCCAGCCATTCCTCGAACAGCGGTGCAACCTCCAGCGGCAAGCGCAGCATCATATACGCCGCACTCTGTGCTCCGGCCGCATGGGCCTCGGTCAGCAGGCTTTCGAGTTCGCTGTCGTTGATCATGGGAATCATCGGTGAGCACAGCACTCCCACCGGAATTCCCGCCTCACGCATGACCCTGATCGCGCGAAGCCGGGCCTTGGGCGCCGCCGCTCGGGGTTCAAGGATGCGTTTGAGTTCGTCATCCAGGGTGGTCAGGCTGATCATCACCGCCACCAGTCTCTGCCGGGCGAGTTCGGCCAACAGGTCCAGATCGCGCAGGATCAACGAACCTTTTGTGATGATGGTCACCGGGTGGCGATAACGCAGCAGCACTTCCAGGGTTTGGCGGGTGATTTTGTGTTCGCGCTCGATCGGCTGATACGGGTCGGTGTTGGAGCCAAGATTGATCGGCGCGCATTGATAGCCACGCTTGGAGAGTTGTTCCTCCAGCACCTGAGCGGCGTTGGTCTTGGCGATCAGGCGCGTTTCGAAATCCAGTCCCGGGGACATGTCCCAATAGGCATGGCTCGGTCGTGCATAGCAATAAATGCAACCGTGCTCGCATCCGCGGTAAGGATTGATCGAACGATCAAAGGGCAGATCTGGCGAATTGTTGCGGGTGATGATGGTTTTCGCCGTCTCGATGCGCACCTCGGTGCCTTGCGTGATCGGCACTTCCTGATACCAGCCGTCGTCCTCGGCCACCGAACGATTGGGGGCGAAGCGATTGTGCGGGTTGGTCGCGGTGCCGCGGCCACGGGGGGGCAATGGCGTTTGCATGGGGGCATCCTGTTAGCTGTACGCACATACAGTATATCGCTGCGCCGTGGTCGACCAGTGCCGTTCGGCATTTTTCTGTTTTAATTATATAAGCCAGAGTGTGGTAATTAATAGATACATATGTAGTCTGGTTTGCAGGCAATAAGTATCGGTATTATTTTTTTGCAGCAAACCCTAATTATGGATATCGCTTAAAAGGATTTAATAATGTCGTATTTCAATCGTCGTGGTATTTTTCTTCAGAAACTTGGCCCGACCGTAGTCGATCCGGATGAAGTGCTGGTTTCCATGCAATTCGCTCTGAAAGAGCCTGCACAGGATGAAGAAGGAGCGATCACTGAAAAGTTGCTTGATTCCACCATTTTCATTGCATCCTCTACTGACGGTGGCCAATCTTTCAGTATTGGCAACGCCAAAGATGTAGATGGTGATGGCGATATCGATAATGACGACAGGGCCAGATTGCTGGCACTCGCCAAAGCCTATGCAAATATCGTTCGTCCCTGATTCATGATTGCCAGTCACTGTCGGCACGTTCAGTTGCCGAAGGTGGAGTGGCATGCTGCGCACACGAGCTGTGCGCAGCTGCAGATAAGGAAGTCCATCATGTGGAATCCCGCAAGCACGGGTGTGTTCTTACAGCGAATAGAAACACCGGAAAGTAATAAAATAGTTCTAAAAATTCTGAGGAAGCCATCTGGTGCTGATTACGCAGATCTTGCTGAAGAAACAGTCACGGTTTTGAATTTTAATCCGAACGATACAGAAGAATACTCTCTGCAGTTTGATCCCTGGTCCAACATAAATGTTGTTGCGGATGGCAGCATTGATGAGAAAGATATAAATGTGATTACTCGGCTCGCGCTGGAGTTTCGTGATCAGACAGCAATCAGCTCCGATAGTGGAGTTTTTCTTGAAGTCACTCCTGTCGAGGATAAAAGACTTCTGGTGCTAGTTAGTGTGTTGGACCTGGAAGATTTTGAGCAACCGGAATTCAATTATCTTTTGAACGCCACTTCTTCTGATAAGGGTGAAAGTTTCTCCGTAAGAAGGATCAATCCCGATTCCGGCCCAGCTGTCAATGAAACCCCCGGCCTGGAAAACCTGATAAAAGCGTTCATCAAATTGAGATTGTAAATTCAGCTGATCCGCGCATATTTCACGTTTCATTGACACCTGCCTCACGGGCCTTTGACCGCTCAGGGCTGAACATAAGACATCAACATCCAGTCTCTCCCTGAACGGTCAACCGAGCATGCCCCTACCGCGCATTTTTCCGGCGATGTGCCTATCGCTTGTTGCACTTTTCAACCTTACACCGGCCTTCGCGGATGACACGGCTTTGCCTCGTCCGCCGGAGTGGGCGCAACCGGTCGAGGTGCAGTACAACCTCTTTCAGATGAGCCCGACGCTCTATCGCAGCGCACTGCCCGACAGTGGCGCTGTTTCGCTTCTGGAAAAACTCAAGATCGGCACCGTGATCAGTTTTCTTCCGGAGCCGGATTCAAGCTGGTTGTCGACACCCGGTATCGCCCAGGTACAACTGCCCTATCGCACAAACCATGTGGATGACGCAGACATCATCAAGGCCCTGCGCACCATTCAAACCGCCGAAGCCAAAGGTCCGGTTTTGATGCACTGCAAGCATGGATCTGACCGAACCGGTTTGATCGCGGCCATGTATCGGGTTGTGGTGCAGGGCTGGAGCAAGGAAGACGCACTGAACGAAATGACCCATGGTGGCTTTGGTGACAGCACCCACTTCAAGGACGGTATTCGTTACATGATGCAGGCCGATGTCGACAAACTTCGCACCGCGCTGGCCAACGGCGATTGCAGCACTAGCCCGTTCGCGGCGTGTTCGATGAAAAGTTGGTTCAAGTCGGCACATGTCGAGTAACCCTGCCCTCCACTGCATTGCGCAGTGGAAGGCGGTTCATGTCACTCAGTGTTGCTCGTCTGACTTTTTCTTCAGCTTCGGGTTCGGGAAGAACTGCACTGCCTGAACCTTGGCATCCGGTGCTTTCAAGGCGGGGGTGTTGACCCGGGTGCCCAACTCCTTGGGTACCGACAAGCCTTGTTCATTCAGTGTGTCGGAGTAACCGCAGGCCACGCATTCGCGGTGCGGCACGCCATCCTCGTTCCACATCATCAATTTGTCCGGCTCGCTGCAAGCCGGGCAAACCGCACCGGCGATAAAGCGTCGTTTTGTTACCACTGGACCCTCACTCATGCTGCTGCGTCCTCACTCAAGCCGCTGTGACGCAAGAGTGCGTCAATCGATGGCTCACGACCACGGAAATCGATGAACAACACCATCGGCTCCTGGGATCCTCCACGCGCCAGTATGGCCTCGCGGAACGCGCGACCGGTGTCGGCGTTGAGCACGCCTTCTTCTTCAAATTTCGAGAAGGCGTCGGCCGAGAGCACTTCAGCCCACTTGTAGCTGTAGTACCCCGCTGCGTAACCCCCGGCAAAGATGTGCGCAAAGCTGTTGGGAAAGCGGTTGTAGGCGGGTGGACGCATGACTGACACCTCGTCGCGCACGCCTTCGAGCACTTGCAGCACGCCACGACCGTCGCCGTGGGTGGCGTGCAGTTCGAAGTCGAACAGCGAGAACTCCAGTTGACGCACCATCATCAGGCCGGACTGGAAGTTTTTCGCTGCGAGCATTTTGCCCAGCAGGTCCTGAGGCAGTGGCTCGCCGGTTTCATAGTGGCCGGAAATCAACGCCAGGCCTTCAGGTTCCCAGCACCAGTTTTCCATGAACTGACTTGGCAACTCGACTGCATCCCACGCCACGCCATTGATGCCGGACACGCCAGCGTGCTCGACCCGGGTCAGCAGGTGATGCAGGCCATGACCGAATTCGTGGAACAGGGTGGTCACTTCATCGTGGGTCAGCAGGGCAGGTTTGCCGCTGTCGGCCGGGGTGAAGTTGCACACCAGGTTGGCCACCGGGCTTTGCAGAACGCCGCCAGCGGTACGACGACGGTCGCGCGCACCATCCATCCAGGCGCCGCCGCGCTTGTTGGCTCGGGCATAGAGGTCGAAGAAGAAGCGGCCGACGTGCTGACCGTTTTCCTTGATCTCGAACAGGCGCACGTCCGGGTGCCAGGTGTCGAAGCCTTTGAGTTCGGCGATTTCGATGCCGTACAGGCGTTGCACGATAGCGAACAGCCCGCTCAGCACTTTATCGATCGGGAAGTAGGCACGCAGGGCTTCCTGGGCCACGCTGTAGCGCTGTTCGCGGAGTTTTTCGCCGTAGAAACCGCTGTCCCAGCTTTGCAGGTCCGGGCAGCCTTGTTCCGCCGCGTAAGCCTTGAGCTGCTCCAGGTCCTGGACGGCAAACGGTTTGCTGCGCTTGGCCAGATCACGCAGGAAGCTCAGGACCTGATCGCTGGATTCGGCCATTTTGGTGGCCAGGCTCAACTCGGAGTAACTGGTGAAGCCCAGCAGTTTTGCCAGCTCCTGACGCAGATCGAGGATTTGTTCCATCACCGGGCCGTTATCGTTCTGACCGGCGTTCGGGCCTTGGTCCGACGCACGTGTGCAGTAGGCGGCGTAGACTTCTTCGCGCAATTTTCGGTCTTGGGCGTAGGTCATTACCGCGTAGTAGCTCGGGAACTCCAGGGTGATCAACCACCCGTCCAGGTCTTTGGCCTGGGCTGCAGCAGCCATTTGCGCCTTGGCCGAGTCGGTCAGGCCGGCGAGGGCGGCTTCATCGGTGATGTGCTTGGTCCAGGCCTGAGTGGCGTCGAGCAACTGGTTGGAGAAGCGGCTGCCCAGTTCGGACAGCTTGCTCTGCACTTCGGCATAACGCTTTTGCTCGGCTTCCGGCAGGTCGATACCCGACAGGCGGAAATCGCGCAGGGAGTGTTCCAGAATGGTTTTCTGCGCCACGTCGAAACCGGCGGCTTCCGGGCTGTTGGCCAGGGCTTCGAAGGCCTGGAACAGTTCGCGGTTCTGGCCCAATTCAGTGGCGTAGGCGCTCAGGGCCGGCAGGCAGGACTCGTAGGCCTCGCGCAGTTCGGCGCTGTTGCACACGGCATTGAGGTGGCTGACCGGGCTCCAGGCAGCGCCGAGGCGGTCGTTGAGCTCGTCCATTGCCAGTACCAGCCCAGCCCAGGTCGGCTGTTTGCCCTGGGTTTTGAGGATCTCGATAATGGCGGCACGGTTGTCAGCCAGGATCTGTTCAATGGCCGGTTGCACGTGTTCGGCACGGATCGTGGAGAACGGCGGCAGGTCGTAGGGCTGCAAGAGAGGGTTGTTCACGCTCACGGTTGATACCTTGGCTGGAGAAACATGCAGCCATCTTAATTACAATCGACACTCACCGCAGCTATCAGCGACAGAGAGAGAACCTATCGTGTCCCTTCGCAAGTATCAGAACCACACGCCGCTGCTTGGCAAAGGCGCTTTTGTCGACCGTTCGGCGGTGGTGATTGGCGACGTCGAAATCGGTGAAGACAGCTCCGTCTGGCCACTGACGGTGATCCGTGGCGACATGCACCGCATCCGCATCGGTGCGCGCACCAGCGTGCAGGACGGCTGCGTACTGCACATCACCCATGCCGGGCCGTTCAACCCCGAGGGTTTCCCATTGCTGATCGGCGATGACGTGACTATCGCCCACAAGGTCATGCTGCACGGCTGCAGCGTGGGCAGCCGGGTGTTGATCGGCATGGGCAGTATTGTCATGGACGGTGCGGTGGTCGCCGACGATGTGATCATCGGCGCCGGCAGCCTGGTGCCACCGGGCAAACGCCTGGAAAGCGGTTTCCTTTATGTGGGCAGCCCGGTGAAGCAAGTCCGGCCGCTGACTGACAAGGAGCAAGCCTTTTTCACCTACAGCGCGGCGAACTACGTGAAGCTCAAGGATCTGCATCTGGCCGAAGGCTACGACCAGCTTTGAGCCCCGGATAACGGACAGCCTCCCACGATTGCCCAGGAATTTTCATGCATTACCAGACCGTTTTGTTCGACCTCGATGGCACCTTGACCGACCCCCGTGAGGGCATCACCCGTTCAATTCAGTTTGCCCTGGGCAAACTGGGCATCGATGAGCCCGACCTTAGCAAACTCGAACACTTCATCGGCCCGCCGTTGTTACAAGCGTTCATGCAGTTCTACGACTTCGATGAGGCCAGGGCCTGGGAAGCGGTCAATTTTTACCGGGAGCGCTTCAAAGTGACCGGGCTCTACGAGAATCGCGTTTTCGACGGTGTCACGCCGCTACTGGAAACCCTCGGCGGACAAGGGCGACAGCTTTACATTGCGACGTCAAAACCCTGGGTGTTCGCCCGGGAAATCGCCCGGCATTTCGATTTCGCCAGGCACTTCAAGGTGATTTACGGCAGCGAACTGGATGGCACCCGTACCAACAAAGTCGAGCTGATCGCTCACTTGATCGCCGAAGAAGGCCTGGACCCGGCCAATACCCTGATGATCGGTGACCGCAAGCACGATTTGATCGGTGCGCGGAGCAATGGGATGGACGCGGCGGCTGTCGGTTATGGCTTTGGCAGTCGGGAAGAACTGAGCGCCGAGGCGCCGACCTATCATTTTGAAACCCTGGATGACATGCATCAGGCGTTTTTGCGGCGTTAGACAAACGGCCTTCGCGGGCTTGCCCGCGTAGAGGCCTGTTCAGCCATCGGTACTCTTGGGTTCCGCCATTGCCTTGAGCACCGCCTTGCGCTGCTCAACCGGCAAAGCCCCAAGCTTCTCGACCTGCGCATAAAACCTCACCCAATCGCCTCCCTGTTGCTTGAACAGCGCCGCAAACGCCGGCACCCACTGGTCGTACAGGCCAAACGGCAGCAACCGTGCGTTGTTCAACGGTGCGTTGATCCAGGCGTCATAACGTTTGTCTCCAGCCCATTGGTCATCGCGCAACTGACGGTATTCGGCGCGTAACCGCTCAAACGCTGCGACTTTACGCTGGCGCATTTGCTCGGGCGGCAGCGGCAGGGCGTAGAGCGCTTCCAGTTGTGTCCGGGTGTTCAGAACCAATTGAATGAACTGGTCCCGATGTCTTGCCTGTTTATTATCGTCCGGTGGAAGGCTACGGAATGCGCGCCATTGGCGGGTGCCTTCCTGTTCGACGAAGGTGGCGAATGACTCGTTGAACTCTGTGTCGTCTTTCACATACACACGTTGATGCGCCAGTTCGTGAAAGATCAGCGTGGCCAGGCGCTCATCGCCCCAGCCCATCATCGAATTCATGATCGGATCGTTGAACCAGCCCAGGGTCGAGTAAGCCTCGACACCGCCGATCGACACGTCCATGCCTTGCAGGCGTTGCAGCGCCGCCTCGCCCCGGGCAGCACTCTGGCTGTAGTAACCGCGGTAGGCCACGCAACCGGCGATGGGGAAGCAATGGTTCTGAGGCTTCAGGGAAAATTCCGGCGTGACGAATACATTCCAGACCACATAGGGCCGACCGATGTCGGCATACAAGCGGTAGCTCTGGTTATCCGGCAGATGCAGCTGTTGGCTGGCAAATGTGCGGGCTTTTTGTGATTGGATCAGGTGTGCACGCAGTTTTTGATCGCGATCGGGATCGGCAATCACACGGGAAACCGGCTCCCGTGCCCGCAGCAACTGCAGTTGACCGCTGGCCAGCTGGCTGTAGTAGCTGACGCTGGCACAACCGTTGAGCAACAAAAACAACATGCCCGGAAACAAAACGCGCAAAACGCGATCAAGTAACCCAAGGCTTGGACGCGGCCTGATCAAAATAAAAAATCCCTGGAAAGTCTGCTCGCAAGACTATCCCGCTTGACTGGAGCTCCGCTATGCGCAAGTTGATGCTGACGGGAGGCCTGCTGATGCTGGCCGGTTGTGCTGGATTCGGAATACCACGCCAGGATCCTTCACAGGCGTGGATCGATCTGGATTCGCAGCAGGAAGATACGGCGTTGCAAGCGTTGGCAGTGGATAAACAGGCGGCCAACGATAAACGCTATTTCGAGGTGCAACCTGGCAGTCATGAGCTGAAGGTTCGCTACCAGTTCCCCGTTCAACCCAGCAATATCGGCCCCAACGCGGAGACACTGTGGCGTGATTGCCAGATAAACGTGAAATTCGATGACTTCAATGCGGGTGAGCGTTATCAGCTGCAAGCGGGGAATATTGGTTTCAGGCCGTGGGCCAGGCTTTACGATCAACAGCGAAAAGTGATCGGCAAGGGCACACCGGCGGGCTGCCAACGCACCTGATCGGCGCTATGCTGAATACCTGATATTCGGGACATTCATCATGCGCAGGTTGATGCTATTACTCGCTGCAAGTGTGGTCGCCGGTTGTTCGAGTCCTATGCCGGCGGTCAACCCGCAGATGGCGTGGGTCGATTTCTCTACGCCATTCCCCAATGACAAATTGCTGATGGCCGAACGGCTGGACAACGTGCGATCACGCGACGGGCGTTTTTTCCAGGTGACGCCCGGTAGTCACGAGCTGACTGTGCGCTTTGATTTCGAGGTGCCCGGCGGGGGCTCTGACTTGTTCGACGGAGGTACGGAGCGGCTGTGCTACATGATCATCAAGTACGATCATTTCGAGGCCGGTCAGCGCTATCTGCTGGAAGCCCGTTCCATGGCGTTTACTCCCGAAGCACGTTTGTTCAACGCCAAACGTGAAATCGTCGCCGAAGCCAGGCAGATCAACTGTATACCGTGAGGCCGATCAGCGATCGTTCTTCTGGTAGATGATTTTCTTGGTGCCGTATTCGCATGAGCCAACGACCATATTCTGATCGTGGACTTCTTCGTTTTTGACGATTTCCAGTGTGTAGGACGTAACCCCTCGGGCCTGGATCTTGGCTTCGATTTCGGCCTTGAGTTCTTCGCAAGGTTTCGGTGCCGCCAGGGCTGAAGTAGCCAGTGCGCAACAGATAACCGCCAAGGTAAACCGTTTCATGGTTGAAGCTCCCTTGAGGCAGCGCGGATGATCATGCGATTCGGCTGCTGTCATTTATTCGACCACAGTTTTATCTGGCAAATCTCTGGCCATGCAAAAAAAGATCGCCGCTTCGGCAGGTTCTTTGAGCTGCCGAAGCGGCGATGTTTTATGCGCTAGCTGACCAAAGTCGCATCCAGACTGATCCTGGCATTCAACACTTTGGACACCGGGCAACCTTCTTTGGCCTTGTTGCTCAACTCCTCGAACTGAGCCTGGCTCGCTCCGGGGATTTTCGCCTTGAGGATCAGTTTCACCGCCGTGATCGCAAAGCCGCCGTCCACTTGGTCCAGGGTCACTTCGGCGTTGGTATCGATGCTGTCGGCTTTGAGGCCGGCGTCACCGAGAATCATGGAAAACGCCATGGAGAAACAACCGGCGTGGGCCGCGCCAATCAGTTCCTCGGGGTTGGTGCCCTTGCCGCCTTCGAAACGTGCCTTGAAGCCGTAGGGCGCTTCCCTGAGAACGCCGGTTTCCGTGGATATCGAACCGATGCCGGTTTTCAGATCACCTTCCCAATGGGCCGATGCTTTTTTGATGATAGCCATGCTTGTCTCCTCAAGAGCCGGCGCGGAGCGTCGCGCCTACGTGATTTGCCTCGCTAGGGTTCTGAGGATAGACCGCGGTGCAAAGTTCACCTGATCTGATCACGCCGCCTATTCGGCAGTAATTTTCGCTGTGCCATTGAAACTCGGGTATATGCCCTCATTGCATGAAACACGCTGTTGGATTCGGCAGGTTTTCGTTCGCAAGAAAAAACCTGCGCCCTCAATTGGAGAAGCAGGTTTATGAAACGACTGTCCGATATCAAGTTTTCGACCCTCGATCTGGTGCCTGTACGGGAGAACGGCAGCGCAGCCCAGTCGTTGCGCAACTCGCTGGACCTGGCGCAGCACGTCGAAAAGTTCGGCTATAACCGCTTCTGGGTCGCTGAACACCACAACATGGACGGCATCGCCAGTTCTGCCACCTCGGTATTGCTCGGTTATCTGGCCGGCGGTACTTCGACCATTCGCGTCGGTTCGGGCGGGGTGATGCTGCCCAACCACGCACCGCTGGTGATCGCCGAGCAGTTCGGCACCCTTGAAAGCCTGTATCCCGGCCGGATCGACCTGGGCCTGGGGCGTGCTCCCGGTTCCGATCAGATGACTGCTCGCGCGTTGCGCCGTGAACGCTCCGGCAGCGCTGATGATTTCCCCGAAGACGTCGCAGAGCTGATGCGTTATCTCGGGCCGCGCACTCCGGATCAGCGAGTCATCGCGATGCCGGGCACCGGTACCCAGGTGCCGGTCTGGCTGCTGGGCTCCAGCCTGTTCAGTGCGCAACTGGCCGGTGAGCGTGGTTTGCCCTATGCGTTCGCCTCACATTTCGCACCGCGTTACATGCATGAGGCGATTCGCGTCTATCGCAACCATTTCAAGCCTTCAGCGGTGCTGGACAAGCCCTACGTGATGCTCGGTGTGCCACTGGTGGCGGCCGATACGGATGAGCAGGCCGACTATCTGGCTACGTCGGTGTTCCAGCGCATTCTTGCCCTGATGCGTGGCCAGAGCCTGGTACAGCGCCCACCGGTGAAAACCATGGACGGTCTGTGGCTGCCCCATGAGAGAGAAGCCGTCAGTGATTTCCTGGGCCTGGCAATGATCGGCAGCCCGCAGAAGATCCGCGCCAGGCTGGAGGTGCTGATCGAGCAGACTCAAGCCGATGAGCTGATTTTTACCTGCGACCTGTATGAACATTCCGATCGTGTGCATTCCTATGAATTGCTGGCGCAAGTCATGAAGGGCTGAGGTTTAACGCTACAAAAAAGCCGACGCCATGGCGTCGGCTTTTTAATGAGCAAAGGAATCGCCTACTTTTTGTAGACAATGACCTTGGCGCCACCTTCACATTTACCGACGATTTTCCCGCCGGCTGCAGCGCCTTTATCGACGATCTCCAGTGAATACCCGGAAACGCCCTTGGCATCGAGTTTTGCGGCGATTTCGGCTTTGAGCTCTTCACACGATTTGCTGGCTGCCAATGCGCTGCCTGCAAGGCTCAATAAACCTACCGCCAAAATAAACTTCTTCATTGGTCGCATTCCCTGGTCGGATCAAAGGAGCGTCCAGCCAGCCGCCGGACGCAGTGATGTAGCGTTTTGCTACTTCATGTGGCACTCGGCCAGCGCACGAGTTCAGAAGCCAGGATAAAAACTCAGCTACTGGCGATCCGGAACCCGACTTTGAGTGTCACCTGGAAATGCGCAGCCTTGCCGTCCTTGATGTGCCCACGGGTTTCCGTCACTTCAAACCATTCCATGTACTTGAGACTTTTACTGGCCTCGGTCAATGCGTTGTTGATCGCATCTTCGATACTGCTGGTGGACGAGCCTACCAGTTCGACTTTTTTATAGGTGTGATGGTCAGTCATGGCGTTCTCCTTAGGGTGTGAAATACAGCCTAGCAGTGATTTTCTGTCTTACTTTTGTCGCTCGGTTTGACAGAGAGGTTCACATTTACTGCACTTTCTCGAGCCTCTGGAGTCCCAACCAACACACGCCACTCATCAACAATGCAGGAGAGCCACCATGGCCAACAGCTCGTTACGTAAAGCCTCATTGCAAAGCATGGAAGCGGAAATCGAGAGTCTGCTCAAATCCCTGGAAAACCTGAAGGACGATGCCTCGGACGAGTCGCGTAAAACCCTCAAGGTGCTCAAAGGCAACGCCGAGAACGCATTGAGGCATTCGCGCCATCTACTGGCCGATGCCTATGAAGAGGTCAAGGTCAAAACCCGGGAAACGGGGATCGCTACCCGGGACTACGCCCAGGAACACCCTTGGACTACAGCCGGTGTCGCCGTGGGGGCGCTGGGTCTGTTGGCGGCCTATCTGTTGTGCAAACGCGGTGACTAATTTGTCTGGCGCAGCTCGTTTTTGAGCCATTGCGCCAGTTGCCGGGCGCGCCCGTCCGCAGCGCGCTTGGGCAGCCACAATGCCAGTTGTGCCGGGGTTTCGCTGAAACCCCAGGGTGCGACCAAGCGACCAGCCTTCACGTCCTCGGCGACCAATGGCTGCGGGGCAATCGCCACGCCCAATCCGGCCACGGCTGCTTCCAGCAAGTAATACAAATGCTCGAATCCCTGCCCGTATTTCAACGCCTTCACGTCGAGGCCGCTTTGCTCTGCCCAGCTGGGCCAGGCTTGTGGGCGCGAGGTGGTGTGCAGCACGGATTCCTGCAGCAACGCTGTGGCCGGTGCATCTTTCAGCCGTTCATAGCCGACGAATCGCGGGCTCAAGACCGGCCCTATCCGCTCGCTGGCCAGTTCGAACACCTGCATGTCCGCCGGCCATGGCGGTTCGGCAAATACCAGTAAGGCATCCAGGCCCGGGCGACGGGGATCAAGATCGCCTTCCCCGGCAGACAAATGCAGGCGCAGGTCCGGCAGATCGGCATTCAACCGCCCCAGCCGCGGAATGAACCAGCGCGCCAGCAGGCTTCCCGAGCAGCCAAGGACGAACGGTGCGTCGGCCGTGCTCTGCGTGAGTTCGGCGCACACCGTACGCAGGCGCTCAAAGGCCTCAGTACTGGCGTCGCGTAAACGTATACCGGCATCTGTGAGTTTCAGGCCACGTCCGTCCTTGATGAACAGGCTCACGCCAAGGTGTTCTTCGAGCACCTTCAGTTGTCGGCTGACCGCGCCATGTGTGACGTGCAGCTGTTCGGCCGCCTGACTCACGCTGTTCAAGCGAGCAGTGGCTTCAAAGGCGCGCAGGGCGTTGAGCGGTGGGAGGTCGTGGCTCATGATCTGTGAGTTTTCCTGACAGGTTGTGGCGATCTTATCGGTTTTCAGTCCGGGGCGTCAGGGGTAGAGTGAATCCACTCTCTCTTTACACGTCACTTCACGCATTCAACTGGAGCGCCAAATGACCCAGACAAATCTGCGCAACGGCCCTGACGCCAACGGCCTGTTCGGTACGTTCGGCGGCCGTTACGTCGCCGAAACCCTGATGCCGTTGATCCTCGATCTGGCCCGCGAGTACGAAGCTGCCAAGGAAGATCCTGCGTTCAAAGAAGAATTGGCCTACTTCCAGCGTGACTATGTCGGACGTCCAAGTCCGCTCTATTACGCTGAGCGTCTGACAGAGTTCTGCGGCGGCGCGAAGATCTATCTCAAACGTGAAGAGCTGAACCACACTGGCGCTCACAAGATCAACAACTGCATCGGCCAGATCCTGTTGGCTCGACGCATGGGTAAAAAACGCATCATCGCCGAAACCGGCGCCGGCATGCACGGCGTGGCGACCGCCACCGTGGCCGCGCGTTTTGGTCTGGATTGCGTGATCTACATGGGCACCACTGACATCGAACGTCAGCAAGCCAACGTGTTCCGCATGAAGCTGTTGGGCGCCGAAGTGATCCCGGTGGTATCCGGCACCGGTACTTTGAAGGACGCCATGAACGAAGCCCTGCGTGACTGGGTGACCAACGTCGACAATACCTTCTACCTGATCGGCACCGTGGCCGGTCCGCATCCTTATCCCGCGATGGTTCGCGACTTCCAGTCCGTGATCGGCAAGGAAACCCGTGAGCAGATGCAGGCCCATGAAGGCCGTCTGCCGGACAGTCTGGTGGCGTGCATCGGCGGTGGCTCCAACGCCATGGGCCTGTTCCATCCGTTCCTCGACGACAAGAGCATCGAGATCATCGGTGTCGAAGCGGCCGGTTATGGCATCGAAACCGGCAAGCATGCGGCCAGCCTGAACGGCGGCGTACCGGGCGTGCTGCACGGCAACCGCACCTTCTTGCTGCAGGACGACGATGGCCAGATCATCGACGCTCACTCGATCTCCGCTGGCCTGGACTACCCGGGTATCGGCCCGGAACACGCCTGGTTGCATGACATCGGTCGCGTTCAGTACACCTCGGTGACCGACGACGAAGCCCTTGCGGCGTTCCACCAATGCTGCCGCCTGGAAGGGATTATTCCTGCCCTGGAAAGCGCCCATGCCCTGGCTGAAGTGTTCAAGCGCGCACCGAACCTGCCGAAAGATCACCTGATGGTGGTCAACCTGTCGGGCCGTGGCGACAAAGACATGCAAACCGTTATGCACCACATGGAACAATCGAAGCAGGAGAAACACTGATGAGCCGCCTGCAAACGCGCTTTGCCGAACTCAAGGAACAGAACCGCGCCGCCCTGGTGACCTTCGTGACCGCAGGCGACCCGAGCTACGACACCTCCCTGGCGATCCTCAAGGGCCTGCCGGCGGCTGGCGCCGATGTGATCGAATTGGGCATGCCCTTCACCGATCCGATGGCCGACGGCCCGGCGATCCAGCTGGCCAACATCCGTGCGTTGGCTGCCAAGCAAAACCTGGCGAAAACCCTGGAAATGGTTCGTGAGTTCCGCAAGGACAACAACGAAACGCCGCTGGTGTTGATGGGCTACTTCAACCCAATCCACAAGTACGGCGTGCCGCGTTTCATTGCGGAAGCGAAAGAGGCCGGCGTCGATGGCCTGATCGTGGTCGACATTCCGCCCGAGCATAACGGCGAATTGTGCGACCCGGCGCAGGCCGCGGGCATCGACTTCATCCGTCTGACCACGCCGACCACTGACGATGTGCGTCTGCCAACCGTGCTCAATGGCAGCTCCGGTTTTGTGTATTACGTGTCGGTGGCCGGTGTGACCGGTGCCGGTGCGGCAACTCTGGAGCACGTCGAAGCAGCGGTCGCGCGTCTGCGTCGTCATACCGATCTGCCGATCAGCATCGGTTTCGGCATCCGCACCCCGGAACAGGCCGCGAATATCGCGCGTCTGGCTGACGGTGTGGTGGTGGGGTCGGCGTTGATCGATCACATCGCCAATGCCACGACGCCGGAGCAGGCGGTGGATGGCGTGCTGAGCCTTTGTTCGGCGCTGGCCGAAGGTGTGCGTAAAGCGCGCGTCAGCTGAGGGTAAAGTTCCTGATACAGAGGAATTAGCGCCCTACGGCACAGACTAATGAGCAAGACCCAGGGCTTCAGGACCTCGTTCTGAAGCCCTTTTTGCTGCGTGTGCCGTGAGGAAAAACCTGATGAAAATGTCGAAGCGTCTGATTGCCAGCCTGGGCGTTCTGATGCTCAGTGCCACTCCGTTGTTGCCGGCCAGTGCAGATCAGCACGACGATCGCGGTCATTACGATAACCGTGGTGACTATCATGGCGATGATCATCGCGACCATGACAACCATCGTGGCGGTCCACCACCACGGGACTTCGGACCGGTGCGCCAGACAATCCATGACAATCACGGCTACTTCGTGCGGGGTGCACCGCCGCCGCCAGGTGTCATTGTGGTGCGTGGGCGACCGCTGCCCCGAGGTTATTACGGCGAGCGCCTGGATAACCGGGCGTTGAACCACTTGCCGTATTACCCCGGTTACGAATGGCGCCGGGCGGGTGCGGATGTTGTGCTGATCGCTGTAGGAACCGGGATTGTCTATGAGGTCTTGCAGGGGGTTCTGTACTGACAGGTTTGCAGGCTGATGGGCGAACGTCCTGACCCTTGTTGGAGCGAGCTTGCTCGCGATGGCGGCAGGCCCTTCAGTATCAATGCTGGATGTGCCGGCCTCACCGCGAGCAACCTCGCTCCTACAGGTTCTGATCTTAAGGTAACTCCAAGCCGCCCGCTGCCTTGTGCAACTTGCGCAGGTGTTCTCCGATTTGTTTCACGTTGGCTTCATTGGCCGCCATTTCGGCTGCACGGCTCGGTTCAAGCAGCGCTCTGACTTCCTTATCCAGGTCGCCGGACAGTGCCAGCAGTTGTTTCTGTCGCTGGCTGCTTTCCGATTCCAGATGTTGCGATTCACTGGGCTGTGGCAAGCCATATCCGCCGGTGCCGAGCAATTCTGCCGGTCGGCTTAGAAAGCCGCTGTTATCGAGAATCTGCCTCAGTGTCTCGTTCGCCTTGTCCATTCCACCGTTTTTCAATTCTCTGGCGCCCAGATAACGCTGTTTGACCTCGTCCTGGGCCAACAACAACTGGCGGCGAAAGCTCGCTTGTTCCAGCAGGAGCAACGCTGCGCTCGTACGCAAATCAGCCTGTTCGAACCATTTGCGGCGCTCTTCGGCTTTCAAGTCCAGCCAGTCCTCTACGGTTTCCTGCTTGACCGGCAAGTGTTTTTTCAACACGTCGAACATGGCTTGATAACGATCGCGGAAGGAGTCGAAGCGATAGCCCAGGCGCAGGGCTTCACGAGGGTCGTCGAGCACGCTGGTATCCGCCAGTCCGCGACCTTTGAGCACTTCCAGCAGACCGTTTGGCATGATGTTGTCCAGAGCGACCAACTTGGGATTGTTGGTGCCGCCACGCAGCAACTTCAACTCTTCCACCGCGCAGTTGTTTGACAGGAAGAAATAGTTGCCGTCGTAGCTCCAGTGCATTTCGGCGGCGCGTTCCACGACATCTTCAATCTCGCGGCGCGACAGATTCAGTGGCACCGAGGCCAGGCTGCGCAATTCGGTCTTGGTGTATTCGTCGATCACTTGGGCCAACGGCAGGACGAACAGGCGCGACGGGTATTTACCGACCAAGCCATCCCAACTCGACAGCTGAACGTCGCCGACGAAGGCGCGGTAGGACAGTACCAGGTGCTGATCCAGGTCCAGTCGACAATCCGGCCCGCGTGGTCGGCCTGGTGCACAGATCACCAGCCGCAACATGCTATGGCCCCAGCGGCTCACCCAGTTCTGGTTGGCCTCCGCCAGCAGATAGTCGACGGCGTAGACCCGCTCCGGATCGACCTGCCCCAGGGGTGTTTTGGCGAAGTCGTTACCGGCATTCAGGAACGCGAAGGTTTTGCCGCAAGCATCCTTGGCGGCGGGCGCCCAGCCGAAGTGCTCTTTGTAGTAGCGGTACAGCGATGGGCGGCGACAGGCATAGCCCGGGTCAAGGAGGAAGTACTCCATGTTGACCGCGACGAACTCCAAGGGGCTGGTTGTCTCGTAAATATCCGGGCTGCGGGCGATCTGGCGATTGTGCTGTTCGCGTTCGCCACGACGGCCGACGTATTGCTGCCATCCGGCGAGGTCGAGCAGGCGTGGGTCATCGCTGAGGGTGAAGCGGCGATCGGACTGACCGCGGCATTCGTCCGGGATACCGATCAGCCCCGAACTGTTTTGGTGCCGGGTGCAGCGCTGAATCAGTTGGCGTTCCGCTTTCGACCACAGGCGTGAACGGTCGTAGATGTGAGTCAGTTCGTGCAGCACCGTCGCCAGCATCTCGCGGCGCACGGTGCCATGGGGGCGATAGGTCTTTTTGCTTGCGGCGCTGCCGTCGGTGAGGCTGGCCAGCAGGTTGCGATTCAGGTCGAGTTCCGACACCAGCGACGCCTGGCCGTAGGCGTTGCCGGGCATGTCGTCGGTCCAGCCGACGTCGATGCGCCGGTCGAGTTGCTCGATGAAGCGCGGCGGCAGAGCCTGCATGGCTTCATCGAGCAAGGCTTGGCTGGCTTGCTGTTGGGCGGGACTCAGACCGTCGCTCTTGAGATGTAATTCAAGGCCGGCATGGGCTGTGTTGCCGAACAGCAACAACGCCCCGGCCCACAGCCAGGCAGCTGGAAACCTCACAGCGCGAGAATGGCTTCGGCGAGAACCTGATCACTGGCGTCACGGGCCTCCGGTACGCGGGTGCGCAACATTCCCAGGGCTGCTTCCAGGTGTGCACCACGAATGTCGCCGTTGCTGGCAACGAAACTGGCGGCATCGTCCTGGGCATCGCGGACGATTTTCGAATCCCGGATGGAGGTGGTGGTATCGGATGTGAAATCAAGTGTGCGCTGGGTGGCACGAATCAGCATGTTACTGGTGGCAACCAGGGTATGGGCCTGGGCCACGTCGGCGAGCAGCAGCAGGCCAAGGGTGGCGGCAATCAGCGGGTTACGCATGGAACGACTCCGGAGAAACTTGGGATAGCTATTGGACGAGAATTGCTTGTGCCAGTTCAAGGTCGCTGGCATGAAGTTTTGGCTGGGTCCGGCGCAGGTAATTCAGGGCCGATTCCAGCTGTGCGCCTCTCAGTTGGCCGTCACTGGCGATGAATGCTGCAGCGTCATCCCGGGCGGCGAGCAGCAGTTTATGGTCGAAGGGCGCCGAGGTCACCATGCTTGTGGCGTAACCGCTGGCGACAGTGCCTTGTGTAGAGAGGTTGAAGGCATCGAAAGCGTGGGCCGAACCCGAGTGGATGGCCGCGAAAAACACCGTAGAGATCAACAGATTTGAATGAAAGCGCATGAGACTCGACAGTTGAAGGTGAGTCCCAAGGCTAGCGCAAGCACCGGTCTAGAGCCAGCATCGCAACATTGGGACACGACTGGCGTGTCCCGCTCCAGGCCAGCCGCTTAGATGGTCAGAATCGCTTGCGCCAGTTGCGCGTCGGTTGCATTCAGTTGTGGCGCCTGATGACGAATGTAGTCGAGTGCACTTTCCAGTTTTACGCCGCGGATCGCGCCTTCAGTGGCAACAAAGCTCGCTGCGTCGTCACGGGCAGCGAGGACGATCTTGTTGTCCTTGAACGACGACGAGACGACATCGGTGGTCGCATCGGATGTGGCCTTGAGCGCGTTGACGACCGCATCAGTGGTCACGATGAAGCTGCTGGCGTGGGAATTGGCAGCCACGGCAAGCAGGGCTGCAGCGCTGAGCAGACGAAGACGGGGCATGGTGTAACTCCTTTGGGTAAATCGATTGAAAGAGGGCGCGGTGCCTGAATAGTCAGACGCCAGGCATTCGGCGTTCGCCACGTTCTGGTCGATATTAGGCCTGCGCGTGGCAATTAGCACAGTGCTGTCTGTTCGAGTGGAGCATTAGCGCCAGAACGGTTTGTCCAGTTCGCTGACACGATCGGCATGGCTGATGCCCATGTCCGAGAGTTGCCGATCATCGAGTTGGCCGAGTATTCGCCGGGTTCTTGCCCTTTCAAGGCTGTTGCAGAGCCCTCTCAAGAGTCTGCGAAACCAGTGTGAACGTGGGTTTGATTGAAGCGTGGAAGCAGGCGCATCTACCAAGTGATTCATGGCGCAGTCCCTTGTGCTGACTAGAGGTCCTATCGTGATACCGAGGCTCTTTCCATGACAGACACAATGCGCCTAAATTGTACTGGTTCAGTTCTGATTTTTACTTAACTGTACCTGTCTGGCGCTACCTCTACTGTGTGGCCATATTTAGTGACCCTAAACGACAAAACCCGTCGTGGTTTCCCACGACGGGTTTTGTTTTTTCAATTCGGGTTGCTGGCGGTGGACCCTACAGGTCAGAGCCAGCGACGCTAACTTAGCGCCAGAACGGCTTGCTCAGCTCTTCGTAGCGTTGTGCTTCGCTGATCCCGGCATCGGCCAGCAGACGCGAATCCAGACGAGCCAGTTGATGGCGGCTGGAGATGCGGCGCTGCCACAGCATCAGGTTGGCGATAACGCGCAGAGGCATGGAAGCCTGGGTTTTTGCAGCAGTGTTTTCGAGAAACATATCGGAACTGATTGTACGTTCCATGGTGGTCATCCTTCCGCTTGTGGCGGCATTAGGTAGTGGTTTAACTGGTGCCCATGATCCTCTCGTTTGCCTAGTCTCTGTAGATACAGTTCACCTGTATTGTGAGGGCTCAGTTAACTGTTTAAGGGGGGTGTACTGGTCGAAATTGAGGCAACTGTACTTGTCTGCACCATTATGGCGCGATTTTGCGGATTTTGAGCAGGAGTGTAGGCAGATTCGGTAGGAAATGACCGGTACAGCAGTACAGTTTTTGAAGGGATAGTGCTTGAAGGTAGCCCGCTGACGAAACTGTGTTTGCGTCAGCGGCTATCTGTATCCGTTACGCCAGGAGCATTTTCCCGGTTTCTTCCAGGTTGATGTGCCAGCTCAGGGCATCACGCAGGATGTGTGGCGTATGGCCGCCAAGGGCGCAAGCGGCCGAGAAGTAGTTATTGAGTGCTTCGCGATAGTCCGGATGCACACAGTTATCGATGATCACGCGAGCTCGCTCCCGAGGCGCCAGGCCACGCAAGTCCGCCAGGCCAACTTCGGTAACGAGAATGTCGACGTCATGCTCGGTGTGGTCAACGTGGCTGACCATCGGCACCACGCTGGAAATGGCTCCGCCCTTGGCAATCGACTTGGTCACGAAGATGGCCAGGTGCGCGTTGCGCGCGAAATCGCCCGAGCCGCCAATGCCGTTCATCATCCGCGTGCCGCAGACGTGGGTGGAGTTGACGTTGCCGTAGATGTCGAATTCGAGCGCGGTGTTGATACCGATGATGCCGAGTCGACGCACCACTTCCGGGTGGTTGGAGATCTCCTGGGGGCGCAGCACCAGTTTGTCCTTGTAGCGTTCCAGATTGCCGAACACATCGGCGTTGCGACGGCTCGACAAGGTGATCGAGCTGCCCGAAGCAAAGCTCAGTTTGCCGGCATCGATCAGGTCGAACGTCGAATCCTGCAGCACTTCGGAGTACATCGTCAGGTCTTCGAAGGGCGAGTCGATCAGGCCACACATCACCGAGTTGGCGATGGTGCCGATGCCGGCCTGCAGCGGGCCGAGCTTGTTGGTCATGCGCCCGGCGTCGACTTCCTGCTTGAAGAAGCTGATCAGGTGGTCGGCGATGGCCTGGGTTTCAGCGTCCGGCGCCAGCACGGTGGATGGCGAGTCGGGTTGGTTGGTGATCACGATCGCGACGATTTTTTCCGGCGGGATCGGGATGGCGGTGCTGCCAATGCGATCGTCGACCTTGACCAGCGGAATCGGCGTACGGGTCGGACGATAAGTCGGGATATAGATGTCGTGCAGGCCTTCGAGATTCGAGTTGTGCGCCATGTTGATCTCGACGATCACGTGTTTGGCGAAAATCGCGAAGCTGGCCGAGTTGCCCACCGAGGTGGTCGGCACGATATGCCCTTGTTCAGTGATCGCCACCGCCTCGATCACGGCGATGTCCGGCAGCTTCAGTTGCTGGTTGCGTAGCTGTTCGACGGTTTCCGAGAGGTGTTGGTCAATGAACATCACTTCGCCGGCGTTGATCGCCTTGCGCAGGGTACTGTCCACCTGAAACGGCATGCGCCGCGCCAATACGCCGGCTTCGGTGAGCTGTTTGTCGAGGTCGTTGCCCAGGCTGGCGCCGGTCATCAGGCTGATCTTCAGCGGCGTGACCTTGGCCCGTTCGGCCAATGCGTGGGGTACGGCTTTGGCTTCGCCGGCGCGGGTGAAGCCGCTCATGCCGACGGTCATGCCGTCCTGAATCAGAGCGGCGGCGTCGGCGGCGCTCATCACTTTATCCAACAACGAAGGCAGGCGAATACGGTCACGGTACATGGATTGTTATCTCGGGAAACGGGTAGCAGGATGTGCAGTCTAGTGAATTTTGAAGGTTCACGTCCCGCTACCAAGGTCGCAAAAGGGCCGTCAATTCCTGATGTTTTAAACAAAACACTGTTACTGAATCGGTAACAAAGCGGCGGTTTGTCCGACGGTCTTCACCAATAAAAACGCCCCGACAAGTCGGGGCGTTTTCGGTGCCAGCGAGAATTACTCGACAGCCTTCACCATGTCCTCGATGACCTTCTTGGCGTCGCCGAACACCATCATGGTCTTGTCCAGGTAGAACAGTTCGTTGTCCAGGCCGGCATAGCCGCTGGCCATCGAGCGTTTGTTGACGATGATGGTCTTGGCCTTGAACGCTTCGAGAATCGGCATGCCGGCAATCGGCGATTTCGGATCGTTCTTCGCGGCCGGGTTGACCACGTCGTTGGCGCCCAACACCAGGACCACGTCGGCCTGACCGAACTCGGAGTTGATGTCTTCCATCTCGAACACCTGGTCGTAAGGCACCTCGGCCTCGGCCAGCAATACGTTCATGTGGCCAGGCATCCGCCCTGCCACCGGGTGGATCGCGTACTTCACGGTCACGCCACGGTGGGTCAGCTTCTCGGTCAGTTCCTTCAGCGCGTGCTGGGCGCGGGCCACCGCCAGGCCGTAGCCCGGAACGATGATCACGGTGTCGGCGTTGGTCAGCAGGAAGGTCGCGTCGTCAGCCGAGCCGGATTTCACCGGACGGGCTTCCTTGGATCCTGCCGGGCCTGCGTCGGCTGTGTTGCCGAAACCGCCGAGTAACACATTAAAGAAGGAGCGATTCATCGCCTTGCACATGATGTACGAGAGGATCGCACCGGACGAGCCCACCAGGGAGCCGGCAATGATCAGCATCGAGTTGTTCAGCGAGAAGCCGATACCCGCCGCCGCCCAGCCGGAGTAGCTGTTGAGCATCGACACCACCACCGGCATGTCGGCGCCGCCGATCGGGATGATGATCAGCACGCCCATGACGAACGCCAGGGCCAGCATCAGGGCGAAGGCGCTGAGGTTGCCGGTCAGCATGAAGGTCACGCCCAGCGCCAATGTGGCCAGGCCCAACAGCAGGTTCAGTTTGTGCTGGCCGGCGAACTGTACCGGTGCGCCCTGGAACAGGCGGAACTTGTACTTGCCGGACAGCTTGCCGAACGCGATCACCGAACCGGAGAACGTGATGGCACCGATGGCGGCGCCGAGGAACAGTTCCAGACGGTTACCCGCCGGAATCGAATCACCCAGGTGCTTGACGATGCCCAGGGACTGCGGCTCGACGACGGCGGCAATGGCGATGAACACCGCGGCCAGACCGATCATGCTGTGCATGAACGCGACCAGTTCCGGCATCTTGGTCATTTCAACGCGCTTGGCCATGATCGAACCGGCCGTGCCGCCGATCAGCAGGCCGACAATCACGTAACCAATGCCCGCTGTCGCCCCGCCTTGTCCAAAAGAGAGCGCGCCCAGCTTATAGATGAGGCCCACGGTGGTGAGGATCGCCAACGCCATGCCGAGCATGCCGAACAGGTTGCCGCGACGCGACGTGGTGGGGTGCGACAGGCCTTTGAGGGCCTGGATGAAGCAGATCGACGCGATCAGGTAGAGCGTCGTTACGAGGTTCATGCTCATTACTTCGGCGCCTCTTCTTTTACGGCTTTCGGGGCTTTTTTCTTGAACATCTCAAGCATGCGGCGGGTGACCAGGAAGCCACCGAACACGTTGACCGCCGCCAGCGCGACCGCGAGGGTGCCCATGGTCTTGCCCAGTGGCGTCACGGTCAAAGCCGCTGCCAGCATGGCGCCGACGATCACGATCGCCGAAATGGCGTTGGTCACGGCCATCAAAGGCGTGTGCAGCGCAGGTGTAACGTTCCAGACCACGTGATAACCGACATAAATCGCCAGCACGAAGATGATCAGGTTGTAGATACCGGGGGAGATAAGCTCTTCCATCGTCTGAATCCCTGCTTAGGCGTTTTTGCGGATGACTTGGCCGTCGCGGCACATCAGGCACGCGGCGACGATGTCGTCTTCGAGGTTGATCTCGAACTGGCCTTCCTTGGTGAAGACCAGTTTCAGGAAGTCCAGCAAGTTGCGGGCATACAGCGCTGAAGCATCTGCCGCGACCGCACCGGCGAGGTTGGTCGGACCGACGATGGTCACGCCATTTTCGACGACCACCTGATCGGCCACGGTCAGCGGGCAGTTGCCGCCCTGGGCGGCGGCAAGGTCGATGACCACCGAGCCCGGTTTCATCTGGGCCACGGTTTCGGCGCTCAACAGCGTCGGCGCCTTGCGGCCCGGAATCAGCGCGGTGGTGATGACGATATCTGCCTGCTTGGCGCGCTCGTGCACGGCCACCGCCTGGCGCTGCATCCAGCTGGCCGGCATGGGCCGCGCGTAACCGCCGACACCGACGGCGCATTCACGCTCTTCGTCGGTCTCGTAGGGCACGTCGACGAACTTGGCGCCGAGGGATTCGATCTGCTCTTTTACCGCGGGGCGCACGTCAGACGCTTCGATCACGGCACCCAGACGTTTCGCCGTGGCGATTGCCTGAAGCCCGGCCACGCCAGCGCCGAGAATCAGCACGCGCGCCGCTTTCACGGTACCTGCAGCGGTCATCAGCATCGGCATGAAGCGCGGGTAGTAATGAGCGGCCAGCAGCACGGCTTTATAGCCGGCAATGTTGGCTTGCGAGGACAGCACATCCAGGCTTTGGGCGCGGGAGGTACGCGGTGCGGCCTCCAGCGCGAACGCGGTCATGCCGCACTCAGCCATTTTGGCGATGGTTTCATTGCTGAACGGGTTGAGCATGCCCACCACAACGGTGCCGCGCTTGATCAGCGCCAGCTCGCTGTCGCTGGGCGCGACCACCTTAAGAATCAGCTCCGCACCAAACGCATCGTTGGCGCTGCCAATGATCGCGCCTGCCGCTTCATAAGCACTGTCGACAACACTGGCGTTAATGCCGGCGCCGCTTTGTACAGTGACCTTATGACCCTGGCCGATCAGCTTCTTGATGGTTTCCGGGGTTGCAGCAACCCGTGTTTCACCCGTCTGGGTTTCGAGAGGAACACCAATGTGCACGTCAAATCTCCTGCGTGATCTTATTGAGTAAACCCATGCACTACGGATGGTGCGACTGGGGCGGCTGATCAGCACGATCCCGCCAAATCAGGGCGGGGCGCGGCATTTTGCAGGCGAACTTTGTGCCCTTCAAGGAATTATGACGGGTGACGGAAAATTAACTACAAGTCACCCCGTGACCGAATGTCGCAACTAATCGGCTCAATCCCTTATAACCCGTGCCTTGCAAGGAGTTTGGCGGATTTTCAGCCATTTATGCATCGGCCATATGAATGATGCGGCATTGCTTTCAGATAGAAGCTCAAAGCCACGTCTTCAGGCGCTTGTAGGACGTCTGTACTACCTTTGTCTACAGTCTGCGAAAATGCGACAAATACTTATATCTGTAGGGTTTTTATTTTGCTGACTACGGGGTCAGCTAATGCCTCTAAGCCTTCATTTCTCTAGGCTGTAGCTGTGTGCTTGATTCACCAGCCAGTCTCGAAAAGCCCTTAATGACGCAGATTCGACCTTTCGCTCAGGAATCATCAGGTAATAGGCCTTGATGCTCGAGAGGGCCTGAGGGTTGGCGATCACCAAGCGTTTCTCGGTCAGTTCGCGCTGAATCAGGAATGGCGGTATCAGGGCAATTCCCATGTCGTGCATGGCTGCCTGAGCCAGCATGGAGAATAGCTCGTAGCGTGGCCCTGTCATGTCGCGAGGGACATTCAGGTGCTGGGAGTCGAACCACTGCCGCCAGGCATAGGGTCGGGTGGTCTGCTGCAGGAGGGGCAGCTCCGCGAGTTCATCGGCTGTCAGAACGGTCTTGTTTCCCAGTAGGGCAGGGCTACATACCGGGAGCGGATGCTCGCCCATCAGTCGGTGGGATTCTGTACCCGACCAGTCCGCGTCACCAAAGTAAATCGCGGCATCAAAGTCGGTGTCGGCAAACAGGAAGGGGCGTGTGCGGTTAGTCAGGTTGACCGTCACTTCCGGGTGCTTTTTCTGAAAATCCTTCAATCGAGGTAGCAGCCATTGGGTGCCGAAGGTCGGCACCACGGCCAGCTCGATCACGTTGGCACCCTGCTGTCCCATCACGGACAAGGTGTCGCGCTCCACCGCGTCCAGTTGAGTGGCGACTCGGCGGCTGTAAGAAAGTCCGGCTTCGGTCAGTTTGACTCCGCGTCGCGAGCGTCGGAACAGCTCTACGCCGAGGAAGTCTTCGAGGCTGGCAATCTGGCGGCAAATGGCGCCCTGTGTCAGCGAAAGCTCCTGTGCTGCCTTGGTAAAGCTCTCGTTGCGCGCTGCCGCTTCGAAACTGATCAGGGCGGTTGTGCTGGGTATTTTTCTGCGCATGTACGCCAACCTCACTAATTCATTGCATTAAATGGGTTTTGCGACGTTTCGGAGTGAGAAATTAGCACAACAGTATGCAAAATCCTCGTTTGTCGGGAGGTCCAACCCGGCCTAGCATCAGTCCACGTTATTAGACCTGTTTCGAGAGGACATACTCATGGCCGGTAAAGCTAGCTTCAACTGGATCGATCCCTTGCTGCTGGATCAACAGCTCACTGAAGAAGAGCGCATGATCCGCGACACCGCTGCGCAGTTCGCTCAGCAGAGCCTCGCGCCGCGCGTTCTCGAAGCTTTCCGTCATGAAAAGACCGATCCGGCGATCTTCCGCGAAATGGGTGAAGTGGGCCTGCTGGGCGCGACCATCCCTGAGCAGTACGGTGGCAGCGGCCTCAACTATGTCAGCTATGGCCTGATTGCCCGTGAAGTCGAGCGTGTCGACTCCGGCTATCGTTCGATGATGAGTGTGCAGTCCTCTCTGGTGATGGTGCCAATCAATGAATTTGGTACTGAAGCGCAGAAGCAGAAGTACTTGCCGAAACTGGCCTCGGGTGAATGGATCGGCTGCTTTGGTCTGACCGAACCCAACCATGGTTCCGACCCAGGCGCGATGATTACCCGTGCGCGCAAAGTGGAAGGTGGCTACAGCCTGACCGGTAACAAAATGTGGATTACCAACAGCCCAATCGCTGACGTGTTTGTCGTTTGGGGCAAAGACGATGCGGGTGATATCCGCGGTTTCGTTCTGGAGAAAGGCTGGAAGGGCCTGAGCGCTCCTGCCATTCACGGCAAGGTTGGCCTGCGTGCGTCGATCACCGGTGAAATCGTCATGGACAACGTATTTGTGCCGGAAGAGAACATCTTCCCCGATATCCGTGGCCTTAAGGGTCCTTTTACTTGCCTCAACTCGGCTCGTTACGGGATTGCCTGGGGTGCGCTGGGTGCTGCCGAGTTCTGCTGGCACACCGCTCGCCAATACACGCTGGATCGTCAGCAGTTCGGTCGCCCATTGGCCGCCACTCAACTGATTCAGAAGAAGCTGGCTGACATGCAGACCGAAATCACCATGGCGCTGCAAGGCTGCCTGCGTCTGGGTCGCATGAAAGACGAAGGCACTGCGGCGGTCGAAATCACTTCGATGATGAAGCGCAACTCCTGCGGCAAGTCTTTGGACATCGCTCGCATGGCTCGCGATATGCTCGGCGGCAACGGCATCTCCGATGAGTTTGGCGTCGCTCGCCATCTGGTCAATCTGGAAGTGGTGAATACCTACGAAGGTACGCATGACGTCCATGCGCTGATCCTTGGTCGTGCGCAAACCGGCATCCAGGCGTTCTATTAATAGGAGAACGGCCATGGGCGCGCTTTCGCATCTACGGGTTCTGGATTTATCGCGGGTGCTGGCCGGGCCATGGGCCGGACAGATTCTTGCGGACCTT
>NZ_JBTMNG010000002.1:392500-1050000 GCF_054481335.1 Pseudomonas fluorescens group sp. PF-1
TGCGAATGCTGACATGAGTAACGACAATGGGTGTGAAAAACACCCACGCCGAAAGACCAAGGTTTCCTGCGCAACGTTAATCGACGCAGGGTTAGTCGGTCCCTAAGGCGAGGCTGAAAAGCGTAGTCGATGGAAAACAGGTTAATATTCCTGTACTTCTGGTTATTGCGATGGAGGGACGGAGAAGGCTAGGCCAGCTTGGCGTTGGTTGTCCAAGTTTAAGGTGGTAGGCTGGAATCTTAGGTAAATCCGGGATTCTAAGGCCGAGAGCTGATGACGAGTGTTCTTTTAGAACACGAAGTGGTTGATGCCATGCTTCCAAGAAAAGCTTCTAAGCTTCAGGTAACCAGGAACCGTACCCCAAACCGACACAGGTGGTTGGGTAGAGAATACCAAGGCGCTTGAGAGAACTCGGGTGAAGGAACTAGGCAAAATGGCACCGTAACTTCGGGAGAAGGTGCGCCGGTGAGGGTGAAGTACTTGCTACGTAAGCCCACGCCGGTCGAAGATACCAGGCCGCTGCGACTGTTT
Source organism: Pseudomonas fluorescens group sp. PF-1 (assembly GCF_054481335.1). Classification (NCBI taxonomy): domain Bacteria; kingdom Pseudomonadati; phylum Pseudomonadota; class Gammaproteobacteria; order Pseudomonadales; family Pseudomonadaceae; genus Pseudomonas; species Pseudomonas fluorescens group sp. PF-1. The sequence continues at coordinate 393,032 of NZ_JBTMNG010000002.1, forward strand.
ATTAAAAACACAGCACTCTGCAAACACGAAAGTGGACGTATAGGGTGTGACGCCTGCCCGGTGCCGGAAGGTTAATTGATGGGGTTAGCTAACGCGAAGCTCTTGATCGAAGCCCCGGTAAACGGCGGCCGTAACTATAACGGTCCTAAGGTAGCGAAATTCCTTGTCGGGTAAGTTCCGACCTGCACGAATGGCGTAACGATGGCGGCGCTGTCTCCACCCGAGACTCAGTGAAATTGAAATCGCTGTGAAGATGCAGTGTATCCGCGGCTAGACGGAAAGACCCCGTGAACCTTTACTATAGCTTTGCACTGGACTTTGAATTTGCTTGTGTAGGATAGGTGGGAGGCTTTGAAGCGTGGACGCCAGTTCGCGTGGAGCCATCCTTGAAATACCACCCTGGCAACTTTGAGGTTCTAACTCAGGTCCGTTATCCGGATCGAGGACAGTGTATGGTGGGTAGTTTGACTGGGGCGGTCTCCTCCTAAAGAGTAACGGAGGAGTACGAAGGTGCGCTCAGACCGGTCGGAAATCGGTCGTAGAGTATAAAGGCAAAAGCGCGCTTGACTGCGAGACAGACACGTCGAGCAGGTACGAAAGTAGGTCTTAGTGATCCGGTGGTTCTGTATGGAAGGGCCATCGCTCAACGGATAAAAGGTACTCCGGGGATAACAGGCTGATACCGCCCAAGAGTTCATATCGACGGCGGTGTTTGGCACCTCGATGTCGGCTCATCACATCCTGGGGCTGAAGCCGGTCCCAAGGGTATGGCTGTTCGCCATTTAAAGTGGTACGCGAGCTGGGTTTAGAACGTCGTGAGACAGTTCGGTCCCTATCTGCCGTGGACGTTTGAGATTTGAGAGGGGCTGCTCCTAGTACGAGAGGACCGGAGTGGACGAACCTCTGGTGTTCCGGTTGTCACGCCAGTGGCATTGCCGGGTAGCTATGTTCGGAATAGATAACCGCTGAAAGCATCTAAGCGGGAAACTAGCCTCAAGATGAGATCTCACTGGGACCTTGAGTCCCCTGAAGGGCCGTCGAAGACTACGACGTTGATAGGTTGGGTGTGTAAGCGCTGTGAGGCGTTGAGCTAACCAATACTAATTGCCCGTGAGGCTTGACCATATAACACCCAAGCAATTTGCGCTTAAGAGCCAGATTGCGGTGTGTGAAGACGCAATGAACCGAAAGTTCGCAACCACTCACAAAAGCCGCACAAACTATCGCATACCCAATTTGCTGAAGCGTCGAAAGACGGTTCGGTACCCGAATTTCTTGACGACCATAGAGCATTGGAACCACCTGATCCCATCCCGAACTCAGCAGTGAAACGATGCATCGCCGATGGTAGTGTGGGGTTTCCCCATGTGAGAGTAGGTCATCGTCAAGATTAAATTCCAAAACCCCTATCTGCGTATGCAGGTAGGGGTTTTGTCTTTAAGAGTAGAAGCATCAAGAATTCGTTGGCACGCCATTACAGGCGGACCGACACACAGAATTTCTTGACGACCATAGAGCATTGGAACCACCTGATCCCATCCCGAACTCAGCAGTGAAACGATGCATCGCCGATGGTAGTGTGGGGTTTCCCCATGTGAGAGTAGGTCATCGTCAAGATTAAATTCCGAAACCCCTATCTGCAGATGCAGGTAGGGGTTTTGTCGTTCTGGACCAGTCAAAAATCATCAGCCATAAAAAAGCCGGCCCCTGGACTCAGAGGCTGGCTTTGTAGCAGCAACCGAAGTGGTCGGCTGGCAGAGAAGCAAGCCCAGCCTTATGCAAACACCTTCAACACATTATTCATCGCATCATCGGCAAAGCCCTGAACGAAATCCTTGAACCCCGGTAGCGCATCAGCACCCCCCTGGGCGGGTTCGGCAATGATCGTCCAAGTGGCCCGCGATTGACCTGCTCCCAGTGATTCCACGTTCATGGCCGCCCACAAATTGGCCACGCCCAAGGTGTTGTAAATCGTGGTCCAAGTCATGCTCAGAGCCTGGTCGTCTCGGGAGTTGAGTTGCTCGACCACCAGGTTGCCGTCCCTGAAGAACTTCTTGCGTAGGGACGACACGCCCTCGCCGGTCATCTCGATGTGCGACAGCGCCGGGATGAATTGATCGAAGCCGGCGAAGTTGCCGACCACGGCCCAGACTTTTGCGGCATCGACCGGTACTTCCACCGAGGACACCACCTGGCAGCCTTGCGGGTTTTTGATCAGGGTGTCGGGTTGCAGAGTGCTCATGGTTTTTCTCCGTTCTTGGTTGGGGTGGATCAGATGAAATTGATTTCTTTGAGGTAGTCGCAACCGCGTCGCAGCAGCGCAGGGGACTTTTCCGGGTAACACGCGCCCATTTGCCGAACGCCAGCCTTGGCGTTGTCATGGCCGATCATGGAGATGTCGCCGATGTCTTCCTCGAAGCCATTGAGGTAGAAACCCAACACCCCGAACAACGCGTTGTCGCTGTCGACCCGACCCAGTTGTTGCTGCCAATCGGTGACACTGACCAGGGAAAATTCGCGACCCGCTTCGCGAAAGGAGGCAACGTAGGTGCCCCAATCCAGCGGTTCGGGGTTGTGCAGGTTGAACACCGGCCTTTGCGGCTGATAACGGCTGGCATGAAAGGCGATAAAACGGGCGAGAAAATCCACCGGCATCAGGTCGAAATTCAGCGCGAATGCCGGCACCTGCCCGAGCTGGATCGACCCCTTGAGCATCAGCATCAAACGGTTCTTGTGCGGCTGGCACACGCCTGTGGCGCTGTTGAAACTGATGTTTCCGGGGCGATAGAGATTGACCCATACCCCGCGCTCCCGCGCGCGCTCAAGAATCCGTTCGCCGACCCACTTGGACAGGTTGTAGCCATTCTTGATGTAGATCGGCGGGGTATGTGCCGCGGGAAGCTCAAGCACCCGACCTTCGGCGGAGATGGTGCTCGAGGCCGAAAGCGTCGAGACGAAGTTGAAGATCTTTTTGCTACGCCCTTCGCACAGTCGCAGGCACTCGAAAATTGGCTCGACGTTATCCCGCGCCAATGACTCGTAATCGAGCACGTGATTGACGTTGGCGGCGTTGTGCACCAATGCACCGAACTCTCGATCCAGCCGCTCATATACATCAGCGGCCAGCCCCAGCTGGGGACGTGTGATGTCCGCTGCGTATACCCGAACCCGACTCAGGTCCAAATGCTCCAGACGGTTTTCCCGTAGCGCATGGGCAAACCGTTCGGAAGCCGGTTGCCCATCGCTGTCGCGCACCAGGCATGCGACTTCACTGGCACCCCACGCCAGCAGCGCTTCGACAATATGGACGCCGACAAAACTGTTGGCACCGGTGACGATGACTTTATGCACATCACCCAGGCGGTTGGCGGGCAATGGCTGCACCTCCAGTTCGCGCTGGACATCGGCCATGGCTTGCGGGCTCAACACCTCTTCGCTTCCGGAGCCGCGAACCAGCGTCGCCAGCTTGGTGATGGTGGGCTGCTCGATGAAGCGGTTGATCGAAATGCTTCGACCGAACTCCTCGCGTAAACGCAGGAGCATGCGTGACAGCAGGATCGAGTGACCGCCCAGATTGAAGAAGCTTTCGTCGGTGGAAATATCGCTGCCCGGCATCTCCAACAGCTCGGCCCAGATCTGCAGCAACAGCGCTTCATCGGCATCGAGAGGCAAGCGTCGCGGGGTGCTTTCGCTGACGGTGATCGGCAGTTCCAGCAGGGCCTTGCGATCGATTTTGCCGTTGCTGGCGTACGGCATGCTCGCCATTTCGGTCCAGGCGATGGGTTGCATGTAGTCCGGCAAGTGCTGCGCCGCATGGGTCTTCAGTGCCTGGCGAGCGGCACCGATTCGATCTTCCTGAGGCTGGGCGAGGAAGGCCAGAATCCGTCGCTGGGCGTCGATGACCACCGCCACCTGCCGGTACAACTGACTGTCGCGCAGGCAGCGTTCGATTTCCTCCGGCTCGACCCGGAAGCCGCGAATTTTCACTTGATTATCACGCCGTCCGCACAGCTCGACCCCCTCAGGCGTCCACTTCGCCATGTCGCCGGTTCGGTAGGCGCGCAGGCTTTGGCCATTGGGCAGGCTCAAGGTCAGATAACGTTCGGCGGTCTGCTGTGGATTGTTCAGGTAACCCAGGCAAACACCCGGTCCGACGATGAACAACTCGCCAACGGTCTGTTCGCTGACAGGCTGCAAGTCTTCATCGAGAATCAGCACCTGGCTGTTGGCGATCGGACCGCCCAGCGACCGATTGTTATCGCCGGTCCGCAGTCGTCGCGCCGTAATCAGCACCGTGGCTTCGGTGGGGCCGTACAGGTTGTAGAGCGTGCCTTGGCGGGTCAGTTGCTGGATGACCCAGGGCTCGCAGACATCGCCGCCGGTCATCACGTGATCGAGGCCTAGCAGTTGCTCCAGCGGCAGGATGCTCAGCAAGGCCGGTGGCAAAAAGGCATGGCTCAGACGTTGATGGCGGATCAACTCAACCAATTGCAGTGTGTCGCGACGCTGGTCCTCGCTGGGCACGATCAACTCGGCACCTTGCAGCAGGGTCGGGAAAATATCGATTAACGAAGAGTCGAAACTCAGCGACGAAAACTGCAGCACCCGACTTTGCTCGGTCAACTGCACATAGTCGGCGTACCACGCCGTGAAGTGGGCGAGATTGGCCTGGCTGAGCAGCACGCCTTTGGGGTGACCCGTCGTGCCCGACGTGTAGAGCGCCATGCACGGTGCGTCGAGATCGGGGCGTTGGTGCATCAGCGGTTGATCGGGATCCGCGTCATCGACATCGATAAGGGTAATGTCCAGCCCCGGCACTTCTGATGAGAGCGGATGTTGCCCGTCATGCAGCAGCAAGACCGCGCCGGCGTTCGACAGGATGTATTGCTGACGCTGCAACGGATGGCTCGGCTCCAATGGCAGATACACAGCGCCGCAACCGAGGATCGCCAGAATTCCCGCGTACAACGCGCTGCATTTGGGCAGGCAGATACCCACCACAATGGGGCCAGGATGCCGGCCCAGCAGCGGCTGCAAACGCTGGGCGATGGCTCGGCTGTGGTTATGCAGTTGGCCGTAATCGAGTGATGTGCCGGCAATGTTCAGCGCAGGGCGATCGGCAGACTGAATCAATCGCTGCTCCAGCCGCTCGATGATTGGCGTCTGTGCCAAATGCAGCAGGCGCGGTTCATCGGTGGCATTGAGCCGATGCACAAAGGCCAGGCTCTCGAGAAACAGCAGACTTTCCACGCGCTCGAAGGGCGCCGAAGGGGTGGGACCGGCCAGCAAAAAACAGTCGGCGTCCCTGGAGAAGCGGCTGACCAGCAGGGCCGCGTGGTCCACCAGTTCCGCTACGGCGCGCAGACGCAAGGACTGGCCATTGCCCGAGGGTTCATCGGCTATCGGGACGCGGCTGACCAGCGTGCAATCGTGCAGGCACAGCAAGTCCAGCGACGGCAGCCCGGAAGCGCCCGGTAAACCGATGCCCAGTTGCAGCGTCAGTCGCGGTACATCCTTGAAGCGCTGAACCGTCAACGTGGCATCGTCGATCAACAAGTCCACGGGCTTTGGCATCAGCGCATCGCCGGCCTTTACCCGCATCAGCACATGACCGTGTTGTTCGAGTTCCAGCGCCAGGTCGGTCAGGGCCTGGCTGTGTCCAACGAGCAATATGTCGAGACGTCTCATGTTGGCTCCTCCTCAAATCAGGTAGTCGCTCAAGGCGCGTTGCACGCACGGCGAATCCAGCAGCGAACTGCTGTGGAAGAACCGCACGATGTTGGTCACCAACGGGTGATGGCGATTGATCGGGAAGGCCAGCCCCGACACTTCGCGCCTGAGGGCGTGCCGCGCCGTGTCGCTGATCTGCAAGGCGTCGATCAACCGGAAGTCGAAGGACTTCTGGATGTCGTTGGTCAGGTAGTGGCCGATGAACACCGGCAGGATCCGTGCGATGCATTGGCGGTCTTCTTCGCTCGCGGTGTGCCAGTAGATGCGCACCATCCGCGACCAGAAGCCGGAGTGCCGGCCTTCGTCCAACAAGTGATCGGCCATCAAGCCCTTGATCGACTGCTTGACCGTATCGTCCTTGGCGAAGGCCGCCACATCGCCGGTCACGGTGTTTTCGGCGATGGCCACGCAGATCAGCTCCACAGCGCCACGCAGGTGCTGCGGCGCGAGTGCCACGGCCGTCGGGATCGCGCGGCTCAGCTCGATTTCACCCGGCAGTTCGATGGGGGCAATGCCGGTCATGGCGACCGTCTGCTGCATGAAATCCATCGCCACCAGCGCGTGGTAATCCTCGTCCACGACGACGGTCATGGCGTCATAGCGGCAGGCGAACGGGAAGGCCACGTCGAAGCGATTCTTGGCGATGCTGCGGGCGGTCTTGTCGACGATCTCGGTTTCGAAAATCACCACGTCGTTGATGAATTTGTAGAGCGTCTGCACCAGGGCGAAGTCGCGCTGTTCCGGGCACTCACGCTGGAAGCTATCACTGAGCACCAGCGGTTGGCGGCTTAATGGGTAGATCAGTTTGTCGTCGTTCTCCAGCACGCGACGCGGGCGGGTGCGAATGGTCGCGCGGCTTTCCCAGGCGTCGGCGAAGGATTGGTAGTCGGCGGCGTTCATGCGTTCACCTGCGATAGGTGTTCGCTCATGCTCAGGCGCAGGCCGTCCCACAGAGCGATGCGGCTTTCCACCGCGGCGATGGCGCTGGCATACACGTCTTCCTGCCGTTGCGGATCACCATCGACCAGCCGGGCCAGGAGTTTTTCCGCGGCCGGGCCGTGGTCTTCGGAGTCGACTTCAATGTGTCGTTGGAGGTAATAGCGGAAGGTCGGCGCCTGTTCGATGCCGATGCCCCAATCGTCGAGAATGCGCTGGAACATCTGCGGAATGACGCTCTCGCGGCCATGTAGAAACGCTGCCGCCACGCTATGGCCTGGCGCATGTAGCGCGGTGTGCAGCGTATGGCGTACAAACCGAGCCGCCGCTGGATCGACGTTCACGCTTTGCAACGCCACGTCGTAACTCACGCCTTCTTGTTGCAGCGCGACGAAGTGCTCGATGGCGGAGGTGCTGGCGCCGACTTCACGCATCGCATCCAGATACAGTTCGAAATGGCTGTAGTGACCATGGACCGGGCGGTCGTCGGACTCTTCGCCCAACACGATCTCATTGATTAACCGAGCGGCCTGTGGATCTTGCGGCGGCAGCCACGGCAGTTGGATGCACGTCAATTCCTGCTGTAGACGCTTGGTCAGGGACATGAAGTCCCACACGGCAAACACATGGGTTTCCATGAAGCGTTGCAATACAGACAGCGAATGTATTTCCGAGAAAATCGGGTGTGAACCAAGCTCGGCTTTCTTCTGGTTGAGACGGTCTTTAGTTGGTTTCATGGGCGAATCTCTAAATAGTCAGATGGACTGTAGTTGTGCACTAACTGTTGATATTGTTTTTCTGTTGGCGAGGGCGTACCTCAAATGAATTGATCTGTTTAGTTGCATTTGGACCAGCGTTATATGGTGCTGCCGTCGGCGTGCATGGGCGGCGTGGAAAAAACTAGTACATAAATTAAGTGTTGGGCAAGTTATTTCGTTGGATTTTTAAAGTTAAACTTTCTCGGGTGCGAGAAGTTTCAATAAAACTTCTTATATAAGTTTTATTGGCATGTCGTTGCTCCTTCCGTCTTATATAAGTCAGAATTTAAATAAAGAGTGAATGCCTCACTCGCAGCAACTTTCTGATCTGAATGATTGAGGTGATTTGACTAAGGGAGAAGTGTCGGGGGTGACACCGACTCTTGCGCTCCCGTGGCAAGGCTCCTTCCGTAGGTTTCTGGTGCGAGGACTGCTCCGCAGTTGCGGCGCTTCACCCGTTCATCGTTCGTTGTCGACCCAAGAGTGAGCGTAATTCAAGGCAGCCGCTATCACTGAGGTGTGCGGATGGGAAAGGGAGGTAGAGGCGGGAAATTTGTAAGGGATCGTTCGCTTTCAGGTACTAAAGAAACCGTGTGCAGGTTTTGTGGCCGCTGCGCAGCCCGGCGAGAGCAAGCTCCCTCGTCACAGGCCGATCGGTTTCACCTGGAGGTTTTTATGTTCTGGGCTTCAAGGCTGCCCAGGTAGCGAGTAATGACTTCGACCCCACGATTGAGGTGGTTTTCCAGAAGCGTCACTGACCTTTCGACGTCCCGGTCTTCGGCGGCCCGCAGCAGTGCCCGGTGATCTTCCTGGGATAACTGGCCCAGGCCCATGGCTTCCAGATTGAAGCGCAGGAAACGCTCTTCTTCGTTCAACCCGTCTTCGACCAGTGTCAACAGCCGGCGATTGGAGGCCTTGCCGTAGAGCGACATATGGAACAAGCGATTGAGTCGACCGATTTCGGTGTAGTCCTTTTCCGTTTCCAACTCGTCGATGTAGCGGGAGGCCTGGGCGAGATCCTCGTCTTTGAGCAAGGGAATCGACAAGCGCAGCGCTTCGGACTCCAGCAGGATCCGCAGTGCATAGGTTTCAGCGGCGTCGCCTTGCACCAGCGGCGCAACGACCGCGCCTTTATGGGCGACCACGTTGAGCAGTGCCTGGGCTTCGAGTTGGCGCAGGGCTTCGCGAACCGGCATGCGGCTGACGCCAAACAAGTCGGCGAGGTCTTGCTGGCGCAAGGCCGTACCGCAGGGAATACGACCGTCGAGAATGGCTGAGCGCAGGGTTTGTTCTATCACTGAGCGTGCCAGATGAGCGGGAATCGGCCCGTTGACCTTGATACTGCCGAGAGGGTTGGGCTTTTGTGTCACTACTACGCACCCTGATTGATTGAAGTTTTTGGATCCAACTGACACTAGTGACTGCCGGACAGGTTGTCAAACGCCCAACATAGGGGGCTTTGTCTTAGTCTAGCGCGTGGTCGTTGATCTCAGCGTGCCATTGTTTTTTAACGGGCGAACCGACACCATCAACCGACGTTCTCCTGACTACCCTGGATGCCTTGCATTGGCGGTACGTTTCCCGATCTCCCGGATATTGCGCTGTCTGTGCGGCGCCTTGCTCCTGGCCGGCGTGCTGCTGGGCGGGGTGCATGCCGATTGGGATTTTTCCCTGATCAGCGGTCGGGCGCGGGCATTGTACGGCCCTTTGGGCGAAGGTCAGCAGCGCATTGATGATTGGCAACACTTGTTGGCCACCCAGAAGCAGGTCAGCGAGCTGGACAAGCTCAATGCGGTCAACCGCTTTTTCAACAAACAAGTGCGCTACGTCGAGGACATCGACCTGTGGCACCAGGTTGATTACTGGGAAACACCCATCGAAGCCCTGTGGAAGGGCGCCGGCGATTGCGAAGATTACGCGATTGCCAAATATTTCAGCCTGCGCCACCTCGGCGTCTCCAGTGACAAGCTGCGCATCACCTACGTAAAGGCGTTGAGCCTGAATCGTGCGCACATGGTGCTGACCTACTACTCCAGCCCGGACGCCGAGCCGCTGGTGCTCGACAGCCTGATCGACGTGATCAGGCCGGCCAGCCAACGAAAGGATTTACTGCCGGTCTACTCTTTCAATGCCGAAGGGTTGTGGTTGCCGGGTGCCAAGGGTAATCAGAAGGTTGGTGACACCAAACGTCTGTCCCGATGGCAGGATGTGCTGAAAAAAATGCAGGCCGAAGGATTCCCGGTCGAGACGACCCACTAGGAGCACGCCCACAGATGTCTTTGTTCAAACAACTGTTGATCGCTATCTGTCTGTTTCTGGTCGTCGCCTTCACCGGCAACTTCGTGGTCAGCCTGGAGAGCTCGCGCACCCAATACGTCAATCAACTGCGCTCCCACGCGCAGGACGCGGCGACGGCGCTGGCGCTGTCCCTGACGCCGAACATCGACGACCCGGCGATGACCGAGTTACTGGTCAGCTCGATCTTTGACAGCGGTTATTACGCGAGCATCCGAGTGGTCGATATATCCACCAATAAAACCCTGGTCGAACGCAGCGGCATGCCGGCCGATACCCATGTGCCGGACTGGTTCGTCAAACTCATTGGTCTGGAACCCGCTGGCGGCGATGCGATTGTCAGTCGTGGATGGGAGCAGGCCGCGCGGGTCGAGGTGGTCAGTCACCCGATGTTCGCACTGGCCAAGCTGTGGCAGAGCGCATTGGGCAGCCTGGGGTGGTTGCTGGGTTGTGGCGTGGTCAGTGCGGTATTGGGCGCGCTGTTGCTGCGTCGGCAATTGAAGCCGCTGGATTACATGGTCCAGCAGTCCCACGCCATTGCCCGTCGCGAGTTTCTCAGCCTGCCGGAATTACCGCGCACGCCGGAATTGCGTCGAGTGGTATTGGCCATGAACCAGATGGTCGAGAAGCTCAAGGCGTTGTTTCAGGAACAGGCCGAACGCAGTGAAAAACTGCGAATCGAGTCCTATCAGGACAGCCTGACCGGGCTGGCCAATCGACGTTATTTTGAGATGCAATTGAACGCACGGGTGAGCAATCCCGAACAGGCCAGCTCCGGTTATTTACTGCTGTTGCGGGTTCAGGACCTGGCGGGTTTGAACCAACGGCTGGGCGGGCAGCGCACCGATCAGTTGCTTCAAGCGGTCGGCCAGCAGTTGTCCCGCGAGTGCGCCAGATACCCGGAAACGCAAAATCTGGTCACGCGGATCCGAGGCGGCGAATTCGCCGTGCTGGCGCCAGGGCTGGTGCGCGAGGAGGCCTTGCAACTGGCGCAGCACCTCGACACCGCCCTGGCCAGCCTGCATGCGACCGGCGCCACGGACGTGGTCTCGGTGGCCGCCATCGGCCTGGCACCCTTTATTCATGGCGATACCCCGCAAGCCGTGCTCGGGCTGGCGGACCAGGCGTTGGCGCAGGCCGAGGGCCAGACTGACTCGAACTGGGTCTGCCTCGATCACAGTGCGTTGGCCGGGGGCGGTGACGACCACCATGCCTGGCATAAGATGCTGGATCAGGCGCTGAATCAGCGGCGATTCAAACTGTATTTCCAACCGGTCGTCGCCAGCCAGGACACACAGTTGGTGCTCAATTACAAAGTGCTTTCACGCTTGATCGACGATGAGGGTCAGAGCATCCCGGCGGGACGTTTCCTGCCATGGCTTGAACGGTTCGGCTGGGCTGCACGACTGGACCGGCTAATGTTGGAGCTGGTGCTTGAACAGATGGACGATCACGAACATTCACTGGCGTTGAACCTGTCATTGGCGACTCTGCAAGATCCGCAAGCGTTGAATGCGCTGTTCGAGACGCTACGTTCGCATTCCAATCTGGGGCCACGACTGACCCTGGAAATCGGCGAAGAGCAATTGCCGGAGCAAGCCGACCTCGCAGACCTGACGCGGCGTTTGCGCGAACTGGGGTTCTCGTTGAGCCTGCAACATTTCGGTGGGCGCTTCAGCATGATCGGCAACCTGGCGAGACTCGGATTGGCCTATCTGAAAATCGACGGCAGCTACATCCGCGCGATCGATCAGGAGAGCGATAAACGCCTGTTTATCGAAGCCGTTCAACGTGCCGCCCACAGTATTGATCTGCCGTTGATTGCCGAGCGTGTCGAAACCGAAGGGGAGTTGGCGGTGATTCGCGAGATGGGTGTGTATGGGGTTCAGGGGCGGTTGGTCGGAGAGCCCAAGCCTTGGGCTTAGGGCATGGGGTGTGTCGTCGTTGATGCCGCCATCGCGAGCTTGTTCGCGATGGCTTCCGTAACGTCAGCGAAGCGTCAGATAAACCCTTCCTCATCATCCTCAACCAGAAGACTCAGCCCACCCAAGGCCTCACGGGCCTGGCTGCGGTCCATGAATTTGGCCTGCGCCGGCGCTGGCAGATCGGTGACCAGGATCACGCCTTTGCTGATCAACACCTCGATCAAGTCATCGAGTACCCGGATCATTTCCAGGTCACTCTGCCTCAGTTGCTTGAGCTGTTTGATTTGCAGCAGTTGTTTGTGGCTGGTGGCCATGACTTCACTGGCGAACCAGGCCTGCAGGTCAGGGTGGTCGGCCGGAAGCGTTTCCGTGGATTCGGCGTAAGCTTCGGCTTCCACGCGCATCAGGTGGCCTTCTGCATTGCGTTGCACGTAGAACATCAATCATCCCCCCAATAGTGAACAAGCATCATGCTGTCAGCAGCATAGCCAACATCGCGCCGATGGAGGGTTCAGCGCACATCCCCGAATACTCGTGACCCCGTCACTCACGGCTCCCGGTGAGCTTAACCGTGAACACGTTCGCTTCTAGAGCCCAAGGGGGGCGGCCGTGAAACCTCCCATCATCACCGCATGTCCGCATACGGCGTTATTGGTTCGATCGGCATCGGGAGGTTGCCCTGCCATTCATCGAAGGTGTAACGCAGGTACAGCATCACCCGGCTTGGGGCGTAGCCTTCGCTGTGTTGCAAGGAGATCCCCGAGCCCAAGACCATGTGATCGGTCAGGCGGCGTTCGACCAAACCTTGCACACGGATACTCGCGCCGCTGCTGCTGCTTCCGGCCTTGGTCAGGGTCGTGTCCGGATCGATTTCCAATCCAGCGGCGGCGGCCTGGCTGAACACCTTGCCCGCCGGACCGTCCAGCGGATACAAATCGCTTCCATCGGTTTTTGAGACGGACCAGCCCACCGAACTTTCCAGCAGCGTCGACCAGTTGGCATTACGCCAGGCATAGCTGAAGGGTATGCCGATGGAGTAATACCGTTGTGGACTGTAGTAGCCGCCCTGACCCAGGGTGTACTCGCTCAAGTCTTTGTCGTAACCCCAATACATAAGGGTCAAACCCGTACGCATGCGCTCGTCGGCACGGTCGACCAGTCGGTAATAGTATCCGGTCATGGCTGAAAGCCGCTGATTGTCGACCACGTTCTTGCCGCGCAGCCAATGGCTGCCGAAACTGGCCCAAACACCATCAACACCCCCTTCATCATGGCTCAGACTCAAGGTCACACCATTGCTGGTCACGCCACCCCAGCGCGTACCGGTCACCGGATCGACGGCTCCGGCGTAGGACACCACCGAGTTGCTCATGGGCCGGCGCGAGGCAGTCAACGTCCAGCCAATGGACCTCCAGTCACTGCTGTACGCGACACCACCCAGCCAGTTGCCCACTTCGAAACCTTGCGGCGAATGGCCAAGATCGAGCGCCCATTGATCGTTTTTCCAGCCCGCAGCGAGGCTTGGCCCGCTGGTGCTTAGTGAAGTGCTGGGGCAGCCATTGGGCACCGGCGTACCCGTCGCCTTAACCTGGTACTGCACGGCGCAGGTGCCGAACTGTTCCCGGTGTAAGCCATCGGCGTCGGTGTCGAAGGCGCTGGCGTCAAGGCCCACTTGTTCGGCCTGAACGAAACCCTTGCCCTGAGCGAACGGCGAATCGATACGCAAAATGGTTATCTGCGTCGTCAGGTCGGAGATGCCCGGTGCAGTGTTGTCGGTGCGCCAAGCGTAGTCATGGTAAAGATTGACGGTCGGGTTCTGCTGTTTATAAAGCTCATCGACATCACTGCGCAGGCTTCGCGCCAGCCACTCATCGCTGTCCTTGGCGCGACTGGCCTCGGTCATGGCTATGTTGTCGCGGGGGCTGGCTTGGGCAGGTGAAATCAAACCTGCTGCTGCCATGCTGCGGGCGTAATTATCCAGTGCCTGTTGCGGCTGATCCCTGGCCATCAGACGCGCCGCATCGCGGTAGATCAGCGGATCGGTCTGTGGTGTTTTCAGCAGATTGGCGAACATCGCGGCGGCTTTGTCCTTTTCACCCACCGCGGACCAGGCGTTGGATAGACGTCGTTGCCAGGGCGCAGGTGCCGACGGCGGCACGACGATTTTTTCCAGGCCGGCACGCGCTTGTGGGATGTGCCCGGTGGCAATCTGCGTTTCGATCAAGCCCAACTGCGCTTCGTCATTTTTCGGCTGGAGCTGGAGCACTTTGCGGTAGTAACGTTCGGCTTCGGCGTAGTCTTCACGCTGTGCCGCCCAGTCGGCGAGGGTGCCAAGATCATCCACGGTCGGGTCACGCAACAACAATGCAATGGCCTGAGGCTCATGCCCGGCGTTGCGTAGCTGCTCGACTTGAGCCATCAACATCCGACGTTTGATCCGGGTTTCCAGTTCACGCATGTTATCGGTCCAGGCGGCGGCCGGGATTTGCCTGAGGGTGGCCAGCACTTCGCTGTCGCGGCTCTCGTTGGCCAGGTACAGACCGTGGGCGTAACGAGCCTCAGGATTGCGGCTTTGGAGCGCCAGTAATTCACTGAACGCTTTATCAGCCTCTCGCGGTTGCCCCATGGCAATCTCGGCGGCGGCCAGGCGATAGGTCGTCCAGGGATTGTCAGGCTCCAGCAGGCGGATTTTCTTCAGCAGGGACGCCAACTGAGCCCAGTCCGAATGCTGACTGGCGAGGTCAGCTTGCAAATTCAGCCGCTCAAGTTCAATGCTCCGACGCAGGCTGGAAAACTCACGCTGGTTGCTGGCGGGCAAGGTGTTGAGGAAGGCTTCGGCCCGCTCGTTTGACTGGCCACGATACAGTCGGACCAGGGCACGCACGACGCTGCCATTGCCCGGTTCGATCTTGCGCGCCTGTAACAGTAACGCTTCGGCCTCGATTTCATTGGACTCGGCCATAGCGACATTGGCGAGGCCGATCAATGGGTCGGCGGAATCAGCCTTGAGGCTTCGCGATTGTTGATACGCGCTACGCGCCGCCGCATAGTCCTTGCGTTGCAGGGCTTCGTCGCCTTTCTGCAGGATCATCCAGTTGCGCGTGACAGTCTGTAGATCCTGCCATTTGCTGATGTAATCGGTGTCCTGCTCCTTGCTCAGCGCCGTGGAGAACGCCTCGTGTGCCGCCGAGTATTTGCTTTGGCGCATCAACGCGATACCCAGTGCGCCATAAAGGCTTGAGTCTTGCGGATACGCCTTCAAGGCACGGCGCAACAGTCCTTCGGCTGTCGCCGCCTTGGCCGCAGCGTCTGGGGCGTTGTCTTGCTCAAGCAGGCTCTTGGCTTTGACGCCGGCCTGCCAGGCAGGATCGGCCAACAAGCCTTGTTGCAGCGCCAGTTGCTTCTTGGCGTCTTTAGCGAACGATGAGTCCGGGTAATAGTGAATGAATGCCTGCCATGCCTGCGCCGTTTGCGGGCCAACCGGCAATTTGATCAGGTAGTTGTATTCCCGTTCGGCCGCATTGGCGCTGGCCTTGGGATCAGCTGCCAATTGATGCAACACGGCCAGGGCATCGTCGTTGCGACCCTCGGCGAACAATAGCCCGACGAGCATCTGTCGTACGGCGGTATTGCCTGGGTATTCCCGGTCCAGCGCCTGCACATGACCGATCACGGCCGCACGCTCGCCGCTGATGCGGCTGCGTGCGCTCCAGTATTCAAGCGCCGATGCGAGGTCCGGCGGCTCCTTTGCGAACAGCTGCTCAAAGGCCTGGCTGGCTTCTTCGAAGCGCCCGGCAGCCGCCAATAGCCGAGCCTGCTGCAGCTGGCGCAGACCGTCCTGGCTCTGCAGTTTGATCAGTGCCTGAGCCTGGCGCAGTTGCGCGGAGTCCGGGGCCAACTGGCGCAGGCGAGTCAATCGCTGCTCGATCCAGGCGCTGTTCGGCGTTTGCGACTTGTCAGCCAACGCCTGGCGTATTTCGCCCACCAGAACCTGAAGATTGTCCGGGGCAATCAATTTCAACCGCGCCAAAGAGTCGCGAACCAAGTCTTCGCGCTGCAACGCTTCACCGATACGCATCTGTTGAAGCAGCCATTGCTGTTGCTCTTGTTGCGTAACAGGAGCCGTCGCTGCCAGCGCGGCACCGCTCAGGCAGGGCAGCAGCAGCGTGCAGCGCAAGACTAAAACCTTAAGTGCGCTGGTTTGGGGGGCTCTGTTCACTGCGTGCATGTACTCGTCCAGTTCGGTTGAAGTCGCCCATCCTTGTCGAACCGATAGCGCTGTTCGTCCCAGCCCTGGCCAAACATCAGCAGCGACTGGTTGTAATAGGCATCGGCCAATGGCGGCGATTGGCGCAGGCGTTCACGCTGGGCAGACAGTGCTGCCGCCGACGATGCATCGGTGGCCAACAACGGTAAAAGTGCCGCCGAAAACCCGACAGGCCCGGAGCCCTTGTTCTTGCCGGAGCCGGAGTCGACGTGTTCTGGCACATACCCCAGGCGGGCAGTGGCCTCAAGCATGGGTTTGAAGTGATCGAGCAAGTCGGTGCGCCCGGGGGCATCGGCCGCTAACATGCCGAGCCACAGATAGACACGTATCGCGTCGTAGCTACCCTGTGCGCCTTTCCCATCGACTGAAACAACTTTTCCGGCCTGCCACACCAACCAGTCCGGTGCGAAGCCCTTGGGGGCGCCTTCGATCAGCAGGCGCCGGGAGTTTTGCGCCACTTCGGCCCAAACCGGTGCGATGAGCGCGAATCGGGACAACAATTGTGGCGGCAGATAGCTGGGGTTCAGGCGCCAGCCCTTGCCGGATTCGAAACCGACGTCCCCTGGCAGCAACATAAGGCCAAGCCCCGGCAGTTTGCGCAGGGTTTGTGCGGCGCTTCGCCACAGCATGTGATTACCCAACGTCAGATAATCAGGCCTGCGCCACAGGCGACCGGCTTCCAGCAAGCTGTAGGCAATCCACAGATCAGCGTCGCTGGCGTTGTTGTTGTCGAGCACGCCCCATCGACCGTCCTTGTTGAGTCCCCATTCCCAGGCAGGAAGATGACGGCTGAGATCGCCGTCCGCCAGGTTGTTGCGGGTCCAGGTCAACAGCCGGTCAAAGCTTTCCCCATCGTTGGCCACCAACGCAAAAAACAGCCCGTAGCTCTGCCCTTCAGACGTGGTGATTTGCTGCGCAGAGGACGTGTCTATAACCCGCCCATCAGCGCTGATCATGTGCTGCTTGAAGTTTTCCCAGGCCGGCCAAACACACTGGCTCGCACCCTGCGCGGGCCATGCCAGGATGGGTAGAACCGCCGCAAGAAGTCGCGACCGGGCATTTTTCACCGACTTATTCTTCATAAGCCAGACGACGACGAGCGGCCCATTTCAGGATACGCCAGGTCAGGAATGCGCTGAGCAGTACGCCAGACACCGCGAGAAATGCGATCAGGATCGGGTGCTCGGACAACTTGAACCAGAGCATCAGCCACCAGGGCAGACTGCCGACGTAATAGTGGTCGCCGACCATCTGGCCCTGAACGCCACTGCTACGGATCAACACCACCGAGCCCGCGACCGCGTCCATCTTGCCGCTGTCATTGAGCGTCTCGCGCAATAACTGGAAGCCCGCATCTTCATTGGCCAACAGGGCCACAATGCTGCGTTGTTCGTGGGACGGTGACTGCATGCCGACGATTGCAGCAATCGGGCCTTTGGCTGAGACCTCGACGCGACTGGCAACAGGACTGCCCGGGTTAGTGCTTTGCGACGAGCCCGGTCCCTGGTGGTTTGCTTTCAGCAGCCAGTCCCGGGAGCGGTCCAGCAAAACATTCATGTCCTGGTTGTCGCGCAGGTCAGGAGGGAGAGAACCGAGGATCAGCACGTCTGCATCGCGCGTCGACGCCTCTTCCCAGTTATCGCTCAACGTCAGATTGATCGCGGGCAGGCCCGAGCGTGCCGAAATTCCGGCGATCGCTTCCAGGTACGTGCTCAACTGCACAGCGCTGGACTGCGACGGCACCATCACCACGGTTTCGGAAAGATCCGCCATGCGGCTGAAGGGGAAGCCGCTGCGGGCAAACGCTGACAGATCAGGCATGGCGATGTAATGGTGATAACCCGACAAATCGATCGTCGACTGATCGTCGATGACTGCTTGAGTGTCCACCGGTAACGAGGTCTGGCAACGATCCCGCTGGGAACTGCTGGTCGTCGTGGCGAAGCTGAAATTGAACCGCAGGTTGTTGCGGTCGCCGATTTTCAGTGCCGGGACCGACAGTTTTTCATTGATGTTCGATGACTCGCTGGATAACACGGCAAGGCGCAACTCTTCGAGCCGGTCCTTACTGCTGGCCACTAACGGCAGGCTGGTGATGAACTGATTATTGAGGCTGATGTTCAGACGCGAACCGTCATTGGACGCCGGTGGCGTATAGCGGTATTTCGTTTGCAGCGGAATGCCCTGGTTGCGCCACACAAACAGATCCGGCGGCAGGTTAATGTCCAGGCTGATAGGCAATGGCTGCAGGCCGCTGGCCCGCAATTGTTCGGGGTACTTGATCAGCTCGGCAAAACGAACGGCCCGGTCGGTACGCATCCAGTTCGGAGCGTCATAAGGTTGGCGTGGCTGGATCTGCTGCACCTTGTCGATAACAACCCGATCACCCCGAAACAGATCGCCACCCAGCACCAGCGCTTGCGCGGCCACGGCCAGGTCGGCCTCGTCACGGCCCAGCACCAGCAACACCTTGCCGTAGCGGTCGTTCGGGTTGTCGATCATCTGCACCACCGGCGCCTCGACCGGCGGGAACTGCTTCAGGTCACTCAGGAATGCGGGACGGTGAGTGTTGGTGGCAAATACGATGGACGCGGTGACCGGCCTGGCGGGTGTCGCTGCGGGCAGTTGATCGAACGACACCGGAAGATTCGTGCCGCGCCACGCGGCCTGGCTGCCGAAGTACGAGGCAAGAATGCCTGCCGCACGTTGCTCGCCAAGCGTCGGCGAAGCCGCAAATACCATATTCAGAACAGGCTTGTCGTAGTCGCGAGCATCGAAAAATGGCATCGGAAAATAGGCCAGATCGTTCTGGACCATCAACGCCTGCTCTTTCAGGGAAACCAGGCTGGCCCGGCTGATGTTGACCCACAGCGCGCTATTGGAAGGCTCTTCGCAAATGTCGGTGTAATGGCCGACAAACTCTAGCCTCACCCGGTTGAAGTCGCTGATCAGGCGCGGATCGAGATCGACTTGGCGGACGGTCTTTTTCCCCAATTGCTCCTTGTCGATGGTGATGACGCTCATCAACTCGTCATTGAGGTAAACCCGCAGATGCGACAGCGTTGGCAGCAGTCCCGGTGAGGGTGTGTATTCAAGCTGCAGCTTCGCATCGCTGGCGATGCGGTCGCGACGCATGGTGAATTCAAACTGATCGGTGTTATGCGTGCCCAGCAACAGACTGTCGGTCAATCGCCCCAGTTCTTCGAAGTTACGCGAAACGTCCCAGCCAGGCACGCTGCTCACTGCAGCCGAATCTGACGCTGGCGTCGTAACCGGTGGCTGCACCTTGGCGGTTTGCTCCTTGATGGGCTGCGCCTGGGCACAACTCATTGCCAGTGACAGCAGGCTTACCAGCGTGAAATTGAAATAGCGACTCATGGGGCGCATACCGATCGAGATGTAGAAGAAAAGGGGGCGGCTTTGGCGAAGCGCGGTGCATAGCTGATCAGCCAAGCGAGCAGACGCATGACCGGGCGGGCCAGGGACCGTGTCCAGGCAGGCAAATATTGATACAGGCGGTAGTAGCCACTGGCACCCAGACGCAGGACGTCGATGAAGCTATGCAGCGGCCGGTCTGGTTCGAAGTTTTCGTTCCAGTTCAACCAGGCATCGGCACGGGAAAACGTGCATTGCACGTAATCGATTTTCTGTTCCGACGACAGCTCGTTCAGGGCGATGGCAATGAAGTTCTTGTGGCTGCGGCTGATGATGCCGGAGAACAGAAATTCGCGTTCGCCGCGCTGCATCATCAGGAAAACCCGCTCACCGATGGGCAGGGAAAGCTCAACGTCCAGCTCGACGCCGGTACCACTTTCGGAGTAATCCACCAGCATGCAGGGATAGAATCGCCCGTTTTGCAGACGCACCGCCGCCGGCAATTTGGCCTGCACACGATGGGACTTGCGCACCTGGTGAACCTCTGCGGCAACGGCCACCGCAGCGCCCACGATCAGCAAGTTGTAAATGACCCACAGACTGCTGACCAGCGTGGTCCCGATTTCAGTGCCCGGCCCGTAAATCAGGCGCCATACCGCAAAACCCAGGCCAACGATGTTCAGCAGCGCCAACACCAGATACGGCTTGGCGATCCCCCAGTCGAACTGGTCCTCAGCCATCAAGCCGCCTTTGGCGGTCACGTTGAACTTGCCTTTCTTGGGGTTGAACAGGGCAACGGTGGTCGGCCGAGCGATGTACCAGGCGAGTACGGTTTCATAGACCTCTCCCCAGAACGTCAAACGGTATTCTCCCTGCATGCGTGAGTTGGTCAGGCTCGCATGAACCATGTGCGGGATCACATACAGAATGATCATCAAGGCCGGCGCATAGATGATGTAGGCGTGCAACAGCAGGAACGCCAAAGGCGCGGTCAGGAACACCAGGCGCGGCAGGCCTGCGAGGAAGTGCAGCATGGCGTTGGCGTAGCAAATGCGTTGAAAGAACGTCAGGCCTTTGCCCAGCAACGGGTTGTCCGTGCGGAAAATCTGCGCCATGCCCCGAGCCCAGCGAATCCGCTGACCGATATGTGCGGACAGGCTTTCAGTGGCCAGCCCCGCCGCCTGGGGAATGCGCACATAAGCCGAGTTCCAGCCCTTGCGGTGCAGGCGCAGTGCGGTATGGGCATCTTCGGTAACGGTTTCCACGGCAAAGCCACCGATGTCATCGAGCGCCGAACGTCGGAGCACGGCACAGGAGCCACAGAAAAATGCGGCGTTCCACATGTCGTTGCCGTCCTGTACCAGGCCGTAAAACAGCTCGCCTTCATTGGGCTGGTGCCGAAAGGTATCGAGGTTGCGCTCGAAAGGGTCTGGCGACAGGAAGTGATGCGGCGTCTGCACCAACGCCAGCTTGGGGTCGCGCAGGAACCAGCCCACCGTGAGTTGCAGGAATGAACGCACTGGCACGTGATCGCAGTCGAAAATGGCCACCAGCTCTCCATCGAGCTGCTTCAAGGCTTGATTGAGGTTGCCTGCCTTGGCATGCCTGTTGTCGCTACGAGTGATGTAGTTCACCCCGGCCTGTTCAGCGAACACGCGGAATTCTTCGCGGTTGCCATCGTCGAGTATCGAAATACGCAGCTTTTCGCGGGGCCAGTCGATACCGAGGGCGGCATACACGGTGCCGCGTACGATGGACAGGTCTTCGTTGTACGTCGCGATCAACAGATCGACCGTAGGCCATAGCTCTGTATCACGAGGCAGTTGTGCCGGTGGGCGGTTCAACGGCCAGCAGGTCTGTATGTAACCGAACACCAGTACCAGCCAGGAGTACGTTTCGGCAATCAGCAATAACACGCCGCAGGCCAGATCCAGCGGACTGTCCCAGTTCAGGGTCGCGGTGTAGCGCCACCACAGGTAACGACAAGAGACGATGAGCGACAGCATGATCAGCAGCAGCGTCGGAAACCGGCCCGGCACGCGACGGATCACCATGGCGACCACCCACAGCAAAATCACGAAAACCGATTGCGATAAGTAGTTGAAGGGCTCGGTGATGCACACCACCAAGAGGATCAACGCGACAGCGGCGCAGCTGTAATTCAGCCAATGTTGCTGGCGAGGACGAAGGTTGCGCCACCACTGGGCACCATCCAGTACGGCTTTGTTCTCGCTGGCGTGCTCCGGCAGGCCACTTAGAAAAACACCGATACGACTCCAGAGACGGTGGTTGGACTCGCCAACGCGATGCATCCATTGCGGTGCAGCGCGCCGCCGGGCTTGCGGCCAGGGACGGAACACCAGTAACCACAGGCTTTGCAGGGCAATGCGCAAAGGGTCACCGACACTTGGGACTTTGCTGGCCAGGTGCGGATACCAGCGCTGGCGCTGCTCGATCAGACGCTGCCAGGCCGGCGACTCCAGGCGCAGGAACAGCCAGGCCAACGCGGTGCACGACGCCAGCAGCAAAGCCGTCAACGGGTGGCAGTCGTAGCGCCGGCGCAGGTACAGGTAAGGAAACCAATGCGTGATCATGTCACCTCTCGGCGTCTTGCCAGACACCAGGTCGCCAGGCTCAGCGCATCTAGCGCAGCAAGGCTTTCCGGTGCGTATCGCCCCACTGGTTGCTTGAACGCGAGCGCTTCACGCATGGCTTCATCTGCATGCACGGTCAGGGGCAAGAG
Source organism: Pseudomonas fluorescens group sp. PF-1 (assembly GCF_054481335.1). Classification (NCBI taxonomy): domain Bacteria; kingdom Pseudomonadati; phylum Pseudomonadota; class Gammaproteobacteria; order Pseudomonadales; family Pseudomonadaceae; genus Pseudomonas; species Pseudomonas fluorescens group sp. PF-1. Next base: position 415,061 of record NZ_JBTMNG010000002.1, read on the forward strand.
ACGAGCGGCATAGAATTTACGCCAGATGAGTAACAGATCGCGTTGCAGCTGGCTGCCCGGATCAAAGCGGTTCACCAGGACGGGATTGCTGCCCGCCTGCTGCAACAGCAGCACATGGCAGGCGGCATCGGCCTCGGCTATCTGGATCGGGAGCAGGCAGGGGCCGATGGTGCCGTGCCCTGGCAAGCGTTGCGGTATGTCGAATAGCAGCCAGTCAAAGTGGGCCGCCAGACTCGCCTGGCGCCGTGCCCAGATCTGCGGGTCATGGATCAGTTGCTGCTCAATGCTCATGGACTCATCGGCACTCAGGCGACCATAAGGCAAAAGCTGCAGGGTCGGCGTCAGGCTCCAGGCCTGCTTGTGCCATTGCTGACCATCGAGCATCGCCCGCGCCCAACCCGACTCCCCGCTATCCAGCAGATTGAAATGCAGTCGCAGCAGGTTTTCCGGGCACATGTCGATCATCAGTACCCGCTCACCGAGGCTTTCCAGGGCATAACCGAGTGCGGCTACCAACGAAGTGGTACCGACGCCTCCACGTACCCCGCAGATACTCAGTGCTGTCACTTAAGCGCTCCGACCTTGCCCGGTTGTACGGGCTGGGCAACCGGTGATGGCGGCTGATTGCCAGTGATTGCGAAATCAGCCAGCAACGGCCAGCGCTTGAGCGCGCGGCTTAATTCCAGCAATGCCGAGACATCGACGTATTCCAGGCTCGGCAAGTGCAGCTCGGCTTTAAGCCGGGCAATATCATCGGCTCGCTCGTAGCGCGAGAGCGCCTGGTTCTTTACTTGAGATTTTGCGGGTAAGGAAGCCAAGCTCCTTTCTCCTTGATCCGAACGTAAGGCTTGCCCGCGTAATCGAGGACAACGGTACCCGCGTTTTCCGAGACCACCGGGGTTTGCGGCAGATCGGCCAGCAATGCCTGCCAGTCCGGGCCCAGGCCATCGCCTTGGGGCGGCGCGGCGTACAGGCGCGAGATAATTTCCGACAGCGCCAGATAACTGCTCGGTGCGGTGACGAGAATCGGCTCCGATCGCGTGTTCTTGCCCATGCCGACCAACTTGATGCCGACCGGCACGTGGGTAATCGACGAACTCGGGATTTCCCGCATTCCGGATATCTGCATGCGGTCACCGTGCAAGGCCGCACCATGCTCAGGCACGATCACCACCGCCACCCGGCGTCCGCTTTTCTCCAGGTCTTTAAGGAAAGTGCTCAGGTCATCGATCAATGCTTGGGCGCGGGGCTTGTACTCGGCGCTCTTCGTGCCGCCATCGAGGGTCAGGCTGCGGTTGCCGTCATGCAGCGTCGTGGTGTTATAGAAGAGCGCCACCCTGGAATCACTTTGCGCCTCTCGGTGCTGCCACCATTTGTTCAGTACGTCACGATCACGCCAGATTGACGAACCATCGAAACCCACCAGGGCACGTTGCAGACTGGAGACACTGACTTCCGGCGCTGGCAATGAGCCTTGGGCACGCACTTCGTCAATAAAACCTTCGAACTGGCCGGTGTGGTTGAGCATGACTTCGCTGTTGAAGCCCAGCTTGCGCAGGTCATCCATCAACAGGCATTGCTCGGGTGCCACGTCATAAAGCTTGCTGTGCGGCTGCTGGCCGCAACTGGCGCGCAGCAGCCGAATGGCGGCCGGCCCGCTGTAGGAAGTGGCCGAGTTGAAGTTCTCGAACACAATGTCCATCTGCTGCAGCAAGCTGTTGTTACGCAAACCCACAGCGTCCAGATCATCCCAGGCCATTGAACATATATTGATCAGCAGCAGATCGAATGGCTGAGCAGCCGACTGTGATGGCTGGAATACAACCTGCCGACCGGCCTCGGTGTTGTAGAAATTTTGCAAATAAGTGTCGAGTGTCGCGTTGTCCGGCTCGGCGCTGACAATCGGTGCGCCACCGGTACTCGGCGCTTGCGTAGTGCTCTGCTGTACCGGCGCATGCATTGCCATCAACCCTGCTCCGCCCAGCCAGGCGAAACCGGCCAGGGTCAAGGTGGTCAGGCGCAGCCACTGACGCACGAAGAAATATGCCACCACCAACAGCAGCAATGCGCCGCACAGGTTCGGGTCAATGAAACGGCCGGCCAGGTCGAGCAGATAATCGCCGCTGAAATTCAGCACGCCTGGCTGGTCCAGTAACCTGCTGAAGGGTGGCAGCCAGGTGTCCTGATAGAACAACGCTACAGCGGGTGGTATGGCAATCAACGTGCGCAGCAGCGCCAGGTATCGATTGCGCAGCGGCACCAGCAATACAGCGGCGAAGACCAGGTTCGGCAGGATCTGCAGGTTCAGGTAGCCGCCCCAGAACATCGCCAGCTTAATCAGAAAATACAGGTTCCACAGCCCCAGGCCCGGCCAGCTCCAGTCGCGTTGTACGGCTGTCCTGTCCACTTCGAATCGCTCGGGACTATTCATGTGCGTCACGCTCAACAGGCGACACGGACTTGCGCCGACGCACCCCGCGCGGCTGCAGATAACGCGGTGACAAATACTGCAGAAGCAGCCGATTGAAGCGCTGCAAAAGACTGCGTAGCGCCAGCATAAATGCGACGGTCATCAGGCAGCTTGCCGCGATAACCTGGAGCAGTTGGGCGTAATTCATGGGCACGGCTCCGACAACGGCAGCGTAATGCGTTGCGGCGCGTAACCGCTCTGGGTGATGGCGTGAGTCAAATCAGCGGTTACCTGTCCGGTGGCCAGGCGTGAAGCTTCAGGCATCTCGGGGGTATCGATAAAATCCTGACGCGGCAACGCGTCCACGCCGGACAGGACCTTGCACTCGCTGAAAATGTCCCTCCATGGCAGGCGGCAGATATTGCCCAGTGCCGGCTCCAGTCCGTCGCCACGGCAAGCGAACAGAAACAGATAAAACACTCCGTTGAGTGCGCAGGCGACGTCGCCGAAGCGGCGCAAGGTGATCTGACTCAAGTATTGGTCGATGTTCAGGTCGCCTCTGGGGCGCAACCGCAGCAATTGATGAGCAAGCTCGCCCGAAGTGCCACCGTAAATGTCATCCAGCAGGTCGATAAATTCACGTGGCGGCAACAATCCGCGTCGCGCCGGAGGACGCAGTCGTGCAAACAATGACTGGATATCGGCGGTCTGACGATAACGCCAGATCTGTCCCTGGGCGCTTTCCACCATGCTGAGGAAGTTCGCCAGTGTGGTTTTGGCAGGCACGATCAGGTTAGCCCCGCAAGTCAGCAATAGACGCTCGTCGCGGTAGCGCAGGCAAGACTCCATTTCCCGCACGATGATCTTCAACGCGGCACCACATTGCTCGCGTAATCCGTGTAATTGCCGAGCCAGCGGTTCCACATCCTGGTTGCTTTCCAGCGTCACGATCACGCAGGCGGCGCGCGCGCGGGCAGCCTGCTGCAGGAGATCGGCACGATGTTCAAAAAGGCGCCATTGCTCAGACAACGGGGCCGATCCCTCAAGGGCGGATCGCTGGGTCAGGTAGATACGCTGGTCGTCGGTGCGGATTTGCGAGGGGCTGGATAGCTGCGAATCGCTCAAGGAAAAACCGATGTCGGTCACTTCCAGGTCAAATGTTTGCGCGGCGCAAACACCCAAGTCACTGTGCCAAAAGTTCAGTTGGTAGTGAATTGCACCATCTTGGCGATACAGTTGCGCCAAACCGGAAAGTTGTTCATTAAGACGTGACAAGCATTCATGCAATAACGGCGATTGACCGCTGCAAAGCACTAAAAGTGTGCAGTTAATACTTAACAACCATTGTCGGGTATTTTCACACCAATGCTGTAACTGTTCAGTGCCGAGATTATCCAGAGAGTCCGAATTGACCATCAACAGCAGATAACTGCCGCGTGCGATCTTGATTCGTTTCAAGTCCGAGGTCAGGGTGGTGAAGGCTTTGCGAGCAGAGGCATCGTGAGGCATGGAAAACATGCGCAGCGCAGACGGGCCGCTGTCTGCAGCCAAGGTCTCGACAATTGTCCGAGGGTCGGTGCCGCTGCATATCAGCGTGGCGATATGTGCTTCGGATAAGGCTGACAGAAACTGCTGAGCAAGAATTTCCGCATCGCTCGCACGGTCCAGGGCGATCCAATACAAGCCGCCCTTGCGAAGCGACATTTGCTCATCCTGTAGATGCCGGATGGCTAACGTGACATGACCCACAGCCTTCTACTCCACTCATCCGAACTGCACGAGAAACACTCAACTCGAATGGTTAAGTATCGGCAAAATTTGACGGCTGCTAATTAAGAGACAAAGAGTATCCAGACATCGCTGTCGGTGGTGATGCTCGTCTCAATAAGATCATGAAAAAACACTCATCAATCAACTAAGCCAGAGAAATCTACCACCGTGCCATGCACATATAGCCGTTTTTAAGCGGGCGAATGATGTGATATCAAACTGACGGTGTCAATATTTCGTAACAAAGTGCTAGAGTTTCGAAATGGGAGGTGAAGTCGTGTCATTTTATTGGCGCCTTTAAACGGTTGGTGAAAATGGGTGGCTGGCGGCAAGCGACATCCATGAGCCAATGGCCATGGGCGGTGGTGGTTCTGATCGGGTCACGGGTGGAGAGCCTGGTGTTGGATTTGCTTGAGCGTGTGGCAGAGAAGCGTTGGGGGGTGCAGCGGTGGAGTCACAACCTCGGGCGAGGTTCTGTCATCCGTCGGGGGGCAATCACAGCTGTTGAACGGACCCTTTGGCTTTCAAAACTTTGACGATTTCAGCCACGAAATTGACAACCATCACTCGCTCACCGACCGGCAAGCTTGCAATCAGCTCATTGATGTTCTGGGAGTGGCTATGGGCGTCCGTGGCATTTGTGCGCACCAGATCGCTGAGCGAGCAATCAAGCACCTCGGACATTTGCTGCAGTCGTTGCAGGGTCAGTGAGATCACGCCATTTTCCATCCGGCTGACGGTCTCCTTTTCCACGCCTATGGCTTCGGCGATTTGGGCTTGAGTCAGACCTTTCGCCTTGCGGCGCGCGGCGATAGCGGCACCCACTTGGCCTGCGACTTTACGTTCCTTCATGTTCTTAACCTCTTGCGTCAACACCCTCGTCGTTATGCGACATTTTCCGGCGTTACTACGTTCAAGCGAATGATGTTATAAGACTAAGGTATTGATGGATTACGTCATTGTTTGTTTGATTCAGGTCAAAATCGGCCGATAGCATGGGAGTAATCTAATCGTCGGCTTTGGCCGGTTACTGCTGATGCAACTGGGAACTGTCCAAGATGCTGACTCATTTGAAGATCCGAACAGGAATGTTCTGGGTGCTTGCGCTTTTCGTCTGTGCACTGCTGATTTCGTCGTTGACAAGCTGGCGCAGTGCATCGAGTAGTGATGAACAGATCCAGACTTTGAATGAGGTGGGGGTGACCCAGAACAGCCGGGTTCACCTGGCTTATCTGCGCCTGTTGCGTGCACGGGTCGGGATGGCGGGCGCTTTCCTTGAAGCGCGCATGGGCGACACGGTCAAAGCCCAAACCAGCCTGCAACGGTCTACGATCCTGTTCAAGGAGGCCATTGATTTCTTCGAAGCGTTTGCGGCGCAAGAAAAAAGCAGCGGTTCGACCCTTCAGAGCGATGAATTACAGCAGGCTTTCGCAGCCTATCGCAGCACGCTGGAGGAGCAGACGCAGGCGCTGAATGAAGGGACAGAGGCTCGCTACGTTGAAGTCAATCTCAAGGCGAGAGCGGCCAACGACCGGTTTGACCAGGCTCTGCAAGGCTTCGAACAACAGCTCGACACTCAGATCGCTTCGATCATGGTCCAGGCACATTCACGCTACAACCTGGCCCAGGTTCAAGCGTTGATTCTGTTGATGATTGCCGCCTTGCTGGTGGCCGGTTGCTGGTGGTTTATCGCCAGCCGCTTGTTGCGTCCACTGCGCGAAGCCGGGGAGCATTTCGATGAAATCGCCTCCGGGGATCTGCGTCGTTCGATCACTGTGCAATCGAGCAACGAAATCGGTCAGTTGTTCTCGGGCTTGCAGAAAATGCAGGTCAGCCAGCGCCAGACCATTGAGCAGATCAGTCAATACGCCCATCAATTGGCCAGCTCCGCCGAGCAGTTGAGACAGGTGACGGTGGAAAGTAATCACGGCCTGCATCAACAACACAATGAGCTTGAGCAAGCGGCCACCGCCGTGACTGAAATGACTGCCGCAGTGGAAGAGGTTGCGAGAAACGCGGTGTCCACGTCAGAGGCTTCCAACGCCACCAACGAGTTGGCGGGCCAGAGTCGGCGCCAAGTGCAGGCGACCGTCGAAGAGGTGGACGCCATGAGTCGGGAGATCAGTACCAGTTCCGCGCTGGTCCAGGATCTGGCCACTCAGACTCGTGACATCGGCAAGGTGCTGGAGGTCATTCGCAGTATTTCCGACCAGACCAATCTGCTGGCGCTCAACGCGGCCATTGAAGCTGCGCGGGCCGGTGAAGCGGGGCGTGGATTTGCCGTGGTGGCAGACGAGGTTCGAACGCTGGCTTATCGCACCCAGGAGTCGACACGGGAAATCGAGCAGATGATTGCCGGAATCCAGGCCGGCACGCACCAGGCGGTTGATGCCATGGGCGCCAGCACGTTGAGAGCCAGTAGCACGTTGCAGGCGACGGAAGCGGCGGGCAAGGCACTGGAAGAGATTTTTGTTGCTGTCCACCAGATCACCGAACGCAATCTGGTCATTGCCAGCGCCACTGAAGAGCAGGCCAAAGTCGCCCATGAAGTGGATCGCAATCTGTTGAATATTCGTGAGTTGTCTACACGGGCGGCCGACGGTGCGCATCAGACGAGTTCAGCCAGTGGCGAATTGTCCCGTCTGGCCTCCGAGCTGAGTGCGATGGTCCGCCACTTCAAGACCTGATGCCCGGGGAAATGGAAAAGCAGGCCGCGTCGAGCATTGTTAGTACAGCGAATTTAGCCTGGAATGTTAAATCGTAGTTAGCGGATCACTGCCATATGTCGGATGTTCAGGATTTTTCGCAGGTCTTTACCCAGGCACTAGAGCAAAGTATCGATGGCGTTGTGGTTATCGACAGCCAGAATCGGGTCATTGTGTTCAACGATGCCGCTGAAAGCCTATGGGGCTATACCCGCGATCAAGTCATGGGCAAGAACGTCAACTTCCTGGTGCCACAACTGATCCAGGCTAGCCACGATAGTTACATCGAAGCCAATCGTCGCAGCGGTATCAACAAAATTGTCGGCACCAGCCGTGACGTGCTGATCGAGCGCCAGGACGGCGACTACCGCTGGGGGGCCATGTCCATCTCCAGGGTCAGCGCTGCAGGGCAACAGTTTTATGCCGCGATCATCAGGGACATTACCCGGCATCATAAGGAACACGAACGCCTGCAACTGTTGTCGCTCGTCGTCGACACTTCGGAAAATGCCATCATCATCACCGATGCCCAATGGCGCATTGTGTATACCAACGGTGGGTTTTCCCGCATGTTCGGGCACGCCACCGATGAGGTCTACGGACAACCACTCGACAGCGTGATTGCGCCGGACTTCGATCAGCATGTCAAAGTCGCCATGCAAGAGCAGGTGATGTCGGGGGAGATTTATCATTCGCAGGCGGTCGCCTACCCCCGTGAAGGCCGCCGGGTGTGGTGCAATGTCACGATTTACCCGGTCTGTGATGCGCAGGGTCATTTGATCAATACCGTCAGCGTAATGATTGACGTGACCCACTCTCGGATGCCGGAGATTCTGCGCAATAAAATGCTCGAAGCCATGGTGCGGGAGGAGTCCATAGAGTCCTTGATGGCCCTTGTTTGTAAAGAGGTCCAGAGGATCGCGCCGGAGGTGATTGCCTCGATCTTGAGCGTGGATGACGACGGATTGCTGCGCACCCTGGCGTCTCCTGATCTGCCAGAAAGCTACAGTGCGGCGCTGGATGCAGTGGCTATCGGGGCTGGGGTAGGTTCTTGCGGCGCGGCGGCGTTCAGCGGCCAAGCGGTGATGGTCCGCGATATTGCCTCTCATCCGTTCTGGGTCGGTTTTCGCGACCTCGCATTGCCTCTCGGGCTCAGGGCTTGCTGGTCGACGCCTATAAAGTCCAGTTCAGGCAGGGTTTTGGGTACTTTTGCGTTCTACTATCGTTCGCCCCGCGAGCCGTCACTGCTGCATGAGCAATTGGTCAATGCCAGTATTTACCTGTGTGCACTGGCGCTTGAGCGTGAGCAGTCCCGCGCTCACATCCAACAGCTGGCGTTTTATGACGACTTGACCGGTTTGCCAAATCGCAATCAGCTTCATGTCCGTGCCAATCAAGCCATTGCCGATGCCTCCCGCAACGGCACGCCGCTTACGGTCCTCTTTATCGATCTGGATCGCTTCAAGCAGGTCAATGATTCATTGGGGCATCCTGCGGGTGACGAGTTTCTTCGAGTGATCGCCCGGCGCCTGACCAAGTATCGTCGCAAAGTCGACATCGTCAGCAGGTTGTCGGGTGATGAGTTTGTCGTCGTGTTGCCCCAGTGCGCATTGAGCCAGGCGCAGGTGGTGATCGAGTACTTGAGAGAAGAACTGAGCGCACCCTGCCAGATTTCGGGCGTGACGCTCAAGCCGTCGGCCAGTATCGGTGTCAGCCTTTTTCCCGACGATGGCCGCTCCATGGAAACCCTGCTGCATCGCGCCGACATGGCCATGTATCAGGCAAAGACAAGTGGGCGGGGTTGTGTCAGCTTCTTCAGTCAAGGCCTGGACCAGTTGGCGCGCGGGCGATTGAGGCTTGAAACGGCGTTGCGCGAAGCCATTGATCAGCAACTGTTGCATCTGGTCTACCAGCCCCAGATCAATCTGCAAGACAACGCACTTTATGGGGTAGAAGCGCTGGCGCGTTGGAAACATCCGCAGCTGGGCGACATCTCACCCGGGTGCTTTATACCGTTGGCCGAAGAGTGTGGGCTGATTGTTGAGTTCGGGCAGTGGGCACTGCGTGAAGCTTGCGGTCAATTGGCTGCCTGGCGGCGCGAAGGGCTGAGCGTGCCAGCCATATCGGTCAATCTGTCGCCGACCAATTTTCACAATCGCCAATTGCCCGACATTCTGACCCGAATCCTTTCCGAACAGCGGTTGACGGTTAACGACCTGACGCTGGAAATAACCGAAAACGTCTTGATGGACAGCAATCCAGACACCTTGACCACGATCAACGAGGTCCATGCCCTGGGAATACGCTTGGCCATGGATGATTTCGGTACAGGTTATTCGAGCCTCAGTTACCTGCGTCGCATACCGCTCCAGGAGCTCAAGCTCGACCGTAGCTTCGTGCACGATCTGGAGAATGACACCACCAGCCAGGCGCTGAGCGAAGCGGTGATTCGCATTGGCGAGAGTCTCAAGCTGAGCGTGGTGGCCGAAGGTATCGAAACCCTGGGCCAGCAGCGCATTCTGAAGGAACAAGGTTATGAGGTCGCCCAGGGTTATCTGATTTCCAGGCCACTCTCGGCTCGTGGATTGGGGCTGTGGCTGGAAGATCGTTCGTACTGTGAGGCGTGATGAACGGCGCTGTCTGGTAGAGAACTGCTAGCATTGTGTTTGAGTCAGTTCTGACCAGACATGAGTGCTTGCCATGCAACTACCCGACATGAACCTGCTGGTCGCCCTTGACGCCCTGCTCGACGAGGGCAGTGTGGTCGGCGCGGCGCGGCGGATGAACCTCAGTCCCGCGGCCATGAGCCGTACATTGACCCGCGTGCGTGAAGCCATGGGCGACCCGATCCTGGTGCGCGCCGGTCGTGGTCTGGTGCCGACACCCAAGGCGCTGGAATTGCGCGGGCAGGTGCGTGACGTGGTGGACCAGGCGGCGTTGCTGTTTCGCTCGGCCGATGGGGTGGAACTGGGCTCTTTGCGGCGGCGTTTCAACATTCGCGCCAACGACTTCTTCGTGGGCGTTTACGGTGGCCGGTTATTCGACACGCTGGATCGTCAGGCGCCCCACTGCGAATTGCGTTTCGTCCCCGAGGGCGATGGCGACGATGAAGCGCTGCGTGAAGGACGCATCGATCTGAACGTCAGCAATACCCGGCCGCTGACCCCGGAAGTGAAGGTGCAGAACCTGTTCTCCACTCATTTTGTCGGGTTGGTGCGTGAGGATCATCCGTTGTTCGACGCGGAAATCACCCCCGAGCGGTACGCCGGGTTCTCTCACATCAGCATGTCCCGTCGGGGGATCGCCCGCGGGCCTATCGACGCGGCGCTCAATGCCCTGGGGCTGGAACGACGGGTGGCCGTGATTGCGCCGAGTTTTCATGCGGCGATGTTTGCGCTGCCGGACTCGGATCTCATTTTGCCCGTGCCCAAGGAAGCCTTGTTAAGCGTGCAGCGCCTGGGCTTGAAGCTGCGCTCGTTCACCTTGCCGATCCCGCTACCGACCTTGATGCTGACCCAGGCCTGGCATCCGCGATTCGACAAGGACCCGGCTCACCGCTGGCTGCGTGAAACCCTGAAAACCTGTTGCGAAGAAACGTGGCAGGCCGCAAACCAGGCCTGAGACGAGCCCGCTCCGCCCAGACGCATTGCTGCATAAAACGCATTTATAAGCTGCCAATAAGTCAATTTTCGTCAGGTCATGCGCTTCATAGAATGCTCTGCAGGTTTATTCCGGAGCTCGCAGTAATGACATCCCTCACGGCCACGGCACCTCTCGCTGCGACCCAACCCGCAATTGCCACGCCGCCAGTTTTCGGCCTGCGAATCATCATCGGCCTGGTGGGCGTGTTGCTGGCGGTGCTGGTGTCGGGCCTGAACGAGATGGTGACCAAGGTGGCCCTGGCGGATATTCGCGGTGCCTTGGCCATAGGCTACGACGAGGGCACCTGGCTGGTCGCCAGTTATGCCGCGACCTCGGTGGCCGCGGCGGCCTTCGCGCCGTGGTGCGCGGTCACGTACTCGCTGCGCCGCTTCACCCTCTGCGCCATTGGCGCGTTTACTCTGCTGGGCGTGCTCTGCCCACTGGCGCCGAACTACGAAAGCCTGATGATCCTGCGCACCTTGCAAGGCCTGGCCGGTGGTGCATTGCCGCCGATGTTGATGACCGTCGCGCTGCGATTTTTGCCTCCCAACGTCAAGCTGTATGGCCTGGCCGGTTATGCACTGACGGCGACCTTCGGCCCGGGACTGGGCACACCACTGGCCGGGCTCTGGACCGAGTATGTCGGCTGGCAATGGACCTTCTGGCAGGTCGTCGTGCCCTGCCTGATTGCCATGGCCGCCGTGGCCTATGGCATTCCCCAGGACCCGCTGCGGCTGGAGCGTTTCAAACAGTTCAACTGGCGTGGTTTGCTGCTGGGGTTTCCGGCGATCTGCATGCTGGTGGTCGGTATCCTGCAGGGCAATCGCCTGGACTGGTTCGAGTCGAACCTGATCAGCGGACTGCTCATGGGTGGGGTGCTGCTGTTGGTGGCGTTTCTGATCAACGAATGGTCGCAGCCGATTCCGTTTTTCAAGATGCAGATGCTCGGCATCCGCAACCTCTCATTCGCCCTGATGACCCTGGCCGGGGTGCTGGTCGTGCTGCTGGCGGTGATCATTATTCCTTCCAGCTACCTGGCTCAAGTCCAGGGTTATCGCCCGGTGCAGACGGCGCCGGTCACCTTGGTTGCGGCACTGCCGCAGTTGATCGCGCTGCCGTTGGTGGCGGCACTGTGCAACCTGCGCTGGGTCGATTGTCGCTGGGTGTTGGGGATCGGCCTGAGCATGCTGATGCTGTCCTGCCTCGGGGGCTCACAGCTGACGTCGGCGTGGATTCGCGACGATTTCTATGCGCTGCAATGGTTGCAAATCTTCGGTCAGCCGATGGCGGTGCTGCCGCTGCTGATGCTGGCGACCGGCAGTATCAATCCGATGGACGGACCGTTCGCGTCGTCCTGGTTCAACACCGTGAAAGGGCTGTCGGCGGTGATCGCCACCGGCGTGTTGGAAACCCTGACCACCACGCGTCTGCACTTTCACTCGACGATGCTGGTGGATCGCCTGGGCAATTCACCCCTGGTCGACGCTGACAGCGCAGGCCTTGCGCACCGGTTGCACGAGCAGGCCGTGGTGTTGACCGCCGCGGATCTGTACCTGTGCATGGCCGGTATCGCCGTGGCGCTGATCCTGCTGATTTTCTGGTTACCGACTCGGGTCTTTCCGCCGCGGGCGGCGACTTGAACGCCTCACTGAAACAGAAGGTTTTTATGACGACTCAATCAAAGCAAAAAGTGGCCATGGGCGTTGCCGTTGTGATCGCGGTGGGCGTGCTGGTGTATCTGCTGGCGCCGGGGGCATTCGGCCAGCGCACACAACAAAGCACCAATGATGCGTTTGTCTCGGCGGACTACACCCTGGTGGTGCCGCGGGTGGCCGGGTTCATCAAGGAGGTGCTGGTCGAAGACAACCAGCAAGTCAAGGCCGGCCAGTTGCTGGCGCTGATCGATGACCGCGATCTGCGGGCCGCCGCCGAAGCGGCGTCCGCCGAAACCCTCGTGGCCCAGGCGCAATTGCAGAATGCCCGGGCGACCCTTGAACGCCAGGCTTCGATGATTGCTCAGGCACAAGCGACAGTCGTGTCGGCCAAGGCGGAAATGGCTTTCGCCGAACATGAACTGAACCGCTACGACCACCTCGCCGGCGTCGGCGCCGGCACGGTGCAGAACGCTCAACAAGCGCGCACCCGCATCGATCAGGCCAGTGCACGCTTGGCCAACGTCACGGCAGTGCTGGCGGCGGAACGCAAGCAAGTGGACATCCTCACGGCGCAGCGCGACGCCGCCGAGGGTGGCCTGAAACGGGCGCAGGCGAAGCTGGAAATCGCCAGTTATGAGCTGTCCTACACACGCATCGTCGCGCCGCAGGACGGCATGGTCGGTGAGCGTGCGGTGCGGGTCGGTGCCTATGTCACGCCAGGCAGCAAACTGCTCGCGGTGGTGCCGCTGGCGCAGGCCTACGTGATGGCGAACTTTCAGGAAACCCAATTGACCCATGTGCACCCGGGGCAGGACGTGCAGGTACGTGTCGATACCTTCGACGGTGCGACGCTGAACGGGCGTGTCGAGAGCATCGCACCGGCCACCGGCGTGACCTTTGCCTCGGTGAAACCGGATAACGCGACCGGCAATTTCACCAAGGTCGTGCAGCGGATTCCGGTGAAAATCATGCTGGAACCGGGTCAGCCACTGGCCGAACGATTGCGTGTGGGGATGTCGGTGGAAGCGAGGATCGATACGGCTGGCGTCGGTGACCACGGGGTTGCGCAACGATGAACGTCAGCAACTATTCATCCTTGTGGCGGGGGCGCGTGCTCCCGCAGGGCCGCGAAGCGTCCCCAGAATCGGCGGGTGTACGCAAGCGACCTCGCCACAGGTTTTGCATGCAGTCGCTGGCCATTGGGTTAAGTCTTGCTTCGTTGAGTGCCTGCACCGTCGGCCCGGACTTCCAAAGGCCCCAGGCCCCGCCCATCACCGAATGGTCAAAACCATCGAAGGCCGCCCCCAGCCAAGCCATTACCGAAACCCTGGGCGAGCGCTGGTGGGAAGTCTTCAACGATCCGCAGCTTTCGGCCCTGACCCAGCGTGCCCTGACCGACAACCTCGATCTGAAACTCGCCAGCAGCCGCTTGCAGCAAAGTCGTGCCGTGCGTCAGGTGATCACCGCCGACCGCTATCCCACCACCGCCGCCACGGCCAGCTATTCCCGTGAGCGCAACAGTGGCAATGGCCTGAGCGATCCGTCGGGGCACAACGGCCATTCGGCGTTCAACCTGTGGAATGCGGGTTTTTCCGCTGCTTGGGAGTTGGACTTGTGGGGGCGAGTGCGCCGCGAAACCGAAGCCGCCGACGCGACCCTGGAAGTCGCCGAAAACGACCGTCGCGCGGTGTTGTTGTCGGTACTCGCTGAAACCGCCCAGGACTACATTCAGCTGCGTGGCGTGCAAAACACCCGCGCAGTCACCGAGCAGAACCTTGAAGTCGCACGCAACAGTCTGAAACTGTCGCAGCTACGGCTGGCCGACGGTGTCGCGACGGACCTGGATGTTGCCGAAGCCGCCGCCCAAGTCGCGGCCATCGAATCGCGCCTGCCCGCCCTGGCGCAACGTCAGACGCAACTGATCAACGCGCTGAGCCTGTTGATGGGCGAGCCGCCGCAGGCACTCACCGCCGAGTTATCCACCGATGCGCCGGTGCCGCAGACCCCACCCCAGATCGCCATCGGCCTGCCGTCGCAACTGGCCGAACGGCGTCCGGACATTCGCCAGGCCGAGGCGCGTTTGCATGCCGCGACCGCGAGCATTGGGGTGGCCAAGGGCGATTTTTATCCGCGCATAACCCTGTCGGGCAACGTCGGCTCGCAAGCCCTGCAGTTGAGCGATTTCGGTTCATGGGGCTCGCGCGCGTTCGGCATCGGCCCGCAATTGAGCCTGCCGCTGTTCGACGGTGGACGCTTGCGCGGGGTGCTGGATCTGCGCGAAGCCCAGCAACAGGAGGCCGCCATCGCCTATCAGCAAACGGTATTGCGCGCCTGGCATGAAATCGACGATCAATTGAGCGCCTATAACGCCAGTCAACTGCGCCGCGACAGCCTGGCCGAAGCCGTGCGTCAGAACCGGATCGCCCTGCGCACGGCACAACAGCAGTACGTGCAAGGGGTCGTGGACTTCGTCAACGTGCTCACTGTACAAAGCGCCTTGCTGGCCACTCAGGAGCAATGGGTGGAAAGTTCGACCGGTGTGTCGCTGGCAATGGTCGGGTTGTACAAAGCGCTGGGCGGGGGGTGGGAGTCGGTGTATCCGCTGGCCGTGGCGGCTGACATTAGCCTAAAGTGAGGGGAACGTTTCGGCAGCGCATGGCTTTGGCACGCTGGTCAATGGTGATGCGCCAAGGATCGACCTCGACCACCTCAGTCAATTGCCCAGGGGAACCGGTCGTGTATGGTTGATCAGCACGGCGGATCAACCCGACGAATTTGGTGCATTCGGTGCTCTGTGCTCTGGCGCTGAACACCTACGCCGGGTTTCTCGGTGTGTCGGAAACCCTGCGCATGGCCGGGCGCAACTATGGCCTCAAGGGCATACGCTTCGTGTTGTTCATCCTGATTCCGGCCGCACTGCCGTCGATCCTCGCCAGGCTGAAAATCAGCTGGGCGTTTGCCTGGCGCACGCTGATCGCCGCTGAACCGGTGTTTGGTGCCACCAGCGGCAAGGGCGGGTTGGACTGGTACATCTTTCAGAATCGCAATGAGCTGTACACCGACATGGTGTTTGCCGGCTTGGCGGTGGTGATTCTGATTGGACTGCTGATGGAGAACCTGGTGTTTGATTCGCTGGAGCAGGTGACGATGAAGCGGTGGGGGATGCAGCGGTAAGTGTATTAGCCACTATTTTGGTCTTCATCTCCTTTGTCGTATTGCCTGCGCATGAGGGAGCCCATCCATCCGATTCAAGGCTTCTCTGCGTAGTTGAACCTGACGCCTGGGTGGTGGCGCCCCATTAACTCCTATCGATTGGGGAAACGATGAAAGCATCCTGTGATTGTCAGCTTCAGGCGACGGCCTTTTGAACAAATTCGGATCTTGCCTTGAATAAACTGGCGGCATTTCCCCTGCTGGCACATCAAGTAGAGTTGAACGATTTAGGGGATAGACTGGGGGCGTTGGCGGCTTAACACTTGGAGCACCAGGCAGCGGGTAAAGATCGAAGTAAGCAGGAGGGCTGCCTGGCGGTCTGCTGAATGGAGCTTCGTACCACCCGAGGTGCCTGAAGTTAGCGCGCATGGACCGATAGCCAAGATAAGTCGAGGCCGCACCCGAGACCAAACTTGTAGTGGCAAGCAGTTGAGATGCCTGAGGAGCAATGTCATACATGCTTGAAAGTCCTGCTGCAATACCCGTTACACCGGATAGCGTGCCTAAACCATTTGCGAGGGTAGCTCGTCCGCGATTTATCACTAAAGAACCAATATTCAATCCCGATCCTAATGAAGAAGTCAGGTAACCGATTATCCCAAGCTCTCTAGTGGCGGAAATTAAAGAAATTACTCCCCAATGCCCCGTCGGATCCACCCGATTCACCGGATCCCCCACGCAATACATATACGCATTCAACCCACCCCCACCAAACGGACTCCAGCTGTCCGGGCTATGAAAGCGCATCAATCGCGTGTTGTAGGCGCGGTAGCCGTTGCCCAGCAAATACCAGCCGAGTCTGGCTTCGCGCAATTGGCCATTGAAACCCAGCGCCGATGCGACTTCCTGCTGCGCTGACTGCTCGCCATAGGCGGAGTAACCGATGGTGTTGACCTTGCCCTCGACGCTTTCGCCAATGATCGATTGGCTGCTGTTGGTCGCTAGCAGTATCACGCGTTGTTTCACAGCGTTGGCTCTGGTCATCCAGCGAACTCCGCGGGGCCGAAGAGAATGCAGGCCATCAGTTCTACTCGCCCGGCTCACAATTGAGAACTATCAGAACTGTTAGGTCTTTGCGGCTGACTCCCTGCTTGGCTGGAGCAAACCCGGTATCGACAGCCTGATCGAAGCCGTTCGTCAGAATCAGATCGCCCTGCGGACAGCGCAACAGCGGTACGTGGAAGGGAGGGGAGGTGGCGCCGGTGTATCCGCTGGCCGTGGCGGCTGACATTAGCCTAAAGTGAGCGGAACGATTAGGCAGTGCAGGTGAACAGAGTGGTAGTGGAGGCGCAGAGAAAAGAGCGGTTGGCCAAACCCCGGCCATCGACCGCGAACTTGGCAGTGCTCGACTCAAGGCAGCGACTGCTGTGGTGGGGTGGCGGGTTGCTGGTCCTGGTGCTGGCCGTCCTGACTCGTTTATACGGCCTGACCGATGCCGCGATTTGGGGCGATGAAGGTTCCAGCCTGTTGATGAGTCGGTACACCCTGGATGGTATCTGGGCTCATGCCGCCCGTGACGTCCATCCACCGATGTATTTCATGATGCTGCATGGCTGGATCGGGCTGTTTGGCGATGGCCTTTTTTCGATACGCAGTATGAGTGCGCTGCCGGGTGTCGCGTCGGTCATGTTGGGGATGTGGCTGGTCCGGCTGATCGCCAATCCGCGGGCGGCATTACTGGCCGGGTTGATGCTGGCGCTGTTGCCTACGGCGGTGCGCTACAGCCAGGAAGTGCGGATGTATTCGTGGCTGGGGTTGTGGTTGCTCGGCGCTACCATCGCACTGGTGTATTGGGTCAAGCAGCCTCGCAATACGCATGCGCTGGTGATCTACGCGCTACTGATGGCCACCGCGTTCTACACCCACTATTTCACTGCGCTCTGTGTGCTTGTCCATTGGGCGTACCTGCTGGTGTTGCGTCTGCAGCCGGAGCAACCCTTGAAGCACATCACTCGCCCGGCCTGGTGGCTGAGCAACGTGGCCATTGTGGTGCTGTTTGCTCCCTGGATCCCTGGCCTGGTCGATCTGACCCGGCACATGGGTGAGCTCAAGGCCAATGGCGATGTGGGTTGGGAATTGCCGGTCACCCTCAGTTCCCTGCCGTCGATGGTGTGGGACTTTCTGATCCAGGACGATGGGGATAAGTTGCCCCGGTTCTTGTTCGTTGCGCTGCCCATCCTATTGCTAGCCGTGATCGTGCTGACGGTGCTGCGTGATCGCAGCCCCTTTCGCTGGAGTGCATTGCTGGCACTCTACACCCTGCTACCGTTGTTGCTGGTTTACGGGGTTTCGTTTATTTCACCCGTGTTTATCGAGCGCTATCTGAATGCCTATGCGATGGGCCTGCCGCTGATCATGGCACTGGCCATCGACCGCTTGCTGAGCGGCTTTCGGGTATTGGCGCTGGGGTTGTTGGTGCTGTTTGTCGGCACCGAGCTGGTCGGGCTGAAAAACAATGCCACCGTGGATGTGAATGACCAGATCAATGTGATGGTCGATTTCGTCAATCAGCACTACGTGGCGGGCGACCGAATCGTCATCAGTGACATGCTCTGGTACATGAGTTACGTCTATTACAACCGCACCGGCACGGATCCGCTGCTGTACACCCCGCCCTTGGTCAACGGCACATCCAGCCGCCCGAATGATTATGGCTTCGGCACACTGGTCAATGGTGATGCGCCAAGGATCTATCTCGACCATCTCAGTCAATTGCCCAGGGCAACGGGGCGCGTGTGGTTGATCAGCACGGCGGATCAACCCGACGAATTCGCCCCGCTGCCCGGCGGTTGGCAGAAAGTCGCCGAAACCGCTGCGGGTAACACTCGGGCACGCTTGTTCGTCATGGGGGCTGAGTGACGGCGCTCAAGGTTTCGACGACAAGTCCGCCATGCCCTTGAGCAGCTCGATCGGCAGTGGGAAGACGATGGTCGAACTCTTGTCGCCGGCGATCGAGCTGAGCGTCTGCATGTAACGCAACTGCATGGCCCCGGGCTGGCGGCCCAGCATCTCGGCGGCCTGCATGAGTTTTTCCGAGGCCTGCAATTCGCCTTCGGCGTGGATCACCTTGGCCCGGCGCTCGCGCTCCGCTTCGGCCTGTTTGGCGATGGCGCGAATCATCGATTCGTTGAGGTCCACGTGCTTGATCTCGACATTGGCCACCTTGATGCCCCACGCATCGGTCTGGGCGTCGAGCACTTGCTGGATATCGATGTTCAGCCGTTCGCGCTCAGCCAGCAGCTCATCAAGTTCGTGCTTGCCCAGCACCGCGCGTAAGGTGGTTTGCGCCAGCTGACTGGTGGCCATCAGGAAGTCCTCGACCTGGATAATCGCCTTCTGTGGATCGAGTACGCGGAAGTACAGCACGGCGTTGACCTTGACCGAGACGTTATCGCGGGTAATCACGTCTTGCGCCGGGACGTCGAGCACCACGGTGCGCAAGTCGACGCGAACCATTTGCTGAACCACCGGAATCAACAGAATCAGGCCCGGGCCCTTGACCTGCCAAAAGCGTCCGAGCTGGAACACCACCCCGCGTTCGTATTCACGCAGGATGCGGAAGGTCGAACCGGCCAGCGCGATCAGCAGTAACAGCAGCGCGACAAAACCCACTTGCAGGCCCATGACTATTCTCCCGCTGGCACCGCGTCAGTCGCGGCCACTTTCAGCATTAATCCCTTGCGCGACACCACGCGAACTTTCTGCCCGATCTGCAGGGGTTTGGCGCTCGACACTTGCCAGTATTCGCCCTGCAAATGCACCCAGCCGTGGCAGGCATCGTCGGCCAGCAATGACGTGACGGGGGTGATGCTGCCGACCAGCACGGCATCGCCGCTGATGGTATGGCGCGGGCGGGTCTTGAGGGCGCGGATCAGCAGAAACACCAGCAGCAACGCACTGATCAGGCCCAAGACGATCATCAACGGAGCGGGGAGTTCGGCATTGGTCAGGATCAGCGCGCCGATCACGAACATCACGATTCCGCCCAGGCCAATCACGCCGTAATTGGGCAGGGCCGCCTCGGCGATCAGGAACGCGAGGCCGAAGGTGATCAACCAGATTCCGGCGGGATTGGTCGCCGGTAGCCCGACAGTGTCTGCAGCGAAGGCTGATGCGCTCAACGCCATTAGCAGTGCAGCGGTACAACAGCGCGTATTCACGTCACCCTCCGGGAGCGTCGTGGACGGTTCTGTATACAGTTTAGTTGACCGTTTGGTTGTATGAATTTTGTTCAGGTGTCGACGTGTCCAATGGGCGGATTTCCCACCGGTTTGGCCCGGCGGGCCTAGACTTTCACTACGTGGAACAGCGTCAACCATCGTCCGTCAGACGTTGTTGCGGACACCGAGGTGCATCATGCGTATGGCAAGAACCGTGCAGCGAAGCCTGGAAAAGGCTCAATGCGAATATGACATCGTCACCCACCCTCACTCGGCCAGTAGCCTGGAAACGGCGCGAGTCGCGGGCATTCCAGCCGAGCGGGTGGCCAAGTCGGTCATCCTCGACGACCACCACGGCCATTACCTGATGGCCGTGTTGCCCGCCAGTCGCCACCTGGACCTGAGCAAAGTGCGCAGCAGCGGTGAATGGCAAGTCTCGCGCGAAAGCACTCTGCCGCACCTGTTCGATGACTGCGAGCGCGGCGCCGTACCCGCCCTGGGCGAGGCCTATGGGCTGGACGTGGTCATCGACCCGCTGCTGACCCGGCAAAAGGACATTTATCTGGAAGCCGGCAACCACATCAACCTGCTGCACATGGACATGCCACAGTTCCTGAAAATGGTGCCGCATGCCGAGGTGCGGGAGTTGAGTCATTAGATGTGCGGCGTCTTCGCGAGCAAGCTCGCTCCCACAAGGTCATGCGCTCACCCTGTGGGAGCGGGCTTGCCCGCGATTGACCGCGCAGCGGTCCCTTCATTGATTCACAGGAGCTCCAGACATGGAAAACCCGACCCACAGCCTCCCATCGCTGTTCAAACAACTCGGTCTGCCCGACGACGCCGAAAGCATCGATAAATTCATTTCCACCCATTCACCGCTCAAACCGGAGCTGCACCTGGCGGATGCGTTCTTCTGGACCCAGAGCCAGGCGGATTTTCTGCGCGACGATATTCTGGAGGATGCCGATTGGGCGGAGGTGGTTGATCAGCTGGATGTGATGTTGAGGAAGGGGCGGGGGGTATAAGAAATCTGATGGGAGGTTGCTTGCAACATTGCTCGCTTGGGAAAAACAGACCAGAATTACGACCTTATTTGAGGTCTTAATTATGCAAAGTGTTCTGGCCGACATGGCTGTCAGTGTGTCTGAGTTAAAGAAAAACCCGACTGCCGTTTTAAACGGTGCTCATGGCGGGCCCGTTGCGGTGCTCAATCACAATCGAGTCATGGGCTACATGGTCCCTGCCGATGTTTTCGAGGCCATGATGGAGCGCCTTGATGACCTTTCGCTGGCGGAAATCATTCGTTCTCGTCGTCATGAAACACCGATCCCGGTAAGCCTGGATGACCTATAAGCTCGAATTCCTGCCGTCTGCGCGTAAGGAATGGGACAAGCTTGGACATACGTTGCGCGAGCAATTCAAAAAGAAGCTGGCAGAACGACTCGAGTTGCCTCGAATCCCATCCGACGCACTTCATGGCATGCCTGATTGCTACAAAATCAAGCTTAAGTCCTCAGGATACCGGTTGGTATATGAGGTTATCGATGAGCGCGTAGTCGTTTCTGTCGTCGCGGTCGGGAAACGGGAACGTAGTGAAATCTATGAGCGGGCCAAAAAGCGCTGACAGTTGGCGAATTTGTTTCAAAACTTGACGGAAAAACCTCTCCAATGCCATATTGATAGTTAGCAAACTAACAGTGTGTTTTCTCCCGTGCCGAATAATCTCGACGTTCTGCAGATGAACATCAGCAGCTCCATGGTGGTGGCCGCCAGGCATTGGCGGAAAATCTGCCAGAGCACGCTGCTCAATTACGGAATTTCCGAAGCCTGTGCCGTGCCGTTGTTGATGATCGGACGGTTGGGCGAAGGGGTGCGTCAGGTGACGGTGGCGCAGGCGGCGGGGATGGAGAGTCCGTCCCTGGTGCGGTTGCTCGATCAGTTGTGTCACGCCGGGTACGTCTGTCGCACCGAGGATGCGCAGGATCGCCGCGCCAAATGCCTGAGCCTCACCGACAGCGGTCGGACACTGGTGCAAGCCGTCGAAGTTGAGCTGGTGCGCTTGCGCAGTGAGGTGCTCGAAGGCATCGATGCGCGCGACCTCGAAGCCACCTTGCGTGTATTGAAGGCCTTCGAGTCGGCCGGACAAGCACCGGTGCTCTACCCTTGAGCGGCTTTTTTACCGGCGTGCCCCCGGCGCGGGACTGGTTCTTCGGCGTGCGTACGTTCGCCGCCTCGATGATTGCGCTCTACATCGCCTTGCTCATGCAAATGCCGCGTCCTTACTGGGCGATGGCCACGGTGTATATCGTTTCCAGCCCGTTTGTCGGCCCGACCAGTTCCAAGGCGCTGTACCGCGCAGTGGGCACCTTCCTCGGTGCTGCCGCGGCGGTGTTTTTCGTGCCGATGTTTGTCCAGAGCCCCTATGTGCTGGTGCTGGTCATTGCGCTGTGGACCGGGATTCTGTTGTTTCTGTCCCTGCACCTGCGAACCGCCAACAACTACGCGTTGATGCTCGCCGGTTACACCTTGCCCCTTATCGCGTTGCCGGTGATGAATAACCCGTTGTCGGTGTGGGACGTCGCCGAGGCACGCACGGAGGAGATCTTCCTCGGCATCGCCGTTGCGGCAGTCGTCGGCGCGATGTTCTGGCCCCGGCGGCTGGCCCCGGTGTTCAACGATTCGGTGAGCAAATGGTTCGCCGATGCCTCGACCTATAGCCTGCAATTCCTCGGTCGCCATGTGCAACCGGCCGAAGCCAGTGCGTTGCGTGCGTCGATGGTGGCGACCTTCAATAGCCTGGAGCTGATGATCGGTCAGTTGCCCCACGAAGGCGCGCGGCCGCAAACGGTGCGCAACACCAAGGAGCTGCGCGGGCGGATGATTCACCTGCTGACCGTGGTCGATGCCCTCGACGATGCGCTTTACGCCCTGGAGCGGCGCACGCCCGAGCTTGTGGATAAGTTCGCGCCGCTCCTCAGCGCCGCTGGCGAATGGCTGCAACACAAGGACGCGGATGTCGATCGCTGGCAGGCGCTCAAAGACCAGGTCCAAGCCCTTCAACCCAATGTCGAAGCGCTGGAGGACCGCAAGCAGCTGTTGTTCTCCAACGCGCTGTACCGCCTCGGCGAATGGATCGATCTGTGGCAGGACTGCCGCAGTCTGCAAAGCGCCATCCAGTGCGAAAACCAGGACAGTTGGCACGCGGTGTATCGGCATTGGCGGCTCGGCCGACTGTCGCCATTTCTGGATCGCGGCCTGATGCTTTATTCAGCGGCGTCCACCGTCACGGCGATCATCGTTGCATCGGTGCTGTGGATTCTGCTGGGCTGGACCGACGGGGGCTCCGCCGTGATTCTGGCGGCCGTGGCGTGCAGCTTCTTCGCCTCGATGGACGACCCTGCACCACAGATTTACCGGTTCTTTTTCTGGACGGCGATGTCGGTGTTGTTCGCCAGCCTTTACCTGTTTCTGGTGCTGCCCAACCTGCACGATTTCCCGATGCTGGTGCTGGCGTTCGCCGTGCCGTTCATCATCGTCGGCACCTTGACCGTCAAGCCGCAGTTTTACCTGGGCATGTTGCTGACACTGGTCAACACCTCGTCCTTCATCAGCATTCAGGGCGCGTACGACGCGGACTTCCTCAGCTTTGCCAACGCCAACCTGGCCGGCCCGGTGGGCTTGCTGTTTGCGTTTGTCTGGACCCTGATCGCCCGGCCCTTCGGCGCCGAACTGGCGGCCAAGCGTCTGACCCGATTCAGTTGGCGTGACATTGTCGGCCTGTCCGAACCGGCCAGTCTGGCCGAGCACCGGCACCTTGGCGTGCAAATGCTTGACCGCCTGATGCAGCATTTGCCGCGTCTGGCCTTGACCGGGCAGGACACCGGGATTGCCCTGCGGGAAGTCCGCGTGGCGCTGAATATGCTCGATCTTCTCGCCTACGCGCCGCGTATTGACGGGGTGCCGAACGCGTTGCTGCGCCAGGTGGTGGCCGAGGTCGGCGAATACTTCAAGGCGTGCCTCAAGGCTGGCAGGCGCTTGCCCGCACCGAGCCCGTTGCTGATGACCATGGACCGAGCCCGTCGAGCGCTGGGCGGCGCGGGCGATGACGAGACCCGCCTGCAACTGTTGCACGCCTTGAGTGGCTTGCGCCTGGCGTTGTTGCCTGGCGTCGAATTTGTCGGTTCCGCCGAGCTTGAAGAACCGCTTCCCCATGGCATCGATGGAGCGCCTTTATGATTGGTGACCTGGATCTCAGCGGGGTATTCCTGCCCACACTGCTGGTGCTGATGGGCATTACCTATGTGTTGTTCCTGTTGGTGCACGGGGTGCTCACGCGTCTGCACTTTTATCGCCTGGTCTGGCACCGGGCATTGTTTAACGTGGCTCTCTACGCCTTGCTGCTTGGCGTCGTGGACTCACTCAGTCGATACCTGATGACATGAAAAAGCCTTTATTGACCATCGGCCGCGTGGCCCTGACCCTGTTGATCGTGAGCTTCGCCGTGGTCGTGGTCTGGCGGATGGTGCTGTATTACATGTTTGCCCCCTGGACCCGCGACGGTCACATCCGTGCCGACATTGTGCAGATCGCCCCGGACGTTTCCGGGCTGATCCAGCAGGTGGACGTGCGCGACAACCAGCCGATCAAGCGCGGTCAGGTGCTGTTCAGCATCGATCAGGACCGTTTCAAACTGGCCCTGCGCCAGGCGAAAGCCGCCGTCGCCGACCGGGAAGAAACCCTGGCCCAGGCCCAGCGCGAAGCCAAGCGCAACAAGGGCCTGGGCAATCTGGTGCCTGCCGAACAGCTGGAAGAAAGCCAGTCCAAGGTCGCCCGTGCGCAAGTGGCATTGATGGAAGCCCAGGTGGCGGTGGACAGCGCTCAGCTCAACCTCGACCGTTCGGTGATCCGCAGCCCGGTGGACGGTTACGTCAACGACCGCGCGCCGCGTGCCCAGGAATTCGTCAGTGCCGGGCGGCCGGTGCTGTCTATCGTCGACAGCAATTCGTTTCACATCGACGGCTATTTTGAAGAAACCAAACTGGACGGCATCCATATCGGCCAGAGCGTCGACATCCGGGTGATTGGTGACCGCGCGCGCCTGCGTGGCCATGTGGTCAGCATCGTCGCCGGTATCGAAGACCGCGACCGCACCAGCGGCAACAACCTGTTGCCCAACGTCAACCCGGCGTTCAGCTGGGTGCGCCTGGCCCAGCGGATTCCAGTGCGGATTGCTTTCGATGACGTACCGGCGGATTTCCGCATGATCGCCGGCCGTACGGCGACTGTGTCGATCATCGACGATCAGGTCCGGGAGCCTGCGCAATGAGCAAAGCCACGGGTTTGGCGGTTGCCGGATTAGGCTTGTTGCTGTCGGCGTGTCAGGTGGTCGGGCCGGACTATCACTTGCCAGAGGAGGCGGCCATCCACCGTGATGACTTGCAGGGCGAACTGGCGGTGGCTGGCAAGCCCGTGGTCTCGGCGCCGGTGCCTGCCGATTGGTGGCGCCTGTATCGGGACCCGCGTCTCGATCAACTGGTGCAGCAAGCCATGGCATCCAACACCGACCTGCGCGTGGCGGCGGCCAGCCTGTTGCGCGCTCGTGCGCAAGTCGACGAGGCCGAGGCGGCCGGTGGCTGGAGCGGTGGCGTGAAAATGGGCGCAGAGCGTTTGCAGGAGTCCGGCCAAGCCTTCCTGTTGCCGGAAAAGGTGCCGGTGGCCAACATCGGCGATATTGGTATTTCTGCGTCGTACCAGTTCGACCTGTTCGGTACGTTGCAGCGTGGCATCGAAGCGGCCAAGGCCAATGCCGATGCCACCCAGGCTGCCGCCGACACCGCGCGCATTACCCTGGTGGCGGATGTGGTTCGGGCCTACACCCAAGTCTGCGCGGCCAACGAAGAGCGGGAGATCGCCCAGCATTCCCTTGATCTGCAATCCCAGAGCACCACGCTGATCCAGCGCTTGCGCGACGCCGGACGCGGCGACGAGACCCAGGTCACGCGCTCGCAAACCCAATTCAAGTCGTTGCGTGCCGACATGCCCCGTTATGAGGCGGCGCGTCAGGCCGGGCTGTTCCGTTTGTCGATGCTGCTGGCCAAGCCTGTGGATCAATTGCCGGCCGGCACCGCGACTTGCGCCGAACTGCCGAAAATCGCGCAGTTGGTGCCTGTGGGCGATGGTGCCGCATTGCTCAAGCGTCGTCCCGACGTGCGGCAGGCCGAGCGCCGACTGGCGGCCGCGACGGCCGGTATCGGCATCGCTACGGGCGAGTTGTACCCGAACATCAGCATCGGCGCGACCATCGGTACCGTCGGCATCCTGGGGGATCTCGGCGACCCATCCACCAACCGTTGGGGGTTCGGGCCGTCGCTGACCTGGACCGTACCGTCCAACGGCACCCGCGCCCGCATCCGTGAAGCCGAAGCCACGACCCAGGGTGTGTTGGCACACTTCGACGGCGTTGTGCTCAACGCCATTCGCGAAACCCAGACCGCCCTGGCCCAGTACTCCGCGCTGCTGCAACGCCGTGATGCCCTGGCGGATGCCGAGCAATCGGCGAAACTGGCGGCCGACCAGACGCACCGCTTCTTCCAGGCCGGCCGCGAGTCGTTCCTGGCGGACCTGCAAGCGACCCGCACTTACACCGACGTCACGGCGCAACTGGCCACGGCGAACACGCAAGTTGCCATGAGCCAGATCGATTTGTTCCTCGCCCTGGGCGGAGGGTGGGAAAGCGGACGAACGCAAGCGTCGAACTCCGGCAAACCCTGAGGCCGTTGCTATGCTTTGAAGTGTTGGAGGGGCGCTGGAGTCAGGCGCCCTTGCTTCGCAAAGCTCGCGCAGGTCATGGGGAAACCAATAATGAAAAACCCTTATGCTCTCGGCTTCTGGTGCGCCGTCGTAGCGTTAGTGCTGCTTTCGGCCACCTATTTCTACGGCGTTATGCTGACCCACCAGATCGACAAGGCTCTGGTGTTCCTCGACAGCGCCACGGCGCTGATTGCCGTGATGTCCATCGCGGTGGTGGCCTGGGCCTCGGTCCAGAACCAGCGAATCAAAAAAAGACAACTCGAACAAGGCAAGACCCTGGTACTGATCTGGGACACCAAGGTCGCGCTGCGTCGTGTCGAAACGGTGTTCGACCGTTATTTCTGGGGCAGTTACTGGCAGCCAGGTCGCACGTTCCAGGAGGTCATGGGCGAACTCACCGGCACACCGCTGGAAAAGAGCCTGGAAACCCTGAAAAAACAATGCCTGGCGCTCGACAAGCAAGTGGCCGACGACGGCTGGCACTGGCTCAACAATGCGCGGGAACTGGCCGATGTCGCCGCCGCCATGGCCCGCGAACGCTATCAGCTGGATTTCTGCGACCCGCAGGGGGAAGTGATGGGCGGGGCGGTGATCAATCGCGACTTTGAAGTGCTGGTGTACACCTGGACCGCGCGGCTTAAAACCTTTGATCATCAGCTCGATGAGATCGAGGTCCAGTATTCCTGATGCTGCGTTGGCAGGTCTGACGCCTTCGCTGGCTAGCCAGCTACTACGGGGAATGTGCGCAACCTGTGGGAGCTGGCTTGCCAGCGAAGACAATCGCTCATACATGCGCCATAGACACTCTTTCACCTTTAATCCTTGGGCCGTCCACCGCGCCTGATGCTAATCTGCATCCCACTTTCAGCGCTGTCGCGACCGCAACCCGTCATGGGTTCAGGGAAGACGACTACACCTTCAACAACGGACATTGAACGGGTCATTCATGAATAAATCAGCAGGCGTGTTACTGGGAATTGTCGTGGCCATCGGTGCAATCAGCGCCGGCGGTGCCTGGTACACCGGCACCAAAATCGAAAGCGTGCTGAACACCTCCCTGGCTGACGCCAACCAGCAACTGCAAGCGGCGCTGGTCGGTCATAAAGGCACGGCATCGCTGGAACTGGTGTCGCTGGAGCGCCATGTGTTCAGCAGCACCGCGCACTATCGCCTCAAGGGCGAAGGTGAAATGTTCGGCGAGGAGCCGGTCGAGCTGCTGTTTGTCGATCACATCGAACACGGTCCGCTGCCGTTCTCGCGCCTGGTGTCGCTGAAGTGGCTGCCGGTCATGGCCACCAGTCATTACGAACTGGAAAAGACGCCGCTCACTGAAAAATGGTTTGCCGCCGCCAAGGATGTCTCCCCGCTCAAAGGCGTGGTCAATATCGGCTACGACAACTCCACCAACGGCACGCTGGAAATGCTGCCGCTGGAAACCGCACTGGATGACAAGTCCAGCTTGAAGTTTTCTGGCCTGAAACTCGATGTTTCGGCCAGCGCCCAGGCGCAGAAGGTCAAGGCCGACGGCTACATGGACAGTCTGAAGCTGACCACCGTTTCCGAAGATCAGGCACCGGTGCAGGTCGAATTGAACGGCCTGACTCTGGCCAGCAACCTGAGCAAAAGCACCTACGGCTACTACACCGGCGAAAACACCGTTGTGCTGACCAACAGCCAAACCACGTTCGGTGCCAAACAGTCCGTGCTGGGCTTCAAGAATTTCGAGATGAAGAACCAGACCGAGGAATCGGGCACCAGCGCCTCCGGGCGTGCCGATTACAAGGTGGGTGAAGTGTCCTTGAACGGCAAGGCGTTCGGTTCGGCACAGTTGGCGATGAGCCTGAAGAACCTCGACATACCGGCGACGATGTCGCTGATGCAGATTTACCAGAGCAAACTGCAGCCGTATGAGCAACTTGCCGCCGAGGCAGCCGAGGCGGGTCAACCGGTGCCGGAACTGAAGCTGACCGAAGCCGAAGAGGCGCAACTGAAAACCGGTCTGGAGCAATTGCTGGCGGCCGGCCCGCAGGTGGCCCTGGAAAACCTCTCGTTCAAAACCACCAACGGCGAAAGCCGCGCCAACCTTGTGCTGGACCTGACCAAGCCGCAATCGATCGAATTGCCGACCGACCAACTGATCAGGCAGTTGATTGCGCTGCTGGACATCAATTTGCAAGTGTCCAAGCCAATGCTCGTTGACGTGTTCACCGTGCAATCGCAAATCGACGGCCAGACCGACGCCAAGCTGATCGCCGATCAGGCCACCGCCACCGCCGACATGTTTGGCAGCATGGCCGTCGGCTCGCAGCTGGCGAAACTGGACGGAAACAACATCGTCAGCAAACTGCATTACGCCAACAATCAGGTCGAGTTCAACGGCCAGAAAATGACAGTCGAAGAATTTGTCGGCTTCGTCATGAGCAAATTTGCTGGCGCAGGCGAGGTTCAATAAAACCGCCACCCTCCAGACAACGCCCGGCCTCTGCGCAATGCAGGCGCCGGGCGTTTTGCTGTTCGGCGGTTGAAATGCGGTCGACCTATCCTCGTCACCGTCTTCAGCAACGGGTGTAGGACGGTTCTGAGGCGCGGTGCTTCATTGAAAAAAACGGCGCAATTGTTGAAGGTTGCGCCAAATCCTGGTGCCACCAAATGAAAGCTCCAGCTATAGTTTGCACGCCGACGACGGCCCCACCCGCACAAGGTACTCCGGCATGACCCGATTGACCTCTCTGAACCCTTGGCTAGCGGCCATAGCGGTCGCCCTTTGCGTGCAATTGCCGGCGCATGCGGCGCAGGCGGCACAAGCGACCCAGGAGCGTTTCACCCTGAACATCCCAGGCGTGTCGGATGACCGGTTGTTCACTTCTGCCGCTGCCAGCGATGCGCCGGGCTGCGGCGGGCATAATGTTTCACCGGCGCTGAGCTGGAGCGCCGGCCCGGCCGGAACGCTCAGTTACGCCATCGTCATGCACGACCCTGACGGCCAGAAAGGACAGGGTGTCGATCACTGGGTGCACTACGGCATCAAAGCCAGCACCCACCAGATCGCGTCCGGTGTCGGCGCAAAGTCCACACTTGAAGGCGTGTCCGGCATCAACAGCAAAGGCACCGCCGGTTACGTCGGCCCTTGCCCGCCGGCTGGCGACAGTGCGCACCATTACATCATCCAGATCTACGCCCTGGACCTCGCACCGGAGGCGTTGCCGGCAGGCCTGACCCGTGCGCAGCTGCTGGAACGAATCAACGGTCATGTGCTGAAAAACAGCAGCGTGGTCCGGCGTTACCACCGCTGAAGCCTGATCACTTCAGCGGCTTTGCAGAAAAAACTGAAGTGCGCGGCCTTCCGGGGATTTGGCATCCCTCCCCGAAAGCGCGCACTATCAGCTTGAAGTCGATGCGTTGGAGGATGCCGTGACAAAAAAAATCGACCGCATCGCCCAAATGCTCAACTGCCCGGAAAAGGGTGAGGAACTACGGCGAGCGATTACCGAAAGTCGTAAGGATTTTCTGCTGAATCAGCCGGAAGAAGACATCGTTGAAGACGACGTGCTCGAAGATGAAGGTTTCGAGGATGACGAGGACGATGATGAATACGACGAGTTTGATTGGACGACGGAGTAATCATTTGGTGCAGGGTGATCACTCATGGCAACTTTGCACACGAATGATCGATTTCATGGTTCAACATGGGCTGGGGGAAACGAGAAGTTTCGCCCCGTCTGATTCACTTGCGCCTTTAGATTTCTTCCCAGCGTTTACGCAGTGTCCTGATCAGGGCATTGCCACGCAGAGGGCGGCCATCCGGCCCGCATAGCGCAACCGATCCAATCGGCAAGCCAAAGACTTCCTCTATTCGTAAACGAATGCTGCTGACCTTGGCGTCCGATCGTGCCGCACGATAACGTGCTGCCTTTCTGCTGACGGCCACGACTTGGTCTTCCTCTTGTTCTTCGGGATCTTCAGCTTCCCAATCGGCTTCTTCTTCCTCGAACTCCTCCAGGTCGTTGCCTGTGTCTACGACTTCGCCGGTTTCTTCTTTCTGTCCGTGGGAGTACCACGTGCTGGCGTCTTCCTTTTCCCACACCAAGCCATCCTCGACATGGAATGTGCGTACAGCTTCTGACGACGGTACGTAATCGCTATAGCGGGACTTCACCCCTGATAAGCGCTCAAAGCCTGCGCCCAGCGCCATCAGTACTTTTTCGGGGCCTGCAACCAGCAGGAACTCAGACCAGCAGGGTTCGCGGAAATTGACACTGACGGTGCCATACAAATAGAGGGTGGCTCGCAGCGTCGAGTCATCGGCGGCCAATTTGGATAAGACCTCCATCACTGTGCGATAAATACTGTAGCCAGCTGCCTCGACGCTTTCAGAGTCCACCTCAACAGTCGGAAGTGGCGTTCGACTGTTGACGAACATGAGGTCGGTTACCGATTTCTTGATCATTTCATCCATCCCTTGAACAAATGCAGTGGCTGGTTAATGCCAGTATGAAGGTACTTCCTGGGTCAGCTCTGATGCCCTATGGCGTGAACGACGGCGCGTGATCACACGGACTGAGCCTTTGCTTTCTCGAGTACCTCGCGGGCTTTGCGCACCATCAAGTCGAAGCGGTCTACCAGTTGGGTCATCACTTCCAGTGTGTCCGCTTCCTCTTCACTGTCATGAGTCTCCAGCAGCTTGCCGATGCACTCCACGACGGCTGGCGACCAACATTTGTCTTCCTCTGCGACCTCCATCAGTGCGCGCAAGGTATTGAGTCCACGCTGGCCACCCGAAGTGATCGCTTCGGCCTCTTTGTCAAAACTGCTCCGCTCCGCTTTCGATAGATCCAGGACGAAGGCTTCCTCCTGCGCCTCGATCGTGGCCTGCGCTTCTGACTCGCCCTCGGTCTGCGCTACCGTCACCAGCTCGTCAATAAAGGCCTTTGCGTCGTGGCTGAGGAACTGCACGGTGTTCAAGTGGGTATTGCGCTTAGGGGCTTGAGGAAGAAAGAACAGCACCTGTTCACCTTCACCCAGGACAGTATCGCTCCACTCCCGGAGGGTTTGTCCGTATGACAATCGCGGATAGTTGATGCGCGGATGCAGGCGTTCAACCACTTCATCACTCAAGGAGTCCGGATCGACCAGTACGCCGTATTTACGCAATAGGTCGAAGGTGACTTTGGAGCGCTTAGTCAATAAACCCCGGTCTACGCCCGTGCGGCATTCCCCGGCCTGGACGCGCTGAGCGGCCAATAGCGTGCGGTTGTCTAGAACACCTACCAGATCACCCAAGGCTTGCTCGGAACTGATGCCCTCAGAAGGCACCCACCGGGCAAGAATCGACTGCGCGCTGGATAAAGCGTCGGCAATGGTTTGGTTGGCACTGGGCATGGAAAGTCCTTTTAAAAAACGATTCTGGAAATGAAATGGCGATAATCGCTAATGGCGAACTGATGGCTGTCGAGGCAATGGTGCAGGGATACTGTACTCACGGCAAGTAGGCGTGCCTTGTTGTGAAGTTGCCCGATCTTTATTCGATCTATTGGGCCACCAAGTAGGGGAATGTGCCTGTCCAATACCAGTTGATCTCGATGGATTGCTAGTCGTTATCCAGTTTTGGCAGGTCACTTAAAACGAGAGCGGCCATTCCATCCAGCCGCGCTTTGACCTTCTCCCAATGGGGCATCACCTGCGTCAACAAACGATAGAAGCGTTCACTGTGGTTGTGTTCAGCGATATGACAGAGCTCATGAAGGATGACGTAATCAATGCACTCACGGGGTGTTTTAACCAAGTGAGGATTTAAGGTGATCCGACCATTTGGCGAGCAACTGCCCCATTGGGTTTGCATCGTTTGAATTCGCAGCGGCGGCTCATCTGCAACCCAAAGCGTTTGTTCCAGCAGAGCCTGTAGGCGGCGATCGAATACATCCCGTGCCCGGTTTCTGTACCAGGCCCTTAGTAGCTCGCGAACATTCTCTGCAGATTTATGCCTGACAGAAACTTCCAGTTTTCCTCTCAACATCCGCACTTGAGGAGCATCTCCCGGGGCCTCTATCACCTTGAGCACATGTTGCTTGCCCAAGTAATAGTGGCTCTCCCCACTGACGTACTGACGAGGCGTGACATGCGTCAGCAGCGCTCGAAACTGTCGCAACTGCTGATAAATCCAACGGCCGCGATGTTTCAACGCCTGCAACACATCCGCATCGCTGGCGCTAGCCGGTGCCTGCACCGACACCCGACAGTCAGGATCAACTTTGATCAGCAGGCGATGCACTTGTCGCGCCTTAGGTGCCCGTTCGACGACAATCAGCTCATCAGCATAGTGGAAGCTCAGCCAGTGCCTGGAAGGGCGACCACCAGCTTCAGGCAGGAGTATGGGAACACTCATGCAGCGCTCAAGCCTACACGGGTGATTTGAACCACCCATTCAACGATGGTTTTTGCCTGATCCATCCCGGCGCCAATGGCTTTGCACTCTTTGAACATCAGCGGCAGCAGTTTTTTACGAATATCCGCTTCAATGTTTTGAGGGTTGATCGAGTGTTCGGCCACCGAAGCCGTTACCAGTTCTTCCAGGCTAAAAGCCAATTTGACCCATGCATCTTGAGCCGCAGAGTCCAGCGCAGCAAAAGCGGCGGGTAGGGTCTTTTTGAAGACGCCGTAGTACGCCTGCGCATGCTTGTTGCCGTCAAATGCATCGGGCAACTCATCCAGTTTGCGTGCTTGTACTTGTTGCTCAAACTCGTGGAACAGCAGGTATTGTTTGAGTGGATGGTCGAAGAGTTTTTCCGCTTCCTCGATGGCCTGGCGCAACAGCGTTGAAAACGCCTCCCTGGCATAGGGGTCGTCAAGCATCTCCTGTTCGATCATCTTGCTCACGCGAGTCTTGATGATGTCGGTCTCGTTGCGGGTTTTCTCCTCGCTCCACTCTTCAGGCTTCTTCTGGCCCATTTTGCCGACTTCATAAACGCCCTGAGGGTCGCGCACTTCAACTCCGACCACGTGCTTATCAAGCAACTTGCGCACTTGATCGGCGTATTGGTCATAGTTAATCGTTTCCCCCGCATCCTGCTTGGCCAAAAGGCGCAGGCTGGAGAGCTGTTTCAGGGTGTCCTTGTAGTGATCGCGATCCGCATCGCTGAAACTGGTGTCTTCGAAAAACGAAGCCGATTGCAGCGCAACTTTCAGGCAACTGGCAAATTCGCTCAGGGCTTCGTAGAAGTCCTCACGAACCTTGAGGTTGACGTCAACCAGCTCGCCATCGCGTTCCTGCATTCTTGGGACCAGCACGTGACGCAGTTGCTCGATATCACCTTTGTTTTTGACGTTGGCAAAAATCGCCCAAAGGGCTTTGTACAGCTGTGGCAGGCGTTTGTATTCGCTGCTCATCGGGTCATAGAGACCTGCGATGTCATTGATGTCATAGCCGCCCTGCGTGCGGGACGCCAGGTCCTGGTACTTCTGAATGGTGGTATCCAGCTCAGTCAGGATGCCGCGGTAGTCGATCAGCAGGCCAAATTTTTTCAGCGGATGTAGACGATTGACCCGGGCAATGGCCTGAATGAGGTTGTGCTCCTTGAGCGGCTTGTCGATGTACAGCACGGTGTTTTTCGGTTCATCGAAACCGGTCAGCAACTTGTCCACAACGATCAGCAGTTTGAGCGATTCATCCTTGTCGAAGCGCTCGATCACCTGCTTGGTATAGGTTTGCTCATCCGTGCTGCCGACATTCTTGGCCCACCACTGAGTCACCTCAGGTGTAGAAGACTCATCGACTTCAAGGTTGCCTTCGCGGCTGTCCGGCGGGCTCATGACGAGCGCGCTTTCGAACAAACCTGCTTCGTCGAGGTACTTCTTGTACTTGACTGCCGAAGCCTTGCTATCACAGGCGAGCTGACCTTTGAGGCCGGCATCGATGTTCTTCACGAAATGGTTAGCGACATCAAGCGCAATCAAACGGATGCGATCCTCGGAGCTATAAATCGCCCCCTTCTTGGCGAACTTGCGCTTGAGGTCTGTCTTTTGTTCGTCCGTCAGCCCTTCGGTGATACGCGCAAACCAACTATCGATGGCGCGTTCGTTCACATCCAGATCGGGCTTACGCTCTTCATACAGCAGTGGCGTCACGGCCTTATCCTCAACCGCGCGCTGCATCGTGTAGGCGTGCACAATCGGGCCGAACTTGTTGGTGGTCTTGTCTTTCTTGAGCAGCGGTGTGCCGGTGAAGGCGACATAGGCCGCATTCGGCAGCGCTTGTTTCATGCGAATGTTGTTTTCACCGCCCTGGCTGCGGTGACCTTCGTCGATCAGTACGATGATGTCTGAACTGGTGTTGACGCACTCCGGCAGTTTGGTGGCGCTGTTGAATTTCTGGATCAGCGAAAAAATGATGCGCTCATGACCGCGACCTATCTGCTCGGCCAGGCGTGTGCCAGAGGTCGCCATGGCGGAGGCACGGTCTTTTTTACCTGAGAGCTCCCCGCTTGAGGCGAAAGTTCTACTCAGTTGGTTTTCCAGGTCAATCCGGTCGGTGACCACCACGATGCGGCATTGTTTAAGGGCGTCGTGCAGGATTAACGCCTTGCTTAGAAACACCATGGTGAATGACTTGCCAGACCCAGTGGTATGCCAGATCACCCCACCTTCACGGCCACCGTCTTTGCGTTTCAGGCTGATTCTTTCAATCAAGCGCTTGATGCCGAATACCTGCTGGTAACGGGCGACGACCTTGCCAGCCTTTTTATCGAACAAGGTGAAATAACGAATCATATCCAGCAAGCGTGTGCGGGATAGCAGGCCGATCAAAAGTTCATCCTGACCGGTGACGGCCAGCTCGCCGCCGGCCAACAAACCTTCGTACCAGGGCAGGTCCCCGACAGGCCGATGAGCAAAGAGTTTGTTTTTCTGCTCAGTGCTGAGGGGGCGATTTTTTATCGCATGCTGTTCTGCAGTGCCGAAATCTTCTTCGCGCCAGGCCGCCCAAAATTTTGTTGGGGTGCCGCAAGCTCCATAGCGTCCATCGCTGCCATTGATCGACAGCAAGAGTTGGCTGTAGGCGAACAACCGAGGGATTTCATCGTGGCGTTGATTGCGCAAGCTCTGTGAAATACCGGCATCAATGGTCGGGCCTTTCTGGGCATTGCCATCCGGGCGCTTGGCTTCAATCACGACCAAAGGGATACCGTTGACGAAGCAGACGATATCCGGACGTCGCGTCTCCACTCCACCGCTGCGAAGCACGCGGAATTCTTCGGTGAAGACAAAACTGTTGTTGCTCAAATCCTGCCAGTCAATCAATGCAATGGTCGGGTTGGCCCGTTTACCGTCGATAAATTCGGTTACCGAAATGCCATACAACAGATGGTTGTAGAGCCGCTCATTGGCCGCTTGCAACCCTTCGTTCAGGGCAGGGCTGCAGACTTCGCTGATCAGGTTGTCGATGGTTTTGGAGGACAGCGAACATTCGTTGCCTGCAAACATGAACCGTCGTTTGCCCAGTTGCTCACGCAGTACATCACGCAATACGACTTCGTCGGTTTTGCCAGACCGCGCGCGCAGCGCTTGCTCAGGCGACAAGAAGTCCCAGCCAAGATTGCTGAGCAAGGCCAGCGCTGGCAATTTTGCGCTGTATTCTTCCTGGAACTTCGGGCCGCTGATCATGGTGCAAATTCCTTGTTTATCGCCGGTATTAGTTTGGCTTCTTGTGGCGACTGAGGCGCTTTTCCAGGCGCTCCAGTTCTGCCAGTTCCTGGGCGTCTGCATCTCGTGCTTCGGTGCTTCTGCGTTGTTGGTCGAACGCTTCATAACGTTCGTGGGCAACGTTTTTCATTTGCTCGTGGCTGACACTGCCCGCCGTGCGCAACAACGGCTGCTCGTTGAAAGCCATGAAGCTGTCGATGTATCGGCGCCAGTCTTCAAGTGTTAAATGCTGGCGCTGTTTGGCACGTAGTTCAGCGAAATCCAGGAACATGCTGACCAAGCGGTTGAGCTGATCCAGTTCCTCGCCATTCAAATAGTTTTTGGCCACCACCACATCTGCTTTGCGCACGCGGTCGCCTTTGAAACTGAGCAGGTTCATGTTCGGCACGCTGGCATCGGCGCGGCGCACGATCAACTCGGCGGCGGTATGCCCGGTCACGGCGAAAAACAGTTTGTTCTGTACCTCGGCAAATAACCGCGCGGTGTCCTGCTCGTTGGCGCGATAGTCCTCGGCCAGGGAGAACAGATCACGGACTTTCTGATAGAAACGCTTCTCCGACGATCGTATATCGCGGATGCGTTCGAGCAGATCATCGAAGTAATCCCAGCGAGGCTCCTTCAACCGGGCGTCGTCCATCACGAAGCCTTTGAGCATGTACTCGCTCAGGGTGCGAGTGGCCCACTGACGGAATTGGGAGCCGCGGGTTGAGCGGACTCGGTAGCCTACGGCGATGATCATGGGCAGCGAGTAATGAGCCAGCTTACGGCTGACCTGACGCGAGCCTTCGGTTTGAACTGTCAAGTTTTCCTTGACGGTTGCCTCCTCCGAAAGCTCGCCTTCAGCCAGAATGTTTTGAACGTGCAGGCTGATGTTCTGCTTGGTGGTCTGATACAGGTCAGCCAGTTCAAGTTGCGTCAGCCATGCTTGGCCACCCATTTCGTGCAGTACGAAATGGGCTTGGCCGTCTTCTGTGCTGTAGAGGATCAGGTCGGTGTTAGTCATTACGCGACCTCGACCTTGACTCGACTCCTGCCAGTTAACAGTTTTTGCATTAGGGATTTTTTCTCTTGTTTTAGGCAGGTGAGCTTTTGTTGTAGTACTTCGATTTCGTGCTCGGCTGTGGAGAGAGTATTCACAATAGCTTTTTGCTCCTCTAATGACGGCAGCTGAATCTTTATTTTAGAAAACTCATCCCACCGCAAGCTGCCACGTCTATCCACAGATGAATTTGTGGCTGCGGAAAATATTTGCCTGTAATGCTCTGTTTTTAATAAGGCATATAAAAATAGATCATTTACCAAGTCGCAATTAGCTTTGAAAATTATATAGATTGGGCTAACTATTGCTGTGTCATAAAGGTTCTGGTAGCCGATAGAACCCTCTTCAATGTGGTTGGATGGGAATCCAAAACAGCCTTTTTCAATTATTTTATAGGTCGAAGTGTCATCGCTGTATATCTTCTTTTTGAAGTACTTTAGCGAGTCAACAAATCCATCATGTTTGGAGCAAGACAATACAGGAAGGTCCCTGGCCTCAGTATTTTTGGTACTGATCTGATTCGCAACTGACCCCAGAGAAACAAATTTCCATTCAGCTGGGATTTCACCATATTTGGTTTTTTGACGCTCGGTATTTTTACCAAACTCTGAAAGGCGAAGTTTTCCGACAAGTAGTTGTTGCGCCAGTGCTTTTTTCTGCCTCTGACAGTTACTAAGTAATTGCTCGGTAGTGGTGATTGCCTGGTCCCAGGAGGAGAGAATTTTGGCAATCTTTTTTTGTTCAGGAACTGATGTGGGATGCAGAAGTTGAACTTTTTTTAGCTCGCTGGACTTGATCCCTTTTGCCGTAGATCCAGAGGATCTGAGCTCAATTAATTTTCGGCCCTTCGCTGAAAGTAAGAATTGGAGAAGGAATTCAGGGTGAAGATAATAATTGGCCCGCAAGCAGACAGTCCGTTGCCCAATTGCATATTTTCCAATCGCGGGGAATCTGCAGGCGTTACCTAACGGTGCCTCGGTGGTAAAAAGAATGTCATTACCATTAGGGATCCCACGACTGACCCAGTTATCGTATAAGTCCTCTTTAATAAATTCTTGCTCTGAAAAATCCAAAAAGCCGAGCTTAATATTCCTTGCCGTAATTAAAGGAATTCCGTTCTCAGCTTTTGGTACTGAGACACCGCGGTAATCAATAACTTTTTCTAAAAGCCGCGCCAAGGGCTTCTCGCTCCAGCCATCAGGCACCATAGCCCAGCTCCTTCAGATAGCCATCCATCTCTGCTTCCAGTTCCATTAGCTTCGCCTTAAGCTGCTCGCGCTCGGCACGTACAGCTAAAAGATCAATATCCACTTCCTCTTCGTAGGTATCTACATAGCGTTGGATGTTCAGGTTGTAGTCATTCTCACGAATTTCTTCGAGGTTCGCCCGATGACTGTACTTGTCCGAATTGATACGGTGGCGGTAAGTCAGCAAAATATTCTGGATGTGTTCATCACCCAGTAAATTCTGGTTCTTACCGGACTTAAACTCGCGGCTCGCGTCGATGAACAACACGTCTCCGTTGGTTTTAGCCTTGTTGAATACGAGGATTACAGCAGGAATACCGGTACCGTAGAAGAGCTTTTCCGGCAAACCAATCACTGTATCCAGGAGGTTTTCCTCTATCAGCTTCTCGCGGATCTTGGCTTCACTTGCGCCTCGGAATAGTACGCCGTGAGGCACCACTACCGCCATGCGACCCGTCTTGGGTTTCATGGTTTCGATCATATGCGAAATAAACGCGTAATCACCCTTAGTCTTCGGCGGAATACCCCGATTAAACCGACCGAACGGATCATGCTCCGCAGTGTCATGACCCCACTTATCCAGCGAAAACGGCGGATTAGCAGTCACGATATCAAACTTCAGCAACTGACCATTTGAATCGAGCAATTTAGGGTTACGCAGCGTGTCGCCCCACTCAATCTTATGGTTGTCCTCGCCATGCAGAAACATGTTCATCTTGGCCAGCGACCAGGTAGAGCCAATGGCTTCCTGACCATACAAGGCGTACTGCTTGCTGCCATGGTGCTCGCGCACTTTGCGTCCGCATTTCATCAACAGCGAGGCCGAACCACAGGCCGGGTCGCAAATGGTATCGCCCGGCTGCGGGTCGAGCAGCTCAGCAATCAGTTCAGAAACTTCTGGCGGGGTATAGAACTCACCCGCTTTCTGCCCGCCGCTGGCCGCGAAGTTTTTGATCAGGTATTCGTAGGCGTTGCCGATCACGTCCAGACTGCCGACGCGGGACGGTTTGAGGTTGAGTTCGGCCTTGGAGAACTCCTCCAGCAGGTCACGCAGGATGGTGTTCTTCTGCTTCTCTTCACCGAGGCGATCGGTGTTGAAGGAGATGTCCTGGAACACGCTTTTGCCGGCGTCCTTGAGCTTGGTGCCGTTGGCTTCTTCGATCGCATGCAGCGCCTGGTCAATACGCTCACCGTTGCCC
Source organism: Pseudomonas fluorescens group sp. PF-1 (assembly GCF_054481335.1). NCBI lineage: Bacteria > Pseudomonadati > Pseudomonadota > Gammaproteobacteria > Pseudomonadales > Pseudomonadaceae > Pseudomonas > Pseudomonas fluorescens group sp. PF-1. Next base: position 454,604 of record NZ_JBTMNG010000002.1, read on the forward strand.
GGTTCGTGACGCTGGTCGTACAGCGCGTAGTAGCTGGCGTTGCGCGGCAATACGAAGCGCTCGTTCTTGAGCATCTCTTCGATCAGCTCAGGCTCGTCGCCGTACTCTTTGCGGTAGTTGTCGTAGTGATCCTGCCAGACGTCGCTGATGTACTTGAGGAACAGCATGGTCAGGATGAAGTCTTTGTAGGTGTCGGCGCTGATCGTGCCGCGGAAGATATCGCAAGCCGCCCATAGCGCCTTGTTGATGTCGTCCTGTTTTACTTTGCCGCTCATGGTTTTTCCTTGGTCAGTTGCTGATAAATGCCCTGGAGCATTTGTTCACGATTGGTGTGGAGCTGGGCGATCAGTTGATCTTCTTCATCCCAGAGGCGCTGCAAATGGGCCAGCCGGGTTTGGGTCTCCAGCGAGGGCAGCGGAATCTGCAGGTTCATCAGCGAATGCTTACTGATGGCCTGGATGCTGCTGCCGCTGCGTTCAAGGCTCCGTTGACTCTGGGGAAGGTTGATCATCCAGCACAGGTACTCCGGCAATACTTTCGATGTTTTCGGGCTGAGAATGAAAAATTGACTGCTCGCTACAACCCGTTGCCCTTCTTTATATAAGGCCGCGTTGTTGGTATCGCCCCGAGCTACCACTGCGATTTCACCCGGTGCCAGCGAAGGCGGGGCTTTGCTGCCCTCCCAACGAACAGAAATGAGTGAGTCAGGTACGATCACGGCGCGCTGGCGAACGTCTTTGATCTGCAGGACTTTAACGTCCCCGGCTGGATCATTCTCAAGCGCTCCCCGGAATGTGTAGCCGGATCGGACATCAGCCAGTTCGCTCAATAGGCATAATCGGGTTGGCATAATTCTCTCAAATTAGTAGCGCCATCCTTGGCGCAAGGTGCTCAGACCGTACAGCGTGGGGCCTGGTTTTTCAGCCACTGGGTAATCTCATCGGACAATCCCACCCACGCGCCTTCTCCCTGAAGGCGCGTGATCAGCAGCCCATCGTCCCAATCCAGAGCCGTCTGAAGATTGTCCCGGACCTGAACGGAGGTCTGATCGGTGACAATGATCCAGCTGGACTCCAAGGCATGGCACCACGTGCCGTAGGCCTTGATCCGCTCATACAGGGACGGATAGTCACGTTGTTTACGCAGGTCGTAGCTGATTTGGTAAAGTTTCATGGCTTTAGCTTTCCTAACGGGTCAGTTATGGCAATCGCGGCAGGCTGCAACCTGCCGCACCCCCAATTTTTCTCTGTAGAGCTTCTACTTGATTGGTGGCGACTCAATATCGCTCCGAAATATTCTGTCGTCAATGGTTATTTCCCAATAGAAGCTCTATGGAGTTTTGCTTTTGCTAGATGAAAGCTTCAAAAGAAAGCCCCGAATCATAGCGTTGGGGCTTTTTTGTATGGATCTGGCCGATTACGGCAGGTGCTGACGGTTAACAAAGGGACATGTATGAGCGATATCCAGCTCTTTCGTTTGAATGCCGGCAACGGTGCCTGTGAATTACCCGGTCGCGCTGCGGCGGTTGAAAAACAGCTACAGAGCTTGATCGAGGCTCAGATGCAAACGTTCCTCGGCGTGCGCTTTCTCGCGACCGAGTACGCCACGGGGAAGACCCACAAAGGGCGCATCGACTCGCTGGGGCTCGACGAAAATGGCTGCCCGGTCATCATCGAATACAAGCGTCACAGCAACGAAAATGTGATTAATCAAGGCCTGTTCTATCTCGACTGGCTGCTGGATCATCAAGCCGAGTTTCGCTGGTTGGTGATGGAAAACCTGGGTAAAGAAGCCGCCGAGCAAATCGAGTGGAGTGGTACGCGGCTGCTCTGCATAGCCGCCGATTTCACCCGTTACGATCAGCATGCGGTGCAACAGATTCAGCGCAACATCGAGCTGATCCGCTACAAGCTATTCGCCGATGACCTGTTGCTGCTTGAATTGGTCAATGCGGTGAGTGTGGTGGCTACCTCCGCTGCGCCCAAGTCCATCGGGATTGAAGCGGATAAGCCGACACCTGCAGGCAAAGACAAGACATGGCAGGAGCAACTTTCTCAGGCGACTTCGGACATTTCGGTGCTCTTCGAGCAGACCACCAGCTACCTGCATTCTCTCGGGGATGACGTGCAGGAAAAACCGCTGAAGGTCTACGTCGCATTCCGTCGTCTGAAAAATTTCGCCAGCTTGGTCGTCCAATCCAAACGCTTACAGCTTTATCTCAAGCTCAATCCCGATTCCGTCGAGCTGGTCGAGGATTTCAGTAGTGATGTGCGCACTATCGGCCACTGGGGTACTGGCGATTTGGAGTTGAGCCTGCGTACTCAGGCCGATCTGGAAAGGGCCAAAGTGTTGATTGAGCGAAGCTACCAAGAGAACTAGTGAATTGATCTGGCTTACCGCACCCACAAAAAAGCCCCAGACCTTACGGCCTGAGGCTTTCTCGTTTCTATAGATGGTGCACCAGGCGGGATTCGAACCCACGACCCCTGCCTTCGGAGGGCAGTACTCTATCCAGCTGAGCTACTGGTGCAGCGCGGGCGCCATGATACTCATATGCACTGCGGGCGTCCATGCTGCTGAATCGCCTGCGTTTTTCCAAAGCGTAACCTGCCTTTGTTACGTTGATCAGAAAATCGCAGCAAAAAAGACGTTTTCGTTCTTTTTTTCGAACGCCCTATTGTCCTTTAACCCCTTTGATCCTAGGATTCGTTTGAGATTTCAAACGCTCTTGTCTGGGTGCTGAACCGCACGAATTCAATACGTGCGCTATTTATGTGCTTCAGCCCGGTGAATGATTTCCCTGACGGCAGCCTACTGAGGCGCCTTTCTACAATCATAATTTGCTCCGCGTATCGCGCGGTGCTGTTAAGGAAAGCCGACATGCAGCTTAAAGACACCCAGTTGTTCCGCCAGCAAGCCTTCATCGATGGCGCTTGGGTTGATGCGGACAATGGTCAGACGATCAAGGTCAACAACCCGGCAACGGGCGAAATTCTGGGTACTGTGCCGAAAATGGGCGCTGCCGAAACCCGCCGTGCAATCGAAGCTGCTGACAAAGCGCTGCCGGCCTGGCGTGCACTGACCGCCAAAGAGCGTGCGAACAAGCTGCGTCGTTGGTTCGAACTGATCATCGAGAACCAGGACGACCTGGCTCGCCTGATGACCCTGGAACAAGGCAAGCCACTGGCCGAAGCCAAGGGCGAAATCGTTTACGCCGCTTCCTTTATCGAGTGGTTCGCCGAAGAAGCCAAGCGCATCTACGGTGATGTGATTCCGGGCCACCAGCCAGACAAGCGCTTGATCGTGATCAAGCAGCCAATCGGCGTGACCGCTGCCATCACCCCGTGGAACTTCCCGGCCGCAATGATCACCCGTAAAGCCGGCCCGGCCCTGGCCGCCGGTTGCACCATGGTGCTCAAGCCTGCTTCGCAAACGCCGTTCTCCGCGTTCGCCCTGGCTGAATTGGCCCAGCGTGCCGGCATCCCGGCTGGTGTGTTCAGCGTGGTTTCCGGCAGCGCCGGCGACATCGGTACCGAGCTGACCAGCAACCCGATCGTGCGCAAACTGTCCTTCACCGGCTCGACCGAAATCGGTCGTCAACTGATGGCCGAATGCGCCAAGGACATCAAGAAGGTTTCTCTGGAACTGGGCGGCAACGCTCCGTTCATCGTGTTCGACGACGCGGACCTGGATAAGGCCGTCGAAGGCGCGATCATTTCCAAGTACCGTAACAACGGTCAGACCTGCGTCTGTGCCAACCGCCTGTACATCCAGGAAGGTGTTTACGACGCTTTCGCCGAGAAGCTGAAAGTGGCCGTGGCCAAGCTGAAGATCGGCAACGGTCTGGAAGCCGGCACCACCACTGGCCCGCTGATCGATGAAAAAGCCGTGGCCAAGGTGCAAGAGCACATCGCTGACGCCGTTGCCAAAGGCGCCACCGTGCTGTCCGGCGGCAAGCCGATGGAAGGCAACTTCTTCGAGCCGACCATCCTGACCAACGTGCCGAACAACGCGGCCGTGGCCAAGGAAGAAACCTTCGGTCCATTGGCGCCGCTGTTCCGTTTCAAAGACGAAGCCGACGTGATCGCGATGTCCAACGACACCGAGTTCGGTCTGGCCTCGTACTTCTATGCGCGTGACCTGGGTCGTGTGTTCCGTGTGGCTGAAGCCCTGGAATACGGCATGGTCGGCGTCAACACCGGGCTGATCTCCAACGAAGTCGCGCCATTTGGCGGCATCAAGGCCTCGGGCCTGGGCCGTGAAGGCTCCAAGTACGGCATCGAAGATTACCTGGAAATCAAATACCTCTGCCTGGGCATCTAAGCTCGAGGGCATAAGCCCGGCAAGGCATTGCTTCAAACGCAAAGGGCACGAGAGCGCTGTTCCTTTGCGTGCTTCAAACGGAATTTTCTCTGTGGCGGGGAAAGCTGTGGCAGTCGATCATCGCATGCTGCCGAAGTTGCCTCCTCGCTGCCTGATCCTTGAACCACGCCGACCGATGAGCGGCGAATGAGGAATGTATGAGCAAGACTAACGCTTCTTTGATGGCCCGCCGTACCGCTGCTGTTCCACGTGGCGTAGGCCAGATTCACCCGATCTTCGCCGAGTCCGCGAAGAACGCTACCGTGACCGACGTTGAAGGTCGCGAGTTCATCGACTTCGCCGGCGGTATCGCCGTACTGAACACCGGTCACGTGCACCCGAAAGTCATCGCCGCCGTGACCGAGCAACTGAACAAGCTGACCCACACCTGCTTCCAGGTACTGGCCTACGAGCCGTACGTGGAACTGTGCGAAAAAATCAACGCCAAGGTGCCAGGTGATTTCGCCAAGAAAACCCTGCTGGTCACCACCGGTTCCGAAGCCGTGGAAAACGCCGTGAAAATCGCTCGTGCCGCCACTGGCCGTGCCGGCGTGATCGCCTTCACCGGCGCCTACCACGGTCGCACCATGATGACCCTGGGCCTGACCGGTAAAGTCGTGCCTTACTCGGCCGGCATGGGTCTGATGCCAGGCGGTATCTTCCGCGCGCTGTACCCGAACGAACTGCATGGCGTGAGCATCGACGATTCGATCGCTTCCATCGAGCGCATCTTCAAGAACGACGCCGAGCCGAAAGACATCGCCGCGATCATCATCGAGCCTGTACAGGGTGAAGGTGGTTTCTACGTCGCGCCGAAAGAATTCATGAAGCGTCTGCGTGCCCTGTGCGACCAGCACGGCATCCTGCTGATCGCTGACGAAGTTCAGACGGGCGCTGGCCGTACCGGTACGTTCTTCGCCATGGAACAGATGGGCGTCGCTGCCGACCTGACCACTTTCGCCAAATCCATCGCTGGCGGCTTCCCGCTGGCCGGTGTGTGCGGCAAGGCCGAATACATGGACGCCATCGCTCCGGGCGGCCTGGGCGGCACCTACGCCGGTAGCCCGATCGCTTGCGCCGCTGCCCTGGCCGTGATGGAAGTGTTCGAAGAAGAGCACCTGCTGGACCGCTGCAAGGCCGTCGGCGAGCGTCTGGTCACTGGCCTCAAGGCCATCCAGGCCAAATACCCTTCGGTGATCGGCGAAGTCCGTGCCCTGGGCGCAATGATCGCTGTTGAACTGTTCGAAAACGGCGACAGCCACAAGCCGAACGCTGCCGCTGTGGCATCCGTTGTGGCCAAGGCTCGCGACAAAGGCCTGATCCTGCTGTCCTGCGGCACTTACGGCAACGTTCTGCGCGTCCTGGTACCGCTGACTGCTCCGGACGAACAACTGGACAAAGGTCTGGCGATCATCGAAGAATGCTTCGCTGAGCTCTGATCGCCAAGTGTGACTTGATCGACAAAAAACCCGCTTCGGCGGGTTTTTTCATATCTGCCAGAACAGATACCACGTATTGATACTATTCGAAGGAGCGGCATTGGATAAGGTTCGAGCATTGTCAGGGAGCGCTGTATGACAGCTGTCATTTTACCCGCGGTTCCGAGAGTACTGATCGCTGAGGCCGACCCTTGGTCCCGTGATCTGCTCAAGGAAGTGTTGTTGAACGTTCGCTGTGACGCACGACTGGATCTGTGCGCCGACGGCCAGCAGGCGCTGGAGCTGCTGGCGGCCCACCCTTACGATCTGGTGATCGTCGACTGGGAATTGCCCGGTGTCGATGGCCTGAATGTGTTGCGCAGTGTTCGCCAGCGCAAACGCAACCCGCCGTTGCCATTCATCCTGATGAGCAGTCGCAACGACAGCGCCAGCGTACGCGAGGTCTTGCCGCTGGCGCCTGCCGCCTACCTGACCAAGCCGTTGAACATGGAAAGCCTGACTCAGCGCTTGCACGGATTGCTGCTCGATGCGGGGGAAGAGGTGTCGTGCGAAGTGCCGGCGCTGGCGCCGGGCATAACCCTGTCTGTATTCCTGGAGCGTCGTCGTGAATTGTCCGAGGGCGCGCCGCTGATGACCGACGTGCAGTTGGCGGTCAAGCGGAGCCTCAATCCTGACGGTCTGGACTTGGCGGTGCTGGAAGACGAGATCCGCACAGACCCGCAGGTCACGGCGGTTCTGATCGCAGCCGCCAACAGCGCGGCCCAGCATCACGGCGCACCTGTACAAACCCTGTCGCAGGCGCTGCACCGACTGGGTACCGGGCAAAGCATGAACCTGATTCTCGGCCTGGCCCTCAAGCGCAGTGCACGGCTCAGTGATCCGTCCCTGTCGGACTACGCCGAGCGTTATTGGGACTTGTCGTTGCACACCGCCGAATACGCACGAACGCTGGCGCGCTTGCTCGATCTGGATCAGGCGCGATGCTATTGCGCGGGCATGTTGCATCGGCTCGGCGATCTGGCGTTGTTGCGTTGTTTGCAGGAATGGAAGCAGGCCGGTGGCGAACTGGACGAGCAAGAGGCGGTTGGCGAGGCGTTGGCCGAATTCAGCGCGGCCTACGGTTCGGCGCTGCGTACCCGCTGGCGATTGCCGCTGGAGCTACGAGAGCTGATTGCCGCGACCTACCAGCTCGGTGGCGGTGTCTATTCCCGCGAAGCGCTGGTGATGAACATGGCGGCGCAGCTGGCGCGCCTGAGTGAGCATGAGGGGCTTGAGGACCTGGCCAAGAGCCGTACGGCGCGCCTGCTCAAGATCGGTTTGCCGGAGTTGGTACGCCTGCGCAAAAAATAAGGCTTCACCCAAGCCCTGCAGGAGCTGGCAAGGCAGTTCCTGGAAGGGTATTCAGGCCGTCACTATCCGGTTCTTGCCCTCACGCTTGGCCTGATACATCGCTGCATCCGCGCGGGCAAACAGGCTATCCACACTTTCGTCCCCGGCGACAAGGCTGGTCAGCCCCTGACTGACGGTGATGCCAAACGTCTGGCCGTCATGCTTGAAGCTCAAACGCTGGATCTCCCTCTGCAGTCGTTCAGCCACTTGCAGGGCCATGTCCGGCGTGCAGCCCGGGAACACCGCCGCGAACTCCTCACCGCCAATGCGCCCGAACAGATCGCCACGGCGCAACGCTGCTCGACCGCTCTCCGCGATACGCTGCAGGACGTTATCGCCTTCCTGGTGACCATAAGTGTCGTTGATGATTTTGAAGTCATCGATGTCCAGCATCAGGAAGGACAACGGTGTCCCTTGTTGACGTGCGATTTCGAATTCCTGATGAGCGCCTTCGAAGAAGTGGCGACGATTGCTGCTCTGGGTCAGGGCGTCGGTGGTGGCCAGGCGTTGCAGCTCGGTTTCCATTTGCTTCTTGTCGGTGATGTCTTCAGCGATGCCAACGATGATGACCGGCTGCCCTGGCTCGGCCTGGCGGTTCATGAAGCATTTGTCGCTGAGCCAGCGCACTTGGCCGTCGGCGGCAATGATCCGGTATTCGCGGTCTTCGATCGCGCCTTTTTCCAGCACGTCCGCCAGGCTGCGCTCGGCATATTCCAGATCGTCGGGGTAGATGCTGTCACGCCAGTGGTTGTAGTCGGACAGCAGCAGGTCGGCGGAGCGCCCGAAAATCCGCTCATAGGCCGGGCTGACATACAGCACCTGGCGGGTTTCCCAGTTGAATGCCCAGAGCACGGCATTGACACTCACCAGCAGGGTGCTGAACAGCTGTTCGCGTTCGCTCAGTCGCGCCACTTCACCTTGGGCATGCATCAGCGCCAGCAGGGTTTGCGCGGCCTCGGGCCATTGCGAAGGGGATGGGTCTTCTTGGTTTGTAATGACCATGGGTACACATCTCAAAGGGCGTGCGCCGCTTTGGATTCGAAAGCGGCCACAACGAAGCCTGCCTGGGTGGCGAAGTGTCTTTGAGAGGGAGGATTTGAAGCGAAGTTCCGAAAGGTGCGCCCTGGTTAGGGGGCGCACCGATCAATGGCGTCAGGCAGCGGTCGGGCGCAGGGAGTAGGTTTTGAGTTGGCCGGCGAAGTCACGCAGGGATTGAATCCCGCTGGCTTCGGCTTCGTGTACCCAATCCTTGATGGCGGCCAGCATGTCGTGACCATTGGAGCTGGTCTTGACCCAGATCTGCTGCAAGGCCAGGCGTTTTTCGTAAATGACCTTCAGCGCCTGGCTGTGCTCGAGCATGTTCTGGATGCGGACATGGTGTTTGTCGTCCAGCAGGCTGGTTTCGCGCGAAAGCAAGCGCTTGGCGCGGTGGAACTGGTGGCGGACCGAGTGATCGACCTTTTCCAGCTCCTGCTTGACCAGCGGCCCGATCACCAGTTTGCGGTACTGGGCCATGATCTGGAAGCGGTTGTTGAGGATCGCCATGGCGGTGTCCATGTCCAGGTGGCCTTTGCCTTCGACACGATGGGCAATCGGCGCGACCCGCTGGACCTTGGCCAGACGCAGGAAGCTGAACACTTGAATCCAGGCCCAGCCCAGATCGAACTCCCACTTCTTCACCGACAGTTTTGCCGAGTTGGGGTAGGTGTGATGGTTGTTATGCAGTTCTTCACCGCCGATCAGGATGCCCCAGGGCACCAGATTGGTCGCCGCGTCACGGCATTCGAAGTTACGGTAGCCGATGGCATGGCCCAGGCCATTGACCACGCCGGCGGCCCATACCGGGATCCACATCATCTGGATGGCCCAGATGGTGATGCCGATGGTGCCGAACAGCAGCAGGTCGATGACGGCCATGATCGCCACGCCCAGCAGCGGGAAGGGGGTGTAGAGATTGCGCTCGATCCAGTCTTCGGGGCAGTTCTTGCCGTAGATGCGCAGGGTCTCGGGGTTTTCCGCTTCGGCGCGGTACAACTCGGCGCCTTTGCGCAGAACAGTGGACAGACCCTTGATGACCGGGCTGTGCGGGTCATCGACGGTTTCGCATTTAGCGTGATGCTTGCGGTGGATAGCGGTCCACTCGCGGGTGTTCTGCGCCGTGGTCAACCACAGCCAGAAACGGAAAAAATGTTTCAGGCCGGCATTCAGCTCAAGCGAGCGATGGGCTGAGTAACGGTGCAGATAGACCGTGACGCCGACGATTGTCACGTGGGTCATCAGCAGGGTGACTGCCACCAATGACCAGGGCGACAAGCCGAGAAAACCTTCGTACCACATAGGCTATAGGGCCCTCGATATAGAAAAAACAGCCGTTGCATTATCACTAAGCCCGCAGAGAAAACCAGTCGCTCTTTCGGATATGAGTGGCTGGATGTGACTTTGCCCTATAATCCCGGTTTTTTGCAGGGATATGGAAAGCCTAATGTCTGCCAGCTATCGCTATGCCGTGCGTGCAGCGCTGCTTTACCTCTTGCTTTCTATGATCTGGCTGCAGTTCAGTAGCCATTTATTGAACAGCTTCTTCGATAGTTCTGCCGAGCTTTCGCGATGGCAACTGATCAACGGTTATGTTTGGGTGGTGATCAGCGCCGGGTTTATCTTCATTGCCCGGGCGCGATTGCTTCGTTGTCTCGGCATCGGCGCCAAATTGCGTGAGCGCAGCGAAGATCGGGAGCGATTGCGTCAAGCCGCCGCCGTATTCGATTGCACCCGCGAAGGGGTGTTGGTCACCAATCACGATGGATTGATTGTCCATGTGAACCGGGCTTTCATCCAAATCACCGGTTATCAGAGTGAGGAAGTGCTGGGGCAAAGGCCCAGCCTGTTCAAGTCCGGGCGCCATCCGGCCGCTTTCTACCAGGCGATGTTCGCGACACTCCAGAGCAAAGGCGAGTGGAGCGGGGAAATCTGGAACCGTCGCAAAAGCGGCGAAATCTATCCGCAATGGCAGACGATTCGTCTCATTCATGATGATCAGGGGCGGCTAAGCCATTTCGTGGCAGTGTTTTCCGACATCAGCGCGATCAAGAACTCTGAACACGAACTGATTCGCCTGGCGCACCACGATCCATTGACCGATCTGCCCAACCGCTTGCTGTTCACCGATCGCACCCAGCAGGCATTGACTTCGGCGCAGGCTCAAAAGCGCGGCTGTGCACTGCTGATGGTCGATCTGGATCACTTCAAGATGATCAACGACAGCCTCGGGCACACCATCGGCGATCACATGCTCAAAGCGGTGGCGGAGCGTCTTGCGGCGATGTTCGGGCCGGGCATTACGCTGGCACGGCTGGGGGGCGATGAGTTTGCGGTGCTGGCCGAGAGCTGTCCGCAATTGGTCCAGGCTGCGGCGCTGGCGCAGCGGATCATCGATGGCCTCAAAGAGCCGTTCCTTATCGACGAGCACCAGCTGTTCATCAACACCAGCATCGGTATCAGCCTGTTTCCCGGCGATGCCTTGAGCGCTGAGCAATTGTTGCGCAACGCTGACTCGGCGCTGTTCAAGGCCAAGAGCGCCGGCCGCAATGGCTATGCCCTCTACACCGAAGAGCTGACCGCCCACGCGCAACAACGGGTCGAGCTTGCATTCGAGCTGCGCCGCGCGCTGGAGCAGCAGCAATTGCGGGTTTACTACCAGCCGGTCCATGACATGCCAACCAGCCGTATGATCGGTGTCGAGGCGCTGGTGCGTTGGGAGCATCCGGAGCGCGGATTAGTGTCGCCGGCAGAGTTCATTCCCGTCGCCGAGCGCACCGGGCTGATTGCCGAAATCGACGCCTGGGTCATGCGGCAAGCATGTCAGCAAATGTGCCAGTGGCAACAAGCTGGCGTGGCCTTGTCGTTCGTCGCGGTTAATGTCTCATCGCGCCTGTTCGCCCGCCGTGAGCTGTATCAGCAAGTGGCTCAGGTGTTGCGCGACACCGGGCTGGACCCGGCCTATCTGGAACTGGAGGTCACCGAGAGCGCGGTGATGGAAGACCCGGAGGTCGCGCTTGAGCAAATGCACCGATTGCGCGAATTGGGGGTGCGCCTGGCCATCGATGACTTCGGCACCGGTTATTCGTCGCTGCTGCGACTCAAGCGCCTGCCGGTGCAGAAGCTCAAGATCGATCAGGGTTTTGTCGCCGGGCTGCCGGGGGACGAAGACGACGGAGCCATTGTGCGGGTGATCATTGCCCTGGCGCACAGCATGGGAATGCAGGTGCAGGCCGAGGGGATCGAGCAGGTCGAACAGGCGGCGCTCCTGCTTGAGCTTGGCAGCCATCTGGGCCAGGGGTATTGGTTCGGGCGGCCGGTGCCTCCCGGACAACTGAATTGGGCGCATGCACCGGCAATCGGTTAAGCGTCTGTTGCGCAAAACCTGTAGGAGCGAGCTTGCTCGCGATGGTGGCAGGAGCGCCGCGTTCATCCAGGCCGTCCTGGTTTTCATTCGCGTCCATCGCGAGCAAGCTCGCTCCTACGGAATTCCCTTCCCCCGCAAGTCCTTGCCGCATCAAATAATGTCTTTTGGTTATATAAACATTCTTAAATAGTCTTTTTAAGAATATCTGCGCCTCTCTACTATTGGTCTCACGCCGCAAGCAGTGCCGCCACTGCCAGGCAACCTCTCAGTCGAAGGAGCAGCACCATGAGCGCATCTCTACGTAGCGTTGACGGCCAGGACGAAGCAACCATCCTGCGTGAAATCCAGAGCGCCCTGCGCGATCTGCGTTTTGGCGCAGTGGAAATCACCGTCCACAACGCCCAGGTGGTTCAGATCGAACGCAAAGAAAAATTCCGCCTGCAGAACCCGGGAAACAAACCGGGCTGAAGCGAAAAATCAAAAGATCACAGCCTGCGGCAGTTCTAGCGGGGGATTGTGCGGGAGCTGCCGCAGGCTGCGATCTTTGAGCAAGCATCCGATTCCAGATCATAAAAAAAGCCAATATCCAAGAATTCCAGGAGCTTTCACCATGTCGTCGATTCGTCAGTTCGCTTTGGCCGCCCTGGCCAGTGCCCTTTTTGCGGGTTCTGCGGTTGCCAAGGATTACGAGTTGCTCAACGTGTCGTACGACCCGACCCGTGAGCTGTATCAGGACTACAACGCCGAGTTCATCAAGTTCTGGCAGAAGGACCATGCTGGCGACACCGTGAAGATCCAGCAGTCCCACGGTGGTTCGGGCAAGCAGGGTCGGGCGGTGATCGACGGTTTGCGCGCCGACGTCGTGACCCTGGCCCTGGCCGGTGATATCGATGAAATCGCCAAGCTTGGCAAGACACTGCCCGTCGACTGGCAAAAACGCCTGCCGGAGGCGAGCACGCCTTACACCTCGACCATCGTGTTCCTGGTGCGCAAGGGCAACCCTAAAGGCATCAAGGACTGGGGCGACCTGGTCAAGAACGACGTATCGGTGATCACACCGAACCCGAAAACCTCCGGCGGTGCACGCTGGAACTTCCTCGCGGCCTGGGCCTACGGCCTGAAAGCCAACGGCGGCGACGAAGCCAAAGCCAAGGAATACGTGCAAACCCTGTTCAAGCACGTGCCTGTGCTGGACACCGGTGCTCGCGGTTCGACCATCACCTTCGTCAACAACGGTCAGGGTGACGTGTTGCTGGCCTGGGAAAACGAAGCCTTCCTGGCGCTGAAAGAAGATGGCGGCGCCGACAAATTCGACATCGTCGTGCCTTCGCTGTCGATCCTCGCCGAGCCTCCGGTCGCCGTAGTCGACAAGAACGCCGAGAAAAAGGGCAACGAGCAGATCGCCGAAGCCTACCTCAAGCACCTGTACAGCCCGGCCGGCCAGGAAATCGCGGCGAAAAACTTCTATCGTCCACGGGACAAGGATGTCGCCGCCAAGTACGCCAATCAGTTCCCGAAACTGGAGCTGGTCACCATCGATAAAGATTTTGGCGGCTGGAAAACCGCGCAACCGAAATTCTTCAACGACGGTGGCGTGTTCGACCAGATTTACCAGGCGCAGTAATCTGACTGACAACGAGCCTGATGTCTGGGCACGAAACATGTGAGGGCGAGCTCGCTCGCGAAGGCGGTGTATCAGGCGATTTGGATGTTGACTGATATGGCCTCTTCGCGAGCAGGCTCGCTCCCACATTGATGCGTTTTTAACCAAGGACTTTTATGTCGCGTCGTATCTCCCCCGTCATACCCGGCTTCGGGCTGACGCTGGGCTACACCTTGGTGTACCTCAGCCTGATTGTGCTCATACCACTGGCGGCGATGTTCGTACACGCCGCTCAACTCACCTGGGATCAGTTCTGGGCAATCATCTCGGCGCCACGGGTGCTGTCGGCGTTGAAGCTCAGCTTCGGCACCGCGCTGTACGCCGCGATTATCAACGGCATCATCGGCACGCTGCTGGCCTGGGTGCTGGTGCGCTATACCTTCCCCGGGCGCAAAGTCATCGATGCAATGATCGACTTGCCGTTTGCATTGCCCACGGCCGTGGCCGGTATTGCGTTGACCGCGTTGTACACCCCCACCGGTCTGGTGGGTCAGTTCGCAGCGGATCTGGGGTTCAAGATCGCCTACACCCCCCTCGGCATCACCCTTGCCCTCACTTTTGTGACACTTCCATTCGTAGTACGTACCGTACAACCTGTACTGGCTGATATCCCTCGCGAAGTGGAAGAAGCGGCGGCGTGCCTGGGAGCAAAACCGTTACAGGTTTTCCGCCATATCCTGTTGCCGGCACTGCTTCCTGCCTGGCTCACCGGTTTTGCCCTGGCCTTTGCCCGTGGGGTCGGCGAGTACGGTTCGGTGATTTTCATCGCCGGCAACATGCCGATGAAAACCGAAATCCTGCCGCTGCTGATCATGGTCAAGCTTGACCAGTACGATTACACCGGCGCTACCTCCATTGGCGTATTGATGCTGGTGGTTTCCTTCGTCCTGTTGCTGCTGATCAACTTGCTGCAGCGCCGCATCGAAACCCCATAAGGAGGCGCACACATGTCCCAATCGTCCATTGCTGCCGCTTCCTCGAATGCAGCCCGTCGTGGCAGTGCGACTTCGCGGCGAATCCTGATCGGCCTTGGCTGGCTGGTTTTTACGCTGTTCCTGCTACTGCCGCTGTTCATCGTGGTGTCCCAGGGCCTGAAGAATGGCCTGGGTGCGTTCTTCACCGCGATTTTTGAACCGGACGCGCTGTCCGCGCTGAAACTCACGGTGATCGCCGTGCTGATTTCGGTGCCGCTGAACCTGGTGTTCGGTGTGAGCGCGGCCTGGTGCGTGAGCAAGTACTCGTTCCGTGGCAAAAGCATGCTGGTCACGCTGATCGACCTGCCGTTCTCGGTGTCGCCGGTGATCGCCGGTCTGGTCTACGTACTGATGTTCGGCGCCCAAGGGCTGTTCGGCCCGTGGTTGCAGGATCACGACATCCAGATTGTCTTCGCCTTGCCGGGCATCGTGCTGGCGACGATTTTCGTCACCGTGCCGTTCGTGGCGCGCGAGCTGATCCCGCTGATGCAGGAGCAGGGCACCCAGGAAGAAGAGGCCGCACGTTTGCTCGGGGCCAATGGCTGGCAGATGTTCTGGCACGTCACGGTGCCCAACATCAAATGGGGCCTGATCTACGGCGTGGTGTTGTGTACGGCGCGGGCCATGGGTGAATTCGGTGCGGTGTCGGTGGTTTCCGGGCACATTCGCGGGGTGACCAACACGTTGCCGCTGCACGTCGAGATCCTCTACAACGAATACAACCACGTGGCCGCGTTCGCCGTGGCGAGCCTGTTGCTGATCCTGGCGCTCTTCATCCTGCTGCTCAAGCAGTGGAGCGAAAACCGTATTAACCGCCTGCGCGCCAGCGCCGCGGAGGAATAATTCATGTCGATCGAAGTGCGTAACGTCAGCAAGAATTTCAATGCGTTCAAGGCGCTGGACAACATCAGCCTGGACATCCACAGCGGTGAACTGGTGGCGCTGCTCGGCCCGTCCGGCTGCGGCAAGACCACGCTGCTGCGGATCATCGCCGGCCTGGAAACCCCGGACCAGGGCAGCATCGTGTTCCACGGTGAGGACGTTTCCGGCCACGACGTGCGTGATCGCAACGTCGGTTTCGTGTTCCAGCACTACGCCTTGTTCCGCCACATGACGGTGTTCGACAACGTCGCGTTCGGCCTGCGCATGAAGCCCAAGAACCAGCGCCCGAGCGAAAGCCAGATCGCGACCAAGGTCCACGAACTGTTGAACATGGTGCAGCTGGATTGGCTGGCGGATCGCTACCCGGAACAACTGTCCGGTGGCCAGCGCCAGCGGATCGCCCTGGCCCGCGCCCTGGCGGTAGAGCCGAAAGTACTGCTGCTCGACGAGCCGTTCGGTGCCCTCGACGCCAAGGTCCGCAAAGAGCTGCGCCGCTGGCTGGCGCGGCTGCACGAAGACATCAACCTGACCTCGGTGTTCGTGACCCACGACCAGGAAGAAGCGATGGAAGTCGCCGACCGTATCGTGGTGATGAACAAAGGCGTGATCGAACAGATCGGCTCACCGGGCGACGTCTACGAAAACCCGGCCAGCGATTTCGTTTATCACTTCCTCGGCGATTCGAACCGCCTGCATCTGGGTGAAGACAATCACGTGCTGTTCCGTCCGCATGAAGTGTCGCTGTCACGGCATGAACTGGAAGATCACCATGCGGCCGAGGTGCGCGATATCCGCCCATTGGGCGCGACGACGCGGGTGACGTTGAAGGTTGAAGGGCAGAGCGATTTGATCGAAGCCGAAGTGGTGAAGGATCACGACAGCCTGATTGGGCTGGCGAAGGGCGAGACGTTGTTCTTCAAGCCGAAGGTCTGGCAGAAGGTTGCCAACCTCTAAAGCTAGAGCATCGCGAGCAGGCTGGCGCCCACTCTGGATCTGTGATCGACACAAATCCCTTGTGGGAGCCAGCCTGCTGGCGATTGCGGCCTAGACTGCCGCGCGATTCGGATTCAGCCGCACACCCCCCGCCCGCACTTCGATCTGCTCTTTCAGCTCATGGCGCATCCCCAGCAGGAACGCCAGTTCCGCCACCACAAACAACGGCCCGACAATCAACCCCGTGACGTCATCGACGAACGCCGGTTTGCGCCCTTCGTAGTGATGGCCAACAAACTGAATCGCCCAACCCACCACAAACATTCCGATGCCGGCGACGAGCCAGACCCCTGTGCTTTGCTGTGCCAGCGCATGACCGGCCCAGGCACACAGCCCCAGCAACACCGTCATCAGCGCGCCAAGGCGCAATTCCAGGCGCAGGTAAAACCACGCCGAAGCCAACGACACCAGTATCGCCGGAGAAAGCCAGCCCCCGGCCCATTGCGGACGAGACAGCAGGACCGCCACCGCCACCACAATCAGCGGAATGCCAATGAAGTGTGTAGCGATGTTTCGCGGGTCACGGTGGTAGGTGGCGTATTGACTGAGATGGTCAACGAGGCTTTTCATTGTTATTCCTCCTGTAGGGTGATTGATCTTGCCCCGGGGCCATTTCTCACTCTGTCAGCCAGGCGACAATCTTTAGGAGTTTTCATGGATATGCAGGTCTGGCGTCCGCGCTTGATGCACGGCCAGTGGTTCAGCCATCTGCCTGTTTCCTTGCAGGATAGTCTGCTGGCCGCCGTCAGGGTTCGGCGCCTGACGCCGGGCCAGCGCTTGTTCAAGCGGGGTGATCCGCCCTGTGGTCTGTACGCGGTGCTCGAAGGTGCCGTGCGCATTGGCGCGGTCAGCGAGCAAGGCAAGGAAGCGTTGCTCAGTCTGGTGGAGGCGCCGCACTGGTTCGGCGAGATCTGTCTGTTCGATGGCCAGGCGCGCACCCACGATGCGTACGGCCTGGGCAACTGCACCCTGTTGCACATCCCGCAAACGGCGCTACTGAGCTTGCTCGACGAACAACCGGCGTACTGGCGGCAACTGGCCTTGCTCATGAGCCAGAAACTGCGACTGACCTTCATCCACCTCGAACAGCTGAGCCTGATGCCGGCCCCGACACGGCTGGCCCATCGCTTGCTGATGATCGCCCACGGCTATGGCGAGATCGACCCGCCGCGCCGGCTCCTGCAACTGCCGCAGGAGCAGCTTGCGTCAATGTTGTCGTTGTCGCGCCAGACCACCAATCAACTGCTCAAGGATCTGCAGGGGCAGGGGATTTTGAGTCTGGGCTACGGCGAGATCGAAATCCTCGATGTCGAACGGTTGCGGGCGTTGGCGATCTTTTAAAGGTGGGCTTTATCCCCGAACACGCCTAGCCTGTGAGGACGACAATCGAGGTGTGCCATGCGTGTGCTGTTAGTGGAAGACGAACCCGAGACCGCCAAGCTCCTGGCCAATGGCCTGAGCGAGGCCAGCTATGCGGTGGATGTGGCGGTCAACGGGATGGACGGCCGGCGCTTCATCGAGTCCGGCGAATACGAGCTGATCATCCTTGACGTCATGCTGCCGGGGCTCAATGGCTGGCAGTTGCTGCAACAGATCCGCAAGCTCGGTGAAACGCCGGTGCTGCTCCTCACCACCAGGGATGGCATCGAGGATCGCCTGCGCGGGCTGGAACTGCATGAAGATGACTACCTGCTCAAGCCGTTCGCGGTGAGTGAGCTGGTGGCGCGGGTGCGCAAGTTGTTGCGGCGGGGGCAGGGGCGGTAGTGGTTTCTGTGTTGCCTGAACAATCGAATTCGCTGGCAAGCCAGCTCCTACAGTGGCTTGTGTGAATCCTGAATGGCTGGTCAACCGAATACCCTGTGAGAGCTGGCTTGCCAGCGAAGAGGCCGGTATGTCCGGTGAAAAACCTACCGCAACCCATCCCGAAACTGCCCCGGTGTCATCCCTGTCCAGCGCTTGAATGCGCGGCTGAAACTGCTGGTATCGGCAAACCCAAGTAAATAACTGATCTCGCTCAGCGAAACCTGGGGATCACGCAGGTGCAACAACGCCAGATTCTCGCGGCTTTCATTGAGCAGCGTGTCGAACCGACAACCTTCATCCGCCAGATGCCGTTGCAGGCTGCGCAAGCTCAGGTGCAGGGCCTTGGCGATGTGTTCGGCGCTGGGTTCACCTTCCGGCAATTGCTCTTCTATGGCATCGCGGACCTTGCGCTCCCAGGTCAACGGCTTGAGTTGCGCCAGGGTGCGTTTGAGTACGGTTTCATTGTGTTCGGCCAGCTCCGGGTTGGCGTCGTCCAGGTGACTGTCGAAGTCAACCAGGGCGAATTCCAGTCGGTCTTCGTCGGCGCCGAAGTGCACGGGCGAGCGGAAGACTTTGTGCCATTGATGCGAGTCTTCAGGTTCCGGCCGACGCAGGTAAACCGCCAGCGGGGCATAGTCGCGGCCCAGGCGATTGCGGCAGGTACGCACGTAAATCGCCATGAACGCATCGATGGCCTCGTAGGCCGGGGCCGGATTACCTGTAGGAATTTTCAGGCGGAAGCGGTAGCGATCCTCGGTGCGTGTCAGTTCCAGTTCCAGGGCGTCACTGACCACCTGGTGATAACGCACGATGCGCTCGAACACTTCGCGCAAACTGCCGCTGGCCACCAGCGCATAACCGAGCGCGTGAAAGGTGGTGGGGCTGACGAAGCGTGAGACGCGCAGGCCAATCGCCGAGTCGCCGCTGGCCTGCACCGCCAGCTCCCACAGTCGCGTGGTGCCGGACAACGGGTATCGGGCGTTCGGGTCGTCCATCAACTGCGGATCGAGCCCGGCCTGGTGGCACAGGGTGGTGCTGTCGAGGCCCAAGGCGTCGAGTTGCTTGCGCAGGGCGCGGGTCCAGCTGGCGAGGGAGGTCGGTTCAGTCATGCTGATTGGCGCTTCCGGTCAACAGGTTGGCGTTCACGGCTACCGCGTTGTGCAGGATCACAAGGCAGCATGCGAACATCAATAACCAGAGGATGGAAGCATGCACGGTACTTCTGCAAGTCCCCAGCGACTGAATGCAGCGCAGCGATCAGCGCATATTCGTGAAGTGGTGCTGGCCAAGGGCGTCGAGCTGCGTCAGCGCTACCCGATACTCAAGCATCAGGACGCACTGGGCGCGGGTATCCTGGCCTTCGCACTGGCCGGGATGCTCGGCTGCGCAGCGCTCTACATCAGCGGGCACATGGCCTGGTGGGCGTGCCTGCTGCTCAATGCGTTCTTCGCCTCGTTGACCCACGAACTTGAGCATGACCTGATCCACAGCATGTACTTCCGCAAACAGCGGGTACCGCACAACCTGATGATGGGCCTGGTCTGGCTGGCGCGTCCGAGTACGATCAATCCATGGATTCGCCGTCACCTGCACCTTAACCACCACAAGGTCTCCGGTTCCGAGAGCGACATGGAAGAACGTGCGATCACCAATGGCGAGCCTTGGGGTTTGGCGCGGTTGCTGATGGTTGGCGACAACGTCATGTCGGCGTTTATTCGCATGCTGCGAGCCAAGACCCGCGCTCACAAGTTCAGCATCATCAAACGCTCGCTGAAGGTCTATGCGCCGCTGGCGCTGGTGCATTGGGGTGCGTGGTATGTGTTTCTCGGCTTCCACGCCGCGAACGGCATCGCGCACCTGCTGGGCGCCCCGATTGAATGGTCCGCGACCACGCTGTCGGTGATGAACGTGATCGACATCGCGGCCGTCGTCATCATCGGCCCGAACGTGCTGCGCACGTTCTGCCTGCACTTCATCAGCTCGAACATGCACTACTACGGCGACATCGAGCCCGGGAACGTGATGCAGCAATGCCAGGTACTGAACGCCTGGTGGCTGTGGCCGTTGCAGGCGTTCTGCTTCAACTTCGGCAGCAGTCACGGCATCCATCACTTCGTGGTGAAGGAACCCTTCTACATTCGCCAGCTGACCGTGCCGGTGGGGCATAAGGTGATGCGGGAAATGGGTGTGCGCTTCAATGATTTCGGCACGTTTGCGCGGGCGAACCGGTTTGTGCGCAAGGAAGAGGTGAACTCAGAGAAGGTGTGTACGGCTCAGGCTTGATGGTTGATTGAGAGGACGCTTTTGCGAGCAAGCTCGGATAAAAACGGCATCAACCACTAAAAAGGTCGATGCCGTGAAGCACTCAGCTAGTTTCAGCCTGCGACTGGACTGCGCCAGTCATCAGAGCCGGAGGTACCACATACTTCGTGTGTCCAAGTGATTTTGCGATAGCTGAATTCAACGTCTTCCAGGTGCGTGAAGTGCGCATTAGACGGATCCTGGCAGTTATACATGTAGTCCTTGATGTTGACGATGATCGCGTCTTCAAGTTTGGTGGTGAAGTAGTGTTCTTGAGTGGCTGCTGCCGAAGTGCGGTACCACTTGATGATAACCTCAGTCAGGAGCTCGCCAGAAGTCAGTGCAGCCAGCAGCAGTGGCGAGGACTTGTCGAACACCTTCGTGATTTTGACTGGCTTGTGAACACGTTGGCCGGTCGGTTGACCCGATTGCGGATCGCGGGGAATGATCACTTCGTGGCTGAAACTCTGGACCATGATCTCGTCTTCATGGCCTTCCTGGTAGATGTTGCCTACGGAGTCTGGAGTGAAAGCACCTGCAGTGATCAGACTCTGCTTGGTACCCGTGATGGACATATATGCTGGCGTAGCCATGGATGCTCTCTTTGCTGAAAAAAGGGGTTCCCACAGGCTTTATTGCGTCGTGGGCTCCAAAACCACGATCAAGGTTTATGCCAGTTAAACCAAACTCCTTATTTATCAGGATTATGCGGAGAAAAACGAAGTTTTAGTTGCTGACTTATATAGGCGGCATCGGTAAAAAGTGCGCAAGAAGTTACGCAGGTCTGCGCAACTTTTTGCGCATTTGTCTGTGCGTGATGAGATACAGGCTCTGCAGAAGCTCATCTACAAGGTTGTCCACAATTTAACGTGCAATTTTTTGCGCACTCTGCGCAATTCGCTATCAATTTGTTCGCCGCCAAATATATAGAGCCTTAAGGAATTTTCCTAATGTGTTCTCGGAATAGTCCTACACCTTAAATTGTCGCAAAGATCGTAATATCTCCTGAATGACTCGCTTCATCAATTTCACTCGGTCCGGCACGCTTTTGAGCTGCCTGATGAGATGAAAAAATAGAAAATATCGCGTTTTTTTATTGCTTGTATGCCAGCTGGTGTTTTCTTGTGTATTGATGAAAGGCGCGATTTTTACTGCTTTATAAATAAATTCGTTGGGGTATGAGTGCGAGATAAATTCGCAGGCGTGCCCATGAATATAGCTCGCTCGCAATGACGGCGTTAAAGCGCAGCAATTTTGATCAAAGGGTATGGATGTCCTACTCCAGTGAACTTTCTTCTTACTATCTTGAACTCGCGAAAGCCTCTGTTTCCAAAGAGGCTTTTGCGGGCGAGGACGTTCGTTTTTCCAGCGAGTATGAAGCGTTGGAGGGTGAGCTGGGTAAAGCGCAATCCATTCACGAGAGCGGCCAGACTGATTGGCGAAAAGTCTGTGAAAACAGTGAAACCCTGCTGCGCACCCAGTCCAAGGATTTACGCGTCGGGGCTTGGCTGACCTGGGGCTTGTACCGCTGCGAGTCCTTCCCCGGGCTGTTGGCTGGCCTAGGATTCCTGCGCTATCTGTGTGAAAACCATTGGAGTGAGATCCATCCGGGCAAGTCTCGAACACGCACAGCGGCTCTCACCTGGTTGGTAACGCGCCTTGAACAGGTGTTTGGTGAAAATATCGCGATCAAAGAACAGCTGCCGTTGTTTCGTCGCCTGGTCGAACACCTCGAGGGTCTTGATGCTGCATGTACCGAGCATTTGGGCGATGACGCGCCACTGCTGTTGCCGATTTCCCGCCGCCTGAAAAACAGGGTCCAACGCGCCGCCGACAGCCCGTCGGAGACCGGCCTGGTGGGGGCTGCGGTTGCGCAGGTTAAACAGGTTGCTACGCAGTTGTTCGCGCCTGGCGCACCCATCGAGAATGAGAGAGAGGCTCAAAAAGCCTTGCGTGCTCAGCTGGAAAGCGCCCGTCCCTTGTGTGCCTGGTGGCTCAAGCAAAAAGCCACCGATGTGCGCGCCTTGCGCCTCAATCGCACGTTGTTGTGGCTGCCCATCGACACGATTCCCGAGCGCGACGCCGAGCAGATTACCGTGATGCGCGGGCCGCTGGTGGACAAGCTCAGGAATTATCAGGATCGCTATGATCAGGGCAAATACGCAGACCTGCTGGTGGACCTGGAGGCAAGTCTGGCGAACGCGCCCTTCTGGTTCGATGGCCAGCGAATGGTCTGGGAATGCTTGCAAGGACTGAACGCGGAATTGGCCATGCGCGAGGTGGAAGTGCACTTCGCGCTTTTGATGCGGCGTCTGCCCGGCATCATCGAACTGCGTTTTCACGACGGTACTCCATTTGCCGATCCCGCCACCCGCGCCTGGATCGGTACCCATGTCATGCCGCATCTGCAAACCGCCAGTACGCCGCGCAAGGTTGAATCAACCGACGCCCAGCCGGCCTGGGAACTGGCCCTGGAAGAAGCCCTGCCGATCCTGCGCAAGGACGGCCTCAAGGCTGCCGTGCAGATCCTCAAGCAGGGCCTGCAAAGTGCCCAGGGCGGGCGCTTTCGATTCTTCTGGCAGTTCGCCCTCGCGCGGCTGTGTTTCATGGCCAAGAAATACGAACTGGCCAAGACCCAACTCGAAACCCTCGACCAAACATTACAGGACTCGGGAGTCAGCGCCTGGGAGCCTGATCTTGTGCTCGAAGTGCTGCATTTGCTGCATAGCTGCTGCGAGTTGTTACCGCAGAACCATGCTGTGCGTGAGTGCAAGGAAGAGGTTTATCGCAGGTTGTGCCACCTCGATCTTGAAGTGGTACTCCAATAGGCCCCAGGGCCTCAACCGCAAGGAGAAAAGCCATGGCCAAAGAAGGCTCGGTAGCCCCCAAGGAACGCATCAACGTCACTTTCAAACCTGCCACCGGTGGTGCACAGGAAGAGATCGAACTGCCGTTGAAAATACTGTCAATCGGTGACTACACCCACCGCAGGGACGAACGCAAAGTCGAAGATCGCAAGCCGATCAACATCGACAAAATGACCTTCGACGAAGTGCTGGCAAAGCAAGAGTTGGAGCTGACCTTGAGCGTGCCGAACCGTCTTCAGGTAGACAGCGATACTGAAGAACTGGCGGTGAAACTGCGCGTCAACTCGATGAAGGACTTCAACCCTGCCTCGCTGGTCGAGCAGGTGCCCGAACTGAAAAAACTGATGGAACTGCGCGACGCGCTGGTGGCCCTCAAAGGCCCGCTGGGTAACGCGCCTGCGTTCCGTAAAGCCATCGAAGGCGTGCTCGCCGACGACGAGTCCCGCGGTCGCGTACTGGGTGAGCTGGGTTTGAACGCCGCAGCCCGGAACGCCTGAGTCCCCATCAGCCAAGGAAGCCAAGACAATGAGCACTAGTGCAGCGCAGCAGAACAGCAACGAGAACGGCGAATACAGCATTCTCGACAGCATCATCGCCGAAACCCGCCTGACTCCGGCTGACGAAGCCTACGACATCGCCAAACGCGGTGTGTCGGCCTTCATCGAGGAATTGCTCAAACCGCAGAACAATGGTGAGCCGGTCAAGAAAGCCATGGTTGACCGCATGATCGCCGAGATCGATGCCAAGCTCAGCCGCCAGATGGACGAAATCCTCCACCACCCGGACTTCCAGTCTCTGGAATCGTCGTGGCGTGGCCTGCAGTTACTGGTCGAGCGAACCAATTTCCGCGAAAACATCAAGATCGAAATCCTCAACGTCTCCAAGGACGACCTGCTGGACGACTTCGAAGATTCGCCGGAAGTGATGCAATCGGGTCTTTACAAGCACGTCTACACCGCTGAGTACGGTCAGTTCGGTGGTCAGCCGGTGGGCGCGATCATCGCCAACTACTTCATGTCCCCAAGCTCGCCGGACGTGAAACTGATGCAGTACGTGTCCAGCGTGGCCTGCATGTCCCACGCGCCGTTCATCGCTGCGGCCGGCCCGAAATTCTTCGGTCTGGACAGTTTCACCGGTCTGCCGGACCTGAAGGATCTGAAGGATCACTTCGAAGGCCCGCAATTCGCCAAATGGCAGAGCTTCCGCCAGTCGGAAGACGCCCGTTACGTTGGCCTGACGGTGCCGCGATTCCTGCTGCGTAACCCGTACGACCCGGAAGAAAACCCGGTCAAATCGTTCGTCTACAAAGAGACCGTCGCCAACAGCCACGAGCACTACCTGTGGGGCAACACCGCTTATGCATTCGCTACCAGGCTGGCCGACAGTTTCGCCAAGTTCCGCTGGTGTCCGAACATTATTGGCCCGCAAAGCGGTGGGGCAGTTGAAGACCTGCCGTTGCATCACTTCGAAAGCATGGGCGAGATCGAAACCAAGATTCCTACCGAGGTTCTGGTGAGCGACCGTCGTGAATACGAACTGGCCGAGGAGGGTTTCATTTCCCTGACCATGCGCAAAGGCAGCGACAACGCCGCGTTCTTCTCCGCCAGTTCGGTGCAAAAACCCAAGTTCTTTGGCATCAGTTCCGAAGGCAAGAGGGCGGAGTTGAACTACAAGCTCGGCACCCAACTGCCGTACATGATGATCGTCAACCGCCTGGCTCATTACCTGAAAGTGCTGCAGCGCGAGCAACTGGGTTCGTGGAAGGAGCGCACTGACCTGGAGCGTGAACTCAACAAATGGATCAGCCAGTACATCGCTGATCAGGAAAACCCCGGTGCCGAAGTGCGTGGCCGTCGTCCACTGCGCGCAGCCGAGATCATCGTCAGTGATGTCGAAGGCGAGCCTGGCTGGTACCGCGTCAGCCTGAACGTGCGCCCGCATTTCAAATACATGGGTGCCGATTTCACCTTGTCGCTGGTTGGCAAGCTGGACAAAGAGTAAACGGAGCCTGACTCATGACTGGATACGGCAGCCTTTTCGAACGCCTGGGGGGAGACGCGGACGGCCGCGTCGGCTGGAGTCGCGAGGTCTCCGCCATGGCGTCCGTGGCTGCTCATCTGGCCAAGATGCTCAGCACCCGTGCGGGCAGCGTGCAAACGCTGTCCGATTACGGGCTCCCCGATCTCAATGATATGCGTCTGAGCCTGCACGACTCGCTGAGCCAGGCCCGTCAGGCCATCGAAAAGTTCATCGAAGCCTACGAGCCGCGCCTGAGCGCAGTGCATGTCATCTCCCTGCCGCGTGAACACGATCAGCTTCGGCTGGCCTTCAACATCGAAGGCTTGCTGGAAGTGGATGGTTTCAAGCGCCAGGTCAGTTTTACCGCGTGCCTGGATGGCAGCGGTCAAGTCAAGGTCAGCTAATGAAACGCGTATGTCCTGACGTCCAAAAAGGCAGGAATCGAATAGCCATGAACACCGTTGAATCGGAGTGTTACCTGGACCCTGTGGCCGTGGGTGATTTGTTCGACAGTCTGGCATTCAAGCCTTTTTTTTCATGAGATCCAAAACCAGGCAGGTCCTCCGTGTCCTTTAACCACTACTACCAAAGCGAACTCACTGCACTTCGTCAGTTAGGTCGTCGTTTCGCCGAACGTAGTCCGGCACTGGCGCCTTTCCTCGGGCAGACCGGGCGGGATCCGGATGTGGAGCGGTTGCTGGAGGGGTTTGCGTTCTTGACCGGGCGTCTGCGCCAGAAGCTCGATGACGAGTTGCCGGAGCTCAGCCATTCGCTGATGCAACTGCTATGGCCCAACTATATGCGGCCGCTGCCGGCGTTTAGCATTTTGCAGTTCGATCCGTTGAAACGTTCCGGTCCGGCATTGAGGGTCGAGCGCGATACACCGGTGGAAAGCGAGCCGGTTGATGACGTGCGCTGCCGCTTTCGCACCTGTTATCCGACTGAAGTCCTGCCGTTGGACCTGGTTGCTCTGAATTACTCGGTGAAGGGCGACGGCTCGCTGTTGAGCCTGCGTCTGGAAATGAGCGCCGACGGTCACCTCGGTGAGCTGGAATTAAGCCGCTTGCGACTGCACTTTACCGGCGAGCGCTACATCAGTCAGATGTTGTACCTGAGTCTGCTGCGTAACCTGGAAAGCATCGAACTGATTCCACTGGACGGCGTCGGCAACCCCATTGATGGCGCCAACGGCGTGCCAATGGCATTCAAGATGCCCGGCGATCGTGTGCAGCCGGTGGGTTTTGCGGAAGAGGAAGCGTTGATTCCCTATCCGCTGAACACCTTCCGCGGTTATCGCTTCCTGCAAGAGTATTTTGCCTTCCAGGACAAATTCCTGTTTGTCGATATCAACGGCCTGGACCTGCTCAAGGCTTTGCCGGCGGACATTCTCAAAGAGGTGCGTGGCCTGGAGTTGCGCTTCGACATCCGCAAGAGTGGAATCCTGCGCATGCGTCCGACCCTGGACAACGTGAAGCTTCACTGTACGCCCATCGTTAACCTGTTCAGGCACGATGCATTGCCGATCCGTCTAGATGGCAAGCAGGATGAGTACCTGCTGCTACCCGCCAAGTTCGACCAGGAAAGCTGCGGTGTATTTTCCGTGGAAAGTGTCACGGGCTGGAAACCTGGCGGACTCGGTTATCAGGCATATGTTGCGTTCGAATCCTTCGAGCACGACCCAAGTTTTGACGTGCCCACCAGCCGTCCCCATTACAGCGTTCTCCAGCGCGCTTCTTCGTTGCACGACGGCCTCGACACCTACCTGAGCTTCGGTGTTCGCCATACCCAGGCCCACGAAACCCTGTCGGTCGAGCTGATGTGCACCAACCAGAACCTGCCGCGCAAGCTCAAGCCTGGCGACATCAAACTGGCCTGTGAACAGACGCCGGAGTTCCTGAGCTTCCGCAACATTACCCCTGCCACTTCGAGCTTCGCGCCGCCGCTGAATCGTGACTTCCTCTGGAAGCTGATCAGCAATATGTCGCTTAACTATCTGTCGCTGGCGGACGTCAACGCACTGAAGGTCATTCTCGAAACGTATGACCTGCCGCGCTATTACGACCAACACGCGGCCAAAGTCAGTGAACGCCTGCTAAGCGGGCTCAAGTCGATCAAACATCAATATGTCGATCGATTGCACCGAGGGTTACCGGTTCGTGGACTGCGTACCGAGCTGATCATCGACCCCCAAGGGTACATCGGCGAGGGTGACCTGTTCGTTTTCGCTTCGGTGCTTAACGAGTTTTTCGCGCTTTACGCCAGTCTCAATTCGTACCACGAGCTGCGGGTAAAAAGCACACAGGGAGAGGTGTATCAATGGACACCACGTATGGGCCTGCAACCGCTTCTTTAAGTGGGCTGACCCGAGGCATACGCGAGTACTCGCTGTTTCAGGCTGTGCTGTTGGTCGTTGACCGACTACGTGAAGCGCACCCTCATCTCAGCCAGGACGATTTGTACGACCAACTGGAGTTCCAGGCCAATCCCAGCCTGGGGTTTCCAGGCAGTGATGTTGATCGTGTTGAGTTCTTTCATGAACACGGGCTGATGCGCGCGCGCTTGCGTTTCAATTTGATCGGGTTGGTTGGTTCAGGGTCGCCACTGCCGGCGTTTTACGCAGAACAGGCCCTGGGCGACAGCGAGGACGGTAACCCGACCCGCAACTTCCTCGACCTGTTCCACCATCGCCTGCAACGGCTGATGTTGCCGATCTGGAAGAAGTATCGCTATCGCGCCAGTTTCGAGAGCGGTGCCCTCGACCCTTTTTCCTCCCGGCTGTTTGCCCTGATTGGCCTCGGTGGTGAAGAGATTCGCCAAGCCCGGGAGCTGAACTGGAAGCGCCTGCTGCCGTATCTGGGCTTGCTCAGTTTGCGTGCGCACTCGGCTGCGCTGATCGAAGCGGTGCTGCGTTACTACTTCAAGCACGCCGACCTGACCATTGAACAGTGCATTGAACGCCATGTGGACATTCTCGACGAACAGCGCAGTCGCCTGGGACGACTCAATAGCGCGCTGGGTGAAAACGTGGTGTTGGGGGAGAGCGTTCGTGATCGCAGCGGCAAGTTCCGGATCCACATCCGCGAACTGGACTGGCAGCGCTTTCATGAGTTCCTGCCGATTGGTTTCGGCTACCAGCCGCTGTGCGCGCTGGTGCGATTCACCTTGCGTGACCCGCTCGATTACGACATTCGCCTGATGCTGCGCCGGGATGAAATTCGCGAACTGCGCATTGGCGAGCAAAACGCTTGTCGCCTGGGATGGACCAGTTGGCTCGGTCGCGAAAAAGCGGACGGCGTGGTGACTCTGGGCAGCAAAATTCATTAAGGACAGTTGAAAAATGATTAACGTAGACCTGCAAAAGCTCATCCAGGCGCTGGACGCCGAAACCCGTCGTGACCTGGAAAGCTCCGCCGAACGCTGCGTGGCTCGTGGCGGCAGCAAGATCCTTATCGAAGACCTGCTGCTCGGTTTGCTGGAACATCCGCAAGGCTTGCTTGCCCGCGCTTTGCAGGATGCTGAGGTAGACGCTGGTGAGTTCAGTGCTGTGCTGCAAAGCCGGGTCGAGCACAGCGCTTCGCGCAACCCGGTGTTCGCCCCTGAACTGGTGCAGTGGTTGCAAGACGCTTTGCTGGTTGCCAACCTCGAACTGGGCCAGACCCAGGTCGAACAGGCTGCACTGATTCTCGCGTTGCTGCGTAACCCGATGCGCTATGCCGGCAGTCGCTACCAGCCACTGCTGGCGAAATTGAATGTCGACCGTCTGAAAGAGTTCGCCTTATCCCGCAAGGAGTCATCGGACGCCGGTAAACCGACCGGGTCGAGTGAGCTTCTGCTGCAGCGCTTTACCCACAACCTGACCCAACAAGCCCGCGACGGCAAGCTCGATCCAGTACTGTGCCGCGACGACTCGATCCGGCAGATGATCGACATCCTGGCCCGACGCCGCAAGAACAACCCGATTGTTGTCGGTGAAGCGGGCGTCGGGAAAACCGCGATTGTCGAAGGCCTGGCCTCGCGCATTGCTGCCGGTGAAGTGCCGCAGGTGTTGAAAGGCGTCGAGTTACTGTCTCTGGACATGGGCTTGTTGCAGGCCGGTGCCAGTGTCAAAGGCGAATTCGAGCGTCGCCTCAAAGGTGTGATTGACGAAGTCAAGGCTTCGCCCAGGCCGATCATCCTGTTCATCGACGAAGCCCATACCCTGATCGGCGCGGGCGGCAATGCCGGCGGCTCCGACGCCGCCAACCTGCTGAAACCGGCGTTGGCCCGAGGAGAGTTACGTACCATCGCCGCGACCACCTGGGCGGAGTACAAAAAGTACTTCGAAAAAGACCCGGCGCTGGCCCGTCGATTCCAGCCGGTGCAATTGCACGAGCCAACCGTCAGCGAGGCGGTGACCATCCTCCGTGGCCTGGCTCAGGTATACGAGAAAAGCCACGGTATTTATTTGCGTGATGACGCGGTGGTCGCCGCTGCCGAGCTGTCCGCTCGTTACCTGGCAGGTCGTCAACTGCCGGATAAAGCTGTCGACGTACTGGACACCGCCTGCGCCCGAGTGCGCATCAGCCTCGCTGCTGCTCCGCAAAGCCTGGAGCGGCTGCGCGGCGAACTGGCTGAGGGTGGCCGACAACGTCAGGCCTTGCGCCGCGATGCCGAGGCCGGTCTGCCGATCGACCGTGAAGCGCTGGTTACGCTGGAAGCGCGCCTGGGCGAAGCCGAATCCGAAATGGCCGCGCTGGATGCCCTCTGGACCGAACAGAAAACATTGGCTGAGCATCTGCTGGAACTGCGCCGGCAACTGGCCAAGGCCCGCGAAGCCGCCGACGCGGCGGCGCCTGTGACGGTCGAAGACGCTGAAGGCTCCGTGATCGAAACCCTCTCGGTAGACGAAGCGCAAAGCGTCGAAACACTGGAAGCGACGCTCAACGCAACTCACCAGGCGCTGACCGAGATGCAAGTCAAAGAGCGACTGGTGAGCTTCGAGGTCTGCCCACGGCTTGTGGCTGAAGTGATCAGTGCCTGGACCGGCGTGCCGCTGGCGCAGCTGGCCCGTGAGCACAATGCCAAGGTTGCCAGCTTCGCTGATGACCTGCGTACCCGCATTCGAGGTCAGGAGCAAGCCATTCACGCCCTTGATCGCTCGATGCGCGCTACCGCCGCCGGTCTGAACAATCCCAATGCGCCCGAGGGTGTGTTTCTGCTGGTTGGACCCAGCGGCGTCGGCAAGACCGAAACCGCACTGGCCCTCGCAGATTTGTTGTACGGAGGTGATCGTTTCATCACCACCATCAACATGTCCGAATTCCAGGAGAAACATACCGTTTCGCGCCTCATCGGTGCACCGCCAGGCTACGTCGGTTATGGCGAGGGCGGCATGCTCACCGAAGCCGTGCGGCAGAAGCCGTATTCGGTCGTACTGCTCGATGAAGTCGAAAAGGCCGACCCGGACGTGCTCAATCTGTTCTATCAAATCTTCGACAAGGGCGTGGTCAATGACGGTGAGGGGCGTGAGATCAACTTCCGCAACACCCTCATTCTGATGACCTCTAACCTGGGGAGCGACCGTATCAGCGAACTCTGCGAAAACGGTGCGCGGCCAACTGCCGAGGTACTTGAGGAAACCATTCGTCCAGTGCTCAGCAAGCACTTCAAACCGGCACTGCTGGCGCGGATGCGCGTGGTGCCTTACTACTCGGTCGGTGGTCCGGTGCTGCGCGAGCTTATCGAGATCAAACTCGGTCGTCTGGGCGAGCGCCTGAGCCGTCGCCAGCTGGATTTCAGTTACTCACAGGGCCTCGTCGATCACTTGGCCGAACGCTGTACCCAAAGCGACAGCGGTGCGCGCCTGATCGACCATTTGCTGGACTTGCACGTACTGCCGCTGATTGCCGACCGTCTGCTGGATGCCATGACCATCGGGGAAAACCTCCAGCGTGTGCACGCGACGCTCGGCAGCGGCGGCGTGACATGCGAGTTCGCCTGAGGTGGGAGTGATGTTCACTTCAGTGCCGCAACCCCTGGCCTATGCCGAAGCGTTGTTAGCGCAATTTTCCAGTCTGTCGCGAGCGATGGATGGCGCTGTGTTGCTCAAGGCGTTTGTACGCGGGTTGGCTGAACTCAGCCAGTGCGAATTGACCCAGCTGTACTTGCTGGACGCCACCCACACCTCCCTGGAGATGAGCGCCGAGTGCCTCAACGGCAACCTTCAACCCCGGGAAACCGCCAGCTTGCCGGTGGATTACAACGGTGAGCAACTGCTGCAATTTGCGCTGTGCCAGAACCGTGTTGTGTGCCTGAGTGAATTGAGCGGCAGTCTGCACGAGACCGGTTTTCTGCCGGCCCAGGCGAGGCCATGGCAATCGCTGCTGTGCGTGCCGCTGGTCAACCCGCAGAAGTCAGTGGAAGGGTTATTGCTGTGCGCCAGCCACCAGCACGTTGAACTGCAAGGCTTCGCCGACTCGCTTGGTCGACTGGGTTCGTTCGTGCTGGGCCATTTGCATTTGCTGCAGCGGTTACGGCGGCCGAGCGGCAGCGTTGTACCGGCAACGGTCACTGTTGCGAGCACCAGCGACTATGGCCTGACGGGTCAAAGCACAGCCATGCGCCGTGTCTATTCCCTGATCAGTAAAGTGTTGCACAGCCCCTATACCGTGCTGCTGGGGGGGGAAACGGGCACCGGCAAGGAGGTGGTGGCCCGGGCGATCCACGACTGCGGACCGCGTCGCTCCCACGCGTTCATCGTGCAGAACTGCGCCGCCTTCCCGGAAAACCTGCTCGAAAGCGAGCTGTTTGGTTATCGTAAAGGCGCCTTCACGGGTGCCGACAGAGACCGAGCCGGCCTGTTCGACGCCGCCAATGGCGGGACCTTGTTGCTTGATGAGGTCGGTGACATGCCGCTGTCGCTGCAAGCCAAGCTGCTGCGGGTGCTCCAAGAGGGTGAGATTCGTCCGCTGGGCTCCAACGACACCCACAAGATTGACGTGCGCATCATCGCCGCGACACATCGGGATTTATCGGTGCTGGTCAGCCAGGGAAAGTTTCGCGAGGACTTGTACTACCGTCTCGCGCAGTTCCCTATTGAACTGCCGGCCCTGCGTCAACGCGAAGACGACATCCTCGAATTGGCCCGGTACTTCGCCGACAAGGCCTGTGCGTTCCTGCAGCGTGACGAGGTGAGCTGGTCCAACGCAGCGCTGGATCTTCTGGCCAGTTACGCCTTCCCCGGCAACGTGCGTGAACTCAAGGGGCTGGTCGAACGTGCAGTACTGCTCTGCGAAGGCAGCGAGTTGTTGGTGGAGCACTTCTCCCTGCGTATGGACACCCTGCCCGAAGTCGGAAGGCTGAACCTGCGCGAACGCCTGGAGCAGATCGAGCGCAGCCTGCTGATCGATTGCCTGCGCAAGAACGACGGTAATCAAACCCTCTCGGCCCGCGAGCTTGGCCTGCCGCGGCGCACATTTCTCTACCGCCTCGGGCGCCTGAACATCAATGCGGGAAACGTCGATGGGTAGGCCAGACGCGCTCGATTTCAATTTATCCGCTTTTAACAGCCTCAACCGTAAGGGCCAGTGCTTTGCGCTGCCCCTGGAGACCCTCTGATGTCTATTCGTCACTGGCAAGCCGTCCTGCTGGCCGTTGTCGTTCTATGTGGCCTCGGCGCCTGCAGCGGCAATTACAAATACAACGACGACACCTATCGCCCATTGGGTGATCCGCAGTCGGTCAATCGCGGCAAGTGACCGCAAGGAGCATCATCATGGAACTGATTTTCGAAATGCTGAGCACCAAGCAGTTCGTACCGACGGAGTTGTGGCGCAAGACTTTCAAGCAGGCCGGCGGCGTGATTGGGCGCAACGAGGACTGCGACTGGGCCATTCCGGACGTCAATCGACACTTGTCTAAACGCCACGCCTTGATCAGCTACCGCGAAGGCGCGTTTTTCCTGACCGATACCAGTAGCAACGGTACTTCGTACAGCGGCAGCGGCGCGCTGCTGCCCAAGGGCGAGGCTGTACGTATCGAGCATGGCAGCGTGTATGTGCTGGGGGATGTCGAGATCCGTGCGCGGCTGGTTCGTGATCCGGCGAATTACGAGGAGGAAGTCGGTCGTCCGCAAGCCGCTGGCAGCGTCATTCCTGACAATGTATTTCTCGACCTCGACCCGTTGAACGCTCTCGATCGGGAGGAACGTGCGTATTCGGCCATCGACAAGCTGATCTCGCCGGGCAACGCCACCGCAGAGCCCTGTCGGCGAGCCGACTATGCCCGCATCGACTTGGAAAGCCTGAGGGTACCTGAGCTGATTGATGTCCCGGCAGCGCCTGCACCCGAGTCAGCATCGATAGTGGTCGAGCGTCAGGCCGACGGTTTCTGGGAAAAGTTTGCTGAGGCCTTGGGCGTGGATCTTGATGGCCTTGATCATGATGCCAAAGAAGCCCTGGCTTTGAGATCCGCGCGTTTGCTCAAGCAGAGTGTCGGCGGATTACAGCAGAGCCTGCGTACTCGAAGCGAGCTGAAAAACGAGTTGCGGCTTGCGCAAACCACGATGCAAGGCTCTCAAAAGAACCCCTTGAAGTACGCACTTGATGCCGGTGAAGCGCTGGGCATTCTGCTGCAGCCGGGCAAGCCGGGGCAGCTTCCGGCTGAACAGGCCATATCCCGTGCGTTCCGCGATTTACAGGCGCATCAGGTGGCCTTGCTCACGGCGAGTCGCGCCGCCGTTCGCAGCACCTTGGAGTACTTCTCGCCTCAGCAACTCACCCTGCGTTTCGAGCGTGACAACAAACCGTTGCTCGCCACCGCTGGCAGTCGCTGGAGAGCCTATGGGCGTTATCACCATGCTTTGTGCCAGGACGATGACTGGGGTGATCGCCTGATGGCCCGTGACTTCGCCCAGGCCTACGAAGAACAGGTCCGACTGATCTCCACTCTCCACACCGACCACCAAGGATGATGCGCATGTCTCGCCGCTCGACTGTTTTTTCCAAGGCGCTGACTGCGCTGACCACCCTGGCACTGTTGGCGGGTTGCTCGACGCTTTCGCCGTACTCCCACGTCACCAAACTCAATCTGAAGCTGACGGCCAGCGATCAGTTGAACCCGGACCTCAATGGTCGTCCGTCGCCGATTGTCATACGCCTGATCGAACTCAAACACCCGGTGGCTTTCGAGAGCGCAGACTTCTTCAGCCTGTACGAGCGCGCCAGGGACTCCCTGGCTCCGGACATGGTTGCCAGCGAGGAGCTGGAAATGCGGCCGGGCGAAACGATCGAACTCAAGCTGAGAGTGAAGGAGGGCAGTCGCTACGTCGGTGTCCTCGCCGCCTACCGTGATCTTCCGGACAGCAAATGGCGCTACACCCTGCGAGTCACCCCGGAGCAAGTCACGGACGCCGACCTGTCTCTCGACCAGAGCGGCATCCGCAA
Organism: Pseudomonas fluorescens group sp. PF-1; assembly: GCF_054481335.1. Taxonomy (NCBI): domain Bacteria; kingdom Pseudomonadati; phylum Pseudomonadota; class Gammaproteobacteria; order Pseudomonadales; family Pseudomonadaceae; genus Pseudomonas; species Pseudomonas fluorescens group sp. PF-1. The sequence continues at coordinate 489,120 of NZ_JBTMNG010000002.1, forward strand.
CACCCATGAATCGCTTGCCAAAGTGGATGACTGACCATGAACGCCCATAAAGTCATTTGGCAGGAAGGCATGTTGCTGCGTCCGCAGCACTTCCAGCACAACGATCGCTACTACGACCACCAGATGAAGACCCGCACCCAATTGCTGGGCAGCTACATCTGGGGCTTCCTCAACCTGGACATCGACTCGCAGTTTCTCAACATGGGCAAGCTGGTGATCAGCCAGGCCTCCGGGATTCTGCCGGACGGTAGCTTGTTCGAGCTGGGCGGCAACACCGAGCCGCTGGCCTTGGACGTGCCACCAAACACGGGCAATACGCCTGTCTATCTGGCGCTGCCACTGGTCACCGGCAATCACATCGAGGCCCGTCGCCCGGAGCAGTCGGACGTGTTGGCGCGCTATACCACGTACGAAGCGCAGGTGGCCGACTCCAACGCTGGCGACGACTGTGCCAGTCAAATCTGTTGCGCTCTTCCGGACTTCAAACTCTTGCTCGGCGAGCAGCAGAACGATCAGGCGTATGTAAAGCTGAAAATCTGCGCAGTGCTCGACACCACGCCGGATGGAGTGATCAGACTTGACCCGGAGTTCGTACCGACCTACATCCAGGCGCACGCCTCCAGCTATCTGCTGTCGTGTCTCAAGGAAGTGATCAGCATGCTCGGTCACCGGGGTGACACCATCGCCGAGCGGATCCGTTCCAACGGCAAGGTGGGTGGCGCAGAAGTCGGCGACTTTATGATGCTTCAACTGATCAACCGTACCGAATTACTTCTGCGCCACTACCTCAGCCTGGAACAGGTACACCCGGAAGAGTTGTACCGCACGCTGCTGACCATGCTCGGCGATCTGGCGACCTTCTCCAGCGACAGTAAGCGCCCGCGACTGGACAGCCGTTATCAGCACAGCGACCAAGGGGCGAGCTTTGGCAGATTGATGGACGCGATCCGGCAGGTGTTGTCGATGGTGCTGGAACAGCACGCCATCGAACTGGTGCTGCAAGCGCGTCAGTACGGAATCATTGTCTCGCCGTTGCACGACCACAAGCTGCTGGGCTCGGCCTCGTTCGTACTGGCGGCCAGTGCCAACTGCGACTCCGAAGAACTGCGCCATCGCTTGCCGGCGCACCTCAAGGTCGGCCCGGTGGAACACATCCGCCAACTGGTCAACCTGCATCTGCCAGGCATCAAGGTCAAACCGTTGCCCGTGGCTCCACGGCAGATTGCGTTCCACTCCAACAAAACCTATTTCATCCTCGAACTCAGTTCCGAAGACCAGGCGCAACTCGAGCGCTCAGGCGGCTTCGCGTTCCACGTGTCCGGCGAATTTGCCGAGCTTGAACTGAAATTCTGGGCCATCAGGAACTGACCGACATGAACAAGGACACGGAATACAGCCAGGACGACCAAACCGTTCTTCTCGACCGTCAGGGCCACGGCCCGGCATCGGGTCCGCTGACGGACTTCGCCGCGCCGCCGCGATTCGAGCAGCTCGAAGAACGGATGATTTACGCCGCGCGACTGCGCCCGGCAGAAACGTTCAACGTCAGCCTCAACTCGCTGGTGGCCGCCGCCTCCGAGCTGTTATCGGAATTGGTGCGCCTCAAGCACAGCAATGCCCCTGAAAATCTGCACGAGCTCAACGTGCGACTGACCAACGGGCTGAAACTGTTTGAAGGCAGCGCTTTGCACAACGGCACCGAAGCCGACCAGGTGTCGAGCGCCCGTTACGTGCTCTGCACCGTCGCTGACGAAGCGGTCGTCACCACGTCATGGGGAAACGAAAGCGAGTGGTCGCAGATGAGCTTGCTCAGCAGTTTTCACAACGAAACGTTCGGCGGCGAGAAATTTTTCGTACTGCTTGATCGGCTGTCGAAAAACCCGGTCAAGCACCTGCCGATGCTGGAGCTCATGTACCTGTGCCTGTCCCTGGGCTTTGAAGGCAAGTACCGGGTACAAGCCCGCGGCATGCTCGAGCTCGAAGGCATCCGGGACGCCCTGTATCGCCAGATTCGTCAACTGCGCGGCGATGTGCCACGCGAACTGTCGCCCCATTGGGAAGGCTTGAACGATCAGCGCCGCAGCCTGGTGCGCATCGTTCCGGCGTGGATGATCGTGCTGTTCACGGTGGTGTGCCTGGTGGTGATGTATTCGGGGTTTGCCTGGGTATTGGGCGAGCAACGCGAAACCGTTCTGCAACCTTATCAGCAGTTCGATCCGGCCGCGGTCCAGCCGCAGTCGCAGCCGTAAACAGGGACGAGTGATGAAAAAGATTTTCAAGAAAGTCGGCGCGTTCTTGCGCAAGACCTGGGTCTGGACCCTGCTGCTGGTATTGTTCGTCGCGCTGCTGGTGTGGTTCGTCGGGCCGCTGCTGGCAGTGGATGACTACAAGTTCTGGGAAGCCTCGACCTCCCGCCTGCTGACCATTAGTGCGCTGTCGCTGATCTGGGGGCTGACGATGGTCTTCGTTGGCTGGCGCGCGGGTGTGCGCAAGAAAGCCATCGAAGACACTGACAGTGGCCAGGATCGAATCCGCCGTGAAGAGCTGATCGACGAAGCGCAGAAGGTGTTGAAAGCGCGTTTCAAGGATGCGCTCAAGACGCTGAGGACCTCGAGCCTGTATCGCGGTCGCAGCGAACGCTGGCGCAGTGATTTGCCCTGGTACTTGCTGATCGGACCGGAGGGCAGCGGCAAGACCAGTTTGCTGGACTTCTCGGGCCTCGAGTTTCCGATCAACAAGATCGACCGCAAACTGACCCGTGACACCCAAGGCACGCGCCACTGCGACTGGTATTTCGCCGACCATGGCGTGCTGATCGACACCGCTGGCCGTTACATGACCCAGACAGATACCGTCGATGGCCACGCCTGGGACACATTGCTCGACCTGCTACGCAAGCGTCGCCGCAACCGTCCATTGAACGGCGTGCTGGTGACCATTCCGACGAAAATCCTGCTCAGCGACGATGAACAGGACATTGAATCCGTGGCCCAATCGGTGCGTGCGCGCCTGCAAGACGTACATCAGACATTGCACGTCGATGTGCCGGTTTACCTGGTGTTGAGCAAGGCCGATGACCTGCCCGGTTTTGAAGAGTTCTTTGATCAGCTCACGCGTGAAGAAAGCGACCAGGTGCTCGGTGCCAGTTTCCGCAAGGACCAGAGCGGCGCTGATGTGGTCGTGCTGCGCAGTGAGTTCGAAGCGTTGCTGCATCGCCTCAACAGCCAGTTGATCATGCGCATGCACCAGGAACGTGACCCCCGACGTCGTGGCCGCATCCTCGACTTCCCGCATCAACTGGGGCGAATCGGCGAGCGTCTGTGCCTGTTCGTGGATATGGCCTTCACCGGTAACCGCTACCAGCGTGGCAGCCAGTTGCGCGGCTTTTACCTGACCAGCTCGCCTTATCTGACTGAGGAAATGGACGCAACCGCGGCCAGTATTGGCGCCAAACTGGCCGTCAAGACCGGTGTGTTGCCGACCCTGCGCAGTGGCCGCTCGCGCTTCGCCCACCATTTGTTCAGCCGAGTCATTTTTCCCGAGGCCGATCTTGCTGGCCTGGACAAACGCGAACGCAACCGAATCCACTGGGGACAACGTGCGCTGTACCTGGGTGCATTGGCTGTACTGGTGCTATTCGGGATGCTATGGGCCAGTGGTTTCTCTGCCAACTACGAGCGCCTGGAAAAGCTGCGCAACCTGGCACAAACCTGGACCCAACAGCGCTCGACGCTGCCCTCCGGCGATGACTCGGTGGCGGTGCTCAAGGCGCTCGACACTCGCTATGCGGCAACTCAAGTGTTCCCGAAGAGAGGCGACGCGGGTTACCACGAACGCGGGGGGCTGTACCAAGGCCAAGACGTTAACCCCGTGGTCAAGGCCGCCTACGAACATGATCTTGAAGAGCAACTGTTGCCGAGGGTCGCGATCCTGCTGGAAGGACAGATTCGCGCCAACATGAAGGATCGCGAGCGCCTGCTCAACAGCCTGCGTGCGTACCTGATGCTGAATATGACGGATCGTCGCGACGCGCCGTGGCTCAAGGACTGGGTAGCCAGCGAATGGTCCCGACATTACTCAGGCAATAGCACCTTGCAAAACGGCTTGAACAACCACTTCGAGCGTTTGCTCAAGCGGCCATTCATTTATCCGCTTAACGATCAGTTGGTGGCTCAGGCGCGTCAGGTTATGCGCAGCGAGTCCCTGGTCAACGTGGTGTACCGGATGCTGCGCGAGCAGGCTCGCAATCTGCCGGAATACCGCTTGGGCCAACACCTGGGTCCCCAGGGGCCGAAGCTTGTGGGTACCGATTTTGTGATCCCGGGGTTCTACACCCGGCAGGGTTATCAACAGTATTTTTCGGTGCAGGGCTCGATACTGGTTACCGATATCCTGCGTGACAACTGGGTTCTGGGTGAAGGCCCCGGCATCAGCGATATGGACTTGCGTCGCCTGATGGTTGAGCTGGAACAGCTGTACTTCCGCGACTACGCCAATTACTGGGGGGAGGCGGTGGGCCGGGTCGCGCTGCCGGTAATCAGCGATTTCGGTGAAGGCGCGGAGCTGTTGGCGGGCCTGACGTCGGCTGATTCACCGGTCCTGAAACTGCTGGTTGAAGTGCGTGAAAACACCCGTTTTCCGGTGATCGCCGATCTGGCGGATGACGCCGCCGATACGGCAGGGAAACTGGCGGACAAGGGCGGCAAGCTCGGAAAACTGGCGGTCGCTGCGGCAGGCAAGGCGTCTGAAACCCTGGTGAAAAAACTGCCGGATACCGCGAAGAAGTCCCTGCAAAATCGTTTTGAGTCGCTGCACCGCCTGCTCGATGACAACAACGGCCCAACCGCTGAACTGACCCCGGTACTGTCCGCCCTCAACGACCTGCAGATGCAGATGGCCAGCCTATCCCGTGCCAGCCTATCCCGTGCCAGTCTGCCAGAGCAAGCGGCGTTCGAAATGGCGAAGACCCGCATGGGCGGCCAGCGTGATGCACTGAGCAGCTTGCGCCATGCGTCCGGCCGCCTGCCGCGTCCGGTGGGCGTGTGGTTCAACGTATTGGCTGAAGACACCTGGCGCCTCATTCTCGGCGACTCCTATCGGTACCTGAATCACCGCTATCAGAATGAGCTGTACAGTTTCTACGGCAAGGCGATCAGCAAGCGCTATCCGTTCAACGCCCACAGCGCCAGCGACGTGGCAATCAACGACTTCAGCGAGTTCTTCAAGGCGCAGGGGATTGCCGACCGCTTCTTCGACAGCTATCTGCGTCCGTTTGTCAGCGGTGATGCGGGTCACTACCGCCTGCGTAGCCTCGATGGTCAGAGTTTGCCGATTTCCAAGGTCTACCTTGATCAGATGGGCGCCGCGCTGGTCATTCGCCAGAGCTTTTTTGCCAACAGCCCGGCCGAGCCTCAGGTGACGTTCAAACTGGAGCCTTACACCCTCGATCCGGCGGTCAGCCGTTCCGAGTTCAAGTTTGGCGACAAGACCATCGAATACCGTCATGGACCGATCGTGCCGGTGTCGTTCAAGTGGCCGAGCGACTCTGAAGACGGTCGTACCAGTCTGGTGCTCGACAAAATGGTCGGCCGCCCACTGGGTATCGAGAAGAACACTGGCCCCTGGTCGCTGTTCCGTCTGTTCGATTTGATGCAGACCGAATACCTGAGCGGTCGCGACGTGCTGGTGCTCAAGGCTGATGTGGGCGGCCTGCGCGCCAACTACTTGCTGACCAGCCAGCGCACGCCCAACCCGTTCGACATGGGCGTGTTGCGAACCTTCCGCATGCCGGCGCAGCTTTGATGCAGGTGCCCGGCCCCTGGCGCAGTGCTGCGCGCACCGACGCTGGCAAGGTTCGGGCGCGCAACGAAGACGCTTTCCTGGACGCCCCCCAGCAGGGGCTGTGGGTGGTCGCGGACGGTATGGGCGGTCATCAGGGAGGAGATATCGCCAGCCAGTTGATTGTCGCCAGCCTGGCGGAATTACCCGTGCGGGATGATTTCGACGAACGCCTCAAAGGCATTCGCCAGTGCCTGCACTGGCTCAACCGCCGTATGGGTCAAGAGTTGACGGTTGTTGCAGGGCGCCACGACAGCATCATGGGTAGCACCGTGGTGGCGCTGCTGGTTGAGGGCAATCGCGCGGCCTGCGTCTGGGCTGGCGATAGCCGCTGCTACCTTTGGCGTGACCAGCGTTTATATCAGCTGTCCAAGGACCATTCACTGCAGCAACAACTGATCGACGAACAACACATGAGCGCGGAACAGGCCAAGGACCATCCCGCAGCACATGCCCTGACCCGCGCGGTCGGCGCGGCCGAGCAATTGACCCTGGATGTGCTGGAACTTGAGGTGCATCCCGGCGATGCGTTTTTGCTCTGCAGCGATGGTTTGTACAACGGGCTGAGTATCGACGCCTTGGGCAGCGCCTTGAGCCTGACGGCGCCACATGTTGCCTTGGCGCGTCTGTTCGATAGCGCTCTTCGTGGCTCGGCCCGGGACAACCTGACCGCTGTGGTGATCCGGCAATGAGTGAGCTCATTCGGCCGATCGACGACGTGCCGGTCGGCGAAGAGCAGGACAGCAACCTGACCTACTTTGCGTTCGCCAAATCGCACAAGGCTGAAGCGGCGCCGGCGCCAACCAGGGGCTGTATCGGTGAACTACCCGATGTGCTGGCGGGCCGTTACCGCATCGAGCGCCTGCTTGGTGCCGGAGGCATGGGCCTGGTTTACCGAGCACGGGACTTGCTGGGCGAACAGTTCGGCGATCCGTCCCCTTACGTCGCATTGAAAATCCTCAGCGAAGAATTTGCCGAGTCGCCGGACGCCAGCGCCTTGCTTTACAGCGAGTTCGCCTTGACCCGGCACCTGCGTCACCACAACGTCCTGCGTTTGCACAGCTTTGAAGTGGACACCGATTGTCAGCGTGCCTTCATCACCATGGAGCTCATGCGCGGGTTGACCCTGGACAAACTCCTTTGCGAGCGGCCCTTGGGTCTGCCGTGGAAAGAACTGCGCGACATCGCGCTGCCGCTGCTCGATGCACTGGCGTATGCCCATGCTCGCGGTGTGCTGCATGGTGATATGAAACCGAGCAATGTGATGCTCAGCGAAGACGGTGTGCGCTTGTTTGACTTCGGTCTTGGCCAGGCGGAGAAAGGTGTTCTGCCGGGTCTGCCGTGCTTGAGTCGCGAACGCTTCAACGGCTGGACTACCGGCTACGCCCCTCCGGAGTTACTGGAAGGCCAGCCGCTTTTGGCCAGTGCCGACGTCTACGCAGTGGCCTGTGTGATCTATGAGCTGGCCGGAGGTAGGCACCCGTTTCGCCGGTTGCCCTCGACCCAGGCTCGCAATGAGCATCTGGAGCGCGAGCTGCGAATGCCTGAGCACCTGCCGAAACACTGCTGGCCAGCCTTGCGGGCAGCGTTGGCTTTCGACGTGGCTGATCGAACGATCACTGCCAGTCAATTGCATGACGTTTTCGCTGTCACGCCATCCTGGCTGCAACGCTTGATTCATCGGCGTAACGGATGACCTCAGATGATCAGGCCAAAGTCATCGGCCTGAATCACCGAGAAGTTTGGGTTCGTGCTTTGCTGTCCTTGTCACCACATATGCGATTTTGATCTGGTTTTAGCGTTAAAAATTACTTTAAGAAATAAGCGTCAAGGTCAATGATTCACCCACCGATACGTCGTTCGGGGGCGTTTGGCTCGGCGTATCGGGTGATTCGCAAAGAGACCGCAGGGAGTTAATCAATGGGCATTCCGGAGGCGCCCTGGGCGCCGCGAAGCGCCGAGGGGTGACGTCTCCCGGGACGGCTGACATCGAGATTCATGAAACCGAAACCTGTTTCGCGCGAAATGGTTACACGAGGCGTACACCATGACGTCATTGGCATCTCCTCTGCATTCCAGCTTCAGGCAGCCAAGGCCAAGGACCCGGAGGTGCGGGTGCAGTTCCAGGCCGATGTTGGCGTCCATTGAGCGGGCAGGCATCACCACGTTGTCGGTGATCACCGCGCGCTGACAGATTTACGATTTTCCGGGGCCGTCTCCTTGGCAGGGTGCGGCCCCTTTTTTATTCCGCAAAAACACACAAGTCCCTGTGGGAGCGCTTGCATATTCGATATAGGTCTTAATAAATAGCTTCTTATTCCTTAACGAATATAAATCCCGTCCCTATACTCGATCAGGAACAGACACGCAGCAGGAGGGCTCCCCCATGCGCAACGAATCCATTCGCTATCTGATTGTGCCGGGCTGGCAAGGATCGCCAGAAGATCATTGGCAAAGCCACTGGCAGAACAGTTTGCCGAACAGCGCAAGGGTGGAGCAGGCCGACTGGCTGACGCCACGTCGTGAAGACTGGGTCGCGGCGCTGGCCGAGGCGATTGCCGCCGACAGCACGCCGGTGATCCTGATCGCCCACAGCCTGGGTTGCATCACCGTCGCGCATTGGGCAGCGACCGCGCCCGTGCAGTTTCTGCGTCAGGTTCGCGGCGCCTTGCTGGTCGCGCCGGCGGATGTCGAACGTCCGGCCTGCGCGCCGGCCCTGCGTAATTTCGCGCCGATTCCTGGCGATCTTCTGCCGTTTCCCAGCCAGGTCGTCAGCTCCGACAACGACGCCGCCGTCAGTGCGCCACGGGCGCTGGAGCTGGCACGCAACTGGGGCGCTGAAGCGGGGATTCTGGCGGGTGCCGGGCACATCAATGTGAAGTCGGGTCACCAGCGGTGGGAGCAGGGGTTTGCCTATCTCTACCGTCTGCAAAACCGCATGGAACATCACGCCCTGCGTCGCGCCTGAGCCTTTATTTTTTCGTTTTTAAATAGCGCCCCCGTCTCCCGGCGGTTTTGGGCGGGAGTCTGCCATGAGCTTTGAAACCTTCGGTCAGCCACTGCTGACCTTTCCCGATGCTGAAAAAAGTCCCCTGAGCATCCGCGCCAAAGCGTTGGTGTTCGTCGATCCGCGTTCCCGGCAACTGCGTCAGGATCTCGAACAACTGGCGCCGCGTTCGATCTCGGTGCTGATCCGTGGTGAAACCGGCAGCGGCAAGGAATTGCTGGCGCGGCACATCCATCGCGCCAGCGATCGCGGCGGGTTGTTTGTTTCGGTCAACTGCGGCGCCATCAGCCCGACCTACGCTGACGCCGAATTGTTCGGCTACGCCGCAGGCAGTTACAGCGGCTCGGCCAGCAGTCGCGCCGGCTGGTTTGGCTCGGCCAATGGCGGCACCCTGTACCTGGACGAGATTGGCGATCTGCCGCTGCCGATTCAGATCAAATTGCTCGCTGCCCTGGAAAACCACGAAGTGACCCGTGTCGGCGCGCACCAGCCGAGCCCGGTGGACGTGCGCCTGGTGGCCGCCACCAGCATCGATTTGGCCCAGGCGGTCGCCGCCGGCAAATTCCATGAACGGCTCTATCACTACCTCAGCGAAGGCCAGCTCGAACTGCCGGCCTTGCGCGAGCGGGTGGGCGATATTCTGTCGCTGGCCGAATACTTCCTCGGCATCTACAGCCAACGCCTGGAGCTGCCCGTGCCGCTGATCAGCGAGGCCGCGCAAGCGGTGCTGGAACGCCATTCCTGGCCCGGCAATACCCGAGAGCTGGAAAACGTCATCCACTTTGCGCTGTTGGTGAGTACCGGCGACGAGATTTTGCCCGAGCATCTGAATTTGCCGGAGGTGCCGGCGTCGTTGCAGCAGATCGAGCTGCAACTCAAGCAGATTCTCGCCGAGGGTTCGGCCACCGAAAAAGACGCTCTGAAACAAATACTTAAGCAAGCCGGCCTCCTGTAGGAGCGAGCCTGCTCGCGATGAACCTGAGAGCGCCGCAGGGGTGTCAGGTGCCCAACATTATCGATGACGACCATCGCGAGCCGGCTCGCTCCTACAAGGGAAGGTGCGAGCTAGAGCTGTATGAACAAAATGGAATATGAAAGTGAATAAAAGATATTGTTCGGGAATAAAAAATATCGGTATTGTCCGCTTCACGCCAGCGATAGCACTTCACTGGCACCTCAATAGTTAGCCGTCGCCACAAGCGACTGTGATTGTCGATAAGGACACTGCATGAAAAAGGTTCTGTTGTTCACCGCATTGGCGGCTGCCCTGACTGCCGGCCTGGCCCAGGCGGGCGAGAAACTGGTGGTCGCGGCGACCCCGGTTCCACACGCCGAGATTCTGGAACTGATCAAACCCACCCTCGCCAAAGAAGGCGTGGACCTGGAAATCAAAGTCTTCACCGACTACGTTCAGCCGAACGTGCAGGTCGACCAGAAGCGTCTGGACGCCAACTACTTCCAGACCCTGCCGTACCTGAAGAACTTCAACGAAGGTAAAGGGACTCACCTGGAAACCGTGATCGGCGTTCACGTCGAACCGTTCGGTGGCTACTCGAAGAAAGTCAAAACCCTGGCTGAACTGAAGGACGGCGCGACCATTGCCATCCCGAACGAAGGCAGCAACAGCGGCCGCGCCCTGATCCTGCTGCAGAAGGCAGGTCTGATCGAGTTGAAAGACCCGAAAAACGCCGTGGCTACCCCGAAGGACATCGCCAAGAACCCGCACAACTTCAAGTTCAAGGAACTTGAGTCCGCGATGTTGCCGCGCGTGCTGGATCAGGTCGACCTGGACATGATCAACACCAACTACGCGCTGGAAGCGGGCCTGAACCCGGCTAAAGACGCCCTAGTGATCGAAGGCTCCGATTCGCCTTACGTGAACTTCCTGGTGGCTCGTCCGGACAACAAGGACAGCGTAGCCATCCAGAAACTGGCCAAAGCCCTGACCAGCCCTGAAGTGAAAGCGTTCATCGAGAAGAAGTACAACGGCGCGGTACTGCCGGCGTTCTGATCGACGCAGTAAACCCCTTCTAGGTTTGAAAACGCCGACGGCTGATACTGCGTCGGCGTTTTTTTTGCCTGCGAACATTTCATGTGGGAACGAACCCAGGATCCCTCAGGCTGCTCTGGCCTTCAAAGCCCTGCGCAGCGCCACCAATAATTTCACGATGTCCTGGGGATTCATCGGCTTGAGCACTTTTGCGTCTGCCATTTTCTCTTCCTTGTGAGTAGTGGGCCGGGGAGTCTGGCCAATAGTGGTCCGTCCTTGGAGGGGCAATTTGAAAAAAAGATCCTTCCTACGGTGCAAGGGAAAATAGACGTCTTCCGATGCCTCGGCAAACTCCCTCAATGCGCCTGTTGGCCATGCACGACTATCAGTTCTGATAGGTATTTTTGAGCTGTCTCGTTAGGGCACACTGATGTCTTTACGAGGTTCAAATCATGAACACGTTTAAAAAAAGCGGGTATCGGTATGACGCGCTGGATCTGCTGGTCGGGATCGAACCTGCCGAGGCCCAGGCGCTACAACGGTTTTACTGCCGAGGACAGCTGGCCACCGTACTTCAGGGTGCGTCCAGTCAGCATGTTTTCCAGTACGACAAACAACTGCTGGCGCTGCAATCGCGCCAGGGTGATGCCTTCAGCAGCGATCTGCTGGCCATTGATCAGCAGCGTTCTGTGTTGCAGGTGGCAGGGCCGGACGGGCCTGCGCGCCAGGCTTATGCACCCTACGGCCCTCGTCGGGTAGACAGTGGTCCAGGCAGCCTCCTGGGGTTTACCGGCGAAGCGGTCGACCCGGTCACCGGGCATTATTTGCTGGGTAATGGGCACCGCGCGTTCAACCCGGTGTTGATGCGTTTCAACAGCCCGGACAACTTGAGCCCGTTTGGTCGGGGTGGGTTGAATCCTTATGCGTATTGCCTGGGGGATCCGGTGAATTTCACTGATCCCACAGGTCAGATTGGCAGGCTGGTCACCAGCCTGTTCAGCGTGGTTAACGCGCGCATTGTCATGTCCCCTGCCATCCCCTACAAACTGGGAAAAGATGCCGTGCAATGGGGTGCGGTAGGGCGGTTGCCATTCAAGCCAACACTCGGTGCTGTCGGCTCGACCGTAGCCGGGATCACGACGATGGTGTCGGCGGTGACCGCGGTGGGCAGTGCGGTCGCGGGCATCACCGGGGATTCTGAGGCTGCAAAAACCCTGGGGTACATTGCGTTGGGGCTGGCCGGGCTGACGGTTGCCGCAAGGTTGGGATCAGGCTGGGCTGCGAAAGATTCCCGCACCGTTCCCATGTTGAAGGATTTTGTCGCTGACAAGGGGCGGGTCCCCAATAAGGATATACTCTCTGCGCCACCTCAAACTCCAGACCCTTTTGCGGGGGCAAACGCTCCTCCCCTGACCGGTGGTCCTGCCGATGCGACTAGGTTCCATTATCCGGATCGGAACCGAACTATTAATTTCTTGAATGAACAAATCGACAGACAAGCTCGGATTGTCCGAGAAGGACTGTTTCGTCGTCACTCTGACGCAACAGCGACGGCCAACAATATCCGCCGCCGTCCTTACGCGTAGCCCCGCAACTCGCAGGGAGAACGCTAAGGCCCAGAATTTTTTGACTTTCCCGGGCGCAGCTTTGTAACGCTGTTCTAAGCTGACAGACGAATTGCGCCCGTTAAACGCAAAGGAGTCTGCATGGCTGGTTCCGGAATGAAATGGCGCTGGGCTTGACCCCAAGGACCTGCAAACCAACGTCGACTCGGCCCAGGCCCAGGTCGTCGCCGAACAGGCCAAGGTCAAGCAAAACGCCGCCGCGTTCGTGAGTCAGCAAAAACTCTTGCCCAAGGGCTATACCAGCCAAAGCGAATACGATTACGCCCACGCCGCATTGCGCAGCAGCCAAAGCTCGCTGGCGGCGGCCCAGGCGCAATTGGCCAATGCCCGTGAACAACTGAGCTACACCGCGCTGATCGCCGAGGCACCGGGCGTGATTACAGCGCGCCAGGCCGAAGTCGGTCAGGTGGTGCAGGCCACGGTGCCGATTTTCAGCCTGGCCCGGGACGGTGAGCGCGATGCAGTGTTCAACGTCTACGAGTCACTGCTGGCCGGGTCGCCTTCGGACAAAAAAGTGGTGGTCAGCCTGCTGGACAACCCGGCGATCAAAACCACCGGCACCGTGCGCGCAATCACCCCGGCGGTACGGTGGAGGAAAGCGGCAAGGCCCAGGGGCCGATGGCCTACGCGATGATCGGCGGGATCATTGTCGCGACCTTGCCGACGCTGCTGTTTTTGCCGGCGCTGTACGTGGCTTGGTACAAGATTCGCGAGCCGCAGAAAGAGGCGCAATAAGGCGAGCGCTGCGAGCTCATCGCCAGCAGGCTGGCTCCCACAGGCGTACGCGGTCAACTGTAGGAGCTGGCTTGCCAGCGAAGGCGTCCGTCATGACTAAACAGGTTTACGCCAGACACTCGCCAACCAAGGCTGTTGCTCCCGTGGCAGCCCTGCGGGCCGGTAGTAATGCTCCAGCTCCACGAACCCTGCTTCGGTCAGCAATTGCTGCCAGGCCTGTAGATCGTGGTAGGCGCCATAGCGTGGGCCGTTCCAGCCTTCCTGGTTCTCGCCACGGGGGTTGGAGCTGAACAGCACGCCGCCGGGTTTCAGGGTTTCGCGCAATTGCTTCAACACCCGGGGCAATTCCTGGCGCGGGATATGAAACAGCACGGCGTTGGCGAAGATCCCGTCGAAGCGTTCGGCCGGCAGATCGAGTTTTAAAAAGTCCTGCTGCCAGACCTCGCAACCGCTGTCCTCGCGCGCCATCTGGGCGAATTTTTCTGAACCGTCGAGGCCGATCGCCTTGTGCCCCATGCGGGTGAACGTCTGCAAATCACGACCCGGCCCGCAACCAAAGTCCAGAATGTCGAACGGCGCCTCGCCCTGGATATGCCGCAGCAGGGCATCAATGTTCTGGCTGACATCGTGATCGCGGGTGCCTTCACGAAAACCTTCGGCCACCGAGTTGTAATGGCCCAGGGTGGTGGCGGTGATTTGCTGGAGGTCGTCGGGAGTCTGCTTCATGGTGGGCTGCGCAGGTAATTGGAATGGGTCGAATATACGCCATCAGGTAGGGGGCTGCTGCGCAGCCCATCGCGAGCAGGCTCGCTCCCACATTTGGATCGCGTTTCCCTGTGGGAGCGAGCCTGCTCGCGATGGCGGTTTTAATGGCTCAACCGTGTTTCATCCCCAAACACTCAATCGATCGATCAACCATCGCCTTGGCGATCTCCAGCAAATGCCAGACCGAGAACACCATGGCCCGGTCGGCGCCCTTGAGGTGGTCGCCGCACTGATAGGCAGTCACCGAAGCACAGCGCAGCAGATCGGCGATGTAGAGCTGGGTGTCTTCGAAGCTCACGTCTTTGCTGACGTTGTAGAAACGCAGTTCGTCGGGGGGTGAGGGTTGATCGCCGGTGAGGTAGAAATCGATGGCGCGATAGAGCGCCGAGCGATCTCTGAGCAGGTCGTCGGTGATGGCTTCGTTGGAGGGTGTTTCGGGGGGTGGATCGGGAACGGATTTGTCCATTGGTAAAACTCCTGACTGTTAGTGGGAGCCAACCGATATCGCGACTAAACGAACAGGGGTGGCGGCTGCGCACAGGTTAGTCGACCGGTCGCCAGGCAATACCGGCGCACCCGAGGGTGCCCTGCGCACAGCCACCATAAATTTCAGGCAATAAAAAACACCTGAGAAGGTGACGCTGTGCGCCCGACGATATCCGGGCGACTAAACCCGATCACTGATGAGCAGTGACGGGCCGAGACTAGTCACCCAAATTGGCAGGCGCAAGCGAGCGGAATAATCTAGGAAATGTCCTGCAAAGGAAAGGGAGCAGGGCTGTAGGAAGCCTGTTATTCCTGTAGGAAAAATCCGCTTTTTGTAGGAGCGAGCCTGCTCGCGATGGACGTCAACGATAACGAGGGCTGCCTGGATGAACGCGGCGCTCTTGCGCTCATCGCGAGCAGGCTCGCTCCTACAAAGGGCTCCTTTAATGTGTGTTGAGGCCGAGCGTCAGCCGGGCCCCTTCAGCGTTTGTTGAGACCCCGCGCCAAGCGATCCCCGCCCAACTGAATCACCGCCACCAAAGCCACCAGCAACACAATCACCGTCAGCATGATCTGGCTGTCAAAGCGCTGATACCCGTATCGATAGGCGATGTCCCCCAAGCCACCTGCGCCAATCGCGCCGGCCATGGCCGAGGAGTTGATCATGGTCACCAACGTAATGGTGAAGCCCCCGACGATGCCCGGCAGTGCCTCGGGCAACAGCACATGCCAAACGATGTGCCCGCGCCGGCAGCCCATGGCTTGCGCCGCTTCGATCAAACCGTGATCGACCTCGCGCAGGCTGACCTCGGCGATGCGCGCAAAGAACGGCGTCGCGGCGATGGTCAACGGCACCACGGCCGCCCATACGCCGTAGGTGGTGCCGACGATCAAGCGGGTGAACGGGATCAGCGCGACCATCAAAATCAGGAACGGAATTGAGCGGAACAGGTTCACGAACGCGCCCAGCGCACGGTTGATGCCCGGTGCCTCGTAGATGCCGCCCTTGGAACTGGTGACCAGGATCACCGCCAGCGGAATGCCCGCCAGCAGGGCGATCAAGGACGACACGCCGACCATCAGGAACGTGTCGATGAAGCCTTGCAGCAATCGATCAAACCACATAGCCCAATACCTCAACCTGTTGCGCCCACTGGCTCGCACGCTGGCGCAGTTCCTCGGCACCGAATGCCGAACCGGTCACGGCCAGCAGCAATTGCCCCAGGGCATGGCCCTGAATCCGCTCCACGCCACCTTGCAGCAAGCGCACGCGACCGCCGAGGGCCGCGAACAGGGCGGCGATGTCCGGTTCGTCCTGGGCCGTGCCGGTGAATTGCAGACGCAGAACGACCGCGTCATCCGAAGCCTGCGGTTGCGCCTGCAAACGGCTTTGCAGTTCTGCCGGCAGCGCATGTTGCAACGGCGCGAGCAAGGTCTTGCTGACCTCGTGCTGCGGGTTGCCAAACACTTCCCACACCGGCCCCTGCTCAACAATGCGCCCGTGTTCGAGCACGACCACGCGATCGCAGATTTCGCGGATCACCGCCATTTCGTGGGTGATCAAAATGATGGTCAGGCCCAGGCGCTGATTGATCTCGCGCAGCAGGCCGAGGATCGATTGGGTGGTCTCCGGGTCGAGCGCCGAGGTGGCTTCGTCGCAGAGCAGAATGGCCGGGTCGTGCACCAGGGCGCGGGCGATGCCGACGCGCTGTTTCTGGCCACCGGACAACTGCGCCGGGTACGCCTTGTGTTTGGCTTGCAGGCCCACCAGTTCCAGCAGTTCGCGGACCTTTTGATCGCGTTGTTCCTTGGGCACCCCGGCAACTTTCAACGGCAGCTCGACGTTCTGCCAGACGGTCTTGGCCGACATCAGGTTGAAGTGCTGGAAGATCATGCCGATGCGCCGACGCAGGGCCACCAGGCGGTCTTCATCGAACTCGCCGATGTCCACTTGATCGATCAATACACGCCCCGACGTCGGTTGTTCGAGGCGGTTGATGGTGCGGATCAGCGACGACTTGCCGGCGCCGCTGCGGCCGATGATGCCGAACACTTCACCGCGCTGGATCGCCAGGTCGATGCCTTGCAGGGCGGCCACCGGGCCTTGCTTGCCTTCATAGGTTTTGCCCAGGCCGACAAAGCGCACGTGGGCACGATTGAGCTGCGGGTGTAGCTCGGTTTGTTCTGCCTGTTCTTGTAGAGAGCGGGGCTCTGGAATCTCCAGTCGCCGTTGGGTCGCTGCCGTCATGCTCAGCTCTCCCAACCGGCTTGGTAGAGCTTGCCGTGGGCTTTATCCAGGGCGGCGCGCACGGCCGGCGAGTGCTGGTAAATGTCGACGAACTTGATCAGGCGTGGATCGGTTTTGCTTTTCGGCTGGATCACGAACTGGATCACGTATTCCTTGTGATCGAGGCCGTCGAACAGCAGGGCAGAGCCGGCATCGAAGGTCTTCGCCAGGCGAATGTAGGCCGGGTAGCCCTGGACCAGATCGGCGTCGTCATAGGCGCGCACCAGTTGCACGGCTTCGACTTGCAGAATCTTGATTTTCTTCGGGTTGGCGATGATGTCTTCTTCGGTGGCCTTGTAGCCGACGCCCGGCTTGAGGGTGATCAAACCGGCCTTGGCCAGCAGCTGCAAGCCACGACCGCTGTTGATCGGGTCGTTGGCGATGGCCACGCTGGCGCCTTCGGGCAGCTCATCGAAGCTTTTGTATTTTTTCGAGTACAGGCCGACGTTGTTGATGATTCCCGGCGCGAAAGGCACCAGGTCAAAACCGGAGGCGGCCTTGGCGTTTTCCAGGAACGGGATGTGCTGGAAGTAGTTCACGTCGATGTCGCCGGCGGCGAGGCTGACGTTGGGGGCGATCCAGTCGGTGAATTCCACCAGCTCGACTTTCAGGCCTTGTTTGCCGGCTTCTTCCACGGCGGCTTCCAGGGGAATGGCGAAGGCGGCGGTGGTGCCGATTTTCAGCGGTGCGTCGGCGGCGAACACCGCAGAGCTGAACAGGCCGAGGGCCAGGGCCAGTGCTTTGACTGGGTTAGAGAGGTGGTTCTTGGTCATGATGGTTTTTCCAGTCAGTGCATAGAATTTTTGGTGTTGGGTCGGGCCTCATCGCTGGCAAGCCAGCTCCCACAGTGGGTCTGTGGCGTTCACAAAACCCTGTGGGAGCTGGCTTGCCAGCGATGCTTTTAGCGTCGGTAGGCTGAGCCCGTATGCTGCTCAGGCAAATGCGCCTCTGCGTGAAACAGCTTTTCGCGCAGGCTGCCGTTGTCGTAGGCGGTCTTGTACGAGCCTCGGCGTTGCAGCTCGGGGATCACCAGATCGATGAAGTCCACGTAGCTTTCCGGCGTGACGATCCGCGTCAGGTTGAAGCCGTCCAGCCCGGTTTCGGCGATCCACGATTCCAGCTCATCGGCCACTTGCTGCGGTGAACCGACCACGGTGATGTAGCGGCCGCCGAGGGCGTGTTGTTCGAGCAATTTGCGTCGGGTCCAGTCGTTGTTTTGCAGGTTTTTGGTGGCCGACTGGATCGCGTTGCTTTTCACGTACTGGATCGGTTCGTCGATGGCGTACTCGGAAAAATCGATCCCGGTGGACGCGGAAAAATGCGCCACGCCCGCTTCGGCGCTGGCGTAGCTCAGGTACTCGGCGTGCTTGTTCCAGGCCAGTTCTTCGGTTTCGCCGACGATCACGTTCAACCCCATGAACACCTTGATGTCCTCAGGGTTGCGCCCGGCTTCGACGGCGCTGGCGCGGACTTTGTCCACCTGCACTTTGGTCGACGGTTTGTTCTGGCCGCTGATGAACACGCACTCGGCATGGCGCCCGGCGAACAGCAAGCCGCGATCGGAACTGCCCGCCTGGAACAGCACCGGCGTGCGTTGTGGCGAAGGCTCGCAGAGGTGGTAACCCTCGACCTGATAGAACTCGCTCTTGTGCTCGACCTTGTGCACTTTCTCGGGCTGCGCGTAGATCCGTTGCCGGGGATCGTTGAGTACGGCGCCGTTTTCCCAGCTGCCTTCCCAGAGTTTGTAGAGCACCTCCAGGTATTCGTCGGCCTGGTCGTAGCGCCGGTCATGTTCGACCTGTTCGCTCAGGCCCATGGCCTTGGCGGCGCTGTCGAGGTAGCCGGTGACGATGTTCCAGCCCACCCGGCCACGGCTCAGGTGATCCAGGGTCGACATGCGCCGGGCGAACAGGTACGGCGGTTCGTAAGTGAGGTTGGCGGTGAGGCCGAAACCGAGGTTTCTGGTCACGGCGGCCATGGCCGAGACGAGCAGCAACGGGTCGTTGACCGGCAACTGGATCGACTCTTTGAGCGTGACGTCCACTGACTGCTGGTAGACGTCGTAGACGCCGACGATGTCGGCGATGAACAAGCCGTCGAAGAGCCCGCGTTCCAGCAACTGCGCCAGTTCAGTCCAGTATTCGATGGTTTTGTATTGGGTCGAGGTGTCCCGCGGATGGGTCCACAAACCGTGGTTGATGTGCCCGATGCAATTCATGTTGAACGCGTTGAGCAGGATCTTTTTCCTGGCCATCAGATGGTCCCCCGTAGCGGCGGGTTTTCATCGTTGAGGTAGTAGTTGCCGACGGCGTGGTACTTCCAGCGCACCGGGTCGTGCAGGGTGTGCACGCGCGCGTTGCGCCAGTGGCGATCCAGACCGTGTTCGGCCAGGGTTGCCTGGCTGCCGGCCAGTTCGAACAGGGTGCTGCCGGCGGCCAGGGAAATTTCGGTGCTGAGGGCGCGGGCTTCGGCGACGGCAATCGACGCGGCGGCCACGGTCTCGGCGTGGGTGTCGGCCTGGGCCTGGTCGAGAAATTCACCGGCGCGTTCCAGCAGGGCTTCGGCGGCGTGCAGGCGAATGCTCAAGTGGCCGAAGCTTTTGATCGTCAGCGGGTCGTCGGTGGCTTTTTCGTGGGTGGCGTCGATCCACGGCCGGGTTTTGGTGCGCACGAAGTGCAGCGCATCTTCATAGGCCGCGCGGGCGATGCCCGTGTCGATGGCGGCGTGGAGAATCTGCGCCAGCGGGCCGACCGGGGTCGGGCGCTCGAAAGCGCTCTGGAACGGGATCACGTCTTCGGCGGCGACAAACACGTCTTCGAACACCACCGAGCCGCTGCCGGTGGTGCGCTGACCGAAGCCGCTCCAGTCGTCGATCACGGTCAGGCCTTTGCTGTTGCGCGGGACGAACGCCAGTTGTTGCACGCCGTTTTCATCCACAACGGACGTCGGAATGCGTTGGGCGTAGATGGCCCCGGTGGCGTAGAACTTGCGGCCGTTGATGCGATAGCCGTCGCGCTCTCCCTGTAAATCAGGGGTCAGGCGGGTGACGCGGTCGTGGGCGGTTTTGGTGCCCAGTTCGGCGAGGGCATTGCCGAAGCGCTGACCGGCCAGCACTTCGGCGTACAGGCGTTTTTTCTGCTCGGGGCTGCCGTTCACACGCAGCACTTCGAGGGCGTAGAAATGGTTCTGCGGGATCTGCCCCAGCGAGCTGTCCGCTTGGGCGATCAGGGCGATGACTTTGGCCAGGGTGACGTTGGAAACCCCGGCGCCGCCGTATTCTTTGGGCACGCTGATGCCCCACAGGCCCGAGCGGGAAAATACTTCCAGTTCCGGGTGTGGCAAACGGCGTTCACGATCACGCAGGGCGCTGTCGCGTTTGAAGTCTTCGGCCAGGTCGCTGGCGACAATCAGGGCTTGCTCATCGCTGGTGATGACCGCGACGTGTTGAGAAAGGGTCATGTGTTTCTCCAGATGTCTGGTCGTTAAATCCAGGAATGGCGAGCCGGCAAGGTGCCGTTCAGGTGGTAGCTGCCAACGGCGTGGTATTTCCAGCGCACCGGGTCATGCAGCGTGTGCACCCGGGCGTTGCGCCAGTGGCGGTCGAGGTTGAACTCGGCGAGGGTGGCGCGGCTGCCGGCCAGCTCGAACAGCTTTTCGCTGGCCTGCAGCGAAATTTCGGTGGTCAGCACTTTGGCTTCGGCCACGGCGATCGAGGCGCGGGCGGCGGACTCGGCGGTGAGCGGCGCGGCGCTGACCTGATCGAGCACCTGCCCGGCCTTGCGCAGCAGGGCTTCGGCGGCGTGCAGTTCGATTTTCAGTTTGCCGATGTCGGCGATCACGTACAGGTCATCGCTGGCCCGGTCGACCTGGGCGTCGATCCATGGCCGGGCACGGGTTTTCACGAATTCGATGGCGTCGTCGAGGGCGCCACGGGCAATACCGGCGTCGATGGCGGCTTGAATCAGCTGCGAGACGGCGCCCTGGGTATTGGGCTTTTCATTGATCTTCCAGTTGTCCACCACCTGCTCGGCATCGACCCGCACGTTGTTGAGCAAAATGGTGCCGCTGGCGGTGGTGCGTTGGCCGAAACCGGACCAGTCATCGACGATGCGCAGCCCCGGTGTGCCGCGAGGCACGAAGGCCAGTACTTGCTTGCCGTCGTCATTGAGCGCCTTGACCGCGACCCAATGCGCGAACAGCGCGCCGGTGGAGTAAAACTTCTGCCCGTTGAGGACATGACCATCGCCGTCGGCGGTGATGCGCGCCTTGAGTTCCAGGGTGTTTTTGCTGCCGCGTTCAGGGCCGGCATTGCCGATGCGCGAGCCGTCGAGCACGCTTTTGAAGATCTGTTTTTTCTGCGCTTCGGTGGCGCTGCCCAACACCAGGTTGAGGATGCCGAACTGGTTCTGCGGAATCTGTCCGAGGGCCGGGTCTGCCGCGGAAATGATCGCGAACACCTTGGCTAATGTGACGAACGAAACCTGCGGGCCACCGTACTCGCGCGGGATGGCAATGCTGCCCAGGCCGCTGCGGGTGAACTGTTCGATTTCCGACCATGGCAGCTTGCGCTGCTGGTCGCGTTTGGCAGCCTGCAGGCGGGCGACTTGCGCCAACTCGTGGGCGGCCTCGATGGCTTGTGCGTCGTTGTGCAACACCTGCGCGGGCAACAAACGGGGGGCGACGTCCAGATCACTCTGGACAATTGCATCTGCCAGACTGGACATCAGCGCCACTCCTTGGCTGCACGCAATGCCCTGGCGATCTGCACTGGGGTGATTGTGTTCCGGACCATACCTACCTCGCATCTCATGGAAACGCCGCGGTGTGCGGCGAACGAAAACAAGAATGTCCGGTGGTCCGGTGTATATACCCTAAGCGTTTATAAATAAGTTTTGAACTAACTTTTAGGAATATGGATAGAAGTGTGTCATCACGCACTGTTCATGGGGCAACAGTTGTTTCTGGGGCAACAGTTCAAGGCTGAATTTGGCTTTTTCCAGGCGCAAGGCTTGCCCGCGATAGCGCCCGCCAGATCGCTATCGCGGGCAAGCCTTGCTTCTACAGAAAAGCGCCGCGCAAGGAGCAATTTCTCATCGCCTGCGGGATTCGGCGGCTTTGAGGGGGTCGTTCTTCGGGACTTTGAGGTAAGGGTTGGCGCAACCAATCTTCAGCGTTCGCGCCGGCGCCCAGCGCGAGTTGTTGCCCACGCGGTCAAGGATGCAGTAGGTCACTTCCAGGCGCAGGTCTTCGCCGCCTTCGAGGATGATCGCCGGCGGCACCCAGACCTGGATCGGCTGACCGACATCGCTGGTCTTGAGCCGGGGCAGGTCCATGCGCACGTCACCCCAGCGCAGGGTGATTTCATCGTCGGCGGCCATGTTCAGGTACGGCTCGATGGTTAACGGCACACCCCGTTTGACCTGGTTCGGATTGACCCCCTGGCGGCGGATCGTCTCGGGGATGGTGACCGGTGCCAGGCGCTGGTTTTCGTCGCCACACAGCGCCGAGGGCTGGCCACCGGGGCAATCGAGTTTGATCTGCACGGATCTGGAGGCCGATATTGCTGCGCCCTGGCCCACCTGCATGACCCGGTAGTGGATGTGCGAGGTGCCGTTGTCGATGAAGCTCTCGGGCACGCGCAGTTGTACGGGGCGGCCGACATCGGTGGCGGTCAGCACGCGGGAGGCGACGTAGCAGTGGTTCCAGAACAGTTCGATCAGGTCGCCTTCGTCCATCGCGGCATAGGCGGGTACCTCGATCAGCAAGTGTGCGGCGCAAGTGATGTTGATGCAGGTTTTGTGGGATTGCGCCAGGGTCGGGGCCGCCAGTTTGGTTTTGTTCGAGGTACTTGTCATGAGAGTCTCCTTGAAGTCTTGCATCGAAGTCCGTTTCTGAAAAATCGGAAACTTTAATTTCGCACAGCAAGACCGTTCATTACTTTGAGTTGAAATAATGAGTGCGCGTGATGATTGACGCTGGTGGGAGACTAGATACGAGTTGGATTGAATAAGTGTCAATAGAGTTAGTTGCTTGTGTGCAAAATTAGCTGTTATTCAGAAAGTTCCTACATCATGAAGTTAATAAACTCTATTGGTGTGTCGACATTGACCATGAAGGCCCGCAGTGCTTGGGGTTGGGTCAGTAGTGTGGGGGAGGTGGCGAGTGGGTAAATGAAGTTGTGTGTTTGTTGCAGAATATAAATATGTACCGCGTGCGCTGACAAAAAGTTGTCTATTGTCTGTGTTGCTTAATTGTGTGTGAGTTGGATTTTTGTCAGGGGTGCGAAACTTCCGTCCATGGAAGTTTGTATTTGTTGCGAGGGGTTTTAGTTGTGAGCGTTATTCAGGAACTTACTGAGGAACTGTTTCGTGCGCTCTTCCTTCGGGTTGGCAAACAGCGCCTTTGCTTCGCCTTGTTCGACGATCACGCCCTTGTCGAAAAACACCACGCGATTGGCCACGTCGCGGGCGAAGCCCATTTCGTGGGTGACGATGACCATGGTGCGTTTTTCCTCGGCCAGGCTGCGAATGGTCGAGAGCACTTCGCCTACCAGCTCCGGGTCGAGCGCCGAGGTCGGTTCGTCGAACAGGATCACTTCAGGTTCCATCGCCAGCGCACGGGCAATCGCCACGCGCTGTTGCTGACCGCCCGAAAGGCGGCGCGGGTAGGCGTCTTCCTTGCCCGCCAGGCCGACCCTGGCCAACAGCTTTTTACCCAGGGCCACGGCGTCGGCGTGCGGGACCTTCTTGACGATGATCGGGCCTTCGATGACGTTTTCCAGGGCGGTGCGATGGGGGAACAGGTTGAAGTTCTGGAACACGAAGCCCACGTGCTGGCGCAGACGGCGCACCAGGCCTTGTTGCTGGTTCAACGGACGGCTGGTATCGATCTCGATATCGCCGACCTTGATCCGGCCGCTGGTGGGTTCTTCCAGGAAGTTCAGGCAACGCAGGAACGTGGTCTTGCCCGAGCCGCTCGGCCCGATGATCGCCACGACCTCACCTTCCTTCACTTGCAAATCGATGCCGTTGAGCACGACTTGACCCTTGAACTGCTTTGTCAGTTTTTCCACGACAATCATGGGGTCAGGACTCCTGGTCGTGCCGATTGACCCGGGCTTCCAGCTGGTTCTGCAGGTGCGACAGCACCGTGGCCAGAATCCAGTAGATCAGCGCGGCGGCCAGATACATGGTGAACACTTCGAAGGTACGGGCGGTGATCAGTTGCGCCTGACGGAACAGCTCCGGCACCTGAATGGTGGCGGCCAACGCCGTGTCCTTGACCAGCGAAATGAAACTGTTGCCCAGCGGCGGCAATGCGGTGCGCATCGCCTGCGGCAGGATGGCCCGGCGCAGGGTCTGCGCACGGGTCATGCCGATACTGGCCGCCGCTTCCCACTGGCCGCGCTCGATGGAGCTGATCGCGGCACGCAGGATTTCACAGGCGTAGGCGGCCATGTTCAGCGAGAAGCCGATCATGGCCGCCGGCAGCGGATCGAGTTCCATGCCCAATTGCGGCAAGCCGTAATAGATCACGAACAGTTGCACCAGCAACGGCGTGCCGCGAAAGAACGACACGTAGATGCGGGCGAGCCAGCTCACCAGTTTGAAGCGCGACAGGCGCATCAGTGCCAGGCCGAAGCCCATCATCAGGCCGAAGAACATCCCGCCCAGGCTCAAGACGACCGTGTAGTAGGCCCCCTTGAGCAGGAAGGGCAGGGAGTCCAGTGCGAGTTGAAAAGCTTCTTCCATTATTGAGTGACGTCAGCGCTGAAGTATTTTTCCGAAAGCTTTTTCAGCGTGCCGTCTGCGCGCAGCTTGTCGATGGCTTTGTTCACGGCGGCCAACAGCTCAGGCTCGCCTTTGCGCAGGGCAATGCCGGCTTCCTGGCGGGAGAAGGCTTCGCCGGCGGCAGAAGTGTCCTTGGCTTTCTTGGCGTATTCCAGCGCGGCGAGGCGGTCGATCAGGATGGCGTCGATACGGCCGACACGCAGGTCCTGGAACTTGGTCGGGTCATCTTCGTAGGTCCGGACGTCAGCCTTGGGCACATTCTCTTTCACCCACGCTTCGTAGTTGGTGCCCAGGCCTACGCCGACTTTCTTGCCGGCCAGGTCGGCGGCGGTCTTGATGGTGTCCTTGTTCTTGGTCAGGGTCAGCGCCTGAATCCCGGAAACGGTGTAAGGCTCGGAGAAGTCATACTTCTTCTTGCGCTCTTCGGAGATGGTCACCTGGTTGATCACGGCGTCCAGACGCTTGGATTCCAGCGCCGCGAGGATGCCGTCCCATTTGGTCGGTTGCAGTTTGACCTTCACGCCCAGCTCTTTGGCCAGGGCTTCGGAGAACTCGACTTCGAAGCCGGTCAATTTGCCGTCGGCGTCGACGAAACTGAACGGCGGGTAGGTGCCTTCCAGACCGACGTTGATCACGCCAGCGTCCTTGATTTTTTGCAGTTGCTCACCGGCAACCGCTTGTCCCAGCAGGCCGACGCCCAGCGCCAGGCCCAGTGAACCCACCAGCAGATTTCGACGTAGTACGGAAAAATTCATGACAAGCCCCTATGGTTTCTTATGGAAGACGCTTCAGGAAAGTTGGCGAATTCGGGATTTGAGCGACTGCGATATCCTGCCCTAAAGCAGCGTATGCGTCTTGCTGCAAATTCGCCTGGGGTATGACTATATGATGGCGTTATTAGATTAGAAAATAATCAATAATATTTTTGTTATTCCCTAAAGGAATATTGGCGCGTCGTGAAAAAGATCACAGCCTGCGGCTGCAATCTTTTGCTCTTCACGGTTACAGAAAGTCCTTATAGGCAAACAACGCCGGCGCCCCACCGGTGTGCAGGAAGATGATCGGGCCTTCATCGAAGCGTTGACGACCGATGCCATCCAGTAACCCGGCCATGGCTTTGCCGGTATAGACCGGGTCGAGCAGCAGGCCTTCCTGACTCGCCACCAGCTTCACTGCCGCCAGTGTCCCGGCATTCGGTTCGCCGTAGCGCGGCGCGAAATACTCGTCCCACAACTCGACCTTGAAGCTCTTCGGCAGGCTCACGCCGAGCAACTCGGCGGTGCGCTCGGCCAGGCCCTGTACCTTCGGCCGCTGGTCCTCATCGCTGCGGGAGACCGTGACGCCAATAACTGGCAAATCCGGCAGTGCTTCACTCAGGGCCAATGCCAGGCCGCTGTGGGTTCCGGCGCTGCCGGAGGCCAGGACGACGGCGGCGAAATTCAGGCCGGTGTCCTTGATCTGTTCCGCCAGTTCCAACCCGGCACGCACATAACCCAGGGCACCCAGCGCATTGGAGCCGCCAATCGGCACCAGATACGGTTTTTTGCCATTGCTGCGCAAGCGAGCGGCCAGGGCGTGCAATTGCTCGTCGGCATTGTCGAGGTTTTCCACCAGCTCGACCTTGGCATCGAACAGGTCCAGCAACAGCCGATTGCCATTGCCGAGGTAGTTGGCGTCGTCGGTGCCGAGGGGATTTTCCAACAGCGCTACACAGCCCAGGCCCAGTTTGGCGGCAATGGCGGCGGTCTGGCGCACATGGTTGGACTGAATCGCGCCTGCGGTGATCAAGGTGTCGGCACCTTGCGCCAGGGCATCGGCGGCCAGGTACTCGAGTTTGCGCAGCTTGTTGCCGCCCATGGCCAGGGGTGTCAGGTCATCGCGTTTGACATAGACGTCGCGCCCTAGCCAGGTCGACAGGCGTTCGAGTTTTTCCAGGGCGGTGGGCTGACCGAGCAGGTCGAGACGGTTAAAGCGAGCAAGCTGTTGTTTGATCGGCGCTTGATTGAACGGCTCTTGATTGAACATGGTTCCGTACTGGCGGTGGGAGATGTGTGGACTATAGGCACGCCTATTTGAAGGGGCAACCGCCAGCCTCCAATCGCTTATAGCCAACAGTGCTTAACACAGCACAATTGGTTCTTAATTTGGCTCGCAGACCTTGCCGTACAGTAATTGCCGGTGACGCGGCCAGACTGTCCGGCCGCCCGAGAGGAGTTTTTACCGTGAGTGAGCGTTCCAGCCATTGGCAATTGCAGAGCATCGTCAGCCAGCTGCGCACGGCACGTGACCAGTGGCGCGCGCAAAACGGCCGTGCCAGCACCGAGCAGGGAGGGCGCGAGTTGCCGTCCCGCGCCGCCATGGCGGAGATTCTCGAAGCCCTGTGCGGCGCGCTGTTTCCGATGCGCCTGGGGCCGGTGGACCTGCGCGAGGAAAGTGAAGACTTCTACGTCGGCCATACCCTCGACGTCGCCTTGAACGCCTTGCTGGCTCAGGCACGGCTCGAATTGCGCTATGCCGCGCGCCACAGTGCCCAGGTCGACACCGAGGTCGAGGCCAGGACCCTCCAGATCATCCAGGACTTCGCCCTCGCATTGCCGGGGTTGCGCAGCCTGCTGGACACCGACGTTCTGGCCGCCTATCACGGTGACCCGGCGGCGCGCAGCGTCGATGAAGTATTGCTGTGCTACCCGGGGATTCTGGCGGTGATTCACCATCGCCTGGCCCACCATTTGTATCGCGCCGGATTGCCGTTGCTGGCGCGGATCAGTGCGGAAATCGCCCACTCGGCCACCGGCATCGACATTCACCCCGGCGCGCAAATCGGTCGCAGTTTCTTCATCGACCACGGGACAGGCGTAGTCATCGGCGAGACCGCCATCATTGGCGAGCGCGTGCGGATTTATCAGGCCGTGACCTTGGGCGCCAAGCGCTTCCCGGCGGACGAAGACGGTCAGCTGCAGAAGGGCCAGCCGCGTCACCCGATTGTCGAGGATGACGTGGTGATCTATGCCGGCGCGACGATTCTGGGGCGGATCACCATCGGCAAGGGGTCGACCATTGGCGGCAACGTCTGGCTGACCCGTAGCGTGCCGGCGGGCAGCAACGTGACTCAGGCGAATCTGCAGCATGACGATGGGGCGCAGAAGTAATTCCCGAAAGCCTGGCTGACTGACAGGCCCTCATCGCGAGCCAGCTCGCTCCCACAGGATTCTCGGGTGTTCACCGTCATGGTGTTCACTGAAGAACCACGGTGGAAGCGAGCTGGTTCGCGATTGGATTTCATGCCGAATCGAGCTAACGGCTTTGATTTAATCCTGCCTCATACCCTTCCTTGAACGGGCACAGGAAAACGACCGCCGAGCCCTGCGATTAGTCCTTAGCACCCTATCCATGTTTAAATTGAACGTTCATTCAAGTTAAACCGGTGGTTCGCCGCCCGCTCACAACAGGAGGCTTGCCTTTGCTGAGTCCGATTTCTACAGCCACGTTTTACCCCTTCGAGGTGCACCGTTCATGAGTGCATCGTCCCTCCCTCCAAGCGGCCTGGTCCGCATGAATCCGCCGGTGTTCTACTTCGCGGCGAGTTTCATTCTGCTGTTCGGCGTCGTGGTCATTGCCCTGCCTGAACAGGCCGGTGCCTGGTTGCTGGCGGCGCAAAACTGGGCGGCCAATACGGTCGGCTGGTACTACATGCTGGCGATGACGCTGTATCTGGTCTTCGTGGTGGTCACCGCCTTGTCCGGCTACGGCAAGATCAAGCTCGGTGCCGACCATGACGAGCCCGAGTTCAGCTACCTGTCCTGGGCCGGCATGTTGTTCGCCGCCGGCATCAGCATCACCCTGTTTTTCTTCTGTGTGTCCGAACCGCTGACCCACATGCTGCAGCCACCCCAGGGCGAGGCCGGCACGGCGGAGGCGGCGCGTCAGGCGATGCAGATTCTGTTTCTGCACTGGGGGCTGCACGGTTGGGGTGTGTTCGCTTTCGTCGGCATGGCGCTGGCCTATTTCGCCTACCGCCATAACCTGCCGCTGGCCCTGCGTTCGGCGCTGTATCCGCTGATTGGCAAGCGCATCAACGGGCCGATCGGCTACGCGGTGGATGGCTTCGGCATCATCGCCACGGTGTTCGGTCTCGGTGCGGACATGGGCTTTGGGGTACTGCACCTCAACTCGGGCCTGGACTACCTGTTCGGCATCGCCCACACCCAGTGGATTCAGGTCGGCCTGATCACCCTGATGATGGGGGCGGCGATCATCGTTGCCGTCTCCGGCGTCGACAAGGGCGTGCGGGTCATGTCCGACATCAACATGCTGCTGGCCTGCGCGTTGCTGCTGTTCGTGTTGTTCGCCGGCCCGACCCAGCACCTGCTCAATACCCTGATCCAGAACCTCGGTGATTACCTCGGCGCGTTGCCGATGAAGAGTTTCGACCTGTACGCCTACGACAAACCCAGCGACTGGCTCGGCGGCTGGACGGTGTTCTACTGGGCCTGGTGGATTGCGTGGTCGCCGTTCGTGGGCTTGTTTATCGCGCGGATTTCCCGTGGCCGCACCATCCGCGAATTCGTCTTCGGTGTACTGTTGATCCCGCTCGGTTTCACCCTGGCGTGGATGTCGATCTTCGGCAACAGCGCCATCGATCAGGTGCTCAACCACGGCATGAGTGCGCTGGGCATGTCAGCCATCGATAACCCGTCGATGACCCTTTACCTGCTGCTGGAAACCTACCCGTGGAGCAAAACCGTGATTGCGGTCACGGTGTTCATCAGCTTCGTGTTCTTCGTGACTTCCGCTGACTCCGGCACGGTGGTGTTGTCGACGCTCTCCGCCAAGGGCGGTAACCCGGACGAAGACGGGCCGAAATGGCTGCGGGTGTTCTGGGGCGCGATGACCGCGCTGGTGACCAGTGCGCTGCTGTTCTCCGGCAGCATCGATGCGCTGAAGTCGGCGGTGGTGCTGACTTCGCTGCCGTTCTCGCTGATTTTGCTGTTGATGATGTGGGGGCTGCACAAAGCGTTTTATCTCGAATCGCAAAAGCAGATCGCACAGTTGCATTCCCTGGCGCCGGTGTCCGGCTCGCGGCGTGGCGGCTGGCGTCAGCGCTTGAGCCAGGCGGTGCATTTCCCGTCGCGGGACGAGGTCTATCGCTTCCTCGATTCGACGGTGCGCCCGGCCATTGAAGAAGTCTCGGCGGTGTTCGTCGAAAAGGGCCTGAAGGTCGTCACGCAGCCGGACCCGGCCAATGACAACGTCAGCCTGGAAATCGGTCACGGTGACGAGCATCCCTTTATCTATCAGGTGCAGATGCGTGGCTACTTCACGCCGTCATTTGCCCGGGGCGGCATGGGCTCCAAGGAGCTCAACAACCGTCGTTATTACCGGGCCGAAGTGCATTTGAGCGAGGGCAGTCAGAACTACGATCTGGTGGGCTACACCAAGGAGCAGATCATCAACGACATCCTTGATCAGTACGAACGGCATATGCAGTTCCTGCATCTGGTGCGTTGATCGGGGGCTCAGGGTTCGCTGCTCAGCACCATGAACAACACCAGCGCCGCCACCGGGACGCTGAACACCACGGTGCCGACCACCACTTCGGTGCTCAATGGCTGGCCGGCGTGAACCATGCCGACCGCGGAATTGATCAGTGTGAGCGCCAGCCACAGCGCGACAAAGCCGTAGGCCAGGGTCTGGCGGGTGAAGCCGATTTTCTCGCCGATGAACAGCATCAGCGCCAGGAGGATCAGGCCGAAGGTGATGATGATGGTGGTGTGCATCGGGTGTTTCCTCCAGTGGTGTGCTGCTTTTGAGGCCGCCTTCGCTGGCTTGCCAGCGAAGGCGTCTAGCCTGCCTCCACAGCAGCTTAAACCAACCCACCATTGACCCGCAGTATCTGCCCATTGACCCAAGACGAATCCGGCCCGACCAGAAACGACACCACTCGGGCAATGTCTTCCGGCTGACCCAGGCGCTCCAGTGGCGCCATTTTGGCGAAGGTCTGGATCTGCTCTTCGCTCTTGCCGTGCAGGAACAGGTCAGTCGCCACCGGGCCCGGTGCCACCGCATTGACGGTGATGTTGCGACCGCGCATTTCCTTGGCGAACACCTGGGTCAGGGATTCCACCGCCGCTTTGCTGGCGATGTACACGGCGTAACCCGGCAGGTTCAGGCCGACGGTACTGCTGGAGAAGTTGATGATCCGCCCGCCGTCGTTCAGGCGCGTGGCCGCCTCACGCAGGGTGTTGAAGGTGCCGCGCGCGTGGATGTTGAAGGTCTGCTCGAACAGTTCATCACTGTGTTGCGCCAACGGCATGACCTTGAGAATGCCGGCGTTGTTGACCAGCACATCAACCTTGCCCAGTTGTGCTTCGGTTTCATCGAACATCCGGCGCACGTCCTCGGCGTTGGCGACATCCGCCTTGATCGCGATGGCCTGATGGCCGGCCTGACGCAATTCCACCACCCGTTTTGACGCTTCGGTGGCGCTGTTGGCGTAGTTGATGGCGACGGCAAAACCTTCACCGGCCAGCTGTTTGGCGATGACCGCGCCGATGCCGCGGGAGGCGCCGGTCACGATGGCAACTTTCGAAGTCTGGGTAGTCATGGCGAGGGTTCCTGTTGATGGGGGAGTGGCGCCAATTTCACATGTTTACTCAGGCCGATAAATGCACGAGAGTTGCCTTGACTGTTCAATAATCGCCAACAATCGAGCGTCAGGAGTTCAGTGTGGATCAAGTCAAAGCGATGAAGGTGTTCGTGCGTATTTATGAGCGCAGCAGCTTCACCCTGGCGGCGGATGACCTGAACCTGCCGCGCGCGACCCTGACCCACACGCTGAACCAATTCGAAGCCTGGCTGGGCACGCGTTTGCTGGAGCGCAGCACGCGCAAGGTGCGGCCGACGCTGGATGGCGAGGCCTACTACCCGCGTTGCGTGCAGTTGCTGGCGGAGCTGGAAGAGGCTGAGCTGGCGTTTCGTGGCGTGGCGCCGAAAGGCCGCTTGCGGGTCGACCTGCACGGCACTTTGGCCAGGCACTTCGTGATCCCGGCCCTGCCGCCATTCATGGCGCGATACCCGGACATCGAACTGTCGATCAGCGAGGCCGACCGTTTTGTCGACCTGATCGCCGAAGGCGTCGACTGCGTGCTGCGCGCCGGCACGCTGAGCGACTCGACCCTGATCGGCAAACGCGTCGCCAGCCTGCGCCAGATCACCTGCGCCAGCCCGGCCTACCTGCGCCAATATGGCGAACCGCAAAGTCTCGATGACCTGAAAAACCACCGGGCGGTGAACTACGTTTCCCGCAGCACCGCCAAGTTGTTCCCGTTCGAATTCATGGTCGAGGGCGAGCTCAAGGAAGTGGCCATCGAGGGCGCCATTTCGGTGTTTGGCGCAGAAATCTACGCCGCCTCGGCGATTGCGGGGCTGGGGCTTATCCAGTGCCCGCACTACCGGATGGAAACGCAAATCGCCCAGGGCCTGGTGAAGGAAGTCCTCACCGAGACACCACCGCCGCCGATGCCGGTGTCAGTGCTTTATCCCCACAACCGCCACATGTCGCCACGGGTTCGTGTGTTTGTGGATTGGTTGGGGGAGGTGTTTGCGGGGGCGGGATAGCCGCCGGTCCGAGAGCAAAGTCGACTCCGTCGGACTGACTATTATCTTTCAGAGTGTGTATTGTGTGTATTGTTATCGTTTCACTCTGCCTAAAGTACGCAGCGATTGCTGTCGAAAAAGGCGAAGGAAATGCGAAGTCGGGAAATGATCAGGATGATCGAGGGCGATGGTTGGTATCTGGTTGCGGTAAGGGGCAGCCATCATCAGTACAAGCATCCCTGCAAGGCCGGAAGAGTGACGGTCAAACATCCTGATTCGGATCTTCCGAAAGGAACGATCAACAGCATATTGAAACAGGCGGGGCTGAAATGATGCCCGTCACTGGATACGAAAGTCCCTGCTGGGACACATCATATGAAGGACTCATCAAGATGAAATTCCCGGTTGTTCTGCACAAGGATGCCGACTCGGACTACGGAGTGATTGTCCCGGATGTGCCGGGTTGTTTCTCGGCCGGTAGCACGGTGGCGCAAGCGCTCGAGAGCGTGAAAGAGGCGCTTTCTCTGCATTACGAAGGACTGGTTGCCGATGGTGATCCATTGCCGCAGGTTCGCGAGATCGACGCTCACCTTGATAACCCAGAGTACGCCGGTGGGGTGTGGGCGGTGGTGGAGTTCGATATCACGCCTTATTTCGGAAAGTCGGTGCGTTTCAATGCAACGCTGCCCGAGCAATTGCTTGAGCGTATTGATCAGACTGTCAGGCGCGACCAACGCTACAGTTCGCGTTCCGGTTTTTTGGCGGCGGCAGCATTGCGCGAATTGTCGGCATAAGGTTCGACGAAAGAAATTTGAAACGTTTCAGCAGTTAATCGAATCTTGAGTTTTTTGGCGTTTGTCTGAGCGTATGCTGGGCGACTGGCGAAGCAGTCGATACCAGATTCAAGACAGACAAGAGAGGATTCGATGACTTACACCGCTGCCGAAAACCGCTACGACTCCATTCCTTACCGCCGCGTGGGCCGCAGCGGGCTGGTGCTGCCGGCGCTGTCCCTGGGCCTGTGGCACAACTTCGGCGACAGCACGCCGATCGATACCCAGCGTGCGTTGTTGCGCACCGCGTTCGACCTGGGCATTAACCATTTCGACCTGGCCAACAACTATGGCCCGCCCTACGGCAGCGCCGAGATCAACTTCGGGCGTTTGCTGCGTGAAGACTTCAAGCAATACCGCGATGAGTTGATCATCTCCAGCAAGGCCGGTTGGGACATGTGGCCGGGGCCTTACGGCCAGGGCGGCGGTTCGCGCAAGTACGTGCTGGCCAGCCTCGACCAGAGCCTGCAACGCCTGGGCGTGGACTACGTGGACATTTTCTATTCCCACCGTTTCGACCCGGACACCCCGCTGGAAGAAACCGCCAGTGCGCTCGCTACCGCCGTTCAACAGGGCAAGGCGCTGTACATAGGCATCTCGTCCTATTCCGGGGTGAAGACCCGCGAAATGGCGGCCCTGCTCAAAGAGTGGAAAGTGCCGCTGCTGATCCATCAGCCGGCGTACAACCTGCTCAATCGCTGGGTGGAAAAAGACCTGCTCGATACCACCGACGAACTCGGCACGGGGGTGATTGCGTTCACACCTCTGGCCCAGGGTTTGCTGACCGACAAGTACCTCAACGGCGTACCGGAGGATGCGCGGGTCAACCGTCCGGGCGGTGGTTCGTTGCAGGCTTCGCACTTGTCGGAAGCCAACATTGCCCATGTGCGTGCGCTCAACGAGATCGCCAAGCGTCGCGGTCAAAGTCTGGCGCAACTGGCCCTGGCCTGGACCCTGCGCGACCCGCGCGTGACCTCGGCGCTGATCGGTGCGAGCCGGCCGGAGCAGATTATCGAGAACGTCGGGGCCTTGAAGAACCTGAGTTTCAGTGAGCAGGAACTGGCAGAGATCGACCGCTTTGCTCAGGAGGGTGGGATCAATCTTTGGGAGAAGCCTTCGACGGCTGAGTAAGTGTTCGGGCGCCAGGTTTTTCGGCGCCTGTCCTGGCCTTATCGCGGGCAAGCCCGCTCCCACAAGGTTCTGCGTTGGAAGAGTGTTTTTTATCCAACACAGAAACCTGTGGGAGCGGGCTTGCCCGCGATGAGGCCATTAACATCAGTGAAAAAATCAGGGCTCACCTAAAGAACGGCACATCCCCCAACACCGTCGCGCGCTGCATCACCCGCCGCGCCGGCCGGTAATCGTCCACCGCGTAATGTTGTGTCACGCGGTTATCCCAGAACGCGATGTCGTCTTTCTGCCAGCGCCAGCGAATGGTGAATTCCGGCCGGGTGGCGTGGGCGAACAGGAACTTCAAAATCGCCTCGCTTTCGGTTTCCGACAGCTCGTTGATCTTCGACGTGAAGCCTTCATTGACGAACAGCGAGCGGCGTCCGCTCACCGGATGGGTACGGATCACCGGATGCGACAGCGGCGGATTCTTGCGTCGTGCTTCTTCCCACTGGACCAGCGTCTGCGGTGTGTTGCCATAGCGTTCCATCGGGAACGAACGGGTGAAGTCGTGGGTGGCGGTCAGCCCTTCGAGCAAGGTTTTCATCGGCACGGACAAGGCCTCGTACGCTGCGATGCCGCTGGCCCACAGGGTGTCGCCGCCGAACTCCGGCAACAGTTTGGCGCTGAGCACCGCGCCCATCGCCGGGGTGGGCAGGAAGGTCACGTCGGTGTGCCAGATCGCGTTATCCCGAACGTCGGTGACGGCGGTGTCGAGGATCAGAACTTCTGGTTGTTCCGGCACGTTCGGGTAGATCGGGTGAATGTGCAGGTCACCGAAATTGGCCGCGAAACGCGCTTGCTGCTGTGGCGTGATCGGTTGGTCGCGGAAGAACAGCACCTGATGCTTGAGCAGCGCTTGCTCGATGGCGTCACGCTGTTCCAGGTTCAGCGGCTGGCTGATGTCGACGCCGCTGATCTGCGCGCCAAGGGCGGAGCTTAAGGGGACGATGGTCAGGTGGCTCATGTGGGTTCTCTTCAATTCTGAGTGTTGACTCCTGTGGGGGCGAGCAAGCTCGCTCCACAGGTTTTTCACAGGGCAATTTTTAGTGAGCCTGGCCGTGCCATGGCACGAGTTTGCGTTGCAGGGCGCGCAGGCCCATCTCCATGGCAAAGGCAATCAGCGCGATCACCAGAATCCCCAGGACCACCACATCGGTGACCAGGAACTGCGCGGCCGACTGCACCATGAAGCCCAGGCCACTGGTGGCGGCGATCAATTCGGCGGCGACCAGTGTCGACCAGCCCACACCCAGGCCAATGCGCACGCCGGTCAAAATGTCCGGCAACGCGCTGGGCAGAATCACATGGCGAATCAACTGCGCACGGGTCGCGCCCAACGACTGCGCGGCGCGCAATTTCGCCGGATCGACGGTGCGCACGCCAGTGGCGGTGGCGATGGCGATCGGGGCGAAAATGGCCAGGTAGATCAGCAGCACTTTCGACAGCTCGCCGATGCCGCACCAGATCACGATCAGCGGCAGATAGGCCAGCGGTGGAATCGGGCGGTAGAACTCGATCAGCGGATCGAGAACGCCGCGAGCAATGCGGTTGTGGCCGATGGCGATGCCAACGGGTACGGCGGTCAGCACCGCGAAGCCCAGGCCCAGGCCGATGCGGCTGAGGCTCGCGCCCAGGTGCTGCCACAAGGTCGAATCCATGTAGCCGCTGGTGGCCAGCAACCAGCCTTTTTGAAGGACAGCGGACGGTGGCGGCAGGAACAAGGGTTCAATCAAACCGGTCGCCGTCACGGCCCACCAGATCACCACCAGGGCAATCAGCGTCAGCACGCTGATCCAGCGAGTGCTCAAAGTGCGACGAACCGGAATCACCGAAGCGCCAGGTTTCACCGCTACGGCCGGGATTTCATAGCTGCTCATGCGCGCTCCTGCCGCTGGGCGGCGCTGCGTTGGGAGAAGACTCTGGCGAGCACGTGTTCGCGGGTTTCGATGAAGCGCGGGTCGGATTTGATCGCCCGTGCCGACTCGCCGGCCGCGTAACGCTGACCGAAGTCCAGGCTCAGGCGCTCGACGATTTGCCCCGGATTGGGCGCCAGCAGAATCAGGTCGGTGGCGAGGAACACCGCTTCCTCGATGTCATGGGTAATCAGGAACACCGGTTTGGCCGTGCGCCGCCAGACTTGCAGCAGCAGTTCCTGCATCTGTTCGCGGGTGAACGCATCGAGCGCGCCGAAGGGTTCGTCCATCAATAGAACGCGTGGGTCGGCAGCGAGGGCGCGGGCCAGGCCGACGCGCTGCTTCTGCCCACCGGACAGTTGCCAGATGCGGCGGTTTTCAAAGCCGGAAAGGTCCACCAGCGCCAGCATTTCCCGGGCGCGGATTTCGCGTTTGTCCCGAGAGATGCCGGCCAGTTCCAGACCGAAACCGACGTTGGCCAGCACGTCCTGCCAGGGCAGCAGGGCGTCATCCTGGAACACCACGCCGCGTTCGGCGCTCGGGCCCTTGACCGGGACGCCATCGAGGGTGATGCGCCCGGCGCTGGGTTCGACGAAACCGGCAATCAGGTTCAACAGCGAGGTCTTGCCACTGCCGGACGGGCCGAGGGCGACCAGCAATTGCTGGGGCCCCAGGGTCAGGGAAATATCCGACAGCACCGGTTCCGGGCTGCCTGGGTACTGTGCGCTGATACGCTCCAGCTGTAGCAAGGCCATGGCGATGAACTCCCGATCAGTGGGTAATGAACTTGGCGCTGACGTACGGCGCGTAGTCAGGCAGCACAGCCTCGACCTTGCCTTGTTCCTTGAGGAACGCGGCGGTGTCGGTGATGGCCTTGGTGGTCGGTGCGCCGAGGGTGATGACCTGATCAGCCGCCAGCGGATAAACGTTGCCTTGCAGCAGCAGCGGAATATCGCTGGCCTTGGCGCCAGACAGTTTTACAAGCTTGTCGACGTTGCCTTGATTGGCCAGCCAGGCTTTCGGGTCTTTGCGGTAGTCGGCGTAGGCGTCCAGGGTCACCTTGGCGAATGCGGTGACGATTTCCGGGTGCTTCTCGGCGAAGTCTTTACGCACGATCCAGGCATCGAAGGTCGGCGCGCCGAACTTGGCCAGTTCGCCGGAGGTGATCAGCACTTTGCCGTTTTCCTTGGCGACGCCCAGGGCCGGGTCCCACACGTAGGTGGCATCGATGTCACCGCGTTTCCATGCGGCGATGATGGCTGGCGGCGCGAGGTTGAGGACGGTGACTTTCGACGGATCGATGTTCCAGTGCTTCAGCGCGGCCAGCAGGCTGTAGTGGCCGGTGGAAACGAATGGCACGGCAATTTTTTTGCCGATCAGGTCTTGTGGGGTCTTGATCCCGGAACCATCACGGGCCACCAGCGCTTCGGCGGCGCCGATCTGGGTGGCGATGAGGAAGGTTTCCACCGGGACTTTGCGGGTAATGGCCGCCGTCAGGGGGCTGGAGCCGAGGTAGCCGATCTGCACGTCGCCGGAGGCGATGGCGGCGATGATGTCGGCACCGTTATCGAATTTGCGCCAGCTGATGTCGGCCTTGGTGGCTTTTTCATAGGCGCCGTCGGCCTGGGCGACTTTCGCCGGGTCAACGGTGGTCTGGTAGGCGACAGTCACGTCAGCCGCCTGGGCAAAGAAGCTCGCTGCCGCCAAAGAAGCGGCCGCCAGCAGGCGAAGAGGGAAATGCAGTTTCATCGAGAAGCTCCTTGTCAGGCGACCGAGAGTCGGCGTGAAAAGGAGACTAAATGATATAAGAATTCAAAAATAAATAACTTTTTCGAATTAGCTTATTAGCGGAAAAACCTAAACGTGGCCGCTGCGTGCTCAATCGCGAGCAGGCTCGCTCACACAGTGCTAACAGGTGTGCACACAGTTGTGGCAACACTGAAAGTCCACTGTGGGAGCGAGCCTGCTCGCGATAAGGTCCGAAGAACCTTCTGATGTCAGTTGCTGATCGCCAGGATGCTCGCCTGATACGACCCGACAAACACGTCGAAATCGCCGACTTCGTTCTGTTCCAGCTCCGCCTGTTGAGCCAGCGACGTACGCGCCAGTTCTTCAAACCGGGCCTGTTCTTCAGCCGGCAATGGTTCGCTGCGGAAAAACTCGGCGTGGGCGCGGCTCTGGCGCAGGGAGAACTGGGCAAAGCTTTCCTTGTGCTCGGCCATGGTCGCCAGGACCTGGGCCGATGGCGTCAGGGAGGGGTCCTGAACCTTGGCCAACTGCGCATCCAGCGCCTTGCTGTGAGCATCGCCGCCGTGGCTCTGATCGAGCATCGCCGCCAGTGGCGCGATGTTTTCCAGCAATTGTGCGGCCCACTCTTTCAGGTCAACGGGGTGACCGTCGCGTTGCAGTTGCAGGCCCGGACGGCGACCTTCCTTGACCACACTGAGGAAGTTCGAGGTCGCATTGCCGCAACTGGTGTTGGTCAGCAGCGGGCTGTCGTTCAGGGCGCAGTACAGCAGGAAAGCGTCGAGGAAGCGCGATTCGGTGAGATCGATACCCGTCGGCAGGAACGGGTTGATGTCCAGGCAGCGAACTTCAACGTACTGGATGCCGCGGGCCATCAGCGCCTGGATCGGCCGTTCGCCGGTGTAGGTCACGCGTTTGGGGCGGATGTTGGAGTAGTACTCGTTTTCGATCTGCAGGATGTTGGTGTTGAGTTGAACCCACTCACCGTCCTTGTGGGTGCCGACTTCGACGTACGGCGCATAGGGTGTGGCCACCGCTTTGCGCAGGCTGTCGATGTAGCTGCTCAGGTCGTTGTAGCACGGCGTCAGGCCGGCCTGGGCGTTGCTCTGGTAACCCAGGTCACTCATGCGCAGGCTAGTGGCATAAGGCAGGTACAGGGTGTCCGGATCCAGCTGTTCCAACTGATGCGAGCGACCGCGCAGGAAGCCGGCGTCCAGTGCCGGCGATGCGCCGAACAGGTACATCAGCAGCCAGCTGTAGCGGCGGAAGTTGCGGATCAGGGCGATGTAGGCCGACGACTGATAGTCGCGGTCGGTGCCGACGAAACCTTCGGCCTGCTTGAGCAGGGGCCAGAGTTTCTCCGGCAGGGAAAAGTTGTAGTGAATCCCGGCGATGCACTGCATGGTCTTGCCGTAACGCAGGGCCAGGCCCTTGCGGTAGACGTACTTGAGCTGACCGATGTTGGACGTGCCGTAATAGGCGATCGGGATATCTTCCTCGGCCGGCAGCGGGCACGGCATCGATGGACTCCACAGGTACTCGTTGCCGAGCTTGCTGTAGGCAAAGCGGTGAATCTTGTCCAGGCTCGCCAGCGTGTCCGCCGGGTCGGGCAGGGCTGGTGTGATGAACTCCAGCAGCGATTCGGAATAATCGGTGGTGATCTGTTCGTTGGTCAGCGCGGAACCCAATGCTTCCGGGTGCGGCGTTTGCGCCAGGCGACCTTCATCGGTCACGCGCAGGCATTCACGTTCGATGCCGTGAAGACACTGTTCGAGCAGAGAGAGGTTAGCGCGCTCGCCGAGCAGGGCCAGGCGGCGGTTGAGAAGTTCGCTCAAGTTGGATTCCTTCACGCGTCAGTCGCCCCAATATGGGGGTGGGCAAGACGGTCTACAAGGGTGAAGTTAAAACTGGCGTTTTCGCCTGGTTTTTGGAGCCGCTCAGGCCATATGCCGGTCAGTCAATAACCGCACAATTCCTGTGGGAGCGAGGTTGCTCGCTCCCACAGGTTTCATTGCGCCGAAATTAACTCAAATCGGTGATGCGTAGCTACAGGACTGCGAACGTGCCTTGTGCTTTTGCGACGAGTTTGTCGCCTTGCATCACATCGGCCTCGACCACCAGCGTGCGCCGGCCCGGGTGGATCACCCGCGCCGTGCACATCACCTCACCGTCAGCGACGGCGCGGATGTAGTTGATCTTGCATTCGATGGTCGCGCTCTGCTGGTCAAAGCCGTGGGTGCTGGAACAGGCCAGCCCCATGGCAATGTCCACCAGACTGAACAAGGCCCCACCGTGCAGCTTGCCACCGCGATTGCGCAACTGTGGTTCCAGCGCCAGGGCGACTTGCGCCACCCCGGTTTCCAGGCTGTGCAAGCGACAGCCCAGCAGCTTGAAAAACGCGCTTTCGGTCAGCCCGGCCGGGATGTCCATCAGCGTTTCTTCAACTGCTTGGCGTTGGCGAACAGCGAAGCCATGGCGTTGTTGGCCGGAGCCGCCGCCGTGGTTTCCTTGCGTGGCGCGGTGTTCTGGGATTGGCGCGGGGCCGATCCCGGACGTGCACCACGGGCACCGTCGATTTTCTCGCCCGGGGTGTCGCTCATGCGCATCGACAGGCCCACGCGTTTACGCGGGATGTCGACTTCCATGACCTTCACTTTCACCACATCACCGGCTTTCACCGCTTCCCGCGGATCTTTGATGAACTTCTCCGATAGTGCGGAGATATGCACCAAACCGTCCTGATGCACGCCGATGTCGACGAATGCGCCGAAGTTGGTCACGTTGGTCACCACGCCTTCGAGGATCATGCCCAGTTGCAAGTCCTTGAGGTCTTCGACGCCTTCCTGGAATTCGGCGGTCTTGAACTCCGGACGTGGATCGCGCCCCGGTTTTTCCAGCTCCTGGAGAATGTCGGTCACGGTTGGCAGGCCGAAGGTTTCGTCGGTGTATTTCTTTGGGTCGAGGCGCTTGAGGAACGCGGCATCGCCAATCAACGAGCGAATGTCGCGGTCGGTTTCAGCCGCGATACGCTGCACCAGCGGATAGGCTTCCGGGTGCACGGCGGACGAATCCAGCGGGTTCTCGCCGTTCATGACGCGCAGGAAACCGGCGGCCTGTTCGAAGGTTTTTTCGCCCAGGCGCGCGACTTTCTTCAGTGCGGCGCGGGTTTTGAAAGCACCGTGCTCGTCGCGGTGGCTGACGATATTCTGCGCCAGGGTCGCGTTGAGGCCGGAAATGCGCGCCAGCAGCGCCACGGAAGCGGTGTTCACGTCCACGCCCACGGCGTTCACGCAGTCCTCGACCACCGCATCCAGGCCGCGCGCCAGTTTCAGCTGCGACACGTCGTGCTGGTACTGACCGACACCGATGGATTTCGGATCGATCTTCACCAGCTCGGCCAGCGGGTCTTGCAGGCGGCGGGCAATCGACACGGCGCCACGGATCGACACGTCCAGGTCCGGAAATTCCTTGGACGCCAGTTCCGACGCCGAGTAAACCGATGCACCGGCTTCGGAGACCATGACTTTGGTCATCTTCATGGCCGGGTATTTTTTGATCAGTTCAGCGGCCAGCTTGTCGGTTTCACGGCTGGCGGTGCCGTTGCCGATGGCGATCAGATCGACAGAATGCTTGGCGCACAGGGCGGCCAGCACGGCGATGGTCTGGTCCCATTTGTTGTGCGGCACGTGCGGATAAACCGTGGCGTGATCCAGCAGCTTGCCGGTGGAATCGACCACGGCGACCTTGCAACCGGTGCGCAGGCCCGGGTCGAGGCCCAGGGTGGCGCGCGGGCCGGCCGGGGCCGACAGCAGAAGGTCGTGCAGGTTGTGGGCGAACACGTTGATCGCTTCGGTTTCCGCGCTATCGCGCAGTTCGCCCAGCAGGTCGGTTTCCAGGTGGGTGTAGAGCTTGACCTTCCAGGTCCAGCGCACCACTTCGCCCAGCCATTTGTCGGCGGCGCGGTTCTGGTTCTGGATGCCGACGTGCTGGCCGATCATGCCTTCGCACGGGTGCATGGTGCCGGGCAATTCGTCGCCGACTTTCAGCGCGGAGCTGAGAATGCCTTCGTTGCGACCACGGAAAATCGCCAGCGCGCGGTGCGATGGCATGCTTTTGAGCGGTTCGTCGTGTTCGAAGTAGTCGCGGAACTTGGCGCCTTCCTCTTCCTTGCCGGCGATCACGCGGGCACTGAGGGTGGCTTCCTGCTTGAGGTAATTGCGCAGCTTGTCCAGCAGGCCGGCGTCCTCGGCGAAGCGCTCCATGAGGATGTATTTGGCGCCTTCGAGGGCAGCCTTCACGTCGGCTACGCCTTTTTCGGCATCGACGAAGCGGGCGGCTTCGGCATCCGGCGTCAGGGTCGGGTCGTTGAACAGGCCGTCGGCCAGGTCGCCGAGGCCGGCTTCGAGGGCGATCTGGCCCTTGGTGCGGCGCTTCTGCTTGTACGGCAGGTACAAGTCTTCGAGGCGGGTCTTGGTGTCGGCGAGCTTGATGTCACGCTCGAGTTGCGGGGTCAGCTTGCCTTGCTCCTGGATACTGGCCAGGATGCTGATGCGCCGTTCGTCGAGTTCTCGCAGGTAGCGCAGACGCTCTTCCAGATGACGCAACTGGGTGTCATCGAGGCTGCCGGTCACTTCTTTCCGGTAACGGGCGATGAAGGGAACCGTAGAGCCTTCATCGAGTAGCGCGACGGCCGCTTCGACCTGTTGTGGGCGTACGCCGAGTTCCTCGGCGATGCGGCTGTTGATGCTGTCCATAAAACCACCTGACAAATTGTGAAAGCAGGCTCGCAGGCGCAGAAATAGGGGCTTGGCGAGTCTGGTTGAGCGGCCTGGCCTGCGCCGCTACCTGAGTCAACAGGCACTCCGTTGACCCGTGAAATCGAACAAATACTGCCAACGCTACGAAAATAAATAGCGTCTGTCTGTAGTACCGGTCCGATGTTGCCTGACACAAATGGCCGCGCATTATAACCAGCGTTCTGCCGTTAGGGGGCATCGCGGGGTGCAGGTGTAACGGCCGGTTTTCTGGCGGTAGAGGAAAAATCTGCTAACAATGCACACGGTGCGTATAACGGCAGCTACGCCATAATGCGCGCCGAGATCAAAGGAGCATCCAATGAGCAGCACTGCAAACATTGCTGAAGGCGAGAAAATTCTTATTGTTGACGACGATCCGGGCCTCAGCAGCCTGCTGGAGCGTTTTTTCGTCAGCAAGGGCTACCGCGCCCGTGCCGTCCCGAACACCGAGCAAATGGATCGCCTGCTGGCGCGCGAAGTGTTCAACCTGGTCGTCCTCGACCTGATGCTGCCCGGCGAAGACGGCCTGACCGCCTGCCGCCGCCTGCGCGGCGCGAACAATCAGATTCCGATCATCATGCTGACCGCCAAGGGCGATGAGCTGAGCCGTATCAAGGGCCTGGAACTGGGCGCCGACGATTACCTGGCCAAGCCGTTCAACCCGGACGAGCTGATGGCGCGCGTCAAGGCTGTATTGCGTCGTCAATCGGCCCCGGTGCCGGGCGCACCGGGCAGCGAAGACGAAAGCGTGACCTTCGGCGACTACGAACTGTCCCTGGCCACCCGCGAGCTCAAGCGTGGTGAAGAAGTGCACATGCTCACCACCGGTGAGTTTGCGGTGCTCAAGGCCCTGGTGATGAATGCCCGTCAGCCGCTGACCCGTGACAAGCTGATGAACCTGGCCCGTGGCCGCGAATGGGATGCCCTGGAGCGTTCCATCGACGTGCAGATCTCCCGTCTGCGCCGGATGATCGAGCCGGATCCATCCAAGCCGCGTTATATCCAGACGGTCTGGGGAGTAGGCTACGTGTTCGTTCCGGATGGCACCGCCACCAAGTGATCGGTGATTTGTAGGAGCGGGTCGTACGGGCGATGGATCATATGATCCCGCCCGCAGACTCGCGATCCGCAATATGCGAGCATGGCTCGCTCCTGCAAGTATGTAGCGGTTATCCATGAAAACCCCGGTTTGGTTCCCCCAGAGCTTCTTCTCCCGCACCCTTTGGCTGGTGCTCATCGTCGTCCTGTTTTCCAAGGCGCTGACCCTGGTTTATCTGTTGATGAACGAAGACGTGCTGGTGGACCGTCAGTACAGCCACGGTGTCGCCCTGACACTGCGCGCCTATTGGGCCGCCGATGAAAACAACCGCGACAAGATCGCCGATGCCGTGCCCCTGATACGGGTGGTTGGTGCCGGCGTGCCGGAAGGTGAGCAACACTGGCCCTACAGCGAGATCTACCAGCGGCAGATGCAGGCCGAACTGGGGGCGGACACCGAGGTGCGATTGCGCATGCATTCACCGCCGGCGTTGTGGGTCCGGGCGCCAAGCCTGGGCGAAGGCTGGTTGAAAGTACCGCTGTACCCGCATCCGCTGCGCGGCCAGAAAATCTGGAACGTCCTGGGCTGGTTTCTCGCCATTGGCTTGCTGTCCACTGCAGCGGCGTGGATTTTTGTCAGCCAGCTCAATCAGCCTCTGAAGCGCCTCGTCTATGCCGCACGCCAGCTTGGCCAGGGTCGCAGCGTGCGTCTGCCGATCAGCGATACGCCCAGTGAAATGACCGAGGTGTATCGCGCCTTCAACCAGATGGCCGAAGATGTCGAGCAGGCCGGTCGCGAGCGCGAACTGATGCTGGCCGGGGTGTCCCACGACCTGCGTACGCCACTGACCCGTTTGCGCTTGTCCCTGGAGCTGATGGGCGACCGCAGCGACCTGACCGACGACATGGT
The DNA here is from genome assembly GCF_054481335.1 of Pseudomonas fluorescens group sp. PF-1. Taxonomy (NCBI): domain Bacteria; kingdom Pseudomonadati; phylum Pseudomonadota; class Gammaproteobacteria; order Pseudomonadales; family Pseudomonadaceae; genus Pseudomonas; species Pseudomonas fluorescens group sp. PF-1. The sequence continues at coordinate 533,648 of NZ_JBTMNG010000002.1, forward strand.
TCGCGACATCGAAGACATGGACGCGATTCTCGACCAGTTCCTGGCGTTCATTCGTGATGGTCGCGATGAGTCGGTGGAAGAGGTGGACCTGAGCGACCTGGTCCGCGAAGTCGCCGCGCCGTACAACCAGACCGAGGAAAAAGTGCGCTTGCGTCTGGAACCGATCCAGCCATTCCCGCTGCGTCGGGTGTCAATGAAGCGACTGCTGAACAACCTGATTGGCAACGCGCTGCATCACGCTGGCAGCGGCGTGGAAGTGGCGGCATACGTATCCGGGGACACCGCCGCGCCTTATGTGGTGCTGAGCGTGATGGATCGTGGTGCTGGAATCGATCCTGCGGAACTGGAAGCGATCTTCAACCCGTTCACCCGTGGCGATCGTGCACGGGGCGGGAAGGGTACCGGTTTGGGATTGGCGATCGTGAAGCGGATTGCTTCGATGCATGGTGGCAATGTTGAATTGCGCAACCGTTCCGGCGGAGGGCTGGAAGCGCGGGTGCGCTTGCCGCTGGGGTTGATGCTGCCGCGGGATGCGGTTTAAGCGCTGATTTCTTCGGTGGGGCTTAGGGCGGCCTGCCAGCCGCCACAAGCCTCCAGGATCAGCCTTTCCCTTTGGTCCGCGTCATATTCGGCCCGCCATTCTTCTCCAGATGCTCGATGATGATCCCCGCCACGTTCTTGCCGGTGGTGGTCTCGATCCCTTCCAGGCCCGGCGATGAGTTCACTTCCATCACCAGCGGCCCGTGATTGGAGCGCAGGATATCCACACCCGCCACCGCCAGTCCCATGACCTTGGCCGCCCGCAACGCCGTCATGCGTTCTTCCGGCGTGATCTTGATCAGGCTGGCGCTGCCGCCGCGATGCAGGTTGGAGCGAAACTCACCCGGCTTGGCCTGGCGCTTCATGGCGGCAATCACCTTGTCGCCCACCACGAAGCAGCGAATGTCGGCGCCGCCGGCCTCCTTGATGTATTCCTGAACCATGATGTTTTGCTTGAGGCCCATGAACGCCTCGATCACCGACTCTGCCGCCGTGGCGGTTTCGCACAACACCACGCCGATGCCCTGGGTGCCTTCCAGTACCTTGATCACCAGCGGCGCGCCGTTGACCATCGCTATCAGGTCGGGAATATCGTCCGGCGAGTGGGCAAACCCGGTCACCGGCAAACCGATGCCCCGGCGCGACAGCAATTGCAGAGAGCGCAGTTTGTCCCGCGAGCGGGCGATGGCCACCGATTCGTTAAGCGGAAAAACCCCCATCATTTCGAACTGGCGCAACACTGCGCAACCATAAAACGTGACCGACGCACCAATGCGAGGGATCACGGCATCGAAACCTTCCAGCGGTTTGCCACGGTAGTGGATCTGCGGTTTGTGGCTGGCAATGTTCATGTAGGCGCGCAGGGTGTCGACTACCACCATTTCATGGCCGCGTTCGGTACCGGCTTCGACCAGGCGGCGGGTGGAATACAGACGCGGGTTCCGCGACAGCACAGCGATCTTCATGCAACACCTGTGGAGGAGGTAGATACCGGGAACACCGGCTTGTCTTGTACATATTTAATGCCCGGATTGACCACCAACTGGCCATCGATCAGGGCTTTGGAACCGAGTAACAGGCGATAACGCATGGATTTGCGACAAGCGAGCGTGAACTGGACTCGCCAGACCCGATCACCGAGCGCCAGGGTGGTGCTGATCACGTATCGCACCTGCGCGTGACCGTTAGAGCTTTTAATGGTTTTCATCGTCACCAGCGGCGCTTCGCAACGACGGTGACGCAATTGCACCACCGTGCCCAGGTGCGCCGTGAAACGCACCCACTGCTCACCGTCGCGCTCGAAGGTCTCGATGTCGGTGGCATGCAGGCTGGAGGTGCTGGCGCCGGTGTCGATTTTTGCCCGAAGGCCCGCGACTCCCAAATCCGGGAGCGCCACCCACTCGCGCAGACCGACGACGGTCAAATGGTCAAATGTCTTCAAAGGTGCTCAACCGGTAGTAACCGCTGGGCCGCACGCGGCCCGATTCGCGGTATTCACGCAGAATAATGATTAAAAGGCGACAGATATCTACGGCCCGGATTTCCAGCCCTTCAGGGAGGTTCTGGAATGCCTGCATTGTAATCCGAGACGAGGTAATTCTTGGTACGACAGAAACGGTAGTACAGTTCACCAATATTTCAGTATGAGGAAATCCCATGGCACAAAAAAACGAAGAGGACGACAAAGTCCGCCTCGATAAATGGTTATGGGCCGCGCGTTTTTACAAGACGCGTGCCTTGGCCAAGGCAGCAATTGAAAGCGGCAAGGTGCATTGCCGGGGGGAGCGTTGCAAACCGGGCAAGGAACCGCGCATTGGCGATGAATTTGTGATTCGTACCGGTTTCGAGGAGCGCACCGTGGTGGTCCAGGCGCTGTCGATCGTGCGCCGTGGCGCGCCGGAGGCACAGACGCTGTACGCCGAAACCGAGGCCAGTATCGCCAAGCGCGAAAACGCGGCGGCGCAGCGCAAGGCGGGGGCTTTGGGGGTGAGTACTGATGGCAAGCCGAGCAAGAAACAACGGCGTGATCTGTTCAAGTTTCGTGGCAGCAGCAACGATTGATTGACCGAAGCCACCGATCACATCAATCAGGTCAAGACTTGTATTTGCGCCTGCGTGTAGCCATATGAGGTAATTGGCCTACCGTACATGAGCCATTGGTCGTAAAGCGCACAGCGCCCTCTAACCCAATACCAGGCTGCAATACGCTATAGCCAGGGCGTAACTTCGAATTCTGCCACTACTTTTTTGTCACCACTTCAGATACCAGACTTATGACCGACTTACCGGATAACGACTTCACCCAACGCTTCATCTTCGATGACAGCGACACCCGTGGCGAGATGGTTTCGCTAGAGCTCAGCTACGCTGAAGTCTTGGCCAAACACGCCTATCCGGAGCCGGTCGCGCAACTGCTCGGCGAGCTGATGGCGGCTGCGGCGTTGCTGGTCGGCACATTGAAGTTCGATGGGTTGCTGATCCTTCAAGCCCGTTCCGAAGGTCCGATCCCGCTGCTGATGATCGAGTGCTCCAGTGAGCGCGACATTCGTGGCCTGGCGCGTTACGAGGCGGACCGGATTGCCCCCGACGCAACCCTGGCCGACTTGATGCCGGATGGCTCGCTGACCCTGACCATTGACCCTAACCAGGGCCAGCGCTATCAGGGCGTCGTCGATCTGGATGGCGAAACGTTGTCCGACTGCTTCACCAACTACTTCGTCATGTCGCAACAGATTGGCACCCGCATCAAGCTGTGCGCCGATGGCCGCCACGCGCGTGGCCTGTTGCTGCAACAACTGCCCGCCGACCGTTTGAAGGACGAAGAAGAACGCGCCGCCAGCTGGCAGCACCTCACCGCGCTGGCCACCACCCTGACCGCCGATGAACTGCTGAGTCTGGACAACGAAACCGTGCTGCATCGCCTCTACCATGAAGAGCAGGTGCGTCTGTTCGATGTGCAGAGACTGCGCTTCCGTTGCAGCTGTTCGCGCGAACGTTCGGCCAATGCCCTGGTCAGTCTGGGTATGGAAGACGCGCAGAACCTGGTGATTGAACACGGTGGAAAAATCGAGATCGACTGCCAGTTCTGCAACCAGCAGTACCTGTTTGATGCCGCCGATGTCACTCAATTGTTTGCTGGAGCAGGTGTCGAGACGCCGTCAGATACCCGTCACTAAAACGGTTCAGCGCAGGTAAATTCACTGGTTTGTGCCGGAATAACGCCGTTACGACGGGAGGGCCCTACTATTTTTGGGCTTTTCTGGCATAATCCGGCCCACTTTTTTCGCGGTAGTAGTGCGCGACTTTCTACTACAAAACGTTTGGAGCACTCGGCCACTGGCCGACGGGGAACCTCATGACGCAAGCCAATAACGCCGTGTACACCGATCTGAGTGTTGATGATCTGGTAAAAGAAGCCCTCAACCGCGGTGAAGGCGAGCTTGCCGATACCGGCGCACTGGTTGTTCGTACCGGTCACCGTACCGGCCGTTCGCCAGTCGATCGTTTCATCGTTGATGAGCCGACCACCACAGGCGCCATTGCCTGGGGCCCGATCAACCGCAAGTTCCCGGCCGACAAGTTCGACGCCCTGTGGGATCGCGTAGAGGCGTTCAACAACGCGCAAGAGCATTTCGTTTCCCACGTGCATGTAGGTGCGGCTTCCGACCACTACCTGGCCGTGAAGATGACCACCCAGACTGCCTGGCAGAACCTGTTCGGCCGCTGCCTGTTCATCAACCCGGCCCAGTACAACCCGGCTGGCCGTGATGAGTGGCAAGTGCTCAACGTTGCCAACTTCGAATGCGTTCCAGAGCGTGACGGCACCAACTCCGATGGTTGCGTGATTCTCAACTTCGCACAGAAGAAAGTGCTGATCGCTGGCATGCGCTACGCCGGTGAAATGAAGAAAGCCATGTTCTCGGTGCAGAACTTCCTGCTGCCGGCCGCAGACGTGCTGCCAATGCACTGCGCCGCCAACATCGGCGAAGAGGGCGACGTGACCCTGTTCTTCGGTCTGTCCGGCACCGGTAAAACCACCCTGTCCGCCGACGAAAGCCGTTACCTGATCGGTGACGACGAGCACGGTTGGGGCGAGGGCGTGGTGTTCAACATCGAAGGCGGTTGCTATGCCAAGTGCATCGACCTGTCCGAGAAGAACGAGCCGGTCATCTGGAAAGCCATCAAGCACGGCGCAGTGCTGGAAAACGTCGTCATCGATGACGCCAAGCACGCCGACTACGCCGATGTCAGCCTGACCCAGAACAGCCGCGCCGCTTATCCGCTGGAGCACGTTGCCAAGCGCTCCGAGAAAAACCTCGGTGGCGAGCCGAACGCTGTCATCTTCCTGACCTGCGACCTGACCGGCGTGCTGCCGCCAGTGTCGATCCTCAACGAAGAGCAAGCGGCCTACCACTTCCTGTCCGGCTACACCGCGCTGGTGGGTTCGACTGAAATGGGTTCGGGCAGCGGCATCAAGTCGACCTTCTCCACCTGCTTCGGCGCACCGTTCTTCCCGCGTCCGGCTGGCGAATACGCAGAACTGCTGATCAAGCGCATCCGCGGCTTCGGCTCCAAGGTCTACCTGGTCAACACCGGCTGGACCGGTGGCGGCTACGGCGTCGGCAAGCGCTTCAACATCCCGACCACCCGTGCGGTGATCGCAGCGATCCAGAGCGGCGCGCTGATCGGTACCCAGACCGAGCACCTGGACACCATCAACCTCGACGTGCCACTGGCCGTACCGGGCGTTGAGACTGGCCTGCTGAACCCACGCAACACCTGGGCTGACAAAGCCGCCTACGACGAAGCCGCCAAAGCACTGGCTGGCCTGTTCACCGAGAACTTCAAGAAGTTCGACGTGAGCGACGCGATCAAGGCTGCCGGTCCTCAGTTGTAAGCGTTGGTTTGATGCAATGAAAAAACCGCCTCTCGGGGCGGTTTTTTTGTGGGCGTGATTCAGGTTTTCAGGTGCAGCACAATGCCTGACAAGCACCTGCAGCGACCCAGCCGCCCCATAATGTCCTTATCGTCATGGGCTGGGGACGTTACCGTCCTTCAAGCTCCTCGGTGTCCCAGCGTTGCGCCTTGATGGCGCGGTAGAGCATGCCGATGGTCAGCGGAATCTTGTCGCCGCGACCCTTGGCTTTGCGCTTGAGGAATACATCGTAGCCGTCGGGCTGGAAATAGCGATAACTGTCGTAGTCCACGAAATCGATGGCGAACTGCTCTTCCAGGCTTTCGATCAAGTGCTGGGCATCCGCGCCGTTGCAGCCAAGGTCGACATTGATCGAGGTGTCGAGGCTGATGGTTTTTCGTTCGGGCAGGCCGATTTCTTCGTGCAGCAGCTGCATGAGCAGGTGCATGGCGGGGGTGTCGGGAAAGTGGGGGGCGAGGTTCATTGCGTAGGCTCCGCCAATCGAAATGCAGGCGCCATATTGTCCTGCTCACGTTTTGAGAGCCCCAATGCCTGCGCCAGCGTTGGCCATTGGCTGACAACGTCTTTGAAGCGGTCGATGATATTTTCTGCATCCGCATGACTGACCCGAAAATATTCCGCCACTTCTCGCGCCAACTCCAGATCCAGTGCGTTGTCGGCATCGGTGATGTTGAGTTTCAAACCGTCGGCATGGGCCACCGGGTTCATGTCATAGGCGGCAGACAAGCGCCATCCCCGACCTGGGTCGAGGATGAAGCCATGATTGCGCAGGTGATCGTCGGTATTGGAAACCAGAATGTTGAACACAATGCGAGACCATAACTCCCGTAGGTCCGCGTTGGTTTGCGAGCCGTGTTCCATGAGCACTTCGGCCAACTCAAGGTAGCTTGCGCCGACTGAAGCATCGTCCCCGTCAACGCGATCAGTCAGGGTCATGGCTGAGGCAAAGTGCAGTCGGCCACCCCGTTCGGTGCGATCGAAGCGCTTGACCATGAAGCAGTGATGATCACTGGCATAGCGTCGGGCGATACCGGTTGCGACGCGCAGGCCGCAGTGATTGGCCAGGGCATTGACCACCAGTTCCCAGGCGCCAACGTCATAGTCATCGCGGGTACTGGGGAACTTGGCGATCCACAAGTGACCGTGCTCGTCTGCAACGCTGGCCTTGGGGCGGGCACCACCGAGTGAGCCGCCCGGTGCGATCAACATTCTCAGCCACTCACGGCCATCGAGTGAGGTGTTGTCCGGATCGTTTTCCAAGGCTCGACTGGCTTGCTCCAGCGCCCGCAACTCAATGAAGGGCGGGGCGGCCACGCCATCGCGATCATCGAGAAAGTTGCCTTGGTCATTAAGCTTGTAGCGGATCGCACCGACCCGATAGAGGTCATGTACACCCAGCAGGAAATCTGATTCGTGGAGCTTGCTGCCCTTGGCAATCAAGCCGTCGCGGATATCCCGTTCCAGCCGCCGTTTCATCAACAGTTGGCCCCATCGATCCGGGCTTGAGTCAGCGAACACGCCAAATCGGCTTTGATGTTGTCCGGGAAACTGCCGGCCTTCATAGAGGCTGATACGAGGGTCCAGCGCTGTGAAATTCAACTCGGGATCGGCCTGCGCAACCCTGTCGTACTCAAACTCGAAGACTTCTGTGGACCGGGTCTTTCGGGCATGCAGGAAACCGAGACGCCTGGGCCCATTCAAGGACTCCCAATCGGCATACACCGCAATCTGCGTCATTGTTCACCTGTCGTGGACTTGGTTTTTTTCTGGGTCAACAGACTGGAAAGAGAGTGGGTGTTGAAGGGGTAGTCAGCCAGCAGATCTTCTGCGGGGCTGGCGCTTTCAATGACTTCAGTCTCTTTTCCGGTTTTGGGAGGGGCTTTTTTAGCCACGCTGACTTTACGTGCCAGTCGGTTCGAGTCGTTGGATGAAGCGGCCCTGGGTTTCAGTTGTGCGTCCTGCAGTTGCCGCCCCACCTCATCGGTTGCCGCGAGTTTGCTCAGGTCTTTTTCAAGGCCCAGCACCTGCATGACGGACAGGTAGGCACCGATGGTCACGCCTGAACCACCGGATTCCAGAGAGCGCAAGGTTGTCAGTGACATGCCTGATCTCTCGGCGACTTGCTTGGCGGTGAGCTTGCGGCGCAGTCGTGCCAGTTTCAGTCGCTCCCCGAACTCGGCAAGCAATCGGGAAGCGGCGGGCAGGAGTGGCGCGGTCTTCTTGGCCATGTACCAATATTCCTTCATTTTTTAGCCTTAACTGCCAGAATAATAGCACTTAAGTTAAGAAGCATCGCCTTGCCTTGAAGGCGCCTCACTGCGTCAAATTTTCTGGGGGACCTCCTTTGTACTGCCATTATTCCAGCTGAAATTACGGTAAACAGCCAGAATAATGCCAGTTTTAGCAGTGATCTCAGGCTGGCGCTTTCCAGTTGAGCATGCGTTGCTGTGCGACCTTGAGCAGGTCACAGCCGTCCTGGGTCAGGAGGTAGAGCGCGTGGGTGATGTGGGGGATGTCTTCGACATCGCCGTCGTGGAAGTTTTGGCAGTGCAGGGTGCGGAGCAGGTCGCTGGAGGCCCGGATGCGCTGGAGGGCGGCTTCGAGGATGTCCTGGGGGTTGGCTTCGGTGTCGATGATCAGGGGCGGGGTGTCGGTGAGATTGGTGTGGAGCGGGCGGTAGCGATTGGGAAATGGATTTAACGTGGTCACTGAAGAACACCTCTATTTTTAGATGGGAATGTGGATCTCATTGTTCTCGGGTGACCAAGCCCGAGCCGCTGATTACCGCGGCAGTTGAACTATATGAATGAGTCCCCGGCCCGCGATAGCCGACAAGTTGTTTTCTTTTGTAGGACCGTGCCGAAGCTTTCATAGGGCGTTGCTGACGGCGTTATCTGCTAAGCCAGCACCTACAGAGAGGTCGGGTGGGACTTAGCCAGTGAGTTTCGGCAGGCGTTGCCGGGCGATGTCGAGCAGGTCGTTGCCGTCCTGGGTCAGCAGGTACAGCGCGCTGACGATATTGGGGATGTCGCTGGTGTCGGCCTCTTTGAAGCACAGGCAGTACAGGGTTTCCAACAGGTTGCTGGCGGCGCGGATGCGTTGGTGGGCGGCGTCGAGGATCTCGACCGGATCGGCTTCGGTGTCGATCACCAGTACCGGAGTATCGCTGTAGCGGGTTTTGAGCGGGCGATAGCGGTCGTTGAGTGATTCGGGGTTGTTCATCAAGGTCAGTCCTGTACGAAGTCGGCAAGTGTGCCCGGCAGGCCGAGACACTGTTTTCAGCCGCGCCGCAAACTATAGAAGGGCGTGAGGCGGTGCCACAAGACGGCTGAGATGGACAGGTTTTGTAGGGTCTTTACTGGCTTTTGAGGAAGAAGCCTACGAGTTGATGGCGGTTTTTTACCCTGAAACTGGCAGTGGTAAAAATACCTACGGCTTTATCAGTCGACGCGTCGAAATGCTCGGTAAAGGGTGCTTCAGAAACGGTAGGGTGTTTCGAGTTTTGTAGTGAATGGGCCGCCTCTTCGCGGGCAAGCCCGCTCCCACAGGTTTAGCATCGTCCTCAATTTTGTGAACGGCGGGGATCCTTGTGGGAGCGAGCTTGCTCGCGATGGCGCCCTGACAGTCGCTCCATTCCATAAGCCTTGCGATTCTGCCGAACCATCCGCTGTATCATCCCGAATCGTTTTGCGCCCCCGACCTTTTCTCGACTCGCTGCCATCGCCGACTAGGCTTTGCACTTCGCAGCGGTCAACGGAGTGACAGCTTATGCACAACACCCTGGAACAGGTTTTCGGTTATCCACAGTTTCGACCCGGCCAAGAGGCGGCGGTCAGCGCAGTGCTGGCGGGACGCTCGGCGGCGGCGATTTTCCCCACGGGCTCCGGCAAGTCCTTGTGCTATCAGCTTCCGGCAGTTTTATTGCCGCACCTGACGCTGGTGGTTTCGCCGTTGCTGGCATTGATGCAGGATCAACTGGCGTTCCTGCAGCGCCACGGCATTGCCGCGGGCAGTATCGATTCGGCCCAGAGCCGCGATGACGCCAGCGATGTGATGGCCCGGGCCAAGTCCGGCGAATTAAAGATTTTGATGATCTCGGTGGAGCGCCTGAAAAACGAGCGCTTTCGCAACTTCTTGCAGCAGGTGCCGATCTCGCTGCTGGTGGTGGACGAGGCGCATTGCATCTCGGAGTGGGGCCACAACTTCCGCCCCGATTACCTCAAGCTTCCCGACTATCAGCGCCAGTTCAACATTCCTCAGGTATTGCTGCTGACGGCCACCGCGACGCCCAAGGTGATCGCCGACATGCAGGCCAAATTCGCCATCGCCCCCGAGGATGTGGTGACCACCGGTTTCTATCGGCCCAACCTCAATCTGTTGGTGGAACCGGTGCGCGGGCAGGACAAGCGCCGACGCCTTGTCGAGTGGATGAGCCAGCGTCCCGACCAGCCGAGCATCGTCTACGTCACCCTGCAGAAAACCGCCGAACAGATCGCCGAGCACCTGAGCCGCAACGGCATTCAGGCCGAGGCCTATCACGCCGGGTTGCCCCATGAGCAACGCGAAGCGATCCAGAAGCGTTTCATGGGCGGGCAGTCCAATTGCATCGTCGCCACCATCGCGTTCGGCATGGGCATCGACAAGAGTGACATCCGCAACGTGGTGCATTTCGATCTGCCCAAATCCATCGAAAACTACAGCCAGGAAATCGGCCGTGCCGGGCGTGACGGACAGCCATCCGACTGTCTGGTCCTGGCCAACCGCGACAGCCTTAACGTGCTGGAAAACTTCGTCTATGGCGACACCCCGGAGCTGTATGGCATCCGCTGCGTGCTCGACGAAATGCAGGCTGCCGCGCCCGAGGGGCAATGGGAGTTTTTGCTCGGGCCTTTGGCGGATCAGAGCAACATTCGCCAGCTGCCGCTCAAAACCTTGCTGGTGCAACTGGAACTGCGTGGCCTGATCGCCCCGCGTTACGCCTACTACGCCGAGTACCGTTTCAAGTACTTGCTGGAGCCTGAGGCGTTGCTGGCGCGTTTCGAGGGCGAGCGCAGGGATTTTGTCGCGGCGATCATCCAGACCTCCAGCCGCGCACGGACCTGGGCCACGGTGAATTTCGAGGCGTTGTATCAGCAGCATCAGGCCGAGCGCAGCCGGGTGGTCAAGGCGCTCGATTACTTCCAGGAGAAGGGTTGGGTCGAGCTGGAAAGCAAGCAGATGACCGAGGTCTACAGCCTGCTGCAAACCGGTTTCGATAGCGTCGTGTTGAGTGAAGAGCTGCACGGGTATTTCACCCGGCATGAACAAACCGAAATCGCGCGGATTCACGCCATGCTGGACCTGTTCGCTACCGAGCATTGCCTGGGCTATCGCCTGGCCGAGTATTTCGGCGACACCAACGCCCCCACGCAATGCGGACATTGCTCGGTGTGTCACGGGCAGGTGGCGCGATTGCCGGAGCCACCGCCATTGCCGGCGCTTGTGGATAAAAACTTCGAGGCCTTGTGTGGGGACTTTATCCACAGGCATCAACAGCACACGGGCGGCGTGCCATCGGCGGAGCGGGTGACGCGGTTTCTGTGCGGGATCAGCGTGCCGCTGTTCACCAAACTCAAGGCGCGGGCGATTTCGGGGTTTGCGGTGCTTGAGGATTATCCCTACGCCGAGGTACGAGGGTGGGCTGAACAGCACCTGGCAAGCGCGGTGTCCCCCGACGATGCTTCGTGACACGGTTTTCGACGTAGACTGGCAGCCCGACTCCAGGAACCCACGCTGATGCCTCAACGTTCCGATTACCCGCACTTCCAACCCATCACCACGCGCTGGCACGACAACGATGCCTACGGGCACGTGAACAACGTGACCTACTACAGCTTCTTCGATACGGCGGTGAACACCTACCTGATTGAGGTCGGGGGGCTGGACATCCACGATGGCGAGGTGGTGGGCTTCGTGGTGAGCTCGGCCTGTGATTACTTTGCTTCCGTCGCTTTCCCGGACCGCATCGAGATCGGTTTGCGGGTAGGCAAGTTGGGCAACAGTTCGGTGCAGTATGAGCTGGCAGTGTTCAAGGCCGGGGAGGATGAAGCCTGTGCGTCGGGGCGCTTTGTGCATGTGTTTGTGGATCGTGCGTCAAATCAGCCGGTCGCTATTCCCGGGCAGTTGCGCGCAGCATTGGAGCGCCTGGTGGTTTAGACGGGCAAAAAAAATCGCAGCCCGTGGGCTGCGATTTTTTGAAGTACCGGCTGACGAGGCGATCCAGGCCTCAGTCGCGATAGTACCTGTGGTGCTTGCGATGACCGTAGGCATGGCCGCGACCAGGGTGGCCGTCACGGTAGTAACGACGATCATCATGGCCACGATAGGAGCGACGATCGTCTTCCTCGTTGCTCTTGTTGCCCATGTAGTTACCCAGCGCGCCACCCGCGCCGCCGCCTGCTGCGGAGCCGATCAGGCTGCCGGTGGTGCCGCCCATGCTGCGGCCGACCACGTTACCGCCTGCTGCGCCCAGCGCACCACCAATGGCGGCTTCACCGCGGCTGTGTTTGTTTGCGCCGACTGCGCTACCACCCGCGCCACCCAGGGCCGCGCCAATGGTGGAACCCGTATTGCCGCCTAACGACTGACCGACGACTGAGCCCAGAACCCCGCCCAATGCGCCGCCCACACCTGCTTCGGTGGTGCCGCCAGCGGAGGCGAAGCCACTGACCAGGCCAAGGGACAACAAGAGAATCGAGGAGAACTTCATAGAGGAACCTCAAGGGGATGACGGCGCGATCCTGAGGCTGTGTCATAAGTGTGACAATCGAAATCCGACGAGTAACACGACTTGCGCACATTTCTATAAGTTGCTGTTTTTTCGGCGGAACTTAACGGTTTTTGGCCGGTCTGTTGCTACTTGGCAAAGGCCGTTTTTACGCAAAAACGGCCTTTTTTGTGGGCGATTGGAAAGTGTCGAATCATCTCATCATGTGTTGCCATGTCGGACGCCATCGCGGGCAAGCCACGCTCCCACAGTATTTAAGTCGTACATGGGAAATGCATGCACCTCAAACCCTGTGGGAGCGTGGCTTGCCCGCGATGGGGCTCGACCTGCCGCCGCTTAAGCCGACCTGGCCATGATCAACCCGGTCTCGCTCGCCGCTTCCAGGCGGATGGCGACGAACTTCGACGTTGGCGTATGGCTGCCATCCCCGGTGCTTTCCAGCGGCACCAACGGGTTTACTTCCGGATAGTAGGCCGCCGCCTGCCCGGCCGGGATATCAAACGCCAGCAGCGTGAAGCCTTTCACCCGACGCTCCAGGCCGTCATCCCAGATCGATACGATGTCCGCCTTCTGCCCTGGCTTGAAGCCCAGGCGAATGATGTCGGCTTCGTTGACGAACAACACGTCACGCTGGCCTTTCACCCCGCGATAGCGGTCATTGAGCCCATAGATCGTGGTGTTGTACTGATCGTGGGAGCGCATCGATTGCAGGATCAGGTCCGGCCGTACGCCGGTGGCGCGGGTGCGTTCGTGCACCAGGTCCTTGGGCAAAACGTTCGGGCGGAAGTTGGCCCGGCCTGACGGGGTGTTCCACTTGCGCGCACCGGCGCTGTTGCCGAGGTAGAACCCCCCTGGATTCTTGATTTTCTCGTTGAAGTCCTTGAAGCCGGGGATGGTGTCGGCAATCAGGTCGCGGATGCGCCTGTAGTCGGCCACCAGCCAGTTCCAGCCCACCGGGTAGTTGCCCAGTGTGGCTGCCGCGATGCCGGCCAAAATCGCCGGCTCCGAACGCATCTGGTTCGACAGCGGCTCCAATTGGCCGTTGGAGGCGTGGACCATGCTGAACGAGTCTTCGACGGTCACCGCTTGGGGGCCTTCGGTTTGTCGGTCGATATCGGTCCGGCCCAGGCACGGCAAGATCAGCGCATCTTTACCGTGGGCCAGATGGCTGCGATTGAGCTTGGTGCTGATTTGTACGGTCAGGTCGCAATTGCTCAGGGCCTGGAAGGTCCTTGGGCTGTCGGGCGTGGCTTGGGCGAAGTTGCCGCCCAGGGCCATGAAAACTTTGGCGCGGCCTTCGGCCATGGCGTGAATCGCCTCGACCACGTTGTGACCGTTTTCACGTGGCACTTTGAATGGGAAACGACGCTCCAGCGCATCGAGGAACGCCACCGGCGGGCGCTCGTTGATGCCCATGGTCCGATCGCCCTGCACGTTACTGTGGCCACGCACCGGGCACAGGCCCGCACCCGGACGCCCGATGTTGCCACGCAGCAGCATCAGGTTGGCGATTTCCTGGATGGTCGCCACCGAATGGCGATGCTGGGTGATGCCCATGGCCCAGCACATGATGACGTTCTTGCCTTTGGCGTACATGCGCGCGGCCTGCTCGATTTCCACCAGGGGCAGGCCGGACTGCTCGACGATCTGCTCCCACGGGGTGTCGTCAATGACGGCCAGGTAATCCAGCACGTTGACGCTGTGTTCGTTGAGGAAATCGTGATCGAACACGGCAGGCTCACCCGCCTTCTGCGCGTCGCGCTCCCACTGCAACAGGAACTTGGCCATGCCCCGCATGATCGCCATGTCGCCGCCCAGTGCCGGGCGGAAGTACGCGGTGTTGGTCGGCTTGTCGCCGTTGGTGAGCATTTCGATCGGGTGTTGCGGGTGCTGGAAGCGTTCCAGGCCCCGTTCTTTGAGCGGGTTGATACACACCACTTGAGCGCCACGTTTCACCGCATCGCGCAGCGGTTCGAGCATCCGTGGATGGTTGGTGCCGGGGTTCTGGCCCCAGACGAAAATGGCATCGGCGTGCTCAAAGTCATCGAAGGTCACGGTGCCCTTGCCGACGCCAACGCTCTGCGCCAACGCGACACCACTGGCCTCGTGGCACATGTTCGAGCAATCGGGGAAGTTGTTGGTGCCGTAGGCACGCACGAACAACTGATAGAGAAAAGCCGCTTCGTTGCTGGCACGTCCCGAGGTGTAGAACTCGGCTTGATCCGGGCTCGACAAGCCGCGCAGATGCTTGGCGATCAGGGCAAAGGCATCGTCCCAGCTGATGGGTTGGTAGCGATCGGTTTCGGCGTTGTAGCGCAACGGCTCGGTCAGGCGGCCCTGGTATTCAAGCCAGTAGTCACTCTGCTCCAGCAACGAGGTGACGCTGTGTCTGGCGAAGAATTTGCCGTCGACACGCCGTTTGGTCGCTTCCCAGTTCACCGCTTTGGCGCCGTTCTCGCAGAACGCCACCATGCCGCCTTCCAGCGAATCGCCCCAGGCGCAACCGGGGCAATCGAAGCCGCCGTTCTTGTTGGTCTTGAGCATCATGCGCAGGTTTTTCAGCGCGTTGTCGCTGGTCAACCAGGCTTGGGCGACGCTGATCAGGGCGCCCCAGCCACCGGCGGGGCCTTTGTAGGGTTTGTAGCGAGGAACGGGTGTCTGGTCGGCTTGACGGTGTTGACTCACGCTTGATTCTCCAAAGCCGGGCTGTAGACCCGTGGCGCATTCTTTTGTGGCAAATGGATGAGGTTGAGGTTGTGGCGACGGGCCCATTGCACGGCAAGGCCTGTGGGCGAGGACAGGCTGACCAGGGTCTGGATGCCGGCGCGCAGCACTTTCTGGATCAATTCGAGGCTGCAACGGCTGGTGACAATCGCCAGTCCGCCGCTGATCGGGATATTGCGACGGATCAGGCCGCCAATCAGTTTGTCGAGGGCGTTGTGCCGGCCGATGTCTTCGCGACCCAGCAACAATTGGCCCTGATCGTTCATGAACACCGCAGCGTGTACCGCACCGCAATACTGGCCCAGCGGCTGGAACTCACTGATGCGCTGGCGCAGGCCGTCGAGCCATTCGGCGGGCGGCAACGGTGCGCCGGGCAGCACCTGAAGGTCCGGCAAGGCCTGTTCGACCGCTTCCACGCCGCAGAGCCCGCAACCGCTGGTGCCTGCCAGTTGCCGGCGCTGTTGCTTGAGGTTCCAGAACGCGCGGTTGGCAATGGTCACTTGCGCGTATTGCGCCGAACCCGAGCCGCTGAGTTGCAGGTCATAAATCTCGCCAGCGTCCTGGATGATGCCGCTGCCAAGACTGAAGCCGACGACGAAGTCTTCAAGATCGGTCGGTGTCACCAGCATGACCGCCTGGCTGATGCCGTTGTAGGCAATCGCCAGCGCGACTTCCTCAGCCAACGCTGTGCTGGCCGATTCAGAGTATTGAAGGTTGCTATAGCTGTAAGTCTGGCTGGCAGCGGGCTCGGGCGTTTTGGAGGCGGGCGCCGAGCAGTCAGGGCGCTTGGCGTTCATGGCATCACCGACGGTTTGATCAGCTTTAAGACTAGGCGCGACAACATGTCACGTCTAATTGCTATTACTGATCCACCGATAGATGGCGTCGATCAAGCCTTCACCAGCGATTGTTGCAGGATCGCAAAACACGCTTCCGCCAGCGCCGATCGTGGGGCGCTGCGCCGCATGATCAACCCCAGTCGGGCCAGGGTCTGTGCATCGTCGATGGGGTGCAGGCGCAGATGGTCGGTGAGTTGTTCAAAACCGCCATCCAGCGGCATCACGGCACAGCACAGACCCCCGTGCACTGCCTGTAACAATTGATGCACTGCGTCGGTTTGCAGCAACGGTTGCGGCGTCAGGCCTCGGATGTGGAAGTTGTGGTCGATGGACTGGCGAAAGTGCATGCCACTGGTGAGCATGCCCAGCGGCAGTTCGATCAACGATTCCCAGGTCAGTGGCGACTCGCCGAAGTTGAAGAAGCGCTGATCGTAAAGCAGGCCCATGCGTGCTTCGCTGAACGTCAGCGACTCGAAGCGTTCGCTGTCCAGGCGTTCCAGGTAAGAGACGCCGATATCCAGTCGATTATTCGCCAGTTGTTCGAGGATCTGCTCGGAGCTCAACGCCGACAGCTCAAAGCGCAGGTTCGGGTGTTGCGCGTGCAGGCGTTGCAGCAGCGGCAGTGGATCGAAACTCGACAATGGCACCACGCCCAGGCGCAACGTACCGACCAGGTTGCCGCGACAGGCGGCGGCCTCGGCGTACAAGCCGTCGTAGGCGGCCAGAACCGTGCGCGCCCAGGCCAGCACCCGCTCGCCGGGCGCGGTGAAGCCTTCGAAGCGCTGACCGCGATTGACCAGCGGCAAGTCGAGTTCTTCTTCGAGGTTGCGCAGGCGCATGGACAGGGTTGGCTGGGTGATGTGACAGCGCGCGGCGGCCTGGCCGAAGTGGCGTGTTTCGTCGAGAGCGATGAGGAATTTCAGCTGCTTGATGTCCATCTTCGCTCCAGGGCGGCTCCAGGGGGTTGAGCAAGTACGGATTCTATCGCCGGGGGAAGGCGGCGTCATTGGTCGGGTTGGATCCACAAGCCACAGGGGTGGTCTAGGCTTTTGCGTCTGAACACTTAATTCCCATGGAGAGCACCCGATGAGCCTGTTCAGTTTTCTAAAAGAAGCCGGTGAAAAAATCCTCTATGCGCTGACGCCGGACAAGGCTGAGGCCAACAGTGAAGCGTTGACCAGGCACGTGCAAAGTGCGCTGACGGGGATCGACACGTCGAAGATTCAGGTGAAGGTCGAGGGCGATAAAGTCATTGCCAGCGGCAAAGCGAATACGCAGGAAGAGAAGGAAAAAATCCTCCTGGCGCTGGGCAACGTGGCGGGTGTCAGCGGCGTTGAAGACCAGATCACCGTGACCGGCCCCGTCGTCGTGGCCGCCAAGTTTGTCGTGGTCGAGAAGGGTGACACGCTGAGCGCCATTTCCCTGCGCGTGTATGGCAACGCCAACCTGTACAACAAAATCTTCGAAGCCAACAAGCCGATGCTCAAGGATGTGAACAAGATCTATCCGGGGCAGTCGTTGCGGATTCCCGAGTAAGGCTTTAGCCAGTGTGATGACCATCGCGGGCAAGCCACGCTCCCACAGGTTATACGCAATCCTGTGGGAGCGTGGCTTGCCCGCGATGCCGGTGCCTCGGTCTCAGAGGCCTTCGATAAGCACCCGATAATCCTCCACCGCCGCAAACTCTGCCGTGTCCTTCGGCCCCTTTCTGCTGTCCGGCTCTTTCACCGCCAGCAAATGCGCCACGCCGAATTCCCGGGCACTGCGCAGGATCGGCAGGGTGTCGTCGATAAACAGGCTGCGTGCCGGGTCGAAGTCGATGTCTGCCTGCAACGCCTCCCAGAACTGCGGGTTTTCCTTGGGGAAACCGTAGTCGTGGGAGCTGATCAAGCGTTCGAAGTAGGGCGCCAGTTCGATTCTTTCGAGTTTCAATGACAGGGAGTCGCGGTGGGCATTGGTGATCAGTACCACGCGTTTACCCGCCCGTTTGATCGCCGCCAGGAAGGTGTCCGCATCCGGGCGCAGGGCGATCAGGTGCGCGGTTTCCAGTTTCAATTCGCGCACTGGCAGCTTGAGTTCGGCACTCCAGAAATCCAGGCAGTACCACTGCAACAGCCCGGCATTGCGTTCGAACAGCGGTTGCAGTTCCAGCTCGGCCATGGCCCGGCTGACCCCGTGCAAGTCGGCATAACGCTGGGGCAGGTGCTCCAGCCAGAAATGGTTGTCGAAGTGCAGATCCAGCAGCGTGCCGTCCATGTCCAGCAGAACGGTGTCGATGTCGTGCCAGGGCAGCAGGGGCATAAAAAACTTCTCCAGCGGTAAAAAAGGTATCCGAAGACAACAATCAGGATAGGCCGGGTATAGTAACCCGCTATTGCCCAGGAGCCGCTCATGCGCCAGAAACCCACCGTCCTCGCCCGCGAGATCGTCGCCACCAGCCGTTTGTTCTGTGTTGAAGAACTGAAGCTGCGCTTTTCCAACGGCGTGGAGCGCACTTATGAGCGATTGGTCGGCAAGGGCGCCGGGTATGGCGCGGTGATGGTCGTGGCGATGCTCGACGCCGAGCATGCGGTGCTGGTCGAAGAGTATTGCGGCGGCACCGATGCCTACGAACTGTCACTGCCCAAAGGCTTGATCGAGCCGGGTGAAGACGTGCTGGCGGCGGCCGAACGGGAGCTCAAGGAAGAGGCGGGTTTTGGTGCCCGGCAATTGGAGCATCTGACCGAGTTGTCGTTGTCGCCCGGCTACATGAGCCAGAAAATCCAGGTGGTGCTGGCCACCGATCTCTATGAGGAGCGTCTGGAGGGTGACGAGCCGGAGCCGATGGGCCAGAGCAAGGTCAATCTGCGCGAGCTGTCCACTCTGGTGCAAAACCCACAGTTCACTGAGGGGCGAGCCTTGGCGGCGCTGTACCTGGCCCGTGACTTGCTGACTCAACGCGGAGTGTTCCTGCCATGAATTTCCCTCATCCATTGATGGCGCCGGTGGTCGAACTGGCGTTGCAGGCGGGCGAAGCGATCCTGCCGTTCTGGCGCACAGGCACGGCGGTGACGACCAAGGCCGACGACTCTCCGGTGACCGCCGCCGACCTGGCTGCCCATCACTTGATCCTGGCCGGCCTGACGGCACTCGATCCGAGCATCCCGGTGCTGTCCGAAGAGGACGCCAACATCCCCCGGAGCGTGCGCGCCGGGTGGCAGCGCTGGTGGTTGGTAGACCCATTGGATGGAACCAAAGAGTTTATTTCCGGCAGTGAAGAGTTCACGGTCAACATCGCCCTGATCGAGCAGGGCCGTGTGGTGTTTGGCGTGGTGTCGATGCCGACCAATGGGCGCTTTTACGTGGGCGGTGCCGGATGGGGTGCTTGGCGTGGTGACAGGGGCGAAGCGCCGCTGCCGATTCAGGTTCGCGAAGTGCCGCCGGCGGGTGCCCCGTTCACAGTGGTCGCCAGCCGCCGCCATTCCAGCCCTGAGCAAGAACGTTTGCTGGCCGGGTTGAGCGCCAGTCTGGGTGAGTTGGAACTGGCCAATATCGGCAGTTCATTGAAATTTTGCCTGTTGGCCGAAGGGGCGGCGGATTGTTATCCGCGCCTGGCCCCCACTTCCCAGTGGGACACGGCCGCAGCGCAAGGCGTGCTGGAAGGGGCGGGTGGCGAGGTGCTGGAGCTGAGCGGTGCGCCTTTCAGCTATCCGGCCCGGGAATCGTTGTTGAATGAGTTCTTTTTGGCGCTGCCGGCGAAGGCGGCGTGGCGGGAGAAATTGCTCGAGCTGGCCCGTTCCTGACGTTTTCTTAGATCTGAGGCGAGGGAGCAAGCTCGCTCGCCACAGGGTTTTGCATCGTCCTCACGTTCAGCGGTGCAGCACGTACTGCCCGGTGAACGTCACGGCATCTTCCTCGCTTCCCGCATTCACGACCCGGGTATGCAGTGTCAAACGCGCCCGGCCGTAACGCTGGTACATGGTCAGGAATTTCTTCCACACCGCTGCACTCGGCGCCTGGCAAATGGCGTTCGCATCGCCGGTCACAGGGAGCGGGTAGCTGATCTGCCCTTCCTGAATCACGATGTGCCCGTCTTCAATCCCTTCTTCCTTCAGTCGCAAATGCAGCCAGCCCCAGCCGGCCAGTACCGCGCCGCAATACAGGCTGCCGCCGAACATGGTGCTCTTGTGGTTGACGTTGGCGTCCAGCGGCAAATACAAGCGCAGCTGCTGATCGTGCCAGTCGAGCACTTTGAGGCCCATGTCCCGCGTGAGGGGGATGTCGTGATGGAGGACGGTTTCCAGGTAACGACTGTCGCGGTTCATTCGGGGCCTCATGTTTGAAGTGGATGATTAGACAGTGGGTCAATCGAGTTCGTCGGTGTGGCTGGAGACGCCGCTGTCGGCGAAGCTCAGGCCGTGCTTGCGCAGCTTGTCGTGCAAGGTCTTGCGTGGAATGCCCAAGGCTTCGGCGACGCTGCGCAGCGAACTGTGCGAGCGCGCCAGTTCGGCGGCGATCAGGGTCTTTTCGAAGTTTTCCACTTGTTCGCTCAGGCCACCGCTGACCACCGCCAGCGGCGCCCCGGCCGTCTCTTGCGGCTCTGAGTTGTCCAGGGCCAGCTCCAGGCCGAGGGCGAAGCGTTCGGCGGCGTTTTGCAGTTCGCGCACGTTGCCGGGCCAGGTGTGACGCAACAGCTGCGCGCGTTGCCCGGGTTGCAGCTCGTGGGTCGGCAAGCCATGGCGGGCACTGGCTTCATCGGCAAAATGCTGGAACAGCATCAAGGCATCTTCGCCGCGCTCGCGCAGGGGCGGAATACGCAGCGGTGCGACGTTCAGTCGGTAATACAAGTCGGCGCGAAAACGTCCTTGATCGGCGGACTGGCGCAGGTCTTCCTTGGTGGCGGCGATGATACGGATGTCCAGCGGGATCAGTTGATTGCCACCCAGGCGTTCGACCACCCGTTCTTGCAGCAAACGCAGCAACTTCACCTGTACATCCAGGCTCATGCTTTCGATTTCATCGAGGAACAGCGTGCCGCCGTTGGCGAATTCGAACTTGCCGATGCGACGCTTCTGCGCCCCCGTGAAGGCGCCCGGCTCGTGACCGAACAGCTCGCTTTCGACCACCGATTCGGCCAGTGCGCCGGCGTTGATCGCCACGAACGGGCCGTTGCGCCGATTCGACAGGTCATGCAGCGCCCGCGCGACCACTTCTTTACCGGCCCCGGTTTCGCCAAGGATCAGCACGTCGGCCTTGGTGGCCGCCAAGGCGCCGATCTGTTCGCGCAGGCGCAGCATCGAGGGCGATTGCCCCACCAGACGGGTGGTCAATTCATTGCGATCGCTCAGGGCCAGACGCAGGCTGCGGTTGTCCAGCACCAGTCGGCGCAAGGCCAGGGCGCGGCGCACACTGTCGAGCAGGGCGTCGCTGGCGAAAGGTTTTTCCAGGAAGTCGTAGGCGCCGGCGCGCATGGCTTGCACCGCCAGTGGCACGTCACCGTGACCGGTAATCAGCAGCACCGGCAACTCCGGGTCCTGGGCGTGGAGTTCAGTCAGCAGTTCCAGGCCGTCCATGCCCGGCATGCGGATATCGCTGACCACAACGCCTGGCCAGTCGCGTTCCAGCTGTGCAGCCAGGCCCTTGGCTTCGGCCAGCGGCAGGATTTTCAGGCCGGCCAGATCCAGCGTCTGGCTCAAGGCCTGGCGCAGGTGGGGATCGTCGTCGATCAACACGACCTGGATGCGGTTGTCGATGGTCATGCACTTCGGTCCTCGGACGGTTGCAGGCTCACACCCGGTGCGCCTGCGCGCAGCTTCAGGGTAATCAATGCGCCACCTTCCTTGTGGTTGGCGAACGACAGTTCACCACCGAAGGCGCGCATCAGGGTTTCGCAGATCGCCAGCCCCAACCCCAGGCCCTGGGTGCGGGTCTTGGTGGTGTAGAAGGGTTCGCTGGCGCGGCCAAGGGCTTCCATGCAAAAGCCGGGGCCGTTGTCGCGAATGTACAGGTGGACGCCGTCAGCGGTGGATTGGGCACTTAGCCAGAGTTTGCGCGGCGGGCCTTTTTCCGTCAGGGCGTCCAGGGCGTTGGCCAGCAGATTGCCGAGCACCTGGCGCAGACGGGTTTCCCCGGCCTCGACCCACAGGGTGGCGGCGGGCAAATCGCGGATCAGTTCGACCTCCATGCTGCGCCGGCGCTTGGCCAGCAACGCCAGGGCGTCGTCCAGCGCCGGTTGCAGGGCGACGCTTTCCGGGGCGTGGCGATCACGGCGGGCAAAGGCGCGCAGATGGGCGATGATCGAGGCCATGCGCCCGGTCAATTCGCTGATCAATTTGAGATTGCTCCGGGCGTCGTCGGTGCGCTGGTGATCGAGCAGTACTTCAGCGTTTTCCGCGTAGCTGCGAATCGCGGCCAGCGGTTGGTTGAGTTCGTGGCTGATGCTCGCCGACATCGTGCCCAGCGCCGACAGTTTGCCGGCCTGCACCAGATCGTCCTGGGCGCGCACCAGCTCCTGCTGGGCCTGTTCGCGCTCCAGCACTTCCTGTTTGAGTCGACGGTTGAGGCCTTCCAGATCGCTGGTGCGCTCGGCGACCCGGGCTTCCAGTTCGCGTCGGGCCTTGGCCTCGAATGCGATTCGGTCGAGGTAATGACGGCGGCGCTGCATCATCAGGCCGAGCAACAGCATCAGCACCAACAGCGTCGCGCCACCGATGGCGACGACCGTTCGCACCGGGCGGTCTATCAGGGTGCGCGGCGCGAGAATGCTGACGTCCCAGCCGGTTTCCGCGATCGACTGGGTCTGGGTCAGCCAGGCGTTGGGGTTGAGATTCAAGGGCTTTGGCTCGCGCGTCGGGTAAGGCTGGATTGCGGTGATCGCCTTGCTCTCTTCATCGTTCAGCGGCCGGGTCGCGCGAAAGCGCCATTCCGGTCGCGAGGTGATGATGACGACGCCGTTATGGTCGGTCAGCAGCAGTTGTTCCGGGGTTTTGCCCCACAGGCTTTCGGTGTGGTCGAGATCAACCTTGACCACCAGTACGCCAATGATTTTCTCGCCCTCACGCACTGCTGCGGCGAAGAAGTAGCCGCGTTTGGCGGACGTGGTGCCCAGCCCGAAAAAGCGCCCGAGCCGGCCGGCCATGGCTTCGCTGAAGTACGGACGGAAGGCAAAGTTACGGCCGACGAAACTGTCGTGCTTGTCCCAGTTGGACGCGGCCAGGGTCTTGCCTGTGGTGTCCATCAGGTACATGACTTCGGCCCCGGTCTGGGCGCTGATGTTCTTCAGCAGGCGGTTGGCGTTGCCTTGGGTGACGCCGTCGTCCGGCGCACCGAGCACGGCGCGCAGGGCCGGCAGATCGCCGAGGATCTGCGGCAGTACCTCATAGCGATGCAGGGTGCCCAGCAGGTTGGCGACATAGAGATCGAGGGTCTGCCGGTTCTGGCTGGCCAGCTCGCTGCGGTAATAGCGCTCGGCCAGATGCTCCAGCGGCCACAACAACGGCGCCAGGCACAAGGCGAGCAGCGCCAGGCTGCGCCAGCGAGGTCTGCGGGGGAGGGTCGGGGTCATAAGCATCGAGCGCCTGTGGGTACAGGCGCATTATGCCTAGGCTTGCGGGCGCAGTCTGCGCACCTGGGGGGCGGTGCGCCTGCGCGGTGAAGCTTCAGGTCGGGTTTCAGGCAAATACTTCGGCGTCCTTGAGCAATGCCCCGACCTTATCCTTGGCCGACAGTTGCGGTGCGGCGTCCAGTTGCCAGTCGATGGCCAGGTCCGGGTCATCCCAACGAATGCAGCGCTCGGCCGATGGGTTGTAGTAGTCGGTGGTCTTGTAGAGGAATTCGGCGTTGTCGCTCAACACCACGAAGCCATGGGCAAAGCCTTCAGGAATCCAGAGCTGGCGATTATTGGCGGCGGACAGACGCACCGCGACCCATTTTCCGAAATGCGGCGAGCTGCGGCGGATGTCCACGGCGACGTCGAGCACTTCACCGGCCGTGACTCGAACCAGCTTGCCCTGCGTGTTTTGCAGTTGGTAATGCAGGCCACGAAGCACGCCTTTTTGCGAGCGCGAGTGATTGTCCTGAACGAACGGGGTGTTCAGGCCGGTCGCTTCTTCGAAAGCCTTTGCGTTGAAGCTTTCGTAAAAGAACCCCCGCTCGTCACCAAACACCTTGGGTTCGATGATCAGAACACCGGGCAGGTCGGTGGTGACTACATTCATGGTGCTTCTCCAGTGCTAGGCGTAGATGGTCGACATTCTTGCGTAGAGTCTTGTTCAAGACGAGTGGCGCGTCATTTTTCTTTTTCCGTTTACCCGGCCGGCCCGTCGTCAGACGGGTGAAGGGGGTTGCGTATCGCCCCAAGCAGTGGCGATATAGGCGCCTAATAATATTTCAGGGGTCGTTGTATGCCGCTCGCCACGTTGATTCATCGCGCCAGTTTGCCCAGTCCGCAAGTCTCTGCGGAGCAAGCGCTTGAGCTGTTGCAGGAGCATTACGGGCTCGGCGGAAGGTTGCAGGCCCTTGGCAGCCAGCAGGATCTGAATTACCGCGTTGACAGCGACCAGGGCCGTTTCGTCCTGAAAATCTGCCGGGGCGACTATTCGGCGCTGGAACTGCAAGCCCAGCACGCCGGACTCAAACATCTGGGCGAACACCCGGATGTGCACGTGCCGCGGGTGATTCCCGCGAAGAGTGGCGCGGACCTGCTGACGCTGGAAGTCGGTGGCCAAGCGGTACACGTGCGTTTGCTGGACTACATCGAAGGCCAGTCCCTGACCCATCTGGACCATTTCAATCGCACGGTGGTGGCCGGTTTCGGTCGCTTGTGCGGCGAGATGGACTTGGCGCTGGCGGCTTTCGATCATCCGGGGCTGGAGCGCACCCTGCAGTGGGACGCTCGCCATGCTCAGGCGTTGATCGCGCATTTGTTGCCGGTGATCCAGGACGACACTCAGCGCCAGTTGATCGCCGAAGCGGCGGAGCAGGCTGAACGCCATTTGCAGCCACTGGTGGACAAGCTGCCGGTGCAGGCCATCCATATGGACATCACCGACGATAACGTGGTGTGGCAACGGGACTCGCAACGCCACTGGCAGCTGCAGGGTGTGATCGATTTCGGTGATTTGATCCGCACCTGGCGCATCACCGACCTGTCGGTCACCTGCGCGGCGTTGCTGCATCACGCCGACGGCGACCCGTTCTGCATTTTGCCGGCGGTGCAGGCTTATCACGCGGTCAATCCGCTGACCCATGAAGAACTGCTGGCGTTGTGGCCGCTGATCGTCGCTCGTGCGGCGGTGTTGGTGCTCAGTGGTGAGCAGCAAGTCAGCATCGATCCGGGCAATGATTACAGTCGTGACAACCTGACTCACGAGTGGGAAATTTTCCGAGTCGCCACGTCGGTGCCCTTGGCCTTGATGGAAGCGGCGATCCTGACGTCGGTGGGCCAGAACCTGCCGGAAATTGGCAGCGAAGGCTTCGCGCCGCTGCTGCCAAGCCTGGTCGGTCGCGAGTTTGCCTTGATCGATCTGGGTGTACTCAGCCCGCATTTCGACGCCGGTAACTGGGAGCAGGAGGGCGTGGATCAGCGGCTATTGAACGAAGCCGCCGCCGCACACGGCCTGGCGGCCAGTCGTTACGGGCAATACCGCTTGTCCCGCACCCGACCGGACAGCGCCATCGAACCGGACACCTGCCCGTTGCATGTCGAACTGCGCGTACCCCACGGCACGGCGGTCGAATCGCCATTTGCCGGCATGATCCATCAACCGTCGCCCGGCGTGTTGCAACTCGACGGCCCGCAACTGAGCGTGCGGCTCCAGGGCGTCACGCCGTCGCTGCATACCGGGGCGGCGCTGGTTAAAGGGCAGGTGCTGGGTACGGTCAGCGGGCCGCTGATCGTGCAACTGACTCGTGGAGGCTCGTTGACGGCACCGTTGTTCTGCACGCCTTCACGTGCGGCCGCCTGGCAAGCGTTGTGCCCGTCACCGGCGGCGCTGCTGGGGCTGGCCTGCGATGCTGAAGCCGAACTCGACGCACCCACCCTGTTGGCCCGTCGCGACGCCAGTTTCGCCCGCACGCAAAAACACTATTACGTCGACCCGCCGCGCATTGAACGCGGCTGGCGCAACCACCTGATCGACATGCAGGGCCGCTCCTACCTCGACATGCTCAACAACGTCGCGGTGCTGGGGCACGGCCATCCGCGCATGGCAGCGGTCGCCAGTCGCCAGTGGTCGTTGCTCAACACCAACTCGCGGTTCAACTACGCGGCAGTCGCCGAGTTTTCCGAGCGCTTGTTGAAGCTGGCACCGGACTCCATGGACCGCGTTTTCCTGGTCAACAGCGGCAGCGAGGCCAATGACCTGGCGATCCGCCTGGCGTGGGCCTACAGCGGCGGCCGCGACATGCTCAGCGTGCTGGAGGCCTATCACGGCTGGACGGTGGGCGCCGATGCGGTCTCGACCTCGATTGCCGACAACCCGAAAGCCTTGAGCAGTCGTCCGGACTGGGTGCACCCGGTGACGGCACCGAACACGTATCGCGGCGAGTTCCGTGGCCCGGACAGTGCGCCGGACTATGTGCGCAGCGTCGAACACAATCTGGCGAAAATCGCCGAACAAAAACGCCAGTTGGCCGGCTTCATCTGCGAGCCGGTTTATGGCAATGCCGGTGGCATCTCGCTGCCGCCGGGGTACCTGAAGCAGGTCTATGCCATGGTGCGTGCCCGGGGTGGCGTTTGCATCGCCGACGAAGTGCAAGTCGGTTACGGGCGCATGGGCCATTTCTTCTGGGGTTTCGAAGAACAGGGCGTGGTGCCGGACATCATCACCATGGCCAAAGGCATGGGTAACGGCCAGCCTCTGGGGGCGGTGATCACTCGCCGGGAAATCGCCGAAGCACTGGAAGCCGAGGGGTATTTCTTCTCGTCCGCCGGCGGCAGCCCGGTGAGTTGCCAGGTCGGCATGGCGGTGCTGGATGTGATGGAAGAGGAAAAACTCTGGGAAAACGCTCAGGTCGTTGGCGGCTATTTCAAGGAGCGCCTGGAAGCGCTGATCGATATTCATCCGCTGGTGGGCGCGGTGCACGGTTCCGGGTTCTACCTGGGCGTGGAATTGATCCGCAACCGCGAAACCCTGGAACCGGCGACCGAGGAAACCACCGCGCTGTGCGATCGCTTACGCGAATTGGGCATCTTCATGCAACCGACGGGCGATTTCCTGAACGTCCTCAAAATCAAACCGCCGATGGTCACTTCGCGCCGCAGCGTGGATTTCTTTGTGGACATGCTCTCGAAGGTGCTCTCGGAAGACCTGTAAACACCGCCCCTGTAGGCGCGAGCCTGCTCGCGATGAGGTCGTGTCAGTCACGGATGTTTTGATTGAAAGACCGCTATCGCGAGCAAGCTCGTTTCCACAGGAATGGTGGCATAAGTTCGATTGTTATCGGGTTTAAATGTGTATTTTTAGACGTAAGGCATATTTGTCGCTTTTAAAGCCGATTTTTATCGGCTATAAAGTCGCCAATGCCAGGGCGTGGATAAACCATGCCCGACCGTCACGCACTTGCCCGGAGATGATTCATGAGCCGTAACGTTACCGTCGCCGCCACTCAGATGGCCTGTTCCTGGGACCTTGAAGGCAATATCGAAGTCGCTGAACGGCTGGTCCGTGAAGCCGCCGCCAAAGGCGCGCAGATCATCCTGATCCAGGAGCTGTTCGAGGCGCCGTACTTCTGCCAGAAGCCGAACCCGGATTACCTGCAGCTGGCCACGACGGTCGAAGACAACGTCGCCATCAAGCATTTCCAGAAAGTCGCCAGGGAACTGCAAGTGGTGCTGCCAATCAGCTTCTACGAATTGGCCGGCCGCGCTCGTTTCAACAGCATCGCGATCATCGACGCTGACGGCAGCAACCTCGGGATTTATCGTAAAAGCCACATCCCGGACGGTCCTGGTTACCACGAGAAGTACTACTTCAACCCGGGCGATACCGGCTTCAAGGTCTGGAATACCCGTTACGCGAAAATCGGCGTGGGCATCTGCTGGGACCAGTGGTTCCCCGAGGCTGCGCGCAGCATGGCGTTGCAAGGCGCGGAAATTCTGTTCTACCCGACCGCCATCGGCAGCGAGCCCCACGACAAGACCATTTCGTCCCGCGATCACTGGCAACGCGTACAACAGGGGCACGCCGGCGCAAACCTGATGCCGCTGATCGCCAGTAACCGCATCGGCAACGAAGAACAGGACGGTTACGACATTACCTTTTATGGTTCGTCGTTCATCGCCAACCAGTTCGGCGAGAAGGTGCAGGAACTCAATGAAACCGAAGAAGGCATTCTGGTTCACACCTTCGACCTCGAAAAACTCGAACACACACGCAGCGCGTGGGGCTCCTTCCGCGACCGCCGCCCTAACCTGTATGGTGCTATCAAAACCCTCGACGGATCCCTGGAGTCCTGACTGCCATGACGACTATGAACAGCACCCCTCGCGCAGACGGCTTCTACATGCCGGCCGAGTGGGCACCACAAACCCAGACCTGGATGATCTGGCCCGAGCGCCCGGACAACTGGCGCCTGGGCGGCAAACCGGCGCAAGCCGCGCACGTGGCGGTGGCCAAGGCCATCGCCCGTTTTGAACCGGTCACCGTGGCCGTTTCCGCCGGCCAGTATGAAAACGCCCGTGCCCGTCTGGACGCGCCGAATATCCGCGTAGTGGAGATGTCCAGCGACGACGCCTGGGTCCGGGATACCGGGCCGACTTTCGTCATCAATAACAGCGGCGAAGTCCGTGGCGTGAACTGGGATTTCAATGCGTGGGGCGGCTTTGACGGTGGCCTGTATTCGCCGTGGAACCGCGACTCGCAGGTGGGTGGCAAAATCCTCGAGATCGAGCGCAGCCCGCGCTATCGCACTGAAGGCTTTGTGCTTGAAGGCGGTTCGATCCACGTCGATGGCGAAGGTACGCTGATCACCACCGAGGAATGCCTGCTCAACCGCAATCGAAATCCGCACCTGAACCGTGCAGAGATCGAAGCGGTGCTCAGCGCACATCTGGCTGTGGATAAAATCATCTGGCTGCCGGACGGTCTGTTCAACGACGAAACCGACGGTCATGTGGATAACTTCTGCTGTTACGTGCGTCCGGGCGAAGTACTGTTGGCCTGGACCGATGATCCGCAGGATCCGAACTACCCGCGTTGCCAGGCTGCGATGAACGTGCTGCAAAGTAGCACCGACGCCAAGGGACGCCCCTTTACAGTGCACAAAATGCCGATTCCGGGACCGCTGTATGCGACCGAGGAAGAATGCGCGGGTGTCGATCCGGTGGACGGCACCCAGGAGCGTAACCCGACTGTTCGTCTGGCCGGTTCCTATGTGAACTTCCTGATCGTCAACGGCGGCATCATCGCTCCGAGCTTCGACGACCCGCTGGATGCTCCGGCAAAAGAGATCTTGCAGAGCCTGTTCCCGCAACACGAAGTGGTGATGGTGCCAGGCCGCGAACTGTTACTGGGTGGCGGTAACATCCACTGCCTTACCCAACAACAGCCAGCGCCGCACAAAGAGTGAGTGCAGTTGTAACAGCTTGAGTTGATTGCAAATTCGTTCTGGCAAACGTTTTCGCGCCCAGCTTCACGGCAAGCCCGCAGCCCTTCAGGACTGCGGGCTTTTTTGTATCCGCTTGTCGGCTGTCTGCACACATTGGCATAGCTCTTGTATCTGTGATGGTGCAATGCAGGGAGGGGGAGAACTTAGTTGTTCTGTCATAAACCTTGGATAAAGTCAGGCCGCTCACAAACCAGGAGAGAGCGCAGAAATGAACGCCGAAGTGAATGTGGTGAGCGAGCGGGCGTTGCATCCCCTGGCAGTAACCAGCGAATCGCTCCAGATCCTGGCGCACTGGTTCAAGTCCAATGGGACGCGTCAGATCGCAGACAGTGATCCGCGCCGGATGATAATCGAGCGTTACCCCGCTGGCTTGTTCAGCGAGGCTGAGCTGGATGCGTTGTGGGATGTGATGGAAGGATAAGTAGAAAAACAACGGATTGATCAACGAAGAACGCTGCCGGTATGGCAGCGTTTTTTTATGTCCGAAGCACCCTCATCGACCTCGGCCCATCGCTTGGAAAGCGAGCCGCAGGGCATTCACCTCGCTTGCGTCAGGCACTGTCGGCAAAAGTGCCTTCCGTGGAATCGATGGCTGTACCATTTGATGTTTTCTGCCAAGTAAAGTCATTTCTTAGACGATTTTTGCCTAATTCCAGACGATTCATCAAATTGACACACCCTTGAGGCCGCAGCTACGATTCGGCCCAACGCCTGTGGCTGACTGCCATAATCCAAAATAATAAAAAGGCCCGCCGCGATTCATCGTGGGCGGGCTTTTTTGTTTGCGAAATGAAAAAAGAGCGCGAAAGTGCCATTTCAGCCGTTCGACACAGCGCGTACCTACCCGTAATAAGGAAAATAATATGTTGAACAAGCGAATCAGCCTGATCGCTCTGGGGATTTTGAGCACTTCACAGGCCATGGCTAACGACCAGGCCGAATCCAAGGGTTTTGTTGAGGACAGCAGCCTCAAAGTACTGCTGCGCAACGCCTACATGAACCGTGACTACAAAGACGGCAACCCGGATAAATCCGAGTGGGGCCAAGCGGCCATCGGTACGTTCTCGTCCGGCTTCACCCAGGGCACCGTGGGCGTGGGCGTGGATGCGTTCGGCCTGTACGCACTCAACCTGGAGCGCAGTGAAAGCCGCAGCGGCGCCCAAGGCATCGACTTTTTCAAAAAAGGTGACAGCGGCCAACCGGCTAACGACCTGTCCAAGGGCGGCGCCGCCGTCAAATTCCGTCTCTCCAGCACCACGCTGACCTACGGCGACCAGATGCCGGCCCTGCCGGTATTGAGCTACGACAACGTGCGTCTGCTGCCGGAAAGCTACACCGGCACCCTGATCACCTCCAAGGAGATCAAAGGCCTGGAACTGAACGCCGGTCGCTTCACCGCCGAATCGCGCAAAAGCGCTGAAGGCCGTGACAGCGGTGGCTTGAAGTCGATCAACGTGTTGGGCGGCAGCTACCAGTTCACCGAGCAATTCAAGGCAGCGCTGTACGCTTCCGACGTCGAAGACGTACTGAAGAAACAATACGTGAACGCCAACTACCTGTTCCCGATCGACAAGGATCAGTCCCTGACCCTGGACTTCAACGGCTACCGCACCAAGCTGGACGATTCTTACGTACGCGACAACAACCTCACCGGCGACGACAACAAGATCTGGAGCCTGGCGGCGACATACGCCACCGGCCCACACTCGTTCATCCTTGGCTACCAGCGCAGCACCGGCGACAGCAACCTGGGCTACGCCTACGGCGGCTACCAGAAGGATCAGGGTCGCGTCGGTGACGGTGGCAACACCATCTACCTGTCCAACTCCTACTGGTCCGACTTCAACGCCGAAGACGAACGCAGCTGGCAACTGGGCTACGGCCTGGACTTCGGCGCCTTCGGTGTTCCTGGCCTGAGCTACAACTTCGCCTACGTGCGTGGTGACAACATCACCACCTCCACCAGCACAGACGGCACCGAGCGCGAAATCTTCAACCAGTTCAAGTACGTCGTCCAAAGCGGCCCGGCCAAAGACCTGAGCGTGAAACTGCGCAGCTCTGTCCTGCGCGTTTCGCAGAAGTCGAGCGAGTACAACGTCAGCGGTAACGAAGTGCGCGTGTTCGTGGATTACCCGATCAACATTTTCTGATGATCGATTGCGGTATCGAAGCCTGATGCAAGGCTGAGCGCAAAGAGAAGCCCCGACTGGTTCGTAATGCTGTTCACTTAAGTGGAGCAGCCTTACGGTCTACTGGAAATCGGGTTTTTGAGATCTTCACCGTCCTTGGCCTCGAAGGCCTTGGACGGTGATCCAGAAACAATCCTCCAATACCTGCCCTTAACTCTGCCAAGCGTCTCCCTGTGGCTGAAATCGGGTTGGCCGCTGCCATCACAATCAATTGCACCGCGATGTACTGACAAGCCGGTTTGAAACGGATGTCCGAGGGCGCTCGGCCAAACGCCACCGCTGCCTGACTGGCTTCCCGACGAATTACGTTGTAAGCCAGCAAAAGTCCCCACACCTCCTGATAAATCAGCTCGACTTTTTTGCTGCGCAAGGTCATGGCGTTCTGTTGCATCGAACTCTTGATGTCTCTGAAGCCCAGCTCGATCTCCCAGCGTTCCTGATAAAGCTTGGCCACGGCTTTGGCGTTGTAGGTGTCAACCGGCAAGGACGTCATGACGGTCTTCACCTTGCCTTGAATTTCATAGCTGACTTCACGTACCTCCCAGTGCGATGGAAGGGCCGGATTTCGCTTTCTGGCCTGCGGCGAGACTTTCATGCGCACCAAACGATCATGCTGGCTGTAGCGGCTCACTTCTTCGCAGACCAGTCCTTTTTTTGCCGGGATCAACCAGTGACGGTTGCTACCCGCGCTGCTCAGACTCGACAGCAGCTCGGCGCCCCAGAACCCTTTGTCGAACAGCGTCACCGAGTGGTCGGGAATCTGCTGCAAAAACTCGTCGGCCAAGCGCATTTCACTGCGTCGGTAAGGGCTCAATTGCGCATCCAGGATCACATGCGAACGCACATTCATCAGCGCCACCAGGCGCAGCATGGGAAATGGTGTCTGGCGCTCACTCGGAGTATTTCCCGACCCGAAGTGGTCCCGAAGCTCGGGCGTATCCGGGGTGCGTAAAAGTGCACCGTCCACCGCGAATACCTGCAGGTCGTGCCAGGCATCATCGTCGTAGCGCTCTGCCCCCCATTGAGTACCGGTCTTGCGAAACAGCCACTCAACAGGATCGGCACCGAGCCGCTTTCGCGCCTCGGTCACACCGCTGCGGGCCAACAAGTGGTCAGAAGCCAGACCTTGGGCGCAGATATTCAGGCGTCTGGCCACTTCGTGAACGGGCTCATCTCGAAATAGCGCCATCCCCAAGACCAACCAAAGCACTTGATCAGCGGGCAGACGACGCCGGCGAATGGTCGCCTGACTCGACAAATCCAGTGCAGACGCTACCCATTCAAGGGGAATGTTTTGAGTAAAAGTGCTCAGGTCGCAGAAGTTGAAAAGGTCGCCGAGGTCGAGCAGGTCCTGTTGAACAGACATAAAAAATCCGATGCCAGAGGTCTGGCATCGGATTTTCGATGAAGCCCGGTTTGGACTCAAATGCTTAAGTGAACAGCATTACGACTGGTTCGGGGCTTTTTTGTGGAGGCTCGTACAGCCACCATTACGCGATATCGCAGACACAAAAAAGTGCAGGTGCAGCGGGGGCGCCATGTTCAGTTGTTGCCGGAGTGAGGTGCGCTCCCTCCAGTACACCGCACATTTTTTGTCGCTCAGTCGACATAGGTCACGTATCCCGCCATCAAGTTCGGCCGCTCGAACGTATCGATATCCTCGACGCGCTGATGCATTTCGCTGACGATCTGCTTGAACGTCGCATCATCCATGTCGATCCAGTAACGCGGATTGCGGCCGGTGAGGCGGTCGTATTCGGCGGTGGTGGGGTCGAGGTGGCGGTATTCCTCGTATTGCGGCAGGTCCGGCAACGGGCGGCTGACGTTCATGTAGTTCTGGATGAAATCCCACAGGGCGCAGGGCGGTTGGAAGTCGGGACCGGGGCACAGCAGCGCGCCGAAGTTGATCATGATGTTGCGGTAGCGATGGGCGAGGTAAAGCACGTTTAACGGCATGCCCTGACTGTCCGGGGATGTGGCGATGTAGGCGTCAAACTCGTAGAACGGCGCGGTGAGTTCACCGATGGTGCCGTTCTTTTTGTATTCACCGTTGTTTTTGTAGTCGAAGACCGTGACCAGGCCGGTACGGCGGTTGATTTCCCAGATGGGGCCTCGGGAGGGTTTTATCCAGAGCTTGTGGAAAAATTTAATTACCACAGCCCCAGCCATCCAACACATTAAAGGAAGCCCGAGTAAAACAATAAGAGTTACGCTGTAATCAGCAATGATATTGATCAATTTTTTTTGTGTATCTATAAGCTCGGCTGCCAATATAAAAAATGAAAGCGTAAAAAATATTAAAAACAAAACACGCCCTACTCCTAGCATGTATATCCAAAAATGTGAGCTCGCAGGAAAGAGTGCATACCTAAACCTTTCGTGGTTATCCCTCATGTGAAAATCAACATCCTCAAATGGGCTCGGAGCATAGACGCCCTTGGCTATTTGCTCTTCACGCTCTCTCTTCAGTTGCTCTTGATTTCGAAGGTCTCGTGGCGAGTAATCCTCCACAAAACTGACGGGTGTTACTTCATCGGCATTACCCCAAGGCAGTCTGACCTTGGCAAACCGCATGATCCATGGACGCTCAGCAGAACGTTCTTGTTGGGGAACCTCCGTCGCTCCATAAGCAGTCTTGGCGTAATACGATGTATTGCTCATGAATCAGTATTCCGCAATCTGTTTGTTACGTCGTCTGCCCAGAACAGTGCACCCTCGCTGCCGAAATCGGGTTTTATATAGGCGGCATCAAACGGCGTAACGTTCTTCGGTGGTGGCGCGGGAAAATGGCAGCGTAAAAGGCGTCCTGGCGCGGAAGTCATGTTTGGCGTTGGGGATGAGTTGAGGGTTGGGGGCCTCCCCCAGCACACGCACATTTTTTGTCGCTCAATCGACATAGGTCACGTATCCGGCCATCAAGTTCGGCCGCTCGAACGTATCGATATCCTCGACGCGTTGGTGCATGTCATTCACGATTTGCTTGAACGTTGCATCATCCATGTCGATCCAGTAACGCGGGTTGCGGCCGGTGAGGCGGTCGTACTCGGCGGTGGTGGGGTCCAGGTGGCGGTATTCCTCGTATTGCGGCAGGTCCGGCAACGGGCGGCTGACGTCCATGTAGTTCTGGATGAAATCCCACAGGGCGCAAGGCGGTTGGAAGTCGGGACCGGGGCACAGCAGCGCGCCAAAGTTGATCATGATGTTGCGGTAGCGATGGGCGAGGTAAAGCACGTTTAACGGCATGCCTTGACTGTCCGGGGACGTGGCGATGTAGGCATCAAACTCGTAGAACGGCGCAGTGAGTTCACCAATGGTGCCGTTCTTTTTGTATTCACCGTTGTTTTTGTAGTCGAATACCGTGACCAGGCCGGTACGGCGATTGAGTTCCCAGATGGGGCCTCGGGAGGGTTTTATCCAGAGGTTGGGGAAGTGCTTGATGACGAATGAACCGATGGCCCAGCAGAGAAGCGGGAGGCCGAGAAACCAGGAGTAATACTCGAATATTGAGCGTTTTGTTAGATCCCAAAATGGTTCAGTAGTAGCCGAGGTCATTACGAAGTGGCTCGGAATGCTGACAATAAAAAACAGGAAAAATATATACTTTCCGAATCCTTCCATATAGAGCCAGAAGTGGGAGCTTGCAGGAAGAAGTGCGTGTCTAAGGCGTTCATGATCGTCCCTAATATGGAAATCGATATATTCGAATGGGCTCGGAATATGGATTCCTGCAGCTATTTTCTCTTCACGTTCCTTTTTGAATTTTTCATGCAAGCGAAGCTTTTTTGGCGAATTTTTTTCGAGATCGCCTGAAGGAACTATTTCATCCGTATTACCCCAAGGTAATCTAACCTTGGCATAGCGCATGATCCATGGTCGCTCAGTGGATTGTTCTTGCGGGGGCACCTCGGTCGCCCCATAAGCAGTCGTGGCATAATACGATTCTTGGTTCATTTTTTAGCGCTCGTGATTTTATTTGTCACTTCATCAGCCCAGAACAGTTCACCCTCGCTGCCGAAGTTGGGTTTTATATGAGTGGCATCAAATGGCGTCCCGTCCTTCGGTGGTGGCGCAGGAAAATGCCAGCGTTGGTTGTGTTGTTCCAGTACACACTGAGCCCGGACTTGCCATTGATGGGCGATACCGGAGGAACCTGTTACCGCGTCGAACGCGTAGCTCGCTGGGGTTTTGAAAAACAGTTCCAGCCCCTGCGGTAGCAGCCGTTGGGCATTGGGTGGAACGAGGCGGCTATCGATCAGTTTTGTGAACGGCACCGTTTCACTTTTGAGGCGACCACCTTTGAGTTCGAAGGTATTAAGTCGACAGTGGGCATTGATGTTCAGGGTGCCGAGGTTTGCAATTAAGCCCGGCAAGTTACTTTCAATGCGAATGCAGGTATTGGACGAGATCACTTGAAAAGGTGTCCTGGCGCGAAAGTCGAGTTTGGCATTGGGGACGAATTGAGGGTTGGGGGCTATGTTGATGCGAATGTCGGCAAACAAACTGATCAGGTAATAAAAACCACGCTGCGGATCCAGCAGGTGCGCATTATCTGAATGAACTTGCGTGCCGAACGGGCCATTGACCAGCCATTCTTCGATGGGCTTGTTGCTCAGCCACCAGGCCAAACCGGCACCGATCACGATCAATATCAGCGCTGCCCAGCCACCTGGGCCCAGACCGAGAAAGGTGACGGTACTAATGACCAGATTACTAAGAGTGCTGATAGCGCCACCCATGGCCATCATCAAATATGCCCAACTGGCATCATCGCCCCATTTCCTAGCCTGCCAGGCGTCCATCAGACTAACTCCCGTGAACACCAGGCCGGTGGCAATCTGTGCGATAAGCCGTCCAGTGAATTCCTTAACTAAGCGTTCGCCTAGAGAACCCAAAGCTTTTGCAGTCTCATCTGAAATTTTGAATAAAATCTTTCGGCCAGCCGCTAAAACAGACTGGGTGCCGGAAAGCTTGACCGCTAGCATTTCCAGCGCAATAGCCAAGTCAAAAACTGCGCCAGAAAAGCCCAAACTGATACGTAACGACCCTTTTTCCCGCGTCACCTGCTCCGCCGCCTTCCACTCCACTCTCACATTCCAAACCTCCAACATCAAAACCCCCGCCGCAAACGGCAACGAGCCCAGCACGCGATGAACCCGGCTGTTAGCCGACTCGACATGCTCATCCACGCCCCGCTGCAACGGACTTTTCACGTACGCATCACCCGTCGCCCGCGCCTCCACATCGGCTTTGTAAACCGCGTTGATCCGCTGATTCAGCACGCTGAGATTGTTCGCCGTCGGATGCTTGAGCGGGATCGCCAGCAGTGTGTGATGGGTTTCGCGAAGGGCGTACGGGGTGTCGAGTACGTCGTCGCGCACCTTCAGCGGTCGGCCCTGGGCATCCAGGTACTGACCCATCACCCGGTGTGGCCGCTGATCGCCGGACGGCACATCGGTCAGGCCAAAAACGTAGTAATGCTGCGGGTCGGCGTCACGCCGCTGGATGAAGTGCGCGTCGCCAAAGGTCTTGGGCATCAGGCTGCGCAACAGCCCCACGCCGAGGCCGTGCAGATAGGTGCTGGCGGGCATGGCCTGGCCGGTGTGTGGCCCGGGCCGTTTGTTCACCGCGCTGCTGGCGGTTTCCAGGGCGCCCGCGAGGTTTTCGTAGATGCCGATCAGGCTACCGGCGGCCGCTTTCGATTGCCCGGTGAGGGTGCTGTTCAGGCTGCCGCTGGCCAGCAGGTCTTTGAGCAAGTGGCCGTCGAGGTGGTCGACCTGCGGGTAATAGGGCCCCGGGTGACTTTCGAATGCGGCGAGGTCATCGGCGCGTAAATGACCATCGCCCTCGTTGAGGGTTGTCTGGGCGGGTGGCACATAGGGCGCGGCCAGCTTCGCTTCATCGACGGCCGGCCAGAGCATCGGGTGCAGCGGGTGCGCCGGGTCGTGGGCGATGTCGTTGAGCAGGGTCTGGCCGACGCTGGCCCGTGGACTGTAGAGGCTCACACCGGTCAGCGCGTTGGTGACGTCGCCGTTGCTGGCCAGCGGATCGAGTTGCGCGGGCACCGTGGCCAGGGCCGCGAACGTCTGGCTCACGGCAAACAGCGCGGCGAGATAGTCAAAGCCGTCCTGGCTCAAATGATCGGCCAGGGTTTGCTGCGTGACCGGTTGCTGCAGGCACTCGGCAAGCAGCGCCTGCGCCATGTTCAGTTGTTGCCAGATCAGGGCGCGCTCGGCGCTGGCGGTGAAACGGTTGATGTCGCGGCGCCCGGCCTCCTTCACTTTGTCGAAACAGGCGTGCAGCGGGTTCTTCTGGCCGCCGAGGGTCGCCGGCACGATCAGTTGCTGGACCATCACCGCGCTGGCGTGGTGGGGATAAAGGCTGGCGCGCTCGGCATACAGCGCCAGCAATTGCTGTTGCTGCCGGATCTGCGACAGCAGGTGCCGCAAACGGTAGCGCGGGTCCTCCAGCAGCACGCCGCACACGCGCCGTTGGCGGGCGGTCTCCAGCACGTCGACGACGCTGGGCTGGGGTTGCCACAGATCCGCTTCATCGTCTGGCGGGGTCTTTCCTTGCAAGCGCTGCAACAGCGTGGCGAGGCAGTCGGCCCAGGCGCTGCTTTCGAACGTGGCAGGCACATCAGGCGTGGCGCCCTGCTCCCACTGAGCCAGGCAGCGCCTGGCTTCGAATTTGCGTTGTGCGGCAAATTGCCCCGACAGGTCGCATACGTAACGCCCCGGATGCTCCAGCCCATATTCGAACCCGCTCTGGCGTGCCCGTTGCGGGGCGATCAGGCTGAGCGGAAAAGCGCGTTCGGCCAGGTTGTGCCAGGTGACGCTGGCTTTCGTCGCGCTGTCGGACGCCTGGGCATCCCACGCATTGAAGCGCCCGAAGGCCTCGAGCATCGCCTGCCCATCGGGCTGCGGGTCGAAAAGCCGTTCGAACGTCTGACTGTCGCACGGCAACGCGGGGCTCTGGCAACGCCGGGCGCGTAACTCCGGGTCCTCCTCCAGGCGCTTGACGCGGGCAGCACTGAGCTGGATCTCGCTGAAGCACAGTTGCACCGTTTCGGCAGGTTGCCGGTTCCAGGTGGCGGGCAGCCAGATGTCGCTGAGTGCGACACCCTTGGCCAGGCGGTAGTCGTCGCACAGATCCTGGCCTTCGCGAAACATCGACACGTCAATGTCGTGGTAAGTCGTGCGCTCGCCGTCCTGCCGCACTTCCAGTTCACGCCACAGGCGCCCGCGGTAAAACACATAGACAAAGCCGCTGCGGCACAGGACCGGCGTGCCGAGGTCGTGACGGCTGCGCGTACCGGGCAGCGCGACGAAAGGCACGACGGGGACGATCTGGTTCCACTGCGCGTCCAGTTGACGCGGGGTAATCCGTACGTCCTCCAGCAACGGCAGGCGAATGGGCGCCCCATGGGTCGTGGCAATTTCCAGCCACAACTGATGCTCGTACCGGGCGTACCAGTTCCACACGAACAGCTCGCAGTGGACGCTGAATAAACGCTCCGTTTCGCGCTCCACCTCATCGGTCAGGGCCGGCAGCGGTTCAACGCCGGACCGGTCGAAGAGCACCAGGCGCTGGTCTTTGGAATGGTCCGTGCCGATCACCTGGACGATCAGTCTGTCGGGCTCGCAGCAAGGGCCGGCGGACAATCTTCCCAGGCGCTTCATGATTGGACCTGCGTGCAGTGGGTGCTGCGTTTCAGATCAAGGCGCAAAGGTCGGCGGGTGGCTTCCTTGCCGGTGGACTCAAGGACTTGCAGATCCTGATTGAATCCCTGTTTGTCCTGGATAAAAGAGGCTGGGTCGGCAGGGCTGAACATCACACATCCCTTGTGCTGGTTTAGTAAGGGCGGGACTGTGGATGAGTGAATACGGGATTAATGCAGGGCAGCTCGGTTTTTTGTGTGGGAAATGTGCTTTTGTTGAGTGGGATTTTTCGTTTGGCTCTTCCAGAAAAAGAACGCCTCACATTACTGCGGGGCCTTCCTTGAGATTTCGGAGCGAAACCTGGAAGCGGGGGAAAACAGACGGGAATCCTTTTCACATAGAGCACTGTCTATGAACCGAATTACTAATTACACAGCGTAACTAATGAAGTTCCCATCCCCACCTTTATCCCCTCCAGCGAACGCCATACATTGAGCTCCAACGCCTCTCCCATCATCCCGACGGGAAGGTCACTGGAGATTCCTCAATGCCTTTCGTAAGCGTGCGCATCACCCGCGATGGCGTGACCACTGAGCAGAAAGCTCAGGTGATCGCGCAAATCACTGAAACACTGGAACGTGTCCTCAACAAGCGTCCAGACCTGACCCACATCGTGATCGAAGAAGTCGACACCGATAACTGGGGTTACGCCGGGATCACCACCACTCAGTACCGCCAGCAACTGGCGCAAGAGGGGCAGTCATGACGCCGTCGGTGACCATCGATTTCGTCTCCGACGTGGTGTGCCCATGGTGCGCTCTGGGGGCGACGGCGCTGGAGCAGGCCATCGAGAACGTGGCGGGTGAGGTTTCGGTCGAGCTGACCTACAAGCCTTTCGAACTGAACCCGAACATGCCGGCCGAAGGCGAAAAAGCCGTCGAGCACCTGATGCGCAAATACGGTCGTACCGCCCAGGACGTCGCCAATGGCAAAGCGATGCAGATCGAACGCGGCAATGCCATCGGCTTCAAGTTCGACCTGGAGAAGCGCACCCACTTCTACAACACCTTCGACGCTCACCGCTTGCTGCTTTGGGCGTTGGAGCAAGGGCGTCAGGTGGTGCTGAAGAAGATCCTGCTTCGCGCTTACTTCAGCGAAGGCCAGAACCCGAGTGATCAGCAGACGCTGGCGCGGTTGGCGGCAGAAGCCGGGTTGGACCAGGAACAGGCGAGCGAGGTGTTGGCGTCTGGCGCGTACGCCGCCGAGGTGCGTGAACTTGAGGCTTTTTACCAGCAGCGCGGCATCAATTCGGTCCCGGCCCTGGTGTTGAACGACCGTCATCTGGTGTCCGGTTCGCAATCGGTCGAGTACTACGAGCAGATGTTGAGACAAATGGCATCGGCCTCCGCCGAAGCCTGATTACTTACTTTTTCAAATCATCATTTATCAGTAGAGGTTCATCATGAGCAATTCGAAAAAAGTCGTTGTCATCACTGGCGCATCCCAAGGTCTCGGCGACGGCATGGTCAAGGCCTTCCGTGAAATCGGTTACCGGATCGTCGCCACTTCGCGTTCGATCAAGCCGTCGACCGATCCGGACATCCTCACCGTGGCCGGCGACATCGGCGAACCCGCCACCGCACAGCGTGTTATCCGCGAAGCGATCGCACGTTTTGGCCGTATCGATACGCTGGTCAACAATGCCGGGATCTTCATCGCCAAGCCGTTCACCGCGTACACCGCTGAAGACTACGCCAACGTGCTGTCGGTGAACCTCAACGGCTTCTTCTACATCACCCAGCTGGCCATCGCCGAGATGGAGAAAAACGGCAGCGGCCACGTCGTCAACATCACCACCAGCCTGGTGGACCACGCCATCGACGGCGTGCCATCGGTACTGGCCTCGCTGACCAAAGGCGGCCTGAACGCGGCAACCAAATCCCTGGCCATCGAGTACGCCAAGCGCGGTATCCGGGTGAATGCGGTATCGCCAGGCATCATCAAAACCCCGATGCACGGCGAAGAAACCCACGCCGCACTGGGCGCTCTGCACCCGGTCGGGCACATGGGCGAGATCGATGACATTGCTAACGCGGTCGTGTACCTGGACGGCGCCAAGTTTGTCACTGGCGAAATCCTGCACGTCGACGGTGGTCAGAGCGCGGGTCACTAAGACCCGGGTTTTAAAGCGGTAGAAACAACAAAGCCCTCGTATTGCTGCGAGGGCTTTGTCGTGGAACCTATCCTGTCATTGAGGCAGT
The DNA here is from genome assembly GCF_054481335.1 of Pseudomonas fluorescens group sp. PF-1. Lineage (NCBI taxonomy): Bacteria > Pseudomonadati > Pseudomonadota > Gammaproteobacteria > Pseudomonadales > Pseudomonadaceae > Pseudomonas > Pseudomonas fluorescens group sp. PF-1. The sequence goes on from NZ_JBTMNG010000002.1 coordinate 575,148, forward strand.
TGCGCTGGTGGCCCTATAGTCACTCGACTGCGATCGTCAATTCCGGGTTGCCGAAGCCTTTGAGTTCTGCGTTCGATTTCTCGAAATAACGGCGCCAGAAACCTTCGAGATTCTGGATCATCTTGCCGCTGCGATAGCCGTTCTTGATTTGCGTAGGCACGAATGCCGCGCCGTGAACGTAGACCCTGGCCCCGGAAAAATCTGCCAGCAATTGCTGTTTTTCGACCTTCGCCAATTCCACGGCAGGGTTTATCTCGCGGATGCCGTTGTTGGTGTAGAAGCTGCCGAAGTCACTGTATTCGAGCATGTCGGACATCAGCAGGATGACCCGCTCGTTCACGCCTTCGGCGTTTTTGATGTCATCGCCGATGGACTTCAGGCTGAACAGGATTTCGCTGCGCGGAATGTCCGAGCTGGATTTGCCCATTGCGTTGGAAAAAGCCTTTCCGAAACGTTGGTACAACGCAGCAGACTGACCCTTCAGGCAGGCATCGAACTTTCGGCTGGCCATCATCGGTACATCGCCGAGTACGGCCGGATCGATCGGTTTTTCAAGCTCGCCGGCGAATTGCAGACGGGTGTAGTGACCTTCCAGGTAGGCGCTGAACGAGTAAAGCCGCAGCTTGTCACCGGGCTGGATGAAGCGCTTGATGTGGCCCCAGGCGGTTTTTTGCAAGTCAGGCGTCAATGGCGTTGTCTGATCGACAACGACGGTCAGCAGGCGGCCGGAAGGTGCGCTGCGAAAGTTCTCGATTTTCGCTTGGGCGTAGCAGCTCGGGACATCATTGCGCTCCGCTGCCACGAGGGCAGCGGGGGCAAATGCCAGAGCCAGGATCAGGCTCTTGAACTTCATTAAGCCTCCGACTTGTCGAGTAGCTGGAGTTTGCGGGCGCGGCGGATGACGGCGGCGTCCACGCCTTTTTTGGTGGCCACGTAGTCGATGTCGTCTTCCTCGTAGCCGGTCAGGTCGCCGAAGGCGTTGTGATCAAAGGTTGTCTGCGCAGGTGCGGCAGTCGGTGTCGGCGTCGGGGCTGCTTCAACGGCTTGGGCGACTTCGGCCACGGGGGGCTCGACCGGTGCAACAACGGCGGCGGTCGTTGGTGCCGCGTTGGGTTTGGCGTTAAAAATGCTCAGTCCGGCAAACTGCTTTTTGAAATCTGCCAGCGTCGGATCATTGTCGGCGATTTGCTCGAAACGAGGGCCGGCCACCGAGATCAGGTCGTTGATCCTTGCGTTGTCACCGGCTTCAATCGCGGCGGACAGATCTGCCACGACCTTCTTGAAGTAGTTTTCAATGACCTTGCGGCTTTCTTTGCCGAGGTTGTCGGTGACATTCTTGCGCGCCTTGGCTGCGTTCTTTTCGTCTTCCTGGGCGATATAGGACTCGAACGTGCGGTTCAACAGGTCCGAACGCAGCGCTTCCAGTTCTTTGCCGCCGACGCGGAACACCTTCATTTGCAAACCTTGCAACGTGCCCAGCGAGGCTTGGGCATCGTTGGCAACCCCACGGGCTTTGTTGGCGTGGTAACGCATGAAGTCATCGGCGCTGGAGAATTTGTGCGTCCGTTCCCAGGCCTTGCGTGAGTGTGTGCCGGCAAAACCGAAGATGAAGGCCAGGTACGTCGAGCTCGCCTGGATAAAGATAAACAGACCGCTCAGTACGGCAAAGGTGACCAGCGATGCACGGTGCAACGAATCGATCTGATCTTGAGCCGATTTGTGGGTGGCACTGTCGGACAGGGCTTTCATGTCATCCGGAATCGGCACGTTGTCTGCCGCCGGGAAGTCATCTGCGGACTGCATCACTGCAGGCGGATTGGCGATCAAGTCGGATTCTTGAGCGTTGAGCGTCTCGGTACGGACCCAAAACGCGGCCACCGCCAGACCAATGATGAATACGCCATAACCGATCAGCATGGTGAAACGCTTGGCTGGCATGTCGCCATCTTTGTCCACTTTTACGCGGTTCAACATTTGTTGATAGGGCGCGCAGCTATCGTCGTCGTTGGTGTTGTCGATGGTGATGATGTGAGTACTGATCATGTCGCCGCCCGCGCCTGTGCGGCGCAGGTTTTCATAAGACATGATGTTGTCGACGACGCGGTTCTTGTAGAGCGCGCGGCCGGCAAACTCGGAAAGGAACAAACCGATGATCGAGATCACCAGGCCGATGGCGAAAGCGCCGGCCAGTGCGGTGTTGGGTGTGGCCAGTGTCAGGGCAAAAGGCGCCAGCGCGAAACCGAAGGCCGTGGCCTCGATCAGCATCAGGACGATGATCAGCGTCCACAGGCCAAGGCCTTTCTCCCGCCGGCCGTCCTCCTGGATCTTGCCAAGGTAGTCCTGGCTGCGACGGAAATTGGCTTCCGAGGGCTGATGTTCCCGGTAGTACTTATCGTAGAACGAGCACAGCTCCAGCTCGGATGAAAGAAAACCGATGGGCTTGGTGTTGGTATCGCTTGGCTTTTCCTTTTCGCCGGGATGTTTGACCCAGTGGCTGATGCGGCCAAGTCCGGGCAGGCGAATACGGACTTTCATCAGCCAGTACTTGAATGACGACCAGTAGACAATCACCGGGATTGAAAGCAGGACGGTAAAGACCACCGGAATGATCACGTACCAGTACGCGGTGAAAAACGAACGGAAAATTTCGAGCATTGCGTGTCCCTCTAGACTTATCGGCGCTTCGGTGTGAACTGAGCGACGTAAGCGTCACCCTGTTTCGGGTAATAGATTTCGCCAGCGATGGCGCTGCCAGCACGCTTGTCGAAAACGATGTCCATGCAAGTCACTGGGGACTTGGACTGGTCGACGGCAAACACCCGATAAAGAATCTTGTTCTCCCCTTCATAGGTATTAGCGACGGAGAGGTATGGCTGACTCTGATGCTTTTGCGGGGTTGCGTAGTCGGTAATGAACTGCATTTTCGGCGCTTGAGCGACCTTGGCGTCGTCACGCAAAACCGCGATCGGGCCAACGGTGACGGAGTGACCGTTGACCGCAGTTGCCCAGGGCTTGCCAGTCAGGCCGGGGAAGAATTCGTTGGTCGCGAACTCGTTCAGCGGCTTGTCATCGGCCAGGTTCTTGACTTGGCCTTCGATACGGGGAAGGTCGGCAACACATGAACTCAAGGGTGCAGTCGCATTGGCGGTGCCAATCAAGGAGAAGGGCGAGCTTTTGGGTGTGATGCCCATGGCCAGGATCGAGCGAGTGTCGGTGACAGCATTACCGCCGAAGTCGACACCTCCGTCACCGCCCAGCGGAACAATGGCTGATTTGGCAGGGGAAACCGTCGTGGAGGCAGGCGCCTGGGCAACCGGTTGTGGCACTTGCACCGCAGGCTGTTGACTCGCCGTCACGACAGGTTTGGCCGGGGTCGATTTAGCCACGGCCGGTTTGGCCTTGGCCGCAGGCGCGGTGCCATGTGCCAGGTACTTGGCGTTACTGCGCTCGCTACGGACGCGTTCAACCAGCAATTTCTCGTTGTCGATCTCGACGAATTCGACGCGACGGTTCTCGGTACGACCTTGCTCTGTGTCGTTACTGGCGAGAGGTCGAGACGCCCCGGCGCCCTGATAGTAAATGTCCTGGCGAGCGATACCGGCATCCGCCAGGATCTGGCCCACGGCACGAGCGCGTTGCTCGGACAGTTTCTGGTTGAATTCAGCCGCACCGGTCGCATCGGTGTGGCCAACGACCAGAATCTTCTTGAGCGTCTGAGGGGTTTGTTGGGGGGCTGGTTGCTTGTCGGCCAATGCTGCGGCCAGGCGCGTCAGTTTCCGCCTGCCTTCAGTGGTCAGCTCCGCAGAACCAACAGCGAACATTTCGGATGACTGCAGTTGAGCTTCAACACCCACGGACTGCACGTTCGGTGTGGCCGCAGGCTGGGCGACGTTGGCATTCAGCTCGCTGACCTGCATCACCAGGCCTTCTTCTTTTGCGACAGCCTGAAGCTTCTGCACCCGCTCGCGGTACAGCAGCGCGACGCCACACCCGGCGCCTGCGCCGATCAATGCACCTTTCTTGTAGGCATTGGCGTCGCCTTTGGTTAACGCGACGACTGCAACCCCCAGGACCGCACCCACCGCGCCACCGGCAACGCAGGCGCTTGTCCCGGAAGACTGCCCCATGTACTGATCGACGTGGGCGCAACCACTAAGGCCAACGGCAATCGCGATGGCGAGCGCTGTCGGTCTCAAAACATGATTTAAAAACATCCGAATGCCATCTCCCCATTCCATAGTCCGTCAAGCTGACGGATTTCCTTCGGCCAATGACCGAATGCTCCAGGCCCGAGGGGATCAAGACCCCCTGGGTGTCTTTTGATTGTTCGAAAAAACGCTTTCCAAAGGCCCGATCTCTCGTACCTGCGCAGCAATGTTCGAAAACAGAACGTCAAGGCCGGGCGGCATGCCCGTTGGATTTTTTGATGTGAAGGAATGCCTTCACCGTCCTGATCCAGGGTCGGTGTGGCTTTACGCTTGTCTGGGGTCTTGCGTGGTATTGCAGACGAACAGCACTAAAGCCGCGCGCATGGGGCGCAGCCGCAAGAAAATGCGTGATGCCTGGGTTGAGGCAGAAGCTCATGGGAAAAATATCCGTATAAGTGCAAGCCCTGAGGGCCGACACATCCATGTCCGTATGCCGCTGTACTCGCGAGAAGGAGTGCAGGGGAACCACCGTGGCAATGATACTGCTGTTTTGCTACGTGGTGGCACTCTGATATGCAGAAAAGCCAATGAGGTTGTGGGCAGAAGCGAGGGGGGAAGCTGGGAGGAGAGGGGGGGACAGAAACAACAAAGCCCCTGCATTTCTGCAGGGGCTTTGTTTTGTATGGTGCGGCACCAGGAATCGAACCCGGGAACTACTGATTACAAGCGGCTTGCTTTGATGTTTTACCCCATGTCATGGCGTATCACCTATTTTTGCTAAAGGCAGTGTTTGCTGAGCTTTGGTCGATTTGTTGTCTTTCTATGTTTCAATCGTTAGCGTACCTTTGCATGAGAAACGGGGAACGAACGGGAGAAACGGGGAAGAAATGGCTAAGCGCGTGCGAATGACCGAGATGGAAGCCTATGCGGTGAAGACCCGGCAATCGGAGCCGGTTGGTTCTCGCGGCAAGGGTACTTTGCTGCTGGAGCGCAAAGCATCTGGGGCAATTCTGGCCTACTACCGGGAGCGGACGCCGGAAAGTGACAAGCGTTTATCGCTGGGGACGCTTACCAAAAAACCGAAGGCCGGCACTGATGAACGCTCGCTCGATGAGATGCGTGCAGAGGCGCTACGAGTGGCGAATGACGCCGCTGCTACTGGCGGACTGGTCAAGTACCTGGAGTGCCAAGTCGAAAAGAAAGCGACGGCTGAAGCTGAGAAGATCGCCGCAGCCGAATCACTAGAAGTTGCGCGTATCGAGCGCCAGCGTCTGGCTGAGATTGAAGCATCACGCGGTACCCTTGGGGATCTGTTCCTTGACTACATCGAAGATCGCAAGGGAAAGGCTACGTCCGGTGTCGTGAAGGAGCTAGAACGGCTATTCAAGACGAACATGAAAGAACCGCACCCACTGATCGTGCAGATGAAAGCGCGTGACATCCGTTCTGATCATATCCTCGCCATCCTTAACCCGATCTGGGAGCGCGGCTCAAGGGTTCAAGCTGATCGCATGCGCTCTTTCCTGGTGGCGGCGTTCAATCACGGCCTAACAGTCGAGAGTGTGGTTGGTCGCTTTAACTCGAAGGTGTATAGCCTGGAGGTGAACCCGGCAGCCATGGTGAAAGTCGAGAAGGTATCCGCCCCGGTCGAGCGCGCGTTGTCGGATGCCGAGCTCCGCCAGTTCTGGGAAACCATCCAACGCACTGAGGGCGTTGGTCCTGTCATGGCGCTGCTGTTCAAGTTCGTGATCGCAACCGGTGGCCAGCGTATCAAGAACATCATTGAAACCACCTGGGCAGACTACGACCTTGAGGCCGGTACGGTTCTGCTGGCCCATCGAAAGGGCAGAGGTGGGCAAACAATGAGCCGTCCTCATCTGGTCCCGCTGACCGAGCGCGCCATTGAGCTTATGAGGCGGGTACAGAAGATCAACGGCGATCATTTGTGGCCCTGGACTACTCACGGCAAGCAACCATTTGTTATCACCAGTCCAACTCATGCCGTCGCGGATTGGCTTGATTCCGTGCACGCTATTTTCGAAGGGCAGGAGGTGCCGGCCTTTTCGCCGCGAGACTTGCGCCGCACATGCACGCAATTAATGCAGAAACATGGTGTTGATGATCGTCTATCTGATCTGCTGCAAGCGCACGGCCAGACGGGCGTTGTCTCCAAGCATTACCGAAATAATCCCGAAGCGGCGCTGCCAGAGAAACGTCGAGCTATCGAGCTATTCGACCGGGCGCTGGGTAACGCGCTTGGGGAGGGTAAGGAGGCTGGGAAGGTGATCACGCTGCCGCGCCGGAAAAAGAAAAACTCCGATTCGATGTCGTGAGTGTCGTGCCGCTGATCTGAATCTGAGAAAGAAAGAAACCGACTCAATGTCCCAGAAGTCCCAATCTGCCGTGCGTGGATGCACATAGAGCACCACCGGCAGTCCGTCGCTGAATCCCCAGAATGCGCGGCTTGCAGCGTTTTTCGTTCCACAAACCCTGCTGAAAACACGCTAAAACTACGAATAAGTTGAAATAACAGCGAATAAGCGTAAATAAACAGAATAACTGTGAATAACAGTGCTTAACGGTGTTTAACAACACTTTAAGTGGATGGATTTACACTTTGAGTGGAAGTCCATCCGTCACGCTCCCGCGTCACGCTAATCAAATCCGCGACACGTTTTCGCAATTCGCAAAACGTGTCGCGACACGGTTTAACATTAGCGAAACTATGTCTGAAAATTCTCTGAAGCGAGTGGCGCATGATTCGTGCTAAGCCCTGTTGAGGGCCTGCTCAGTTCCTCTGCGGCCACCGTAATACGGGGCTTTCGGTTTATCAGACGAACGGTATGATGGTGCGGGTTTGCCTTCTCATGAGCGCTCATGGGTTCTCATGAGTGCTGGTGGGGCGCAGTGGTACAGTAACTTTCTCCCAGAAAATGTCCGGGGATAGGAATAACGAACGGAAGTTATAAAAATTCCGCTTGGTTTTTTCTTTATGCGCCGATTAGAATCTCCTGCATCAGCCAGCAACGTGCCTGAACCAAATGAAACACTTGGTTGGACTTTGCTGTTAGGATCGCTGACAGTTGGAATCGCAGACAAAGAAAAGCCCCAGCGCTAGTAACACTGGGGCTCAGTCGGGAAGGACGCTAGTAACGTCCTCTGCATACCAGCTAGGCCAGCACACAACCCCGAGGGGAGAAGCATTTGGAACGGCTTCGCGGCGAACTGTAGTACCGGAAGGAATACGGCACAACCCCTGTTATCCATACAGTGGTGCCTATCCGACGGCCAGCTACCTTGATCCTTTTGCTGGATCTGGTGGCCTATGGTTCGACCACCTCGGTAAATCCATGTTCGGAGATACCGCAATGGCACAATCGGCCACCCGCAGTACCGAAGCACCCAATCTGCCGATCCCTGGCGCGCGCGCTACCGCCGCCCAGCTCTGCGCCAAGTACCAAGTCAGTCGCGCCACCTGGTGGCGCTGGTCTAATACTCCCGGTTTCCCTAAGCCAATCCGCTTTGGTCGCTCCGTTCGCTGGGAACCGGAGTCTGTTGAGGCCTTCCTGACCTGCCAGGAGGCTTAACCCATGATGACTAATCAAACCTGCCTTGATGTGGGAACGGGCTTGGCTTGCCTCAAAAAAACGGCTGTATCTCTTCGTGTACCCCTAAGTCATAAAGCTGCACGGCAAGGGGGGGCTAATTAATGGACAAAAAAATTTGCCAAGCCCACGACGCCAGCCACGAAACATCTCGCGGCAAAGACATTGGCGATACCAGCAACAGCGCACAGAACAATCGGCTTGCCGGTCGTATGGAGCAAGGTTCCATTGATACGTTCGCCATCATGCGTGAACTCAACATCTGTCGCCCTAGTGCGCGTATCTGCGATCTGAGGGCAGCCGGCTACAAGATCCTTACCAATCGCATCACCCTGACTGATGAATGGGGTCGTATCCACCGCGGCGTGGCCGTGTACACCCTGATCGCCAAGCCTGGCGTGAAGGTGGCGGCATGACAGCTAAGATCATTCCGTTCGAATACGAAGGCCATGCCGTGCGCTTCAACGCTGAAGGCTGGATCAATGCCACTGAAGCAGCCGCACGCTTCGGCAAGCTCCCGCACGAATGGCTGCGCCTTCCAGAAACAGTTGCCTACCTGGAGGCCCTGGTTAAATGCGGGAAAATCCCGCAATTAGTCCGCACCCAGCGTGGCCGCAACGGCGGCACCTGGCTCCATCCCAAGCTGGCAGTAGCCTTTGCCCGGTGGCTTTCCGTGGACTTCGCCGTCTGGTGTGACGATCAGATCGATGCCCTACTCCGCGGCGATCAAAGCACTTGGCAGCAAGCTCGCCAACAATCCGCCGTCGGCTACCGCGGTCTGTGTGATGCCCTAGCAATCGCCTACGAGGAGAACGGCAAGACTCCCCAGCGCCACCACTTCATCAACGAAGCCAAGCTGATCAACCAGGTAATCACTGGGCAATTCGCCGGCCGCAACCGCGATCAACTCACCGCGCATGAACTGGTGTTGGTGTCACTGATCGAGATCCGCGACGTGCTGCTGATTGGCCAAGGCAAAGACTTCGCAGCCCGAAAATCCTCGCTGCTGCGCTACATCCAGAGCCTGCGCGCCAAGCATCTTCGGAGTGATGCCGCATGACGACTATGCTCATGTCCAGCGAACAGCAGTTAGTTGTTCTTCTTGCGCAGATGCAATCCCGGCGGTATGGTTTGCCCGTCGCTGCAAATTCAGCGAACGGGATTGGCGTCCTGAACTCCAAGGCGGATACCCCGCCTCTTGCGCGGTTTTTTTGTGTCCGCAACACGGTAATGCCTTTATGGGCGGGCCGTGTGGGGAGCATTCGTGCTCAGCAGCCCTTGGACTGCCACGCCAACCTGCACGGTTCTGCTCACCATGATTGGCGTCATGGGAGCGGAGTTTTAGACCGCACTCCAAGGCAAACCATCATGACCACGCGACATATCCTCACTCTAAATCTGCCCAAAGCCCGCACTGCTTTTCATCGTGCCTGCGCCCTGGCCGCTTTGCATGCCGACTCGTCGTTGGCTGTTCGCCTGCGTCGCTGGAGTCACCACATGACCATCGTCCGCACACTGGAATCGGTCGGAGGTGAAAAATGAGCCAGGCCACCACCATCACCAACGATGCTCTCGAACTCCTCCGCGCCACACACGAACGCATCAACCATATGCGGGTGTTGTTCAACTCCATCATCAAGGATCTGAAGCACGGCAAGTCGAGCGACATCGAGGAGTTGGCCAACCTCGGCGGCTTCCTCGGTTACGACTGGGCGAACTACATCGACAGCGAAGTCGAGTCGATGCAAAAAACGCTGGATGCTGTGGAGGACGCAGTATGACCTTCCCTATCCAGCCCATCGCAGCACCGGCCCATTGCACTCTCGATGACTTGCGCGACGTGCAAGGCATCCTTGTATTACTGAGCCTAGCGCTTGCCGTCATCGCCTCGCCCACCACGCCAATCATCCTTGCCCGCGTCGCCGCCGTAATGGCGCAGCACACCGCTATGGCCTGGGCCGAGTTGCTGGATGGCGTTATCGCTGAGCAAGGGGGTGAACTATGAACGCAGCAATCAAGCGCCCCATCCTTTGCCGTGACGACCTGAGCTTCACAAAGCGCGATGACGAAGGCCGACTCATTAACTGGCCTCGGTACAACAAAGGGGTGCCGGCGGACTGGCAAAAGGGCATCGCTTGCTTCGATGGCGAAGTTGCCGAACTGGCCGCTCACGATGAAACCGAAGCGTTTTTGGCCATCCAGGCCGCAATTATGGATATGGGCGGGAGCTCCACCTGTCTTGAAAGCGGCTTTATCGATCGTGTGGCACGCGCCGCAGTAATTGGCTTGCGAGCAATGCGTAACGGCACCCAGCGGTTCGAACCTAAAGACTCCGAGGAGGCTTAACCATGACTGATTTTCAACAGCGCTGCGATGCGCTGGTGGGTTCGCTCACCCTGAAGAAAGCCACAGAACTCTGGTTCGTGACCCATCCAAAGGTGCCCAAGGCGCTGCTGGGGCCGTTCCTGACTGAGGCTGATGCCGAAACTGGTCGCATCGTGATGCGCAGTGCTAATGCCGTGGTGACGGCCTCCTTGGTCGATTCAATCGATGACATCACGCATTCGCATGCAGAGAACAATGGACGCGTCTGTCGTGCCTTCGCTGGCGCTGATCGGCTGGGGGTGAACCATGGGTGACGTTATCCAGTTCGACCCATTCACCAGCATTGTGCGCGACGACGTGCCGCCACACATGGACGACTTCGGGCGCGGGCTGCTGATCGGCGCGTTCAGCGATCTGGTGAAACTGCGTGACAGCGCGACGAACGAGCACAGCCGCAAGCAGGCCGATGCGATCGTTAAGCAGATCGGTCGCGTGCTGTCGCGGTACGAACCGGAGGGCGCCGCATGACTGATCCGGCGATCCTTTTCCGTGACGCGCTCCAGTCGGTCTATGGGGCGCTCGACTGGATACCCGTGCCCGATGGCGCCATTCACCGCTTCCACGTCCCCGGCGACAAGCCCGGCACGCTAGCCGGATGGTATGTCTTGTACCTGGACAACATCGCCTCGGGTGCGTTCGGCAGCTGGAAATCCGGTGGTGCCAGCACTTGGTGTAGTCGTGAACCGGTGGACGCCCGCGAAGCCGAGCAAGTGCGCCAGCGCGTCGAGCAGACCCGACGCCAACGCGAAGCCGAGCAGCACCGGCGCCAGCTCAAGGCCGCGAACCTTGCTCAACGATGGTGGCGTGATGCGCGTCGCGCCGATCCCGATCACCCATACCTAATTGCCAAAGGTGTTCGCTCCCACAGCCTGCGCCAGCGCCGTGACGAATTGTTGGTGCCGCTGTACTCGGGTGGCGTGCTGGTCAATCTGCAACGGATCGCTCCGGACGGCAGCAAGCGTTTCCTTTTTGGGGGGCGGATCAAAGGCGCCTACTCGCCGCTGGGGCGCATCACGCCGGGGAAACCGCTTTGTATCTGTGAAGGCTGGGCGACGGGCGCAACGCTTCACGAAAGCGGCTACACCGTCGCCTGCGCAATGAATGCCGGAAACCTTAAACCGGTAGCGCTGGCGCTTCGGGCTGAATACCACACCACCGAAATCATCATCGCGGGCGATGACGATCGCCTCACCGCAGCCGAGGGCAAGGGCAATCCCGGCCGCGCCGCCGCCAATGCCGCCGCCGCAGCCGTAGGTGGGCTGGTGACGTTTCCCGAGTGGCCCGTCGACGCGCCGGACACGCTCAGCGACTACAACGATCTAGCAGCCTGGAGTCGCCACCATGCGCACGCCTGAGAACAACGTAATCAACCTGCGCCCAGAAGCGCCCATGGTCGAGCCTGAACGCCCGTGCTGGGGTGTTTACGATCACTGGGTGACGAATGAGAAAGGCCGAAGGCTGCGCCCCGGCGTGTACTGGCACGGCTTCAAACGCACCGCCGCCGACGAAGACAGCGACGACGACAAGGCAGACCGCCCTATCACGGATGAGTGGATCGCCACGCCTGTGACCGTCGCCGCCCGCACCACCAACAGCGACGACGGCAGCGAGGGGCGTTTCCTGCGCCTGGTGACAGAGAGCGGCATCAAAGAATGGATTATCCCCATGGAGGTGTTCGGCGGCAGTGGCGAGGACGCCAGGCGCCAGCTCTTCGGTATGGGCGTAATCATTGCGCTCAAGAAACGTGGCGCGTTCATGGAGTACTTGTTGGAGCAGCACCCCGCCGAGGTGTTCGCCACCACTTGCCGGCCGGGCTGGCATGAGTCGGGCGCCTTTGTCCTGCCAGGCCGCACCATCGGCAGCGACAAAGTGCGTTATCAGGCCAGCGGCAAAGGTCAGAACCTATTCAGCCTGCGCGGCGACCTGGAGGGCTGGAAAACCGAAGTCGCGGCCAAGTGCGAGGGTAACCCGGTACTGACATTGGCGATTGGCTGCGCGCTGGCTGGCCCGCTGCTGAGTCTGGTCGGCGTATTGGGAGGCGGGGTTCACCTGGTGGGTGACAGCTCGAGCGGCAAGTCGTTGGCACAGCTCATCGGTTCGTCGGTATGGGGCGACCCGGGCGTGTTTGCCGCTAGCTGGGATATGACCAAGGGCGGCCTTGAGATTGAGGCGTCCAGCCGTAACGACACCATTCTCCCGCTGGACGAGATCAAGCGCGCAGACCCCAAGCGGGTACAGGAAATGGCCTATTCCCTCGCCAACGGTCAGGGCAAAGGCACCATGACCCGCGAACGCGAAGGCCGCGCCAAATTGAGCTGGCGCCTGCTGACGCTCTCCAGCGGTGAGCGCTCACTCTCCGAGCACGCCGCCATTTCCGGCAATGCCGCCCATGCAGGCGCTGAGCTGCGCATGGTGGATGTGAACGCCGGTACTCGCACTCACCGCGCATTCGATGAATTGCATGGCCTGGCGGGAGCGGACTTCCACCGCCTGCTGACCGTTGCTGTCGGCGCCAACCATGGACATATCGGGCCGGCCTTCGTGGAAAAACTGCTCGCCCGTGATGACCAACCCGGCCTACTGGAAGACTTCGCCGGTATCCGCGCCAAGTTCACCGAGGACAACGCCCAAGCCGGACGTGTAGCGGATCGCTTCGCCGTCATTGCCCTGGCTGGGGAAATGGCCATTGCCTTCGGCCTGTTGCCCTGGGTGCAAGGCAGCGCGCTTGCCGATTGCCAGTTGTTGTACGGCGAGTGGCTGAGCCGTGTCGGCAGCGGCAATGCCGAAGACCGCCAGATCCTGGCTGGCATCCTCGACTTCATCGACAAGCACGGTAGCAGCCGCTTTTCAGACGTGGATGCGCCAGACGTAGATACCAAGGTATTCAACCGCGCTGGCTACTGGGCGCTGTCAGCGGGCAAACGGCTGTACTTGTTCAACAAGTCGGCACTGATCGAGGCGGCCCACGGGTACGGCCTGACTCGCATCATCAAAGCGCTGGAGGGGGCGAATGCTCTGGCAGACCGCAACAACGAACGCAAAACCAAAAACTACCGTCTCCCCGGTGGCGGGCAGGCTCGACTTTATGTGCTCGATCCAGAGGCCTTAGACACTGAGGTGACCAACGCATGATCACCATCAAAGCGCTGCTTATCCGGCTTGCCCGAGTTCACAGGAACCTAGAATCACTGGCAACGGTGGCAACACCGGCAACAGCCTTGTGGGACGTGGCTTGCAGCCGTTGCCACCCTATAAAAAAAGTGGCAACAACTGGCAACACACACATCAGTTTCAATATAAGAGGTCGGCTCACTCCTTTCATTTGGTTATCACTGTTGCCAGTAAAAAACCGGTGGCAACGGTTTGGCATCATCAGCCACGCCTGGAGACCACGGTTTACGGGACTGTTGCCAGTATTGCCGCTGTTGCCGGTGTTTTTGGAATCACAGGAACATTGGATTACGAGTAATCCGGGCGAGGTGGCGCAATGAGCCTCCTTTCCGGCCTGCTCGATCAAATCCCGCCGACCATCGCTGGCGCCGACAAACCGACCAGGGCGAATCGCACCACGGATCGTCCACGCTTGGTGCTGGTCGAGCGCCCCGCCCAGTTACCGGCTAGCACCTACACCAACGCGGCCACAGCCACGCCAGAGTGGCGACAGGCCCGCGACCAATACCTCAGCCACATCATGGTTTGCCGTTCCTGCTATGCGCCAACAGCCCGTTACTGCCTGGTTGGCGCCGACCTGCGCGCCAGCTACGACGGAACACCTATGGAGGCGCACCAATGACTCCTACGCGACACGTTTTGCAGATAACAAAAACGTGTCGTGGCATTGAGCAACACCACCGGGCATCAGCCCATGACCAGCGCCAGCGGCGCACCAGAGGTACACATGACGAACCAACACAGCAATGCGGCCCAGCAGCCGCCCACCCATCAGGAACGCTTCGCCGAGGCCTGCAAGGCCACAGACTTTGCCGTCGATGAAACGACTATTGGCGGCTATACCGTTTGGGATGTGCAACATCTTCGCAACGGCGTCAGGGTGACCATTGACGGGCCGTTCTTTACAGAGGACGAGGCTCGTATTTCTGCCGATCTATTGCGTGGAACATTTCGTGGAGCCAGAGCTTACGAAGGAGGCCATTGCTCTGCCTGGAACCCCGATCCACTCCGCGAAAAGGCAATCAGGGAGCGAGCCAGCTTGTCCCGAGTCGCGCTTGCTCGCCAGCTTGGAGTCGATGCGTCGGAGGTGCTGAAATGAGCGATATCGTCCGCCCTCCCAAAACATCCGTCCGCCTCTCCGGCTCACTGGCTATGAAGTTTTTCCGCAAGAGAGACTATCTGCTCGAAAGCGGCACCACCAACGAGGTGTTCAGCGCGCTAAGGAACACCGTTGACGGCTTTGCGGACGAGATCATGCGCATGTCGAGAGCGGGTATACGCTTCGCCATCTTCCGTAACCGTGTGAATGTCGGAAAGGACGAATTAACTCTGAGCGGAACGACCGAGATCCGCATCGTTCCAATCATCGCGGGCAGTAAGAGAGGCGGCCTGTTTCAGACAATCGCAGGCGTCGCGCTAATTGTTGTTGGTGCGATTTTTGAACAGCCATGGGCGGTCGGGATCGGTATTGGCATGGTCTCAGGCGGCGTTGCCCAGATGCTTTCGCCCGTGCCAAAAACAGGCAATCAACAGGATCAAGCCGCCTCGGAAAACAAGCCCAGCTATCTCTTCAACGGCGCCTTCAACTCGACGCAGCAGGGCCTCCCCGTGCCCGTGGTTTATGGCGAGATGCTGGTCGGCTCCAGCGTCATTGCGGTTGGCACCTGGTCGGAGGCGATCCCCGCATGAACACGCTGGTAATGAGGGTAAGGGCGCCTTAGGCAAGCCAAGGATTTAAAACTCACGCAGGGGCGTGGTAATTTCCACGCTCCTTTGAGTTGTGAATGGATAATGGGACTATGCGCTTACTTGGACTGCTGGCGATCACTTCGTTACTTTTGGTGGGCTGCTCGACCACACCTATTCCATCCGACCAGGCAACCCCAGTTCCGCAAAGTAGGCTTGCAGCATTTCAGAGTAAGCCATCCGGCCAATACGGTACGTTGATAGTCACCCGTGATAGCGGCTTCGTAGGTTCTGCGTGCAACACGATCGTGTATATCGATGGGAAAAAATCGGCAGAGATAGCCCAAGGGGAAACCGCTAAATTCTACCTCCCTGTGGGTGAGGTGATCATTGGCGTGAACTCCACAGCAATGTGTGGTGGCGGGCTGAAAGAGCGATCGTTAGTGATGAGTGCGGACAATACAAAAAAGTACCGAATCTCGATCGACACAAGCATGAGCATGGATCTCTCTCCCACCGCGTTCTGAGCGGAGACAGACGATCTGATCCAACTGAGACCATATCGTCTATCTCGCTGACCGGCGTCGCAAGGCGGTAACCACGTCTGGTAACCAGTTCTAAGTGGTTGCCAGTTCGCATCAAACCCGTTTCAACCTTTCGCCACTGAGAAAAACTACGAACTCTGAATCACTGAGTTGGCCGACCGGGCCAAAATTCACCGCTCTGAGAAATCTTGATTCGTCCGCCCAAAGCGTCCTGCCATCCTTCGTTGCATCCAATGAGATCTGCTGCGTTGACTCAACGATTATGTAGCGCTGACCGGAATTTCCCACTGCCTCAAAGCGATTAGTCTCTTGGAGTCGAGTCGCCATTTCCTAGGCCTCTCTATCGGTTGCAATAGCTTCAAAACTAGCACCGGCATAGCACTCTGCCTTCACACGCTCACGCTTACCGACAGATGGCGCCGCCCAGCGCCTTCCAACCTTAACAATTGTTAACAGGCTGACACCTTTGTCATGGGCCAATAACGCCCCGCCAGGCCGTGATGGGCCGATCTGATGTCAACATTTGTCAACATCCAGCCAGGTCGACGCATCCGATCAAAACGTTAGGTTTTGTTAGGTTCTGGTGCGTGCTCGATGACAGGTTTCGCCCTGAAAAAATGTCAAGTTTTGACAAGTCGCTGGCGCTGAAAAGGTAGGTACGCCTTGGGGTTTTAAAGGGCGTACAGTCGAACAATAGCGAGTGACTGATTGAGATCGGTCCTCGACAACCGCGTGGAACCCAAAGGATCTGCAGAACCACTAAATCACTGGGAGAGCTAAGCCATGACACCGATGGAGAAACTGACGGAATGGCACGTAAACTGGAGGATCACCCAGGCAACCATCAGTTGTAAAACATGCCTTGCCGAGCAGTTAGAAACCGACCAGGAACACGTTTTTATCCATGCTCCAGGCTGCTTGAAGGCGAAGCTAGGCATCCAGCCGTGGCCAGCGCTCAACGATGTTCAGAAAGCGTTTTCCAGCGGTGAAAAGCACGAATAGCTAGACCACCAAGCACGCCGCCCCCACCTGACGGCCTTGCGCATGGGCAGATCCGACGTGGATACCCATGATGGTGACCAGGCGAATGACCAGCATCAGTGACCACTTTTCGATGGTTATAAAACCATCAAAACCCCATTTGTGAAATCAACCCCATGAATGAGCCACGTCAGGTGCCTATCGGCGTGTTTTCGCGCAGTCGTCACGCACGATCGTCACGCACCTGTAGTGCGCGAAACTGTCTCAGCAATAAGGCGGTCCGGGATTAGTACGCAGGCTGGTACGCACCATCGGTACGCACTCGCCACCGCGTACCTGCAACAAGTTCGCACCCTAGTTCGCACGATAAGTTCGCACTTCTGGTTCGCAACCACCAAGGCGCGAACCTGGGCAGGCTGCCTGTTATCAAAAGCTATGGTTGCCAGCCACTGGTTTCCACTGTGGTTTCCACGGTATCGCAGTGCTTTTCACTGGCCGAAAGCTGATTTGCAAAACAACCCCATGAATGAAACCGGCTCTGCGAAAACCGAACCCCATGAATGAGGCTGATCGAGGTCGAATGCCCCCATTGCGGAAACACCCCATGGATGATCAGCGCCAGCCGCTCCAATGTCAGGTTTTATCAGGTTCCAGCGTGTAGAAAACGACACTCTGTGTAGGTATCAACACGGTGTCGAGCGCATTCTACTTTGACCATACTTTGACGGGATGTGAGACAGGCATGAGACGAAACCCACGCAGGGTGTGCGTCTGAGGCTTATTCCACGCGAGGGCAGTCAAACAAGCCGCCATAGTCGTCTCACACCCCGACAGACCCCAGACAAATTCTAGACAGGCTCTAGACGGATTGTGCCCCTGCCGAATAGCCCGACCACCCGGAAAGAAATACCACAACTGATGCGCGGAGGATCGCCCCGCATCCGTGTGCCGCACCCCGTCCAGAATGGCTAAAACCTTGACCAGCCTTGACGAATTTTTTGACAGGGCTTGACGGATCGCGAGACGACCATGCGCCGTCGCTTGGCTGGACACCTTGATCTGTGGGGGCTGGCGAGGATTTATCGGGGTAGCAGTGATCGAGGCTCGTCAAAAATTGTCGGGTGCTCGTCAAGGGATGATTTATCGATGGTGGCTGGCGCCAGTATTTGGAAAACCCGCAGGCTGGCTTGGGAAAAGCCACAGTCTTGCTAGGGAGGCCATAGGCCCCAAATTACCAGTTCCGGTAGTCTCGACTGATATTGGCAGTCTCGGCCATGTCGTGCGCGCCAAACTACCGGGATCACGGTAGTTATCAGATAATCGAACGCCCGTTCAACGAACGTTGAGCATGACCCGAACGCGAGGGCTACCCCATGTCCATTATCGACTGCGATTACCTGCCAACCGAAAAGGTGAAGATCCCCGCCGAGCTGGCGCTGCTGATCATCAGAAAGGCCAGCGCCATGGCGGCTACATTCGAGGAGCAGGCGCTCGACCAACTGACCAAGGACGCCCGACGAGCACTCAAGCAGGGCACAGACCCACGGAAGCTCATCCGGGAAATGTGTCTGTAGTCAGGCCCATCAAATTGCTATTCGCGTAGCAGTTTCCAGCACCTGACCTACTGGAATGGGAGCCCAGGCGGGCAGTAGCCTTATTTACTCGGGCGGTTTCGGTGGAGGCGGTGCCCATGACATCAGTGCTTCAACGCTGTCAGAGCTGGTGAGCAAACTCTTTGCCTCCTGAACCTTTGCTAAAAGCTCTGCTAGAGCATCGCCATCCATACCAACTGAGCGGGTGGCGATGTCGTCGAAAAAATCCTGGAGTTTCCTATCGGAGCTCCACTTGTCGATGACCTTCAGGAGGTTACGCAGCGAGTCTTCTCGGGCCTGGATAATCAGAGAACGCTCGTAGCGCGCTGTTGCTATTGCGCGCTCAGCGTCCCACCTCTTTCGCTCTTCTGCCGCCTGCCGGTCAGCCTCAGCAATCTGAGGACCTAAAATTTTCGCCCTATCCACCAATGCCAATACGATGTCGTCGAGTTGTTTCAGGAGACTAACTTTTTCCTCGGTCCAGGTATGAGCCCAGTCAACCCGTCCGTAGGGGCTGTAAGCCCTAAGGCACAGTCGTTTGGAAGCAACACGCTGAGCACTCCGCCGGTAAAATGTCTTCGTCTTTCGGTCCCATAGCCCAGGCTTGAGCGCTTTAGCCTCATTGACGGGCAAATACTGGCCATCGAGATAGACCATCTCCTTTTCAACCGTAGCCTCGTAGACCGTCAGCCCTATCGCTACCTCACCGATGAATACGACTGTTGGCCGAGCTGGCGCCCAAATATGGGTCTCAAAAACCGATCGCTTCAGCCGTCCTTCCTCATCTCCAAGCGCCTTACGTGTGAAACCGATTTCGGCGCATGCGATTGAGATTCGAAAGTTCGTTTCACGGAAACAGTTCGCGAGCTTCAGCAGAACTGACGCTGCCCTCTGAAGCGCGGGCTCAGTGACTACAAAGTCGGGGAGGTTACGCTTCGCGGGTTTGAGGTAGCCGTCGCCAGCGACTCTGCCGCTCGTGAATGAATCCAGTGAGCCAATCACCATCGCACGCCTGGCACCAGTTTTTTTCGGAGCGGCTTCAGCCAGTTCAGTTCCCGTTTTAGATGGCAATAGGTCACCCTTCCTCCACTCGGTAGGATCACCAGGACTGGACTTGGGCAGAGGTGGAGTCTTTAGTCGCTGTCCAGATTGCTTCCTTGCCCAATAGCCTCGTGGTGGACAAGGTACGTTCAGGCGAGCACAAACCCGCTTCAGGAACACCGCGGAAACTCCGTACTTTGGAGCGAGGGAGACCATAGGTGTGATCCAAACCTCGGAGTACAGGGTATCTCTGTGGACGCGATCTTGATCCATCTCCAGTTGCCTCTGTTTCGCCCAGGAGGGGGGATCAAGCTGACAGTTTTCCCTTGAGTGGTCAAAACGTCATCCACGAAGAAAACCGGTGTAGTCCTCCCATCGCCTCGGCCGACACCTGCATCGAGGCTGCGCTAAGGTTTCAATGCCGCGACCTAGTGCCCGGCCGGCCAGCTTGGTATCCATTAACCATGGTAACCATGGCCGCTCGCTGCGCCAGGCTGACCGTTACCTCCATTGAGTGTTGAAATCTACATTCTGTGTAGGAATCAACACGTTGTATCGAGTACGCAAGGTAAGAGGCAAGCCTGCTCAGGCGCGTACTACTTTGATCATGCTTTGGTGGAATCAGAGCAAAGCGCCGGAGAACTCGAGATACACGTGGCACTACCCCAATTCGGGATAGTGCGATGTGGAACAACAGTTTAGGATTGGCGGAGCCCTGTTCTCGTCGACGGTGCTAGCTCAAGGTGCTGATGATGTTGGAGAACCTACGGCCCGACTCAATCACATAAAGCACGCTTAGCGCCAGGAAGAACAGCACGCTCGCAAAAACCCAAACGTGTATTGGGTTTGAGAAAAAAAGACTTGTGATGCAGGACACCACTGCGCCGAGTAGCACGGCGCAGGTGGTGAAGGCGCCTCCAATTAATCGCTGGTAGTGCCCCGTTTTCCGCATGTTTGCGATCAGCGTTCTATCCATAATTGCTGTAATTAATGCCATCGATGTGATCAGAAACCCCAGTAAGGTGCCGGAGACTCCAGCAATCACCCCAGCAATACTATGGAGATCCTCTACTTTATGACTGTCCGAACGACAGACAAAAGTTAGTGCGATTGCTGCAGAAATCACAACCCTAGGTAAGAGCTGCTTCCACTGCCCCAAAATACTCATTTATGGCTCCTTTGCACTCTTCCCTGGCTTTATCGATAGCCGCGTACATGGTGCCGCTAGGTGGAAAGAGAGCATTGGTTTCAATGTCCTGGTAAGAGACCACACGATCAGCGATCAGGTCGATAGGATGCTCAACTCCATCATCATAAACGATAGCTCTCGCTGTGGTCGCACCCATCGACGTGAACTCACTCAAGGCTCGTTTCCATTGCGAGGTTAGCTTGCCTTCGGTGTCTTTGCGGCGCGTATCTATGCCAAGCGTCAAATGCAAACTATCTGCTCCCGACCGATTGAGCAGCTCCAAAATCCCTTTCCCATAGTCGTCGTCGGGATAAAGGTCTCGGCTGGTTGGACGAGGTATCGTGAGCTCCACTTTCTTTAGATCAATGTCACCGCGCAACAACCGCTTGACGGCATCTGGTTGTAATACGGGATCGATCGTCACCTTTGTCCCCCAAAGGCTCGAAAGGAACGTGGCCAGCTGCTTTGCGCTGCTGGCGTGCCCATTCCTGTGCCAGCCCAAGATCTGGTGTTCTTTGTAGTAGACGAAGAAGTTCTTCTCGACCACCCCTTCTTTGTCAGAAAGGGCTAATTGAGCCGCGGAACCTCCAGCCGTACCAATTTCGGGGAGGTCGTTGGTTCTGAATTTTCGAAATTGACCAGCATAGGACTTTGGCCTACTTCTGACTTGAAGCGTCCACAAGTCCCTCGTGTACCCGTTTGAGACCAAAATTGGCTCAATTTCCTCATCGAGGATGATTTTGAAGCCATCCTCAATGGTTGGTACTTCCGTGGTAGCCACATGAGCTAGCTGGAAGAAATCAATAGTATAGCGTCGCGCGACAAGCGGTTCAGTCATGAAGCTCCATCCTTGAACGAAGGACTATCCAGTAATCAGTTGTTCTGCTGTGGCCGGCAGAGTGCCATGTTCAACGCCTGGAGTCGACGCTACTTCCGGAGCAGTTCAGGGATGGCGCCGAGAGTCTCCGGCCCCGGCTATACACCCCCCCAGGCATCGCCACTTTCTTGTGGTTACGAGTTCACAATCCAGTAGTGGCGGTGAGCAGTAAAAGTAGGTGTTTTGCTTGGCAGCTTTTTTTCAAAAAAGCAGTAATGGCTCCACAGTATTTGGGCTGAGTCAAAGCTGTGGTTTTTGATGTCGTGAGCGAGGGTGCGAACGCGAAACGGGGAACGAACGGGGAAAATTTCTTCTTGCGGAAGCCTAAAACGAAAAAGGCCCACCGCGAAGTGAGCCTAAGTCGTTGTTCTATATGGTGCCGGCACCAGGAATCGAACCCGGGACCTACTGATTACAAGTCAGTTGCTCTACCATCTGAGCTATACCGGCGTGTCAGGGCGACGATTATAGCGATTGGATTGGTTATGTAAACCCCTGAATTCAGACTATTTTTGCTTTTGTGTCAGTCCGGCCCTGCGGAGTCTTCCGCAGAGCCGGGCGGCGGGATTGCCTGGAGGGGTCAAACGCTGTTTTTGACGGCGTTGATCAGGTCTTGGCTCAGCACTTGCGCGGGCGCTACTTGCACGCTTTGGGTGTAGAACGGCGGCAGGTTCTGGGCCAGTGTCGACAACGCTTGAGCCGTGGTGTTGCCTGGCAATAGCACGTATTGCAGGTTGGAGGGATAGCTCTGCGGCACGGGGCCTTCCATGGTCGAGCCGTATGCGCCGAAGGTCATCACTGCCTGCGGGGTGGTGGGGTCGGGGGCATACAGAAAGACGAAGGTGCCGTACTTCGGATGGGTCAGGTATTGCTCGGCCTGTGCGCGAACGGCCGGATCGGGGTCATTCATCAGGGTCCAGCGCATGACCGCGTAGTTGCGGGTCGTTTCCATGAACGCTGTACGAATCGGTGACTGATTCTCAAGGCCTCCCAGGCACACCAGCAAATTGCCGAACGGGTCGATGAGTGCCACCGAATTGAATACCGGACTTTGCTGCGCGGTTTTGACCAGTGCAGGGGCAAGTTCTGCGCCGGGGTCGCGCGGGTTCGCCGATTGCACGGTCAGCGCAAATGGACTGAGTGCAGTGAGTGCCTGGCGCACTTTGCTGTTGGCCGGGAGCGTGGATGGATTTTTCAGCTGGTCTGGCGGCAAACCGCTGTTGTTGCTGGCTTCGCGCACCGTGTTGACGCTGGCGGAGAAGATCGAGCTGGTGAGGAAGTACGCGGCCGAGTCGATGGACTGGCCACCGAACACGGGGCTGGTTGACCCCTGATAGGCCCGGCTGACCGGCGCTGCAATCGCGTAGTAGCCCCAGGTGTTCTGCGCTTGCTGGCGAATGTGCGGTGGTAGCGACGGAAAAGTGAATTGGCTGTTGTAGTTGATGCCCGCGTAGTCATCGATTGCACTGACGGCAACATTGAATCCTGCGGTCAGGAGTGAGCCGGCGCACATGGCGCAGGGGTCCAGCGTAGTGACGATGGTCAGTTGCTCGGGAGGGGGCAGTTGCAGTGGCGAGGCGTTTTCGTAATACCAGTCCACCAGTTGCCGTTCGCCGTGGGCAGTAGGGTCGTGGGGCAGGAAGTAAGTCGTGCCACCGCCGGGAAACGGCATTAATACGTTGTTGTGCAGCGCAGCAATCACTTGCCCTGTTGCGTTGTTGATGATGGCGCCGCCCACCGCGAAGGTTTGCTGCAATGCAGCTTCAATGGCTTGGTTGGCAACGGCGTCGACGGCTTCCTGCGCATTGTTCAGTGTGCTCATGGTTTCTCAGCTCCTTGCTGACTGATCGCCAGACAATTCTGACGCTGGGCAAAGATAGTTGAGGTTTTCAGCGTCGTTTATGTTCTTTTGATTTAACGCTTATGCACAACGTCGTTGTCGGCGCACGCAATCGTGCGTGAATTTGTGGACTCGTTCTCATCTGGTCCGCAAATCACTGTTTTTCAGGTTTTTTATCCGGGTGTACGAAATCTGAACAGTAGCGTTTCACCCCTGAAACAGCTGTAAATGTTGGATCCACGATATTTTCATCAACAGAGTTATCCACAGGCTGCACAGCCTTAGGGGCGTTCTGCCAACAGCAGGAAATTACGCGGCGTCAGCGGGGTTTCGCAGAAGGTGCCGAGGCGTACGGTGTAGCCCTGATCGAGCAGGAAAAGTGCTCGATCGAGTACCAGCCAAAGCTCCAGTGGGCGTCGGAAAAGGCCACGCAATAGCTCCAGATTGCGCACTTGCGCCAGGCGCTGCCAACCGCTGGCTTCCAGTAACCCCCAATTTTGCTGGTCGACTGTGGATAAGTCTTTGAGTCGGGCCAGATGCTGGCAGTACTCGGCGAAGGGGCTGTCCAGCCAGGCGCTGGGCAGGGAAGGCGTTGGCAGGTACTCATCCACGCCACGCACCTGGCGTTGCAGCAGGTCGAAGGCCAGTCGCCGGGCCATGGAGGTGTCGCGCTGACGGCGGACACGCGCACCCGCGGTAACGGTTTCGCTCATTGGCAGTGCGAGATCGTCGATAGAGAGCTGTAGATCGGAGTGCCTGGCGGCCGAAGATATCGGTGAGTACTGGGGAAGATTGATTCGGTTATAGCAGCAAGGCGCGATGGCGATTTGTTTGCAGCCCGCTGCGCTGGCCAGATGGATCAGTTGCACGTGCAGATCACCACAGGCATGCAGGGCTACCGGTGTGTGGTCAACGCTCAGTAACGTAGCGGTATCCGCCGCGAGCACATCCTGCTCGACATGCAGCGCATGCAGTTGATGGCGTTGGCTCAGTGCCTGGCCGCTGGTTACCAGCGCCGGGTCGTATTCGAGGCAGGTCAGTTGTTGACCGGTTTGCAGCAACCGTCGGCCCAGGTGCCCTTTGCCCGAGCACCAGTCCAGCCAGTGCCTTGGTGCCTTTGCAAACTGCAATCGACTGGCGAAGGCTTCGATCTGTTGCCACTTGCGTCCCGGTACATCCACGTTCAGTCGATGACCCGCAGCCTCCAGTGCATGTGCCGGCAACTCATCCACTGCAGCCAATTCATGGGACATCGCCGCCAATGAAGCAAAAGGCTCTGGCGCGTTCAACTGGGCGGGTTGGTTGTGGGCGTTTTCTGCGTCTTCCAGTGATCGGCCGCGTAGCCAGGTGGCCAATTCGGGGTAGGCCGTTTCCCAGGGAAGCTGCAGATGGGTGAACGGCCGAGGCTTCCATAGCGCCTGATGCTGTGTCAGAAACGCATCCAGCGCGGAGAAGCGGGCGAGCAGGGCTTCGCCCGTCAACACCCGGGAATCAACGCCCTTGGCAGGCATCGACGCGCAACCAGCGCTCCAGCAGCTTGAAGCCACGCACCAGCACGTAAGCCATCAGCAGGTAGAACATGCCGGCGGCGAAGAAGATCTCCACCGGCAGGTAGGTCCGGGCAATGATGGTGCGGGCCATGCCGGTCAGCTCCAGCAGGGTCACGGTGCTGGCCAGGGCGCTGGCCTTGAGCATCAGGATCACTTCGTTGCTATAGGCCGGCAAGCCGATGCGCGCGGCACGGGGCAGGATGATGAAGATCAGCGCCTTGGCCTTGGACATGCCCAGGGCTCGCGCCGCTTCGATTTCGCCCGGCGGAATCGCCTGGATCGCGCCGCGCAGGATCTCGGCGATGTAGGCCGCGGTGTGCAGGGTCATGGTAGCCGTGGCGCACCAGAACGGATCGCGCAGGTAGGGCCACATCGAGCTGTTGCGGATCACATCGAACTGCGCCAGGCCGTAATAGACGAGGAACAGTTGAACCAGCAACGGCGTGCCACGGAAAAAGAAGATGTAGCCGTAGGGAAAGGCCCGCACCCACCACAGGCGCGATGAACGAGCGATGCCCAGCGGAATCGCCAGCAGCAGGCCGGCGATCACGGCGATGGCCACCAGTTCCAGGGTCAGGGTTGCGCCTTGGGCCAGCTTCGGCAGCCACTTGATGATGATTTCCCAGTTCATTGGGCGCTCCTCGCGAAGCCGCGAGCGGCGCGTTTTTCCAGGAAGTGCATGCCGGTCATGGCCAGGATCGTCAGGCTCAGGTACATGAATGCGGCGACCATATAGAAGGTGAACGGTTGCTTGGACACGGTCACGCCGATTTGCGCGTGACGCATGATTTCTTCCAGGCCGATCACTGACACCAGTGCGGTGTCCTTCATCAGGATCATGAACAGGTTGCCCAGGCCGGGCAGGGCGATGCGCCACATCTGCGGCATGATCAATTTGGTGAAGATGCGCCATTTCGACAGACCCAGGGCTACACCGGCTTCACGATGGCCTTTGGGAATGGCGAGGATCGCACCGCGAAACACTTCCGTGGCGTAGGCGCCGAAGCACAGGCCCAGGGCGATGACGCCGGCGGCGAAGGCGTTGAGTTCCAGATCGGGGTTGCCGAAGAACTCGCCCAGGGCGCGCATCAGGTTGACGGTGCCGAAGTAGATCAGCAGGACCCAGAGCAATTCCGGGATGCCGCGAACCAGGGTCGAATACGTGCCGCCAAGCCATTGCAGCGGCTTGTACGGTGAAGTCTTGGCCAAGGCGCCGAGCAGACCGAGTACCAGCCCCAGGCACAAGGCCGAGAGCGCCAGTTTCACAGTCATCAGCGCGCCGGCGGCGAGCGCCGGGCCGAATCCGTAGAGGTCGATAATCATGGATTTCTTTTCAAATCGCGGCAGGCAAGGCCGGGGACCGGCGCTGCCAGCAGGCGGCACCGGTCCGGCAGGTCAGTATCAATAGATGCTGAACGGGAAGTACTTGTCGTTGATTTTCTTGTAGGTACCGTCAGCAACGATTTCTTTCAGCGCGGCGTTCAGCTTTTCGCGGATCGGGTCGTTCTTGCGAACGGCGATGCCGATCTTGTCGCTTTCTTCCACCGGGTCGCCCTTGAATTCGTAGGCGCGGCCGGCGTCGCTTTTGAGCCACTCGTAGTTGACGTACTTGTCCGCCAGGATGCCGTCCAGGCGACCGGAAGTCAGGTCGAGGTAGGCGTTTTCCTGAGTGTCGTAGAGTTTGACTTCAACGCCTTCCATGTTGTCTTCCATCCAGGTGCCGGCGAGGGTCGCACGTTGTGCGCCGATCACTTTGCCTTGCAGGGAAGCCTTGTCGGTCTTGAACTCTTTATCTTTCGGCGCGATGAATTGCAGCTTGTTGGAGTAGTACGGGTTGGTGAAGTCCACCGCTTGCTTGCGCTCGTCGGTGATCGACATCGACGAGATCAGGAAGTCGAACTTCTTGGCGTTCAGGGCCGGGATGATGCCGTCCCAGTCGGACGTCACAACGGTGCATTCGACTTTCATCTTGGCGCACAGGGCGTCGCCGATTTCCTTGTCGAAGCCGACAACGTTGCCACTGGCATCTTTATTGTTGAACGGCGGGTAGGCCGCTTCGATGCCCATCTTCAGGGTTTCGGCCATGGCACCGGCGCTGAAGGCCAGGGTGACGGCGGCAGCCAGGAAGATCTTTTTGTAGTTCTGCATGCGGGTAGCTCCGTTAGCGGTTGCTGGACATGAATTGTTTGCAGCGTGCCGAAAGCGGGTTTTCAAACACCTGCTGTGGCGATCCTTGCTCTTCGACCAGGCCCTGGTGGAGAAACACCACTTCGCTGGAGACCTGACGGGCGAAGCCCATTTCATGGGTGACCAGCAGCATGGTGCGGCCTTCTTCGGCCAGTGCGCGGATGACATTAAGTACTTCCTGGACCATTTCCGGGTCAAGGGCGGAGGTGGGCTCGTCGAACAGGATGACCTTGGGCTGCATGGCCAGGGTGCGGGCGATGGCCGCACGCTGTTGCTGGCCGCCGGACAGTTGCGCCGGGTAAGCGTGGCGCTTGTCGGCGATGCCGACCTTGGCCAGCAAGGCTTCGGCGACCTCGATGGCTTCGGCTTTACTCTGGCCGAGCACGCGGCGCGGGGCCTCGATGATGTTGTCGAGCACGCTCATGTGCGGCCACAGATTAAAGTTTTGAAATACAAAACCAATTTCACTGCGCAGACGGTTGATCTGCTTGCCGTCGGCAGCGACCAGTTCGCCATTCTTGGCGGCTTTGAGCTTGAGTTCTTCGCCGGCTACCAGGATCTGGCCCTGGTGCGGGTTTTCCAGCAGGTTGATGCAGCGCAGGAACGTGGACTTGCCGGAACCGGAAGAACCCAGGATCGAGATCACATCGCCATCGCGGGCTGTCAGCGAGATGCCTTTGAGCACCTCCAGCGAGCCGTAGCGTTTGTGCAGGTTGCGGATTTCAAGCGCGGGCGTGGCCTCAGCCATGTGCGTTCCTCATTGTGTTTTGCGCTCCTGCTGTTGGTGGCCTTCCTGGCGAGGCGGCCAAGCTAGCATAGCGTTTCAAAGGCAGCCAACAGCGCTACGGGCAGTAAACGGGTGGCATGGGGCAGGTTGTCGCATCGGCACAGCAGACTGTCGCCCCATCAACAACCGAACAGTCGTTTGAACCCTGCTTCTGGAGAGAAAGCCAGGCTGCTGTTCTAAAAAAAGGCGCGATGTTGCCAGCTTTGGCGGGGGGTTGGAAGCGCTAACAGGCCAAAGGTTGCCGATCTGCCCTTTTATCGTGCGTCGAGCTATTTTTGTGTGTGTTTCCGGTGCGCGGGATTGTCACTTCAAGTGAGTCGCAGGGTAACGTTCTGGCAAAGTGCCATTAATATCAATGGCTTGCGATGACCGTCCGGTCAGGTGGAAAGCGCCGGAATAGGCGGCTTTGAAACATTTTGGCGCAATTATTGCGTGCAGATTCCGGAACACCTCCGTTTGTTTCTTTTTACACAGAAGGCGCCGAGGGGGTGAACGCATTCGCTTCTCCTTACAAAGGTAGTTTCAATGAGCAGTACCCATAGCTCTAATGGCCTCGAACAGGGGCTCAAACCGCGTCATGTGACCATGCTGTCGATTGCCGGGGTAATCGGTGCCGGCCTGTTCGTCGGCTCGGGTCACGCAATCGCCGCCGCAGGCCCGGCCGTCCTGTTGGCCTACGCCGCCGCCGGTATGCTGGTGGTGTTGGTTATGCGCATGCTCGGCGAAATGGCAGTCGCCTCGCCGGACACAGGCTCCTTCTCGACCTACGCCGATCGCGCGATCGGTCATTGGGCCGGTTTCACCATCGGCTGGTTGTACTGGTGGTTCTGGGTGCTCGTCATCCCGCTGGAGGCCAACGCCGCCGCGACCATCCTGCATGCCTGGTTCCCTAACGTGGCTATCTGGGCCTTTGCCTTGGTGATCACGATGTTGCTGACAGTGACCAACCTGTTCAGCGTGAAGAACTATGGCGAGTTCGAATTCTGGTTTGCCCTGGTCAAGGTCCTGGCGATCATCGGTTTCATTGTGCTCGGCGTGCTGGCGATCTTCGGCTTCCTGCCAGGCAGCCAGGTCAGCGGCGTTTCGCACCTGTTCGATACTCAGGGCTTCCTGCCAAACGGCATGGGCGCGGTGTTGGGCGCGATCCTGACCACCATGTTCTCCTTCATGGGGACCGAGATCGTGACCATCGCGGCCGCCGAATCGAAGAACCCTGGCAAGCAAATCTCCAAGGCCACCAACTCGGTGATCTGGCGGATCGGCTTGTTCTACCTCGTATCGATCTTCATCGTCGTGGCCCTGGTGCCGTGGAACGATCCGCTACTGGCCAGCCTGGGTTCCTACCAGACCGTGCTTGAGCGCATGGGCATTCCGAATGCCAAAATGATCGTCGACATCGTGGTATTGGTCGCGGTGACCAGCTGCCTGAACTCGGCGCTCTACACCTCGTCGCGCATGTTGTTCTCCCTGGGCAAGCGCGGTGATGCGCCGGCCATGTCCACCCGCACCAACAACAGCGGCACGCCATACTGGGCGGTGATGTTGTCCACAGGTGCTGCGTTCCTGGCGACATTCGCCAACTACGTGGCCCCGGCGGCAGTGTTCGAATTCCTGCTGGCCAGCTCCGGTGCCATCGCACTGCTGGTGTACCTGGTGATTGCGATCTCGCAACTGCGCATGCGCAAACAGCGTATGGCTCGCGGCGAGAAAATCGTCTTCAGCATGTGGCTGTTCCCGGGCCTGACCTACGCGGTGATCGCGTTCATCGTCGGCGCCTTGACCATCATGCTGTTCCAGGAGGCCCATCGTGTGGAAATCCTCGCGACCGGCCTGCTCGCCGTCATGGTGGTTGCGGCCGGCCTGCTGGTTGCTCGCCGTCGTCGTAGCGAGAAGATGATTGGAGCGGTTGCGCGCTGAGTCCCTGACTCACGCCAAACGTTGTTGAAATGAAAAACGGCCGCTGTCAGCGATGACAAGCGGCCGTTTTTTTTTGCCTCGAAATCTTTACTCGCCTTTCGCTTCCTGGGCATCCAGCGTCTGGCGATAGCTGTCGAGTGCATCGCCGAAGTCGGTGATGAACTGCGGGTCGGTCAGCCAGGCCTGGGCGGTATCGCGGTCCATGCCGTCGGCCCACATGCGATAGTCGATCAGCATGTCGGCAGCCAGGTGGGTGGCGGCCATGGCTTCGTTGTCGGCGTTTTCCATGTCCAGCAGTTCGGGATGGTCGTTGATGATCCCGGCGAGATCGGTCAGCAGGGTCAGCAGCATGTCATTGCGACCGATGGCTTCCGCGTCACGCATCTTGCTGAACATCGCCAGGGTGTATTCCGGGATCGGCTCACCGATTTCGCCCAGGTCATCATCCAGCGCGGCGGGTTTTCTGCCGTGGATGTTGATTTGCCTGGCTTTGGCTTTTGCACGTTTGGCGCGTTTCTGTTGCTTGTTCAGGGAGGCCATGGGAACTCAGTTCGGTTTCTGTTGGGTTTGGGTCGCGATGGCGTCGGACGCCGCCACGTAATCAGCCTGGAAGGCCGGGGACTCGATCCACGCCAGGGCGCCGGCTTCATCGGTGTCGGCGGACCATTGGCGATACTCGATCAGCGCGGCGAGGATGAAATCCATCGCGCCTTCTTCGCCTTCCTGCTCGTAGACCAGTTCCAGCAGCGGGTCTTCGAGGAAGGCCGTGCACATGGCTTGCTGGCTGATCTTTTGCGCGTCGATCATTTTCTTGAACAGTTCGGTCAGGTCCACCGACTCGAAGTCGATGCGGTCGTCGTTAGGGTCCAGCTCAACCGGCGCGGCGGCCCGTTGCGTGCGGTTCTGCTTGGCCTTGGCCTTGGCGCGGGAGGCGCGTTTTTGCTGCTTGTTGGCGGAGGCCATGGGCGTCGTTCCGTAATTCGTTGAAAGGGCGGCTTATTCAGCTGCGGGGCACCGTCCGCCCGGGTGTGCCGGGGGCCAGCTCACCGTTTTGCAGCCAGGACAATGCAATGGGCCATAGTGTGGCTTGGTATGCGCTGCGAAAAAAGGCGAAATGCCCAACTTCTTTTTCGCCGATGTCTTGGGGCGCAATGCGCAGGTGGGTGTTGCTGGCGTGGGTGAAGTAGCCGAGCAGGCGTTCGATGGCCGGGATCGTGCCATAGGGGTCGTCGCTGACGCTGATGGCCAGGGCTTTCGCGGTGACAGCGGCAAAATTTCTGATATGGAGATCCTGGCCGCTGGGGCGCCTTTCGTAACGAGCGGTGGGCGTACACCAGTCGCGGACCACGCCGGCGGGCGTGTCTTCCAGCCAGCCGAGGCGCTTGCCGGGAAAGTAACCGTACATCATCGTGATCAACGGCATCACCACATGCCACTTGCCCAGCATCCGCCAGCGATGAGCGGGCGCATAGTCGCGCCAGTACGCGAATTGCGCGCCAACGGTCACCAGGCGGCGGATAAGCCGTCCCGACGCTCCCAGGCCCGCTGCACAGCCTCCAAAGCTGTGTCCGACCACATCGATCGGCTGATCGGGAAACTCACGCTGTGCGCGCTTGAGCATCGCCTCGAAATCCAGGGCGCCCCAGTCGGACCATGACGCCTTCAATCCTTTCAGCGACGCGGGGCGCGATTCACCGATGCCGCGGTAGTCATAGGTGATCACGTCGAAGTCATTGGCAAACAGGTAGTCGGCGAATCGCGAGTAGTGACGGCAGCGCACCGAGGTGGCGGCGTTGATGATGACGACCGGGCGCTGAGTGTCCCTGGCAGCGTGCCGCCAGGTGAAACCTCCGAGTAAAAAGCCATCTGCGGCGGGCTCCTTGAAGGGCTCACCGAGTGCGTCACTCGCCAGCGGCAGCTCGATCTGAGTGGCGGCGAGGGGTGGGGTTTCCTGCAAATTCATCGGTGCCCGTCCTTTGCGGATAGTTGCCAACGATAGTCTTCACGCCGCAGATGAACAATCCATCGGGGTTATCGTCGGTTCTGACTCAGCGGCGCTTAGCAGTCCGGGGTCGTTTCGTGCTCGCCCCAAGACTGAATCAATCTAAAACTCCTGCCTTCGCGCGCAGATCAAAAGAAGGGTAACGAATGGGTTCTGAAGAGCCCGGGAGTCATCATCATGAAAACCTTCCATTCACTGCTGTTGCCCATCGCCACCGTCGGCGTATTCATGTTTTCAGCCATATCGCCTGCCGCCAGCCTGGAGCCCGTTGACGGTTCGGGCGTGCAGATTCAGCGACAAGAGGAAAACGGAATTGCCTATCTGTCTGGCGGCATCGGCGAGGATGAAGCGCACGCCATCCAGCAGACCACAGGCTACAACCTGCACATGACCTTCTCCGTTGGCCCCCTGAACGAGTACATCCCTGACGTGAGCGTGGTCATACAGAAAAACCACGGACAAACCGTGCTGACTTTGAGCGACGCCGGCCCGCTGGTTTATGTGCAATTACCCGCTGGCAAATACACCATCGTCGCCTCGCGTAACGGCGAGGAACGGCGTGACACGGCGGATATCGGCAGCGGAGCGGCCCGCAACATGGTCTTTCACTGGAACAGTAAAAGTTAGCGAATGGCCAAAAACCGGGGAGGAAAATGAAACCCTGAATCTTGTGATTCAGGGTTTTTCGTATCTGTGGGCGGTGATTGGTTGGGAGCGCTGGTTGATTGAAATACTCATAACCAAGCCAGCGATTGGATCACCGCAATGCGCAAGGGATTGGTTTCTACGCTTAGCAGCTTGATGGCCAAGGCGCAGTAGAGGCACCGGTAAGGCACCAGTGTGCGGAGGAGTAAGCGCGAGATGGCGCGGGAGATCGGTTCTTTGATTTGCGGCTCGTCATTGATTCTGATGAGTCCATCATCCAGGCCGTTCTCAAGTCCGCAAACAGCCGTTTTTCACTGGCTGCTTGCGGAATGCATTGCGCTAGGGTTTTCGGTTTGCCAAAGCGCAATGGATGGATTGCCGAACAAACACCTGGGGGGGATGTGTTAGCGGATGCTGCGGATGTTGCCTTTGTTGCCTTTTACCGTGACGGAAACTTTTTTGAAGATGAAGTAGTTTTCTTCGTTCACTTCATAGCGAGGGGCGACGATCAGGTCGGCTCCGGAGGATTTGACCGCTTTGTAGGCCGCAGCCGATTTGACGGCGCTGACGGGATCCAGACCCAGACCGCTCAGGCCACCGCTCTCACCGCCGTAGCTGACGCCATCCGCAAACTGGGAGTCGCCACCAAACTTGAGGACGCCGAACAGGACGTTGACCGAAGATTGGCCGGAGATGGCGTCACCGACGGCGATGTCTGCTTTCAGGTCTGCTTTGACGGTGCTGTCGATCGGCGAAGAAGGTTGGCTGTTGTTGTAGCTGACGCAGCCGCTTGCTGTCGCAATGATTGTCGACAGGGCGAGGAACTTCAAAAGCGTATTCAAGAAATGCTTCCTTACTTTGAAACGTTGAGTGCAGGCAGATTTGCTGCTGCAAAAGTTTCACTTTGTAAGGGGGGTGCGCTCAATGAGACGTATCCCAAGGTGATGTGTGAGGAGGGGGATGCGGTTCGAGGGAAAAGGGCGTAGCCGGCGTAGGAATTTTCGGTGGCGTCAGGGCTGGACAAATCACGGGCATAAAAAAACCCTGAATCTTGCGATTCAGGGTTTTCGGTATTTGGTGCCCAGAGACGGAATCGAACCGCCGACACGGGGATTTTCAATCCCCTGCTCTACCGACTGAGCTATCTGGGCAACGGGGCGCATTAAAAGGGTTTTTCGGATTTACGTCAACGACTTTTTTAAAATTTCTTAAATTAATTCCGTCGCTTACGATCCGCCCCCCGATTTTGCAGGGTTACTCTGCAGGCGGAACGTAGCCTTCAGCCTTGGCGTAATCCTCGCCGGAGAAGTACTTGTCCATCTCGCCCTGCAAATATTTGCGGTCTTCGGCGTTCATCATGTTCAGGCGTTTTTCGTTGATCAGCAGGGTCTGGTGCTTTTGCCAGTCGGCCCAGGCCTTGGCCGAAACGTGGTCAAAAATGTCCTGGCCCTTGGCGCCCGGGAATGGAGCGCGCTCCAGGGCTGGCAATTCTTCTTTGTACTTGCGGCACATGATGGTGCGGGTCATGACGACTCTCCTGCGTTCAATACGGCGGCCGCGCGTTCGAGCAAGGTTTTGACCGGGGCGGCAAGGCCCAGGCGCGGCGGGGTGGCGAGGTTATACCAGAGCCAGTCGGCCTCGGCCACGTGGTGGCCGTCCTCCTGGACCTGTACCAGCCAGGGTTCGATGGATAACTGAAAATGGCTGAAGGTGTGCACCAGGTTCGGCAGGGCCTGTTGGTTGCCCAGCGCCAGAGAGTGCTGCGACGCCAGGTGCTGCAGGTCGTCGA
This sequence comes from Pseudomonas fluorescens group sp. PF-1, assembly GCF_054481335.1. Taxonomy (NCBI): domain Bacteria; kingdom Pseudomonadati; phylum Pseudomonadota; class Gammaproteobacteria; order Pseudomonadales; family Pseudomonadaceae; genus Pseudomonas; species Pseudomonas fluorescens group sp. PF-1. The sequence continues at coordinate 609,085 of NZ_JBTMNG010000002.1, forward strand.
GGTCATCGAGTTCCGGCAGGCTCCACAAACCGCCCCACAGGCCCGTGGAAGGGCGACGGTAGAGCAGAATCGCGCCGTCGCCATTGGCGAGCAGCGGCATCAGCGTGCGCTTCTGTGGCACGGCCTTGCGTGGTTTGGGGATCGGGTAGCGCGTCTCCAGGCCGAGCATGTGTGCTTCACAGCCCTTTTGCAGCGGGCAGAGCAGGCAACTCGGCTTGCTGCGGGTGCAGAGCGTGGCACCCAGATCCATCATCGCCTGGGTGTAGGCGTTGACCCGGTCATGGGGCGTAAAGCGTTCAGCATTGGCCCAGAGCTGTTTGGCGACCTTGGGCTCGCCCGGATAACCCTCTTGCGCCGTAAACCGCGCCAGCACGCGTTTGACGTTGCCGTCGAGGATCGGCGCGCGCAGGCCCATGCTGATGCTGGCAATGGCCCCGGCTGTCGACAGGCCGATGCCCGGAAGGTCGGTGAGTTTTTCCACGTCCCGCGGAAATTCGCCGCCGTACTGTTCGACGACGATCTTCGCAGTCTTCTGCAGATTGCGCGCACGGGTGTAGTAGCCCAGGCCTGTCCACAGGTGCAGCACTTCGTCTTCCGGCGCAGCGGCCAGGGCTTCGACCGTCGGCAGTGAGGCCATGAAGCGGTCGAAGTAATTGAGCACGGTGCTGACCTGGGTTTGCTGCAGCATGATTTCCGAAACCCACACCCGATACGGGTTGATGTCCTGCTGCCAGGGCAGGTCGTGACGGCCGTGGCGGTCGTACCAGTCCAGCACCGCCGTTGAAAACTGCTCGGCTTTCATCGCTTGAACAGCCCCTTGAGTGCATCTTTGAGTTCAGGGCTGACTTTGTCGCCCAGCTTCTCGTCGATTTTTTCGCTGATCTTGTCGCCTGCCAGTTTGCTTGCGACCTGCCCCATGCGCTCGTTGTCGAGACGGCATGCCTTGGCGCCCAGTTCCAGCGGACCACGGCAACGCAGTGGCCACTCGATGCCGACAAACTTGTCGCCTACCTGGCAGGCGGGGTCCGGCATGGCGCTGGTATCGCCTTCGACGATGATGCCCACGCGGTAATCCATGCCCAGCACCCGCAGGTCGACATCACCGTCACCTTTGACGGTCATGCCTGGGATGCGCACTTTCAGGTCCGGGTTGCTGGCCACGCCGTTGTGGAAGGTCAGGTTGCCCTTGAGCTCCTGGAACGGTGTGTCCTTGCCCCGTGGCTCGCCGCTGAGGCTTTTGCGATTGAGCGTGGCGATGCCCTTGCACAGTTGTTGTTCAAGGTTGGCGTTGAGCAGCACGCCATTGTTGATGACGAAACCGGTGTTGCCATTGAGGGTTTCGATCAGCGCTTTCTGGCTGTTGCCGTTGCCGGTCAGGTTGCTGTTGAGTGTGACCAGACCTTTGACCGGTGGATTCTTGCCCTGGCTTTCGAGGATTTTCTCCACCGGGACCCGGTTGATTTTCGTCTGCAGGTTCAGCGCGGGTACCTGCTGGCGTACATCCAGGTTGCCGGTGGCTTCGAAATTGCCCCCGTACAGATCGCCACGCAGGTTTGTCAGGGTCAGCAGTCCGCCCTGGCCGTTGGCCTTGAGCGCGGCGTTCTGGATCGGCAGTTTGTCCAGGGTCAACTGGCCGAAGGTCAGATCGGCATCCACATCAAGTTTGCTCAGGCGCTCCACCGGCAACAGGCGTTCGTTGCTCCACGCGCCCTTGGTCGGTGCCTGTGGCAGTGGTGTGCTGCCCGCGCCGGCCAGGGCATCCGCTTCGGTGCTGGCGACTTCGGCCTGACGCACTTGCGTCGCGCTGTTGGCCTCCGCCGATTTTGGCCGCAGGTAACGGTCGACATTGAAGGTGTCGGCCTTGAGCACCGCCCGCAGCGATTGCTTGGCGAAGTCCTCGACGGCGATGCGGCCACTGAAGGTGCTGTCGTCGACTTTGAGGTTGATGTCGTCCAGTACAAGGCTGCTCGGCGTGCCCGACAGGCGACTGACCAGTTCGACCTTGCTCAGGCTGCCCTCGGCCATGGCCGGAAGGGTCTGACCGATGCTGTCGACGAACTTCGCCAGATCAAACTGGGCGATCGAGAGGCCACCACTGACCTGCGGCGTCTTGTCGAGGTCATTGACCTTCAGTTCACCCAGCGCACGCAGTTGGTTAGCGGAGATTTTGATGCCGGTCCACTCGGCGACGTTGGCCGCCTTGTCCAGTAACAACTGGCCCTGGGCGGCGAAGGTCATGGTCTTGCCTTGCAGCGGATCGCCGGCCACTTCGCCGGACAGTCGCATGTCTTCGAGTTTGTAGCGCTGCAATGCGCGTTCGAAACGCAGCTCGCCGTTGAGTTCGGTACGCACCCGCAGAACCGGCTGGTTGGTACCCAGGAAAGCGGTGAGTTTGACCGGGATGCTGGTCGAGTCATGCACCGGGCCGGTACTGAGCTGAATGCTTTCGGCGCTGAACTGCTTGCCGGTCTGCTCGTCGTTGTATTCAACGCGGGCGTTATTGATGGTCAGGCTGTCGATGTCGAGGCGGATCGGCTGGGACGGTTTTTCAACCTGGGCCGTGGTTTGGGGTGCCGGTTCATTGGCGGTAGCGGCAGGCGCGCCAGCAGTGGTCGGCGCCGGGACCTTGCCGATGTCTTGCCAATTGCCGTGGCCATCCTTATCGCGGGTCAGGCGCAGATTCAGGCCTTCGACGCGCACATCGCTCATTTGCACTTCACGGCGCAGCAGCGGCAGCACGCGGACCGACAGGCCGAGCATCTGCAAGTCGGCAAACGGTTCGGTGGGCTTGGCCAGGGTCGCAACACCGGCATCGTGCAACTCCAGGCCCAGCCATGGGAACAGGCTCCAGCCGATATCGCCATTGAGCGTCAGCTCGATGTGGGCCTTGTCGCGGGCTATCTGGCGAATCTTGTCTTTGTAGTCGTTGGGATCGAAGAGGTGGGTCAGGGCAAAGCCCAGCGCCACAATGATCAGCAACAGCCCGAGAAGCACCAGACCCAGGATTTTGCCGAACGCTTTCATGGGCGAGTCCTTTTAATTAGTCGAATTCGTAATTTAGCCGAGGAGTATAGCGCCCCAAAACGGACGACCGGTCAGCGATCATTCCGCCAGAGCATCCAGCGGTACGTGCAACTTGGCAGCCAGTGCTTGGGCTTCCAGATGTCCGGCGGGGGCCAGAAGACGCAATGAGGCGCCCGATTGCGCAGCCATTTTCTGCGCTTCGCACACCAGGCGTTCTGCTACCCCACGACGACGGGTGATTTTTCGTACGCACAATTGAGACAAATACCAAACGCCGGGGTGCCGTTGCAGGCGGGCAGCGCCCAAGAGCCGGTCATTGAAGCGCCCTGCAATCAGCGAACCTTCCTGCAGGCAGCTTTCAATCAGCTGTGTATCTGTGGCAAACGGTGTGAACAGCCAGTCCGGGGCATCGCGGTAAATTTTCTGCAGGTCTTGCTGATCCTGGTAGGTGGCTTCGTTCAGCGGCTCGACAATGATCGGCATATCGTTTCCTGTCAGTTGTAAACGGATTGCTCCCTGTCGCAGATGCCGGCGGCTCGGGCCGTTCGGCAGCGCCCACAGGAGAAGAGATCGGATAACGTACAAAACATGATGTCAGTTTGGTTTTACTGTCACGTGCAAATGGTAACCTTCGTCCGTTCGTCGGTCCTTCTGCGGCAAGTTGTCGCGGCAAAATGCAGCTTTAGCCTGAAAAAACGGTCGTGCCTGCGTGCAATCAAGGCTGAGGGTGAGGAGTGACTGACGCACCATACTAATAATTGGGGGATACACAATGACCACGAGCATAGCGGCGGACGGCTTGAAAGCCGATCAGCCCGCGTTCCTGTCCAAGGAGCGCATCATCGCCAAGCCCGGTTTCAACCGTTGGCTGGTGCCACCGGCCGCGCTGGCCATCCACTTGTGCATCGGCATGGCCTACGGTTTCTCGGTGTTCTGGCTGCCACTGTCCAAGGCGCTGGGCATTACCGCTCCGGTGGCGTGCGCGCCGGACATGAGCTTCATCGCTCAAGTCTTTTCTTCGCAATGCGACTGGCCGATCTCGATGCTCGGCTGGATCTACACCCTGTTCTTCATCTTCCTGGGTTGCTCGGCAGCGATCTGGGGGGGCTGGCTGGAACATGCCGGGCCACGCAAGGCTGGCGTTGTGTCGGCACTGTGCTGGTGCGGTGGTCTGCTGATTTCGGCGCTGGGTGTGTACACGCACCAGATCTGGCTGATGTGGATCGGCTCCGGTGTGATTGGTGGTATCGGCCTGGGCCTGGGTTATATCTCGCCGGTGTCGACCCTGATCAAGTGGTTCCCGGACAAGCGTGGCATGGCCACCGGCATGGCGATCATGGGCTTCGGCGGTGGCGCGATGGTCGGTGCACCATTGGCTGCGGCGTTGATGGGGCATTTCGCCTCGCCCACCAGCGTCGGCGTGTGGCAGAGCTTCCTGGTGATGGCCGCGATCTATTTCGTGTTCATGATCGGTGGCGCCTTGTCTTACCGCGTGCCGCCTACTGGCTGGAAGCCTGAAGGCTGGACCGCGCCGGTGAAGAAAGCTTCGAACGCGATGATCACGCATCGCCACGTCCACGTGAATGTGGCGTGGAAGACCCCGCAATTCCGTCTGGTGTGGCTGGTGCTGTGCCTGAACGTGTCCGCCGGTATCGGCATCCTGGGCATGGCTTCGCCATTGTTGCAGGAAGTGTTCGCCGGCAAGTTGCTGGGTAATGGGCTGACGTTTGGTCAGCTGGACGCTGCGCAACTGGCTTCGATTGCCGCGATCGCTGCGGGCTTCACCGGTCTGCTGAGCCTGTTCAACATCGGTGGCCGCTTCTTCTGGGCTTCGTTCTCGGACTATCTGGGGCGCAAAAACACCTACTTCGTGTTCTTCGCCCTGGGCTTTGCCCTGTATGCGCTGATCCCGAACCTCGGTCATTTGGGCAACATCTCGCTGTTCGTGGCGGCGTTCTGCATCATTCTGTCGATGTACGGCGGTGGCTTTGCAACGGTGCCGGCTTATCTGGCTGACCTGTTCGGTACGCAAATGGTCGGTGCGATTCACGGTCGTCTGCTGACCGCGTGGGCGGCGGCGGGTGTGTTGGGGCCGGTGTTGGTGAACTACCTGCGCGAGTATCAGCTGAGCATCGGCGTTGAGCGCGCGGCTGCCTACGACATCACCTTGTACATCCTCGCCGGCCTGCTGGTGCTGGGCTTCCTGTGCAACCTGCTGGTGCGCCCGGTGGCCGACAAGTACTTCATGACCGACGCCGAACTGGCCGCCGAACAGGCGCTGGGCCACGACAAGGGCGCTGACAGCAGCACCGTGCTGGAATGGAAAGCTGATGCGGGCTCCAAGCCGCTGGCGGTGGCGGCGTGGCTGGTAGTGGGTATTCCGTTGGCGTGGGGTGTTTGGGTGACCCTGCAAAAAACGGCGGTGTTGTTCCACTAAGTCAGCGTATTGCCCTTGTGGGAGCGAGCAGGCTCGTTCCCACATTGGTTTTATGTGGCTCTAGAATGGCTTGTATGGACATGTACATCGCCGACACCCCCGGATTCACTCCGTCAGCGATATCACCTCCCGTGTTTCTGTTTCCGGCCCGCGCCCCTATAATGGTTGCCTTTTTCGCCCAATGATTTTGCGGAGCTGGTGATGGCCGAACGTAAGGCGTCTGTCGAGCGCGACACTCTGGAAACCCAGATCAAAGCCTCGATCAACCTGGATGGCACCGGAAAGGCCCGATTTGAGATCGGTGTCCCTTTTCTTGAGCACATGCTCGACCAGATCGCCCGTCACGGGCTGATCGACCTGGATATCGTCAGTAAAGGCGACCTGCATATCGATGACCACCACACCGTGGAAGATGTCGGTATCACCCTGGGTCAGGCATTCACCAAAGCCATCGGCGACAAGAAAGGCATCCGTCGCTACGGTCACGCCTACGTGCCGCTCGATGAAGCGCTGTCGCGCGTGGTGATCGACTTCTCTGGCCGTCCCGGCCTGCAGATGCATGTTCCCTATACCCGCGCTACCGTCGGCGGCTTCGACGTTGACCTGTTCCAGGAATTCTTCCAGGGCTTCGTCAACCACGCCAACGTCACCCTGCACATCGACAACCTGCGTGGCCACAACACCCACCACCAGATCGAAACCGTGTTCAAGGCTTTCGGCCGCGCCCTGCGCATGGCCGTCGAGCTCGATGACCGCATGGCCGGGCAAATGCCATCGACCAAGGGCGTCCTGTAATGCAGACAGTTGCGGTTATCGATTACGGCATGGGCAACCTGCACTCGGTGGCCAAGGCCCTCGAGCACGTCGGTGCCGGCAAGGTCCTGATCACCAGCGATGCGAATGTGATCCGCGAAGCCGACCGGGTGGTTTTCCCCGGCGTTGGCGCGATTCGCGATTGCATGGCAGAGATCCGTCGCCTGGGCTTTGACTCGCTGGTGCGTGAAGTCAGCCAGGACCGTCCGTTCCTCGGCATCTGTGTCGGCATGCAAGCCTTGCTCGACACCAGTGAAGAGAACGACGGCGTCGATTGCATCGGCCTGTTCCCGGGCCAGGTGAAGTTCTTTGGCAAGGATCTCGTCGAAGACGGCGAGCACCTGAAAGTCCCGCACATGGGCTGGAACGAAGTGAAGCAGAAGGTGAGTCACCCGCTGTGGCACGACATTCCGGACCTGGCGCGCTTCTACTTCGTACACAGCTACTACATCGCCGCCGCCAATGCGCGGCAGGTGGTCGGTGGCGGTCACTACGGTGTCGACTTCGCCGCGGCGCTGGCCGATGGCTCGCGTTTCGCCGTGCAGTTCCACCCGGAGAAGAGCCATACCCATGGCCTGCAGTTGCTGCAGAACTTCGCTGCGTGGGACGGTCGCTGGTAAATGGCCGTCAAGAAATCCAGGCCGCCGATCCTCACGCTCACCCCCGAGCAGGAGAACGAGGCCAACAGCAAGATCAAGCGCTTCATGGAAGACCGCTTCGAACTCGACCTCGGCACATTCGAGGCGGCTGAGATTCTTGAGCTGTTTACCCGTGAAATTGCTCCGCACTATTACAACAGGGCGATTTTCGATGTGCAGACGCACCTCAAAGAGAGGTTCGAAAGCATCGAAAGCGACCTGTGGGCGCTCGAAAAAAGCAGTTGAAAGCTTCAAGCTTCAAGCTGCAAGAATTAGTACGCGTGCTTGCTCGCAGCTTATAGCTTGCAGCTTGCAGCTCTTTTGACGAAGGAAAAAGCATGCTCATTATTCCCGCTATCGATCTAAAAGACGGTGCCTGTGTTCGTCTGCGCCAGGGCCGCATGGAAGATTCCACAGTGTTCTCCGATGATCCGGTGAGCATGGCTGCCAAGTGGGTCGAGGGTGGTTGCCGTCGTCTGCATCTGGTCGACCTGAACGGTGCCTTCGAAGGCCAGCCGGTCAACGGTGAAGTGGTGACCGCGATTGCCAAGCGCTACCCGAACCTGCCGATCCAGATCGGCGGCGGTATCCGTTCCCTGGAAACCATCGAGCACTACGTCAAAGCGGGCGTGAGCTACGTGATCATCGGCACCAAGGCCGTGAAGGATCCAGCGTTCGTTGCCGAAGCCTGCCGCGCGTTCCCCGGCAAGGTGATCGTCGGCCTGGATGCCAAGGATGGTTTCGTCGCCACCGACGGCTGGGCTGAAATCAGCACCATTCAAGTCATCGACCTGGCCAAGCAGTTTGAAGCCGACGGCGTGTCTGCCATCGTTTATACCGACATCGCCAAAGACGGCATGATGCAGGGCTGCAACGTACCGTTCACCGCCGCGCTGGCCGCTGCCACCAGGATCCCGGTGATCGCGTCCGGTGGCATCCACAACCTGGGCGACATCAAGACGCTGCTCGACGCCAAGGCGCCAGGCATCATCGGTGCCATCACCGGCCGGGCGATCTACGAGGGCACGCTGGATGTGGCAGAAGCCCAGGCTTTCTGCGATAGCTACGCGACCAGCTCCAAGCTGTAAGCTACAAGCTGCAAGTTAGAAGCGTGACTGCGGTCCGCTCTTTCTTGCAGCTTGAAGCTTGAAGCTTGCAACTCTTAATCGGAGATTAAGCATGGCCCTGGCCAAACGCATCATCCCTTGCCTGGACGTGGACAACGGCCGGGTGGTCAAGGGTGTGAAATTCGAAAACATCCGCGACGCCGGTGACCCGGTAGAAATCGCCCGTCGCTACGACGAGCAGGGCGCGGACGAGATTACCTTTCTCGACATCACCGCCAGCGTCGATGGTCGCGACACCACGTTGCATACCGTCGAGCGCATGGCCAGCCAGGTGTTCATCCCGCTGACCGTGGGCGGTGGCGTGCGCACCGTGCAAGACATTCGCAACCTGCTCAATGCCGGTGCGGACAAGGTCTCGATCAACACTGCAGCAGTGTTCAACCCGGAGTTCGTCGGCGAAGCGGCGCAGCATTTCGGTTCGCAATGCATCGTGGTCGCGATCGACGCGAAGAAGGTTTCCGGCCCGGGCGAAACCCCGCGCTGGGAAATCTTTACCCACGGCGGGCGCAAGCCGACCGGCCTCGACGCGGTTGAGTGGGCAAAGAAAATGGAAGGCCTGGGTGCTGGCGAGATCCTGCTGACCAGCATGGACCAGGACGGCATGAAAAACGGTTTCGACCTGGGCGTCACCCGCGCCATCAGCGATGCACTGGGCATTCCGGTGATCGCCTCCGGTGGCGTCGGCAACCTGCAACACCTGGCCGACGGTATCCTGGAAGGCCACGCCAGCGCGGTCTTGGCAGCGAGTATCTTCCACTTCGGTGAATACACCGTGCAGGAAGCCAAGGCTTATATGGCTCATCGCGGAATTGTGATGCGCTAAACAAACCGATGCAGGCCAGTGGACATCATGGCGGGCTCAAGGCACTCTTGGGTACGCCATGGATTTCGGTAGCCAGACAATGTTTAAACGCCTTCTGCTTGTCCTCGCCAGCGCCTGCCTGTTGTTCCTCAGTGGAGTGCAGGCGGCAGACAATCCCGCCACCGACATAGTGTTGCTGACGGAAAACTTCCCTCCGTACAACATGGCGAAGAATGGCAAGAACTTCGCGCAGGACGAAAACATCAATGGCATCGCCACCGATATCGTCCGCGAAATTTTCAAGCGCGCCGAGATTACCTACAGCCTGACGCTGCGTTTCCCATGGGAACGAATCTACAAACTCACCCTGGAAAAGCCCGGCTACGGCGTGTTCGTCATGGCACGGCTGCCCGACCGCGAAAAGCTCTTCAAATGGGTTGGCCCTATCGGTCCGGACGACTGGATCATGTTGGCCAAAGCTGACAGCAAAATCACCCTCGAAACCCTGGACGACGCCCGTCAATACAAGATTGGCGCCTACAAAGGCGACGCGATCGCCGAGACACTGGCCAAGCAGGGGCTCAATCCCATCGTGGTGCTGCGCGATCAGGATAACGCCAGCAAGCTGGTCAACGGCCAGATCGATCTGTGGGCGACGGGAGATCCGGCCGGGCGCTACCTGGCGCGTCAGGAAGGCGTAAACGGGCTCAAGACCGTATTGCGGTTCAACAGTGCCGAGTTGTACCTGGCGTTGAACAAGGACGTGCCGGACGAGATGGTGGCCAGGCTTCAGGCGGCGCTGGATCAATTGCGCAAGGAAGGCAAGGTCGAAGAGATCATGGCGCGGTATCTCTAAAGCTGCTCTGCGGAGTTCTTTGCATTCCCCTGTGGGGGGGGCGTGCTGCCGCTTACTAGCGATACACCCCGTCCTTTCCATGAGCAGCTGTCGCCCGATTGCTGCGTACACTGATCATCTGCTTGATATCGATCCAGTTGATGCCCTGAGCCTTGAGCTTGGGCAGCTCGCGCTCCAGGACCGCCAGCGTCTGCGGATACGGATGCCCGATCATCACCGCCGAACCCTGTTTTTGCGCCAGGCTGATCGCCGTCTGAAGCTGCGTGAGGATCGCCGCCTCGGTGCGCTCATCGTCCAGGAACACATCCCGAGAAACACTCGCCAGGCCGATCTTCTGCGCTTCGGCAGCCGCCACGGTTTGCGCGCTGGTGCGGCTATCGACGAAGAATTTGTGTCTCCCCTGCAAGTTCGCCATCAACCACGCCATCGCTGGTTGCTGAGCGGTCATGCGACTGCCCATGTGGTTGTTGATTCCGGCGGTGAAGGGCACGGCTTTGAACGCGGCGTCGAGGCGTTTCTCAAGTTCTTCGATGGGCAGGTCAGGGTGCCAGGCGAACGGACCGGTGGCCGGGTCCATGGGCATGTGCAGGATGACGATTTTGCCGGCGCGATGGGCCTCGCGAGCGAATTCGCCGGCGTGGGGCGTGTCGGGCATGATCGCCGTGGTCACCGGGCCGGGCAGCGCCAGCACACGACGATCCCGGGGCAAATTTTGCCCCAGGTCATCGATGATCAGGCTCAGATAGGCTTTGTGAGGCTTCTGCCTGGCGGGCTCCGCGTGAGCAGTACCCGCCAGACAGCACAACAGCACGAGGATGAAGCGCAACGTCATCCTCAACGGCCGGACGTAATGCTCAGCCCTTTGAGCAGGCTCAGGGCCTGGGCCAGTTGGTAATCATCGTCCTGCGGCATTGGCTTGGCCTTGCCGCTGGAACCGGTTGGTTTGTCGGCGCCGCCGTTGCCATTGCCCAGGTGGCCTTGCAGGTCGGCTTCCTTGAAGTACTCGCCGTCCTGCTCGTTGGTGATCTTGGCCTTGCGCACCTCGATGTCCGGCACGATGCCCTGCGCCTGGATCGAGCGGCCGTTCGGCGTGTAGTACAGCGCCGTGGTGATCTTCAGCGCGCGGTCGTTGTTCAGCGGCAGCACGGTTTGGACCGAGCCTTTGCCGAAACTGGTGGTGCCCATCAGCACGGCGCGTTTCTGATCCTGCAGGGCACCGGCGACGATTTCCGACGCCGAGGCGCTGCCGCCGTTGATCAGCACGACCATTGGCACGGCTTCGCTTTCGTCCTTGCCGGTGGCCGAGAAGCGCAGTTCGGAGTTGGCGATACGTCCCTTGGTGTAGACGATCAGGCCTTTGGTGATGAAGTGGTCGACCACTTCCACCGCCGCTTGCAGCACGCCGCCCGGGTTGTTGCGCAGGTCGAGAATGATGCCGTTGAGCTTCTTGCCGTTTTCCTTGCGCAGCTTGGCCAGGGCCTTGGAGACTTCTTCGCCGGTCTTGACCTGGAATTGGGTGATGCGGATGTAGCCGTAGCCGGACTCCAGCAGCTGGCTCTTCACGCTCTTCACTTGGATGATGGCGCGGGCCAGGGTCACGTCGAACGGCGTACCGCCATCGCGCACCAGGGTCAGGGTGATTTTCTGGCCGATCTTGCCGCGCATCTTGTCCACGGCTTCGGTCATGCTCTGGCCGCGAGTCGGCTGGCCATTGATCTTGACGATGAAGTCGCCGGCCTGGATGCCAGCCTTGGAGGCCGGGGTGTCATCGATGGGCGATACCACCTTGATGAAGCCGTCTTCGGCGCCGACTTCGATGCCCAGGCCGCCGAATTCGCCGCTGGTGCTTTCCTGCAGTTCGGCGAAGTCTTCCGGGCCCAGATAGGCGGAGTGCGGATCAAGGTTGCTGAGCATGCCCTTGATGGCGTTTTCCAACAGGGTCTTGTCGTCTACCGGCTCGACATAAGCGGCTTTGATCCGATCCATGACCTCGGCAAAGGTGCGCAACTCTTCCAGGGGCAATGGCGCCTTGGTGGTCGCAGCAGTGCCAGCAGGCGCGACGGCCGGGGCCGGTTGAGCGGCAAACGCCAACGGCGCGCCGATCACCAGAGCGATCGTCAGGGCCAGCGAGGTAAGGCGGGACAAATGCAGCATGTCGAACGAACTCCTGAATTAGGCGGCACGCTTATCCTTGCGCGCGGCACCATTGCGCCGGGTCACTCGGGTGACCCTGCTGACGAATAGCAAAATACAGCGCTGGTGTGTCCTGCCCGCCACTGTTACCGACAGTGGAGATGGACTCACCGGCTTTTACCACGTCACCCGCAGACTTGAGCAGCGTCTGGTTGTGACCGTAAAGACTCAAAAAACCGTTGCCGTGGTCGAGAATCACCAGCAACCCGGCACCGCGCAACCAGTCGGCGAACACGACGCGACCGCCGTGAACCGCATGCACCGCGCTGCCCGCGGAGGCGCCGATCATCACGCCGTCCCACTTGGTCCGGGCATCGTCGCCCCGGCTTTCACCGAAGCGCGCCAACAGTCGACCGTCGACAGGCCAGGGAAGTTTGCCTCGGGTTGACGCAAATGGACCGCCAAACGTCTCGCCTGAACTGGAGACCAGTGCGCCAGGTGTCGATTTAACGGGTTTGCGTGGGGCATCGTCGGTGGCTTCTGCCTGTGCCTGGGCCTCACGTAAACGCTTTTTTTCGGCTTCCTGCTGGGCTATCAGCGCTTTTTGCCGCGCTTCTTCAGCCTCACGAGCCTGGCGGGCCAGGGTTTCTTCGATGGTTTTAAGGACTTTAGACAGGTCTGCCTGATCCTGCTCGCGGGCGGCCAGTTTCTGGTCGCGCGCCTTGACGTCGTCATTGAGCTTGGCCAGGACTTGCTGGCGCTCCTGGCGAACTTTCTCGAGTTCGCCGCGCTGGGTTTCCAGGCTGCTTTGCTGCACCAGCAATTGCGCTTGCTGGGCGGCGATGTCTTTTTCGACATTAGCCAGCTGGCGCAGGGTTTCGTTGAAGTTCTTCAGCTGTTCCAGGCGGGCCTGGCTCAGGTAGTCGTAATAGGTGAGGGTGCGGGCGAATTTCTCGGGGTTCTGCTGATTGAGCAGCAGTTTGAGATACTCCTGACGGCCATTCTGGTAGGCCGCGCGGGCCTGGATGGCGATCAGTCGTTGCTGTTCAGTGCGTGCGCTCTGGAGTTTTTTTTTCTCTGCATCGAGCCGCTGCAGCTCGGATTCGCTCTTCTTCAGCTCTTTTTGCAGGGCTTCGACCTGCTTCTCGAGCTTGCCCATTTCGGTCTCGGTGCCTTTCAGATCCTTCTGGATACCGGATTTTTCTTCCTGCAATTTGCCCAGCAGTTTTTTCAGCTCGGCAATGTCCTGGCGCGTAGCGTCCAGCTGCTGTTGGGTTTGCGCGCGCTCGTCAGCAAAGGCCGGTTGGAGCAGGCAAGTCAGAGCGAGGGCTATCAGGACGCGAAGCATAGAGGCGGGCGACACCAGGGAAAGGGACGGCCTAGTATGCCCGCCCCACGCTGCAAAAAAAACGCCCAATTGGGGCTGTGTGATAACTGGAGGGGAATGCTGGGGGAATTAGGCTTCCAAACCGCCAAAAACCACTGTGGGAGCGGGCTTGCCCGCGATGGCGGCCTGACATTCAACATGGAAGTTGGCTGGCAGATTGCTATCGCTGGCAAGCCAGCTCCCACAGGGATTAACGGTGATTACACCAAAATGGAAGTCCCGGTCATTTCCGCCGGTTTTTCCAGGCCCAGCAGTTTCAGCATGGTCGGGGCCACATCCGCCAGCACGCCGCCTTCGCGAACCTTCAGGTCGCGCTTGCCAACATAAATGAACGGCACCGGCTCGGTGGTGTGCGCGGTGTGCGCCTGGCCGGTGGATTCATCGGACATCTGCTCGACATTGCCGTGGTCGGCGGTGATCAGGGCTTCGCCACCGACTTTTTCCAGGGCTTCGACGATACGGCCGACGCACTGGTCCAGGCATTCGACGGCTTTTACCGCCGCCTCGAACACGCCACTGTGGCCAACCATGTCGCCGTTGGCGTAATTGACGACGATCACGTCATAACGCTGGTGTTCGATGGCATCGACAATGCGGTCGGTCACTTCCGGCGCGCTCATCTCTGGCTGCAAGTCGTAGGTGGCGACTTTCGGCGACGGGATCAGGATGCGCTCTTCGCCCGGGAACGGTTCTTCGCGACCACCGGAAAAGAAGAAGGTCACGTGGGCGTATTTCTCGGTTTCAGCGATGCGCAGCTGAGTCTTGCCGTTTTTCGCCAGGTAATCGCCCAGCACGTTTTCCAGGCTGCCGGCGGCGAAGGCGGCAGGCGCGGGAATGCTGGCGGCGTATTGGGTCAGCATCACGAAGCCGGCCAGTTTTGGCTGGCGCGCGCGCTCGAACTCCTTGAAGTCGTCTTCAACGAAAACCCGGGTCAGCTCGCGGGCGCGGTCGGCGCGGAAGTTCATGAAGACAACGGCGTCGCCGTCTTCGACTTTCACCGGTTCACCGATGGAGGTGGCCTTGACGAACTCGTCGCTCTCGCCACGTTCATAGGCCGCTTGCAGGCCTTCCTGGGCGGTGGCGGCGTTGAATTCGCCCTGGCCGTCGACAATCAGGTTGTAGGCCTGGGCTACGCGGTCCCAGCGGTTGTCGCGGTCCATGGCGAAATAACGACCGATGAGGCTGGCGATGCGGCCCTTACCCAGCGCTTGGAAAGCGGCGTCCAGCAGTTCGATCGACGATTGCGCGCTTTTCGGTGGGGTATCGCGGCCATCGAGGAAGGCGTGCAGGTAGATTTTTTCCGCACCGCGCTTGGCGGCCAGTTCAGCCATGGCGACCAGGTGATCCTGGTGGCTGTGCACCCCGCCATCGGACAGCAGGCCCATGAAATGCACGGCTTTACCGGCGGCAACAGCTTTGTCCACGACGGCGCAGATGGTCGGGTTCTCGAAGAACTCACCGTCGCGGATCGATTTGGTCACGCGAGTGAAGTCCTGGTACACCACGCGGCCAGCGCCGAGGTTCATGTGGCCAACTTCGGAGTTACCCATCTGGCCATCCGGCAGGCCGACGTCCATGCCGCTGCCCGAGATCAGGCCATTCGGCGCGGTGGCCCACAGGCGGTCGAGCACGGGCTTCCTGGCGGCATAGATGGCGTTGCCTTCCTGGCTTTCACTGTGACCGAAGCCGTCGAGAATCATCAGGACCAAAGGTTTAGGCGTGGTAGTCATGGAATCCACTCGTGGCTGAGATAAAAAGGGGTGATGGAAAAGGGAGTGGCAGTTTAAAGCGAAGTTCCTGCGGCGTCACCGCCGGACGGGGTTTGGCCCACCTTGGTGGCTGTGTATACTGGCCGACATTTTAACGCCCTGGAACCTCCTTCGATGGTTGCTCACCTGATTGAATTTGCCACTAACCACTACATTCTCGTCGGTATCTTCGTCGTACTGCTGGCGTTGCTGATTGCCTATCAAATGCAGGGCGGCGGCCGTAGCCTGAGCACCGGCGAACTGACCGCACTGGTCAACAAGGACGCCGGGGTAGTGGTCGACATCCGTCCGAGCAAGGATTTCGCCGCCGGTCACATCGTCGGCGCGGTGAACATTCCCCAGGACAAACTGGCCGCCCGCATCGGCGAGCTGGAAAAACACAAGGCCAAGACCATCATTCTGGTCGATGCCCTGGGCCAGACCGCCGGCACTCACGCTCGCGAGCTGATGAAATCCGGCTTCACCGCCGCCAAGTTGTCCGGTGGCGTTTCCAGCTGGAAAGCCGACAACCTGCCGCTGGTGAAGTGATATGAGCAACGTCGTCGTCTACTCCAGCGATTACTGCCCTTATTGCTCGCGAGCCAAATACCTGCTCGAGAACAAAGGCGTGGCCTTCGAAGAGATCAAGGTCGATGGCAAGCCGCAGGTGCGCGCCGCAATGGCTCAAAAAGCCGGACGTACGTCCGTGCCGCAGATCTGGATCGGCAGCACCCATGTTGGCGGTTGTGATGATTTGTTTGCCCTGGAGCGCGCCGGCAAGCTCGACGCGATGCTCAAGGCCTGACTGCTGTATTCAAAACAAGCAAACCTAAAAGACCCCTGGATCAAGAAGGATCTGCGATGACTGACCAACAGAACACTGCTGCGAACGAAGAAGAAACTGCACCGCAATTCTCCTTGCAGCGCATTTATGTCCGTGACCTGTCCTTCGAAGCCCCGAAAAGCCCGGCGATCTTCCGCCAGCAGTGGGAGCCGAGCGTCGGTCTGGACCTGAACACCCGTCAAAAGGCTCTGGAAAACGATTTCCATGAAGTCGTGCTGACCCTGTCGGTCACGGTGAAGAACGGTGACGAAGTGGCGTTCATCGCTGAAGTGCAACAGGCCGGGATCTTCCTGATCAAGAACCTGGATGACGCTTCGATGAGCCACACCCTCGGCGCGTTCTGCCCGAACATCCTGTTCCCGTACGCTCGCGAAACCCTGGACAGCCTGGTGACCCGTGGTTCGTTCCCGGCGCTGATGCTGGCTCCGGTTAACTTCGACGCGCTGTACGCGCAAGAGCTGCAACGCATGCAGGCGGCTGGCGAGACTCCAACCGTTCAATAAGCGGGTCCAAATGTGGGAGCGAGCTTGCTCGCGATGAGGTCATCAGCTTCAACATTGATGTTGACTGAAACACCGTCATCGCGAGCAAGTTCGCTCCCACATTTTTTTGCGGTGTTATTTGAAGCCGTTCTGCCGCCAAGCCTCGTACACGGCCACGGCTACGGTGTTGGACAGGTTCAGGCTGCGGCAGCCTTCGCGCATCGGCAGGCGCAGGCGTTGTTCGCCGGGCAGGGCGTCCAGCACTTCGGCGGGCAGGCCACGGCTTTCGGGGCCGAACAGGAACGCATCGCCTTCGACGAAGCTGGCATCGTGGAACGGCCGTGAACCCTTGGTGGTGAAGGCGAACACCCGTGGATGGCCGAGGCTTTCCAGGCAGCTCGCGAGGTCTGCGTGGCGTTGCAGGGTGGCATACTCGTGATAATCGAGGCCGGCCCGGCGCAGTCGCTTGTCGTCCATCTCGAAGCCCAGCGGTTCGATCAAATGCAGGTGGCAGCCGCTGTTGGCGCACAGCCTGATAACGTTGCCGGTATTCGGCGGAATTTCCGGTTGGAAGAGGAT
Source organism: Pseudomonas fluorescens group sp. PF-1 (assembly GCF_054481335.1). Taxonomy (NCBI): domain Bacteria; kingdom Pseudomonadati; phylum Pseudomonadota; class Gammaproteobacteria; order Pseudomonadales; family Pseudomonadaceae; genus Pseudomonas; species Pseudomonas fluorescens group sp. PF-1. The sequence continues at coordinate 625,955 of NZ_JBTMNG010000002.1, forward strand.
GACGTGAAACATGCACGGCTCCGAAGGTAAAGATGAGCGGCATTCTACGCCGCAACCCGACTCTCGTTCGAAACTATTCCCGCGCGTGATGGGTTCGCTGGCGATTGTCGGGGTGATGGTCGGGATGATGATCGGACGCCTGACCACGCCCGACCCCAGCGAACTGCAGCAGGTCGAAGTGATGGATAACGGGCTGGTGGTCTGGTTCAACAATGAACCCAAGGTCCATGGCGAGATTGTCGATGGCAGTGTCGCGTTGTTGTTCGAAGCCGAAGGCAAGGTGCAAAAGGGTCAGCTCAAGCTCAACGGCAAGGACGTCAACTGGCGAACGCGTTTGAGTGATGGGGGGTTGTTGCTGACGCTGGTGGCGGCCCGGCCCCTGCAGGGCGACTGGACCGGAAGCGAGGTCGATGACCGCTGGCGGCTGGAGATCCATCTCCGAGAGTAATAAAAGAGGGAATCCCCGGCCTGCCTGTACCAAGGTTCCCAAAACGGGAGGGTTCGCGCCTTGCGTCGTGAACCCGATGTAAAGGGGGAATCCCCGGCCTGCCTGTACCAAGGTTCCCAAAACGGGAGGGTTCGCGCATTGCATCGTGAACCCGGTGTAAAGAAGGAATCCCCGGCCTGCCTGTACCAAGGACCCCAAAACGGCGGCTCGTCGCTAGTGCGGTGTGAGCCCGGTGTAAAGAGGGGAATCCCCGGCCTGCCTGTACCAAGGTCCCCGAAACTGGGTAGTGAACTGAATCACTGATGGGACTATTGCAGGGGGCGTGCCAGGTTTTAACAATATGAAACAGATATCAGCCGGATAACGCTGAAAGCCCCGTAATTCGGGGCTTTCGTGTTTTTTGGATCGGAGTTCGATTGCGAATTCAGGCGAGAGGTCGGATCAGAAGTAGTGCCCGATTGCAGGTCACGGTGCGTTGCGGCGGTGCACAGGGCGCTAAATGTTGGCCGGCAGCAATGATGTTGAATGTGCCGGCCCCATCGCGAGCAGGCTCGCTCCTACAGGGGGGTGGTGTTCACGCGATTGCGAAAACACTCAGGACCCACGGTGGGAGCGAGCCTGCTCGCGATTGGATGCGGTGGTGAGTGAAGAACTGAAGGTTGCTTAACCTTCATCCCCCTCATCGTCATCCCCGCCATCGACCTTCATCCCCAGCTCCTTGATCTTGCGAGTCAGGGTGTTGCGACCCCAGCCCAGCAACACGGCGGCATCGCGACGACGGCCTGCGGTGTGCTTGAGGGCGGTTTCGATCATGATCCGTTCGAACGCCGGCACCGCGCTGTCGAGCAGGCTCGACTGGCCACGCGCCAGGGCCTGATCAGCCCATTGGCGCAGCGCCTGCTCCCAATTGGTCACTGGTGCCGAATCCTGAGGCAGGCTCAGCAGCTCTGGCGGCAAGTCGCCGATGTGCACTTCGCGACCGGACGCCATCACGGTGATCCAGCGACAGGTGTTCTCCAGCTGACGCACGTTACCCGGCCATGGCAGGTTTTTCAGGTATTCCTCGGTTTCGTTTTTCAGCAGCTTCGGCTCGACGGCCAGCTCCTGCGCGGCACGGCTGAGGAAGTGCTTGGCCAGGGTCGGGATGTCTTCGCGACGATCCGACAGGCGCGGAATGTGGATGCGGATCACGTTGAGGCGGTGGAACAAGTCCTCACGGAATTTCCCGGCGTGCACCAGGGTCTCCAGATTCTGGTGCGTTGCGGCGATGATTCGCACATCAACCTTCACCGGCACGTGACCACCGACGCGATAGAACTCGCCATCGGCCAAGACCCGCAGCAGCCGAGTCTGGGTATCGGCCGGCATGTCGCCGATTTCATCGAGGAACAGCGTGCCGCCGTCCGCCTGCTCGAAACGCCCGCGCCGCAGGTTGGCCGCGCCGGTGAAGGCGCCTTTCTCGTGGCCGAACAGCTCGGATTCCATCAGGTCTTTGGGGATCGCCGCCATGTTCAGCGCAATGAACGGCGACGCCGCGCGCGGACTGTGACGGTGCAGGGCGTGGGCCACCAGTTCTTTACCGGTACCCGATTCGCCATTGATCAGCACAGTGATGTTGGAGTGGCTCAAGCGCCCGATGGCGCGAAACACTTCCTGCATCGCCGGCGCTTCGCCGATGATTTCGGGGGTGCGGGTCAGGGTCGGGGCGACTTCGAGTCCTTGCTGTTCCTGGGCGTGCTGGTTGGCGCGCTTGACCAGGGACACCGCCTCGTCGACATCGAACGGCTTGGGCAGGTATTCGAACGCACCGCCCTGGTAGGACGCGACAGCGCTGTCCAGATCGGAGTGCGCGGTCATGATGATCACCGGCAGCCGTGGGTGTTGTTCGCGAATCCGTGCCAGAAGGTCCAGGCCGCTGGCGCCTGGCATGCGGATGTCGGAGATGATCACGTCCGGCTGCTGGCGAGCCAGGCGGCTCATCACGCCGTCGGCGCTGTCGAAGCTTTGCGTGGTCATGCCTTCTTGTTGCAAGGCTTTTTCCAGGACCCAACGGATAGAACGGTCGTCATCGACGATCCACACGGTTTCACTACGGCTCATGTCGATGTGGCTCCTTGTTCCAGTGGCAGAAAGATCGAGAAAGTGGTGTGGCCCGGGTGGCTGTCACACTCGATCAGGCCCTGGTGCTGGCTGATGATGTTCTGGGTAATGGACAGGCCCAGCCCGGTACCGTCCGGACGGCCGCTGACCATGGGAAAGAAAATGGTTTCCTGTAGTTCCGCAGGAATGCCCGGGCCGTTGTCGATGATTTCGATCTTGGTCACCAGGCGATGGCGTACGTGGCCGATGGTGAATTGGCGCATGGCACGGGTGCGCAGCGTGATGCGGCCCAGGCGCAGTTCGTTCTGGCTGCTGATCGCTTGCATTGCGTTACGCACAATGTTCAGCACGGCCTGAATCATTTGTTCGCGGTCGATCAGGACGTCCGGAATGCTTGGGTCGTAATCGCGCACCAATGTGATGCAGCCCTGACTTTCGGCCTCGACCAAGTGACAGACGCGCTCCAGCACTTCATGGATATTGCACATGGCCAGCGACGGCAGTTTGTTGGAGCCGAGCATGCGATCCACCAGATTACGCAGGCGATCGGCTTCTTCAATGATCACGTTGGTGTAATCGCGCAGGCTTTCTTCCGGCAGTTCGCGGGCCAGCAATTGTGCAGCGCCACGAATCCCGCCCAGCGGGTTCTTGATTTCGTGCGCCAGGCCACGCACCAGCATCTTGCTGGTTTCCTGTTTCGACAGCTGCGCTTCTTCCTTGGTGATCCGCAGCAAGCGGTCACGGGGATGGACTTCGAGCAACAGCAGGGTGTCGCCATTGCTCAGGATCGGCGTGACCGCGTAATCGACCGTCAGGGTCTGGCCGGTGAGGGCGGTGAGCATCGCTTCGCGCTTGGTGAACGGATGCGCCTGCTGCACCGCCTGGCGCAAGGAATTCAGGGCCTCGGTGGACTCGGTGAACAACTCGCTGATGAACTGCCCATGGCTACGCTGGCCGCTGATGGCCAAGAGCATTTCCGCAGCCGGGTTCATGTACTCAAGGCGCAATTCGGCATCGAGCAGGATGGTCGCGGTGGTCAGGTTGTCGAGTAGCAAACGGTGTAGTGCGTCACTGATGGTCATTCAGGACCTCTTTTGGCGCATGAATTAAGAGCTGATGCGAGGAAACTGCAAAAACCAAACCAAGGCTCCGAAAAGAAGCGTCGCCCCCCTGAAACAGGCGTTTGACGCTCGATTGCGTGGCGCTCTGCCAGCTTTTGCGGGTACTTTCGAACCAAAATGGGTTGGATTTCGACGTGAGTGCAACCAATCGCACCAATATAGTGCGCAAACCTGAACGAGATGGGGAGAAGCGCAGGCCTCGACTTTTTTGTGGCGGGTTGGCCGCTGAAGTCCCGATTCCGGCAGCGTGTACCGGCAAGCGATCAGCGCCAGGCGTTCAACGCTTATGCATCCGTTGCAGGGTAAACGTCACGGTTGGGCTTTGCTGTACGACCGTATCGCCGTCGATCACTTGCACGGCGAGACGATGCTGGCCGCGATCGATATTCACCAGTTGCAGGATCGGTACGTTGCCGGGCTGGCCATACGGTTGATCGTCCAGCCACAGTCTGAGCAGATGCGTTCCTTGCAGGCGGGGCTTGATGAGTACGTTGACGGTGAAGGTGCCGTCGTTGGCGCGCAGGGCTTCGGTGACGGGCAGGCCAGTGAGTTCCAGTACCTCATACGTGACGTGAGGTTGTTCGCGGTTGCCGGCTTTGGCTGGCGGTTCCGGTTTTCTCGGCGGCTGACTTTCGACACTGTTGAGCGGTGGCAACTCGACGGGTTGAGCTTTAACGCCATCTGGTGGTTGATTGCTGTATCCGGTGTTGCCATCGGCGTCGGTGTATTTGTAAATCTGCGCCATCACGGGAAAAGCCAAAGACAGCAGCAAAAACATTGATAACAGCCGCATTCAGACTCCAGGTGGGCCGCGAGGATTACTCCGACAATGGAATACCTTGGCTGCCAGCATAGAACACAATAAGTTCTACCGGCTTGTTACCGGTCTTTCCACGATGCGTGATATTGACCATTTCAGCCAGCGCGTCGCCCTGTTTGAAGTGCTGGATCTTGCCGTTGTCCCTGCTTTCCACCGTCAATTCGCCCGCAAGAATGTATGCCGCGTTGGGGATCGGGTGGGTATGCCAGTCGAGTTCGGTGTTGGCAGGTATCTTGAGTTTGAGTATTGACAGTTCGGGTGCGGCGTCGGGGTAGCGAATGTAAGGCGTGCTGTCCCAGGATGTGCTGGTTTGCAGCAGGATTTTACGTTCGATACCCGCCGGAGGTGAGGCGGGGCTGCAGCCCAGCAACGCAGTGGTCAAAGTGGCGATCAGGGGTGTGAGCAGGCAGGTCTTCATTCTTCCATCCATTGAATTCAAGCAAGTCGATATAGGCTACGAGCTACTCGAATGGATTGATGCCGGACGATGCTGTGAATGTCCGAGGAGAATGAGCAAGCAGTTGTCGGAAACTGCCCACAAAAAAGGCCTTCCGAAGAAGGCCTCTTTTTTGTCACGCCGCTTGCGCAGGCGCTACCGGATTAGCAGCTGTAGTACAGCTCGTATTCCAGTGGGTGTACGAAGGTACGAACCTTGATTTCTTCTTCGCTTTTCAGGGCGATGTAAGCGTCGATGAAGTCGTCGCTGAAAACGCCGCCTTTGGTCAGGAACGCACGACCTTTGTCCAGCTCTTCCAGGGCTTCTTTCAGGCTGCCGCAAACTTGTGGGATCTCTTTCGCCTCTTCAGGCGGCAGGTCGTACAGGTTTTTGTCAGCGGCGTCGCCAGGGTGGATCTTGTTCTGGATGCCGTCCAGGCCAGCCATCAGCAGTGCGGCGAACGCCAGGTACGGGTTGGCAGCCGGATCCGGGAAGCGCGCTTCGATACGGCGGGCTTTCGGGCTCGACACGTAAGGAATACGGATCGAAGCAGAACGGTTGCGAGCCGAGTAGGCCAGCATTACTGGCGCTTCGAAACCTGGAACCAGACGCTTGTAGGAGTTGGTGGCCGGGTTGGTGAAGCCGTTCAGGGCCTTACCGTGCTTGATGATGCCGCCGATGAAGTACAGGGCGGTATCGGACAGGCCGGCATAGCCTTCGCCTGCGAAGGTGTTCTTGCCATCTTTCCAGATGGACATGTGTACGTGCATACCCGAACCGTTGTCGCCGTACAGAGGCTTAGGCATGAAGGTAGCGGTACGGCCGTAGGCATCGGCAACGTTGTGCACGACGTACTTCAGGGTTTGGGTTTCGTCGGCTTTCTTCACCAGGGTGTTGAACTTGACGCCGATTTCGTTCTGGCCGGCAGTTGCCACTTCGTGGTGGTGAACTTCGACGGTCAGGCCCATTTCTTCCAGTGCGTTGCACATGGAGGTACGGATTTCGTGGTCGTGGTCGAACGGTGGAACCGGGAAGTAGCCGCCTTTGACGCCTGGACGGTGGCCCTTGTTGCCGCCTTCGATGTCCTGGTCGGACATCCAGGAACCTTGTTCGGAGTAGATCTTGAACATGGAACCGGAAATGTCGGACTTGAACTTGACCTGGTCGAAGATGAAGAACTCTGGCTCTGGACCGGCGAACACGGTGTCACCGATACCGGTGGCTTTCAGGTGCTCTTCGGCGCGCTTGGCGATCGCACGCGGGTCGCGATCGTAGCCTTGCATGCTCGAAGGTTCGATGATGTCGCAGACCAGGATCAGGGTCGGCTCTTCGGTGAACGGGTCGAGAACGGCGGTGGAATCGTCCGGCATCAGGATCATGTCGGAGGCTTCGATGCCTTTCCAGCCAGCGATGGAAGAACCGTCGAACATCTTGCCGACTTCGAAGAAGTCTTCATCCAGCGCGTCGCGAGCCGGCATGGTCACGTGGTGCTGAGTGCCTTTGGTGTCCGTGAACCGCAGATCAATCCACTTGACGTCATGATCTTTGATGAGTTGAACCGACTTCGACATAGTGTCCTCCGGGTGGCTTAGGGCTGGTAGTGGATGCCCTTAAATGTTTGTGATGCCGGCGCGAATACTCTGCCAAGGCAACCTGCCTCACAAGGGAGCAAATTGCATGCCAGTGCCCCAGCATGGGTTTTTTGCCCCAATTTCACGCTTATAGAGGTGCGAGGCCTATAAATGCTTGAATTTGCGCCCCTTAATGTGGCGCTCAGACCTCAAAGTGACCTGTTTTGGTGCGTGCAAAACCTTCTGCACATTAACTGGTTAAACCTTGAGCAATTTCCGCTATAATCCGCGCCCCCCTTTTTCGGCTGGCCCAGCGCGCGCTGTTTTCATGAAACTAATCGTAAAAGTCTTTCCCGAGATCACCATCAAGAGCCGCCCGGTACGGATGCGTTTCATCCGCCAATTGGCCAAGAACATCCGTGCCGTGCTCCGCGATCTGGACCCGGCTGTGGTGGTGAACGGTGTGTGGGACAACCTCGAGCTGGAAACCCGTGTCAGCGACCCCAAGGCCCTGAAAGAGATGGGCGAGCGCCTGAGCTGCATGCCGGGCATCGCGCACTTCCTGCAGATCGACGAATACCCGCTGGGCGATTTCGACGACATCGTCGAAAAGTGCAAGCAGCACTACGGTGATGCACTGGCCGGGAAGATTTTTTCGGTGCGCTGCAAGCGCGCCGGCAAGCACCCATTCAGCTCGATCGACATCGAGAAATATGTCGGCAGCCAGTTGCGCCGTCAGTGCGGTGCCGCCGGGATCGACCTGAAAAAGCCGGAAGTCGAAGTCCGCATCGAAGTTCGCGACCAACGGTTGTTCGTGATCCACAGCCAGCACAACGGCATCGGCGGTTATCCGCTGGGTGCGCTGGAGCAGACGCTGGTCTTGATGTCCGGCGGTTTCGACTCGACCGTCGCTGCCTACCAGATCATGCGCCGTGGCCTGATGGCCCATTTCTGCTTCTTCAACCTGGGCGGCAGGGCCCATGAATTGGGCGTTATGGAAGTCGCGCATTTCATCTGGAAGAAGTACGGCAGCTCCCAACGCGTGTTATTTGTCAGTGTGCCGTTCGAGGAAGTGCTGGGAGAAATTCTCGGTAAAGTCGATAACAGTCATATGGGCGTAGTATTGAAGCGTATGATGTTGCGCGCTGCGTCCCAAATCGCCGATCGCCTGCACATTGATGCATTGGTTACCGGTGAAGCGATTTCCCAGGTTTCGAGCCAGACACTGCCGAACCTGTCCGTGATCGACTGCGTGACCGACAAGCTGGTGCTGCGCCCACTGATCGCCAGCCACAAGCAGGACATCATCGACCTGGCCAACGAAATCGGCACCGCCGACTTCGCCCGGCACATGCCGGAGTACTGCGGGGTCATTTCGGTGAATCCCAAGACGGCGGCCAAGCGCCATCGGGTGGAGCACGAAGAGAAAGAATTCGACATGGCGGTGCTTGAGCGTGCGCTCGAGAACGCCAAACTGGTGCCGATCGATCGCGTGATCGATGAATTGGGCCAGGACGTTCAGATTGAAGAAGTCAGCGAAGCGCTGGCCGGTCAGATCGTGATCGACATCCGCCACCCGGATGCCGCCGAGGATGACCCGCTGGAACTCGCTGGTATCGAGGTACAAACGATGCCGTTTTATGCTCTGAACGCTCGTTTCAAGGAACTGGACCCTACTCGCCAGTACCTGTTGTATTGCGACAAAGGCGTGATGAGTCGCCTGCATGCCCACCATTTGCTCAGTGAGGGGCATGCCAATGTGCGCGTTTATCGACCGAGCTAAGTGCCCGGGGCTGTTTGCCTGTGGCTTGCGTCACCGGCCCCCCGACGCCGCCGTCAAGCTGTAACGGCTTTCACGGACGCTACTGTTAATCGCTGCCACGACCTGTCAGCACACCGAATCCTCTGATCGAGATACACAAGTGATCGAAAATCTACGCAACATCGCCATCATTGCCCACGTTGACCATGGTAAAACCACCCTGGTAGACAAACTCCTGCGTCAATCCGGCACCCTGGAGCGCAACGAGCTCAACGACGAGCGCGTGATGGACTCCAACGACCAGGAAAAAGAGCGCGGTATTACCATTCTGGCGAAAAACACCGCCATCAACTGGAACGGCTACCACATCAACATCGTGGACACCCCGGGCCACGCCGACTTCGGCGGCGAAGTTGAACGCGTAATGTCGATGGTCGACTCCGTTCTGCTGCTGGTTGACGCTCAAGACGGCCCTATGCCGCAAACCCGTTTCGTGACCAAGAAGGCTTTCGAAGCCGGCCTGCGTCCAATCGTGTGCATCAACAAGGTTGACCGTCCAGGCGCGCGTCCGGACTGGGTTCTGGACCAGATCTTCGACCTGTTCGACAACCTGGGTGCCACCGAAGAACAGCTGGACTTCAAAGTCGTCTACGCCTCGGCCCTGAACGGTATTGCCGGTCTGGACCACAACGAAATGGCTGAAGACATGACCCCGCTGTACCAGTCGATCGTCGACAACGTACCTGCGCCGGCTGTTGACCGTGACGGTCCGTTCCAGATGCAAATCTCCGCACTGGACTACAACAGCTTCCTGGGTGTTATCGGCGTTGGCCGTATCGCTCGTGGTCGCGTCAAGCCGAACACTCCGGTTGTGGCGATCAGCGCCGACGGCAAAAAGCGTAACGGTCGTATCCTGAAGCTGATGGGTCACCACGGTTTGCACCGTGTCGACGTTGAAGAAGCAGCTGCCGGCGACATCGTGTGCATCAGCGGTATGGACGAGTTGTTCATCTCCGACACCCTGTGCCAGCTCGACACCCCGGAAGCGATGAAACCTCTGACCGTTGACGAGCCAACCGTTTCCATGACCTTCCAGGTAAACGACTCGCCTTTCTGCGGTAAAGAAGGCAAGTTCGTGACTTCCCGTAACATCAAGGAACGTCTGGACAAAGAGCTGCTGTACAACGTTGCACTGCGCGTTGAAGAAGGCGACTCGGCTGACAAGTTCAAGGTTTCCGGCCGTGGTGAGCTGCACCTCTCGGTACTGATCGAAACCATGCGTCGCGAAGGCTTCGAAATGGCTGTAGGCCGTCCGGAAGTGATCATCCGTCTGGTTGACGGCGTGAAACACGAACCGTACGAAAACGTGACCATCGACCTGCCGGAAGAATCCCAAGGCAAGGTGATGGAAGAGATGGGCCTGCGTAAGGGCGACCTGACCAACATGGTGCCGGATGGCAAGGGCCGTGTACGTCTGGAATACAACATCCCTGCTCGTGGTCTGATCGGTTTCCGTAACCAGTTCCTGACCCTGACCAACGGTGCTGGCATCCTGACCTCGATCTTCGACCGTTACGACGTGATGAAGTCCGGCGACATGTCCGGCCGTCAGAACGGCGTTCTGGTTTCGGTTGAAACCGGCAAAGCGCTGACCTACTCCCTGGAAACCCTGCAGGCGCGTGGCAAGCTGTTCGTTGAACACGGTCAGGAAATCTACAACGGTCAGATCGTTGGTCTGAACAGCCGTGACAACGACCTGGGCGTTAACCCTACCAAGGGCAAGAAGCTCGACAACATGCGTGCTTCGGGTAAAGACGAAACCATCGCTCTGGTTCCACCTGTTCGCTTCACCCTGGAACAGGCTCTGGAATTCATCCAGGACGACGAGCTGTGTGAAGTCACGCCTAAGTCCATCCGTCTTCGCAAGAAGATCCTGGACGAAAGCGAGCGTACCCGCGCTGCCAAGAAAGCCAAGGCGTAACCTTTAGCCTGGCTCAACGAAAACGCCCCCGGTCGAAAGGCCGGGGGCGTTTTTGTTTGTCTGCGATTTGTCTGGAGTTCGTGAGGTGTCGGTGCTGCCCTCTTCGCTGGCAAGCCAGCTCCCACAGGGTTTTGAGTCGTACATGAAATTTTTGTACGACAACAATCATTGTGGGAGCTGGCTTGCCAGCGAAGGCGGCCGATCAGCCACCGCCAATGTCAGGCGGAATCAGAACCGCTCGATATGCCGCGAATTTTTCTCGCGCTCCACTTCCTTGGGCTTGTACGCGCAATACCCCGGCCGCGGGCCGATTTTCGGGTGATTGCGGCAGGTGTCAGGGCGCTTTTCATAAATAGTGCACAGACGGCTCTTACGATCCAGGTACAGGCAATCGTTGTTGCTCATGCGTTGCAGGGTGAAGATCTCGGACTTCTGGTTGTAGCGCTCGACGATCCCTTCCTTCTGCAGGCGCTTGGCGATGTTCTTCGGCGGATCGCCGCGCTCGAACTCGTCGACGATGCCGATACGGATCAGATCCTTGATCTTGACCTCGACAGGCAGCGTGCAGCAGCTGGATATGCAGGAGCCGCACATCGGAGCAGAGTACTTGGCCCAGGTATCGAGTCGGTCGATCTCCGCGGCGGCGATCAGGTTCGGCTTCATCATCGGTTGTTACCAGCATGCATCAGGGCGCGCGATCATACCGGGACTGGTGGATTTTTGAACAACCTTTCGCCAGATTTTTTGCGTTGGGTACCCGATTAGCCATAAATTCGGCACGGCCCCTGCATTGATTCCACTACACGACAATGTATTAACGACCTAAGTCGCACTAACAGGAAAAACTGCCGAACCAGAGCCTCTACCGCCTGTCAGACCGTCTAGGCTCAGACAACCCAACGCTCGCTCGAGGTCTTATCGATGACTCAAGAACCACTTGTTCGCGAAGCAGAGGTGGCCGCATTCCGCGACGCCGTCTTGACCAAACTCACCTACGCGGTGGGCAAAGACCCGGATCACGCCTTCGACCATGACTGGTTCGAAGCCATTGCGCTGGCCGCGCGTGATCACATGGTCGAGCACTGGATGGACCATACGCGCCAGATCTATCGCAAGGGTCAGAAGCGCGTTTACTACCTGTCCCTGGAATTCCTCATCGGCCGCTTGCTCTACGACAGCCTGAGCAACCTCGGTTTGCTGGACGTGGCGCGGGAAGCACTGACCGAACTGGGCGTCGACCTTGAACGTATCCGCTTGCTGGAGCCCGACGCGGCGCTCGGCAATGGCGGCCTCGGTCGTCTGGCGGCGTGCTTCATGGAAAGCATGTCGACCCTGGGCATCGCCGGTCATGGCTATGGCATCCGGTACGAGCATGGCTTGTTCCGTCAGGCTATTGTCGACGGCTGGCAGCAGGAGCAGACCGAACACTGGCTGGATTTCGGCAACCCCTGGGAGTTCGAGCGGCCGGAAGTGGTGTATCCGATTGGCTTCGGCGGCAGCGTCGAAACGGTCACCGATGAAACCGGCAAATCCAAACAGGTCTGGCACCCGGCGGAAACCGTGCGGGCCATTGCCTACGACACGCCGGTGGTCGGCTGGCGCGGGGCGAGTGTGAATACGCTTCGACTGTGGCGTGCGCGGGCCATGGAAGATCTGCACCTGGAACGTTTCAACGCCGGTGACCACCTGGGAGCGGTCGCCGAAGTGGCCCGGGCCGAAAGTATTTCCCGCGTGCTCTACCCGGCCGACAGTACCGAAGCCGGCCAGGAACTGCGCCTGCGCCAGGAATACTTCTTCGTCGCCGCGTCCCTGCAGGATTTGCTGCGCCGCCATCGCAACATGCACACCTCGGTACTGACGCTGGGCGATCACGCGGCGATCCAGCTCAATGACACCCACCCGTCGATTGCCGTGGCCGAGCTGATGCGTCAATTGGTCGACGTCTACGATGTGGCGTGGGACGCCGCCTGGCAGGTTACGGTCGACACGTTGTCCTACACCAACCACACGCTGCTGCCCGAAGCGCTGGAAACCTGGCCGGTCGGCTTGATGGAACGCATGCTGCCGCGGCACATGCAGATCATTTACCTGATCAACGCCCAGCACATCGACTCGTTGCGGGCCAAAGGCATTCACGACTTCGACGTGTTGCGCGCGGTATCACTGATCGAAGAAGACAACGGCCGCCGCGTGCGCATGGGCAACCTGGCATTCCTCGGTTCCCACAGCGTCAACGGCGTGTCCGGGCTGCACACGCAGCTGATGCGCAAAACCGTGTTCTCCGAACTGCACAAGCTCTATCCGGACCGGATCAATAACAAAACCAACGGCATCACCTTCCGCCGTTGGCTCTATCAGGCCAACTCCGAACTGACGTCGATGCTGGTCGATGCCCTTGGCCCGCAGCTGCTGGACAACCCTGAAGATCGCTTGCTCGGTCTGGAACCGTTCGCCGACAAGAGCGCATTCCGCAAGGCGTTTGCCGAGCAACGGCTGCACAGCAAAAGAGCCCTGGCCTACATCATTCACGAACGGCTGGGGGTGGCGGTCAACCCGGCGGCCATGTTCGACGTGCAGGTCAAGCGCATCCACGAATACAAACGGCAACTGCTCAACCTGATGCACACCGTGGCGCTCTATCAGGCGATTCGTGCCGAGCCGGAGGTCGATTGGGTGCCGCGGGTGAAAATCTTTGCCGGCAAGGCGGCGGCGAGTTATCACCAGGCCAAGCTGATCATCAAACTGACCAACGACATCGCCCGGGTGGTGAACAACGACCCGACCGTGCGTGGGTTGCTGAAAGTGGTGTTCCTGCCCAACTACAACGTCAGCCTGGCGGAAAGCATCATTCCGGCGGCGGACTTGTCCGAGCAGATCTCTACCGCCGGCTACGAAGCCTCGGGCACCAGTAACATGAAATTCGGCCTGAACGGCGCGTTGACCATTGGCACACTGGACGGCGCCAACGTGGAAATGTGCGAACGCATCGGCGCCGAACACATGTTCATCTTCGGTCTCAGCGCCCAGCAAGTCGAAGCGCGCAAGCTGAACCAGGAGTTCAGCGCAGTGCCGGACATCGCCGCATCCCATCGGCTCAGCGACGTGTTGCAAGCCATTCGTAGCGGGGTGTTCTCGCCGGATGATCCGTCCCGTTACACCGGGCTGATCGATTCACTGGTGGATTACGACCGCTTCCTGGTCTGCGCCGATTTCGACTCCTACTGGAATGCGCAAATGCGCGTCGAAGCCCATTGGCATGACTCGAACGAATGGTGGCGCTCTGCGGTGCTGAACACGGCGCGGATGGGCTGGTTTTCGTCCGACCGGACCATTCGTGAGTACGCGACCGATATCTGGAAGGCACTGGAGTAACTATTCGCCCGGCCCGATATACTGGCGCCCGGGAAAAGATCGCAGCCTTCGGTGGCGCCTACAGGTGAACGCATCGTCCTGTAGGCGCTGCCGAAGGCTGCGATCTTTTGGGGCTGGCCAGGCTAGTCTTTCAGGGATTGTGCTCAAGGATATCGACCATGCAATGGATGTTCATGCTGATTGGCCTGGTGCTGGGCTGGATACTCGATGAGTCGTTCAGCGATGCGCTGCTCGGCGCGTTACTCGGGTTGGGCATCGGCCAGGCCATTCGCATCGCTCGATTGGGTTCCCAGGCCAACGAGCAGCGTCGCTTGCTGGAGCAGGCGCAGGTCGCGCTGCATGCGATCGAGCAACGGCTCGCGGTGCTGGAAGTCACCGGCGTTGCAGCGTCTGAAACCCGCGAACCGGTCATGGGTGCAACCGTTCCCGTCCCGGACCTCGTTGTCGCGCAAGCCCCGGCCGAAACCCCGGAATTGATCTGGGAGCTGCCGCCCGAACTCGAACCCGTCGCTGCTGCGGCCACCGAAGCCAGTCGTCCGTCACCGGTCGATGCCTGGAAACCGGAGCCGGTTGCCCGCGAGGCACAATCCCCTGCCATTCCTCGCGGCCCCAATTTCATCGAGCGCGCCATCAGCGGTGCCCGTGCGTGGCTGTTCGGCGGCAACACCGTGCTGCGGGTCGGCGTCGTGTTGTTATTCCTCGGTCTGGCCTTCCTGCTGCGTTACGCCACTGAAGGCATGGTGGTGCCGATCGAGTTGCGTTACGCCGCAGTCGCGGCGGTGGCACTCGGTCTGCTTGGGCTGGGTTGGTGGCTGCGAACACGCAACAACCACTACGCGTTAATGCTGCAAGGCACCGGTATCGCGGTGTTGTACTTGACGGTGTTTGCGGCGATGCGTCTGCACCCGCTGCTCGATCCCTCGGCGGCGCTGGGGTTGCTGGTGGCGGTGACGGTGTTTTCAGCGATTCTGGCCATTACCCAGGATGCCTTGGGGCTGGCCGCTGCCGCCGCACTGGGTGGGTTCGCCGCGCCGATCCTGACCTCTACCGGTGCCGGCAATCACGTCGCTTTGTTCAGTTACTTCGCGCTACTCAATGCCGGCATCCTCGCCATCGCGTGGTTCAAGGCCTGGCGCCTGCTGAACCTGATCGGCTTTGTCGGCACCTTCGGTATCGGCTTCGCCTGGGGGCTGCGTTCTTATACGCCAGAGTTGCTGTGGAGCACCCAGCCGTTTCTGATTCTGTTCTTCCTGATGTACCTGGCCATCGGCCTGTTGTTTGCCCGACGAAAGCTGCTGGAGGTGAGCGACGCGCCGGAGGATGACAGCCGTGAAGCGCTGCTGCACTGGTCGGCGCGCAAAGGCGATTACGTCGATGGCACGATGCTGTTCGGCCCGCCATTGGTGGGTTTCGGATTGCAGTTCGCCCTGGTGCAGCACCTGGAGTTCGCCGCTGCGTTCAGTGCCTTGGCATTGGGCATGATCTACATGGGGCTGGCGCGGGCATTGATGGGGGGCCGGGCGCTGCTGCTGGCGGAAACCTGCCTGGCGCTGGGCGTGATCTTCGCCAGTCTGGCGATTCCACTGGGGCTCGATGCGCGGTGGACATCCGCGGCGTGGGCGGTGGAGGGGGCGGGTATTTTCTGGCTTGGCTTGCGTCAGCAACGACCGCTGGCCCGCGCGTTTGCGTTGTTCCTGCAATTGGGGGCGGCGCTGGCGTTTCTGAGCGAGTTGCGCGGCGGCGAGAGCAGCTTGCTGGACGGCGCGCCGCTGGGGGCATTGATGCTCGGTGCCGCGCTGCTGTTCAGTTTTTATCAACTACACAAAGCCTTGCCTGAACAGGTCTCGAATTGGGAGCGCCAAGGCCTGCCGGTGCTGGCTTGCCTCGGCCTGACGTTTCTCTATCTGCTGGCGCCGCTGTTCTTCTTCACCCATGGCACGGCAATCAGTTGGGCGCTGGCGGGGCTGGCGACCCTGTTCGTCGGCTTGCGCCTGCAATCGCGTACCTTCCTGTTCACTGCGTTTGCCGTGCAGTTGCTGGGCGGCGCGCTGTTCCTGTTGCGCCTGCAAGGCGCCGGCGACGAGTCTGGCGCGGTGTTGAGCGCCGGTTGGAACGGATTGCTCAGTGCATCCTTGATCGGCTTGGCGTTGATCGTCGGCATGCTGTGGGCGGTGCGTGATGAGGGAGTGCGCAGCGATGTGCGACTGCTGCGCGGATTGTCGGTGGTGTTGTTGGCCGGTCTGATGCTGATCAATCTCGCGGTGTTGTTTGTCCTGCCGTGGCAAACGGCGAGTGCGGTGTGGGCGGCCAGTGGTTTGTTGATCATCTGGCTGAGCCTGTACCTGAAGCAGCGAGTGAGTTTTGCCTTTGGCCTGGTGTTGCAGGTGATTGGCGGCGCGGCCTTCCTGATGGCCGGGCCGGAGTTGCTCGGGCCGTTGGCCAGTGAAGGTTTGCGCCCGTTGGCCCATGGCGGTTTCTGGACGCCGCTGGTCTTGGGCTTGGCTGCACTGGTCGGGGCCTGGCGTTTGCAGCTCGGCAACCATGACACGGCGTTCGATGTGCTGAACTTGCAGCGTTTGTCCGATGTGTTGCTGTTATGGGGTGCGGGCTGGTGGGCGCTGGCGTGGATCAGTGAAGTACTGCGCTTTGCCCCGCTGAATCTGCAAGCGACTTTGCTGCTCGCCGTTGCCGCGCTAAGCGTTGCGCCATGGGGGTGGCTGACGCTGCGCCTGAAATGGCCGTCGCTGGGTTTACTCTGCACGTTGCTGATTCCGGCGGCCGGCCTGGTGTTGCTCGGCGCCTGGCATGGGCGTTATCACCCGGCGGCCAATGTCGGATGGCTGGCGTGGGTGGGCGTGTTTGTCGTGCACTTCATCGCGTTGCGACGTTTGGCTCCGATGCTGCCGGGGCGGGCGCTGAGTGCCGCCCACGTGCTCGGCTGCTGGCTGTTGATCGGTGTGCTGGCCCTGGAACTGCGTTATGGCCTGTTGCTGTTGTCCGAGCAGTACAACGCTTGGCGCTGGTTGGGTTGGGCGATCCTGCCGAGCCTGTATCTGGTCTTGATGGCGTCCCCGCGGGCCTGGCCGTGGCCGGTATCGGCTTACCCTCGCGAGTACCGCGTGTATGCCGCCGCGCCGTTGGCGTTGCTGATGCTGGGCTGGTTCTGGCTGGCCAATATCGTCAGTGACGGCACCGCCGAACCGCTGCCGTACGTGCCGTTGATCAATCCACTGGAGCTGGGGTTGTTGTTTGCGCTGTTCGGCGTCTACGTCTGGTCGCGCAGCGCGGTGGCACAGCTGGCGATCCGCGGGGGCTACACGGCCCGCGTTTCACAAATTGTCGCCGGCGTTTCGCTGTTCGCGTTCTTCACTGCGCTGGTGATGCGTGCCGCGCACCATTGGGGCGGTGTAGCGTTCGAGCTGGATGCGTTGCTCGAATCCATGTTGGTGCAGGCCGGCCTGTCGATCGTCTGGACCTTGATGGCCCTGGGGCTGATGATTGGTGGCCATTTGCGCCACCGGCGCGAAGTCTGGTTGATCGGTGCGGCGCTGATCGGCGTGGTGGTGGCCAAGCTGTTCTTTGTTGAGTTGAGTAACCGCGGCGGTCTGGCGCGGATCGTTTCGTTTATCGGCGTTGGTGTATTGCTGCTGGTGGTGGGCTATTTCGCCCCGTTGCCGCCCAAGCGCGCCGAGCCTGTGCCGGAAGCTGAAAAACCGGCCCCGGAATCCGAAGGAGTGTCGTCTTGAGTCAGAAGCTGAACCTGGGCTGGTTGGGCGCAGTTGCAATGGGAATGGCCATGGCCGCTGTTGCCCAGGACAAACCGGCGGACTTCGCCACGCAGGTGCCGTTGTCCGTCAGTGGCGAAGGCCCGTGGTATCGCCTCGATCTGCCCTTGGTCGTGC
The DNA here is from genome assembly GCF_054481335.1 of Pseudomonas fluorescens group sp. PF-1. NCBI lineage: Bacteria > Pseudomonadati > Pseudomonadota > Gammaproteobacteria > Pseudomonadales > Pseudomonadaceae > Pseudomonas > Pseudomonas fluorescens group sp. PF-1. The sequence goes on from NZ_JBTMNG010000002.1 coordinate 643,468, forward strand.
AACTGAATGCACGGCAGACCGACCTGAGCGATGTACGTGTGTTCGACGCGGCGGGTGATGCACAGGCCTACGCCCTGGCCCGGGAAACCGCGCAAACCGCTGACAGCCGCAGGCTGACCGACGTGAAATGGTTCCCGCTGTACAACTCGATGGACGCCACCGAGCACGCGCCAAGCGTGCGGGTGCAATCGAGCGCCAATGGCACCCTGGTCGAGGTGCAGCCCTCCAGTCAGCTGGAGGCCGGCGAAGAAGCGTTGCGTGGCTGGTTGCTCGACGCCAGTGCCATCAAGGCGCCGTTGCAGCAGCTGATTCTCGACTGGACCAGTGAGCGCGATGGTTTTCAACGTTTCAGTATCGAGGCCAGCGACGATTTGCAGCATTGGCAGTCCTGGGGCGAAGGACAGGTGGCGCGGCTGACCTTTGCCGATGAGCGGGTCGAACAACACGAGGTCGGTCTGCCAGGACAGTCGGCGCGCTATCTGCGCTTGCTGTGGGACACCCCGTACTCGGCACCGACCCTCACGTCGGCGCAATTGGAAAGCGCCAGCTCCCGCCGCCTGCCGCTGCCGTTGGTCTGGTCGCCAACGTTGGCCGGCAGCAGCGTGAAGGCCGGTGAATACACCTGGCAATTGCCGATGGGGCTGAACGTCGAGCGGGTGCAGGTCGAGTTGAGCCAGCCCAACAGCCTGGCGCCAGTGACCTTGTACGGGCGTCGGGACAGCAGCCTGCCATGGCAACCGATGAGCAGCGCTTTGCTCTATCGCCTGACGCAGAACGGCCAGGATGTGGTGCAGAACGAGCTACAGCTGCCGGGGCAAACGCTCCAGCAGTTGAAACTGACCGTGGACGAGCGCGGCGGCGGTCTGGGTGCTCAGGCTCCGATGGTCAAGTACGCCGTGCGCGCCACGCAATTGGTGTTCCTGGCTCGCGGGCCGGGGCCTTATACCCTGGCGCTGGGAAGTTCCACGGTGAAGGCCGCTAACCTGCCGTTGTCGACGCTGATTCCGGATTACAGCGCTGCGAAACTGGCGACGCTGGGCAAGGCTTCGGTCGAGGGTGGGGGTGTGGTTACGCCGGTTGCCTCGCCGGTGCAGGCGTCCACAGGCACTGACTGGAAGAAATTCGGCCTGTGGGCCGTTTTGTTGCTGAGCGTGCTGTTCCTGGCGGCGATGGCGTTCAGTCTGCTGCGCAAACCGCCCGCCAAATCCTGAAGCCGGGTGCTTTGCACCCCCATCGCGAGCAGGCTCGCTCCCACAAGAAAGCGCAATACCCGTGGGAGCGGGCTTGCCCGCGATAGCGGTCGATCAGTCAATGGAAAGGCTGAAATGACCGCCACTTTTCGGCTCACACCCGGACCATTTCCAACTACGCTGAACCCCGCGCATGAACTCTCTTCGGTCGATCACGTCTGATAGGAGGAAATGCGCCCCGACTCGCGTTAAACTGCGCGGGTTTTTAGCCCCCCATTCCTCCGGAGCCTTCCATGTCCCGCGTTACCTTGAGTCGCTATTTGATTGAGCAGACCCGTAGCAACAACACTCCTGCCGATCTGCGCTTTCTGATCGAAGTGGTGGCGCGTGCCTGCAAGGAGATCAGCCACGCCGTTTCCAAAGGCGCCCTGGGCGGCGTTCTGGGCAGCATGGGCACTGAAAACGTCCAGGGCGAAGTTCAGAAGAAGCTCGACGTTCTGTCCAACGAGATCCTGCTGGAAGCCAACGAATGGGGCGGTCACCTGGCTGGCATGGCGTCCGAAGAAATGGACAACGCCTACCAGATCCCAGGCAAATACCCGAAAGGCGCCTACCTGCTGGTTTTCGACCCGCTGGACGGTTCGTCGAACATCGACATCAACGCGCCGGTCGGTACGATCTTCTCCGTGCTGCGTTGCCCGAGCGAATACCTGAGCCAGAACGAAGCCCTGAACGAAAAGGCCTTCCTGCAGCCAGGCACCCAGCAGGTCGCCGCCGGTTATGCCATCTACGGTCCGCAGACCATGCTGGTGCTGACCCTGGGCGACGGCGTCAAAGGCTTCACCCTGGACCGCGAAATGGGCAGCTTCGTACTGACCCACGAAGACATCACCATTCCTGAATCCACCCAGGAATTCGCCATCAACATGTCCAACCAGCGCCACTGGGAAGCCCCTGTGCAACGCTACGTCAGCGAATTGCTGGCGGGCGAAGAAGGCCCGCTGAAAAAGAACTACAACATGCGCTGGGTCGCCGCGATGGTGGCTGACGTGCACCGCATCCTGACCCGTGGCGGTCTGTTCATGTACCCACGCGACAGCCGCGAGCCATCGAAGCCGGGCAAACTGCGCCTGATGTACGAAGCCAACCCGATGTCGTTCCTGGTGGAACAGGCGGGCGGCGCGTCCACCGACGGCCACCAGCGCATCCTCGACATCAAGCCTGACGGTCTGCACCAGCGTGTTGCGGTGTTCCTCGGCTCGAAAGAAGAAGTTGCACGCGTCACGGGTTACCACAAGGAATAAACCATGAACGCGCCCTGGCAGCCGCTGCTCGAATGGTGGTTCGGTAAAGCCGAATCTTCCAGGGAAGTCGCGGCTGACAAGGGCAGGTTATGGTTCGGCAAGCGTGACAGCCAGGACCTCGAAGCGTGCACGCGTTTCGGGGACCAGGTCGAGCAGGCACTGACCGGCGGTTTGACCGATTGGGCGCAATGCCCCGAAGGTTGGCTGGCTCTGGTGCTGCTACTCGATCAACTCCCGCGAATGATCTTTCGCGACTCCCCCAAGGCTTTTTCCGGTGACATCAGGGCTCAGGCGCTGGTAGCACAAGGCATGGCTGCGGACTTCGATCGCCAGTTGCGGCCCATTCAGCGGGTGTTCATCTATCTGGTGTTCGAACACAGCGAACATCTGGCGGTACAGAACGAAGGTGTCTCGCGTTACATCGAGCTGGTGGCGCAACAGCCGGACGTCGATCGGGCGCTGTTTGCCGACTATCTGGATTACGCCGAAAAGCATCAGAAAGTGATTGCGCAGTTTGGACGGTTTCCCCATCGCAATGCGGTGTTGGGTCGCGAGTCTACGGCTGAGGAGTTGGCGTTTCTGTCGAAGCCGGGGTCACGGTTCTAGCTTTTTGGGGCGGCTGCTGCCATCGCCAGCAGGCTGGCTCCCACATTTGATCTGTGGCGCTCACAAATCCCCTGTGGGAGCTAGCCTGCTAGCGATTGTGCCGGTAGCAGCACCTCAGATTCTGAAACTACCTACAAGATGCTTCAATCGTGCCGCCTGCTGCTCCAGGTCTGAACACGCGCGCAAAGTCGCCTGCAGGTTCTCCACACCTTCCTGGTTCAGCGTGTTGATCTCGGTGATGTCGACGTTGATCGATTCCACCACGGCTGTCTGTTCTTCGGTTGCCGTGGCGACCGACTGGTTCATGCCGTCGATTTCGCCGATGCGCTGGGTCACGCTGCCCAGGCGTTCTCCGGCCTGGTTGGCGATGCCGACACTGCTTTCGCTCTGGCGCTGACTGTCGGTCATGATGGTGACCGCTTCCCGGGCGCCGACCTGCAGTTCTTCGATCATCTTCTGCACTTGCTGCGCCGAATCCTGAGTGCGGTGGGCGAGGTTGCGCACCTCATCGGCCACCACCGCAAACCCGCGTCCGGCTTCACCGGCACGCGCCGCTTCAATGGCAGCGTTCAGCGCCAGCAGGTTGGTCTGCTGGGAGATGCTGGTGATCACGTCCAGAATCTGCCCGATGTTGACGGTGTTGCTGTTGAGCGTCTCGATGTTGCCGCACGAATCGCTGATCTTCGCCGAGAGCTGCTGCATCGCGCTGATGGTTTTGTCCACCACCTGCTGGCCGTCTTCGGCCAGGCTACGGGCATCGCTCGAATGCTGGGAGGCGAGGGCAGCGTTCTGGGCGATTTCCTGGGCGGCGGCGCCGAGCTGGTTGATCGCCGCGGCGACACTGCTGGTGCGCGAGGCCTGCTGGTCGGAGTTGAACATCGACGAGTTCGAGGCGGCCACCACACGCAGCGCCACTTCGTTGACCTGGCCGGTGGCCGAGGACACTTCGATGATCGAGGTGTGAATGCGTTCGACAAAGCGGTTGAATGACAGCCCCAGCGCGCCGAATTCGTCGTGACCGTGAATGGTCAGGCGTTTGGTCAGATCCCCTTCGCCTTCGGCGATGTCATGCATGGCGCGACCCATGGCCAGCAACGGCTGCATCAGGAAACTGATCAGCATGCCCAGCAACGCGATGATGATCACCACGGCAATCACCATGGCGATGAGCGCCGAGGTGCGGAACTCGCTGAGCATCGAGAACGCGGTGTCCTGGTCGAGCACCAATGCTACATACCAATCGGCCGAAGGCACGCCGTTGACGTGGGTGAAGGAGATGAACTGGCTTTTACCGTCGATCTCGACTTCTTTCAGGCCCGGGCTGACCTTCGGCGCACCATTGGGGTAGGCGTCTGCCAGGTTTTTGAGCACCAGTTTGCTGTCCGGGTGGATCAGGATCTTGCCGTCGGCGCTGACAATGAAGGCATGACCGTGACCGCCGAAGTTCAGCGAGTTGATGATTGCACTGACGCTGGACAAGTCGATGTCGGCGCCGGCAACGCCGATCATCTGGCCCTGGCGTTGTACCGGGGTCGCGACGGTGATCACCAGTTTGCCCGACGAGGCGGCGATGTACGGTTCGGTGACGATGGTCTGCTGCGCGCCGGTGGCCGCCTTGTACCAGCCACGGGCGCGCGGATCGTAGTCCGCCGCACGGTTACCGGTCGGGACCGAGAACATGACGCCGTCGGCACCGCCGAAGTAGCTCAGCTGGAAGTTGCCGGTGTAGGCGGGCAAGTCGATGATGCGTTTCAGGCTGGCGGGGGCGCTGCCATCGGCGCTGACCTGTTGGGCCATCGATTGCAGCAACTGTATGCGGCTTTCCAGCCAGGTCTGAATATTACGGGTGGTCAGGCTGCCGAGTTCCTGCATCGAGGCTTCGGTGCTGTTATGCAGCGTTTGACGCTGGCGATAATCGTTGAACAGGATGAAACAGGCGAATGCAACGACCACCACGAGGGCAGCAGCCAACAAAATTTTGTGGCTGAACTTCATGTTTCTGGACATTAAATGAGCTACCGCGGAAAGACAGGACAACAAAGGTGGGGGCAAGCGCCACGGTGTGGGCTTTGCGCTGCCTGTTATGTCGACAGAGTGGCGCCAAAGATTAGACGCTTTTTTGCGAAACCCGACGAAATGCTCAAGAGCCAGGCGAAGTGGCTGAATCTTCGGCTATAGGCGGACGAGCGGCCCGATAAATAGGCGATCGGCCAGGGAACCAGACAGAGGTTTTCTCTTCTAAGGTTCAGCTTGGCTGCCATGCCAATCCCCTTCACCCCTGGAGTTACACCATGTCGCTGCGATCCATTGCCTTGCTTTCGTTCTGCGTGCTGTTGGCTGCGTGCAGCAAGGTCAATCAGGAAAACTACTCGAAGCTTTCGGCCGGCATGTCCAAGGCCGACGTAGAAACCTTGTTGGGCAAGCCGGCCGACTGCTCTGGCGCGCTGGGCATGTCCAGTTGCACCTGGGGTGACAAGAACAGCTTTATCAGCGTGCAGTATGCCGGTGACAAAGTGCTGATGTTTTCCGGCCAAGGCCTGAAGTAAACCGGGGCTACGTGCCCACGGGAGAAAAACAATGAAGCGGTTGTTGATAATGCTTTTTGCCGGCCTGGTATTGGCCGGCTGTGCCACTTCTGGCCAGGATCCGTTGGCGCCCAAGACCGCCAACAGCGTCAACCTCAAGCGTTACCAGGGCACCTGGTACGAGTTGGCACGTCTGCCGATGTATTTCCAGCGCGACTGTGCGCAATCCGAAGCCCACTACACGCTCAAGCCGGATGGCAACGTGGCGGTGCTGAACCGCTGTCTGACAGCGCAGTGGCAATGGGAAGAGGTCAAGGGCACGGCTTATCCACAGGTGCCGGGCAAGACCGACAAATTGTGGGTCGAGTTCGATACCTGGTTTTCGAGGCTGATTCCGGGTGTGGCGAAGGGCGAGTACTGGGTGTTGTACGTCAGCGATGACTACAAGACCGCGATCGTCGGCGACCCGAGCCGACGTTACCTGTGGCTGCTGTCGCGCACGCCGACCGTCAATGGTGTGGTGCGTGAAGAGCTGCTGAGCAAGGCGCGTCAGCAGGGATACGACACCACGCGGCTGATCTGGCGAGCGTCGGACACGCAGATGGCCAAGACCTCGAACTGATAGCACATGACCCTGTAGGAGCGAGCCTGCTCGCGATGGAATATCAGACACAAGATGTCGACTGACACACCATCACGAGCAAGCTCCCACAGGTTTTTGAGTCAGTTCAGAAGCTCGCGCAGCACCTGGATGAAGGCGCGGTTGCTTTCCTCTTCCCCGGCATGACGCCCGTCGCGCACGACCCACTGACCGTTCACCAGCACGTCCCGCACCTGACGGTCGCCACCGGCAAACAACCATCGGTTCAGAATCCCGTCGCCACTGGCCGTTGCCAGGTACGGATCGTTGCCGTCCAGCACCAGCCAATCCGCACGCTTGCCCACTTCCAGCGCACCGATCGGTTGTCCCAGCGCCTGGGCACCGCCATCCAGCGCCGCGTCATACAGGGTGCGCCCGACCATGGGCTGATCCGCGCCATACAAGCGATTGCGCCGTTGATCGCGCAGACGCTGGCCGTATTCCAGCCAACGCAATTCTTCCACCACGCTCAATGACACATGGCTGTCGGAACCGATGCCCAGGCGTCCGCCTTGTGCGAGGAAGTCCACCGCCGGGAAAATCCCGTCGCCCAGGTTGGCTTCGGTGGTCAGGCACAGGCCGGCAATGGCGCGACTCTTGGCCATCAGCGTGACTTCTTCCGGGTTGGCGTGGGTGGCGTGGACCAGGCACCAGCGCTGATCGACTTCGGTATTTTCGTACAGCCATTGCAGCGGGCGGCGACCGCTCCAGGTCAGGCAGTCGTCGACTTCTTTTTGCTGTTCGGCGATGTGGATGTGCACCGGGCACTGCTTGTCGCTGGCGCCCAACACTTCGCTGATCTGCTGCGGTGTCACCGCGCGCAGCGAGTGGAAACACAGGCCCAGCGACTGGGCCGGTTGCTGCGCCAGAACCGGCTGCAGGCGCGATTGCAGCTTGAGGTAGCTGTCGGTGCTGTTGATGAAGCGGCGCTGGCCCTCGTTCGGCGTCTGGCCACCGAAACCGGAGTGGCTGTAGAGCACCGGCAGCAGGGTCAAACCGATACCGGCGGAACCGGCGGCCTGGCTGATACGCAGGGCCAGTTCGGCCGGGTCGGCGTAAGGCTGGCCGTTGTTGTCGTGGTGGACGTAATGAAATTCCGCCACCGAGGTGTAACCGGCCTTGAGCATTTCGATGTACAGCTGACGGGCGATGACGCCGAGTTGTTCCGGGCTGATTTTTCCGACGAGGCGATACATCAAGTCGCGCCAGGTCCAGAAGCTGTCGTTCGGATTCCCCGCCACTTCCGCAAGTCCCGCCATGGCCCGCTGGAAGGCGTGAGAGTGCAGGTTCGGCATGCCGGGCAAGAGCGGACCGCTCAGCCGTTCGGCGCCTTCTGCGTGGGAATCGGCCTGGATATGGCTCAAGACGCCATCGGCGCTGACCTCAAGACGTACATTGTTGGCCCATCCACTAGGCAGCAGCGCGCGTTCGGCAAAGAAGGCGGACATGGTTCAGCACCCCATCGTGTGTTATTTGTATATACATATACAGACGTTTGCCTGCCCGGTAAACTCCGGCAAGCTAGCAACCCTATTCAAACGAACAAGGATTAACCGTGCCGACTCCGCCTCCAGTCTCTCCGTTGGCCGCGAACATGGGCGACAGTCCGGCGCCCTTGTACGCCCGCGTCAAACAAATGATTACCCAGCAAATCGACAGTGGAAACTGGCCGCCGCACTACCGCGTTCCGTCGGAAAGCGAGCTGGTCAATCAGTTGGGCTTCAGCCGCATGACCATCAACCGCGCCCTGCGCGAGATGACCGCTGACGGTCTGTTGGTGCGCATGCAAGGCGTCGGCACGTTCGTCGCCGAGCCGAAAAGCCAGTCCGCGCTGTTTGAAGTGCACAACATTGCCGATGAAATCGCTTCCCGAGGCCATCGCCACACGTGCAAGGTCATCACCCTGGAAGAAGAGGCCGCCGGCTCGGAACGCGCCCTGGCCCTCGACATGCGCGAAGGGCAGAAAGTCTTCCATTCGTTGATCGTGCATTTCGAGAACGATATTCCGGTGCAAATCGAAGACCGCTTCGTCAATGCGCTGGTGGCGCCGGATTACCTCAAGCAGGACTTCACCCTGCAAACGCCTTACGCCTACCTCAACCAGGTCGCGCCGCTGACCGAAGGCGAGCACGTGGTCGAGGCCATTCTGGCCGAGCCGTCCGAATGCAAATTGCTGCAGATCGAAAAAGGCGAGCCGTGCCTGCTGATTCGTCGCCGCACCTGGTCCGGCCGTCAGCCGGTGACCGCCGCCCGTTTGATCCACCCTGGTTCCCGTCATCGTCTGGAAGGCCGGTTTCATAAATGAACGAGTTGAAAGTTTTACGCGCCAAGGATTACCCGCGCATGCCGTGGAAAAACGGCGGCGGCAGCACTGAAGAAATCAGCCGCGATGCCGGCACCGGCCTGGACGGCTTCGGCTGGCGCCTGTCGATTGCCGACATCGGTGAGTCGGGCGGTTTTTCCACCTTCGCCGGTTACGAGCGGATCATCACCGTGTTGCAGGGCGACGGCATGACGTTGTCGGTGGACGGCCAGAACACGCGACCGCTGTTACCGCTCGACCCGTTTGCCTTCAGTGGCGAGAGCAAAGTGACCTGCACGCTGCTCGGAGGAGCAATCCGCGATTTCAACCTGATCTATGCGCCGCAGCGCTACCGTGCACGGTTGCAGTGGCTGGCCGGCGAGCAGCGGTTTTTCAGCGAGGCCAACACGTTGCTGGTGTTCAGCGTGAGCGAGCAATCCGACGTATCGGTCGATCACCGCGTCCAGCCATTGGGGCTCCATGATTGCCTGCAGCTGGAGGCCAATGACGGGTTGCTGGACGTCACCATCAAGGGTTTGTGCTGCGTGATCGAACTCACCTCGCGCGGCTGATCCCGATTACTCCCGTTCGAGGGTAAAGCCTCGAACGGTTGCCTCCAGTTCACTCGACATCCGTTTCAGCGCCTGGATGGTTTTCACCACGTCCTGTTGCGCCGCGACATTCTCCTCGACCCGCTGCGCCACGGTTTCCACATTGCGTGCCACGTCTTCGCTGGCTTCGCGCTGTTCCTGCAAGGCATGGGAAATCTGGCTGACGGCGTTGAGTGACGCGTCGAGCACGGCCTTGACGTCATTCATCGACGCGCCGGCGCTGTCGATCAATTGCTGACCCTGAAGCACCCGCTCGCGGCCAGTGTTCATGCTGCTGCTGGCTTTTCGCATGCCGCTTTGAATGGTGCTCACCAGCACCACAATCTCGGCGGTGGAACGGGTCGTGCGGGTCGCCAGCTCCCGCACCTCGTCGGCCACCACGGCAAACCCGCGACCTTGCTCGCCGGCCCGCGCCGCTTCGATGGCGGCATTGAGGGCGAGCAGGTTGGTCTGTTCGGCAATGCTGTGGATCACGTCGACAATGTTCCCGATGGCGTTGGAGTGCTGGGTCAATTGGTCGATTTCACTCGACGTCTGGGTCACCAGTTGGGCGATCTGCTGCATCTCGATGATAGAGCGGTCCATGCTGGCAATGCCCAGGGCGGTGATCTGCTCGGCCTTTTGTGTGGTGTCGTGGGCCTGGGCGGCGTTTTCGGCGATGTGCGTAATGTTGGCTGACATCTGCTCTGCCGCGGCGGCAATGGAAGAGGTCGCGCCATTTTGCTCGGCGGCCTGCTTCAGGCCTTGCTCGGCCGAAATGCTCAGGTTCAGGGTCGAGGACTCGATGTGCCGCGAGGCCTCGCGTACCTTGCCGATCATGCTGGCCAGGCTGCGCCGCATGGCCTCGACCGATTGCATGACACCTGTGGGGCTCGCGTTGCCGATCGCCGGATCGCCGAGCATGCCCTGGGCAATCCGTGTGCTGATATTGGCCAGTTCGTGGGGCTCGGCACCCAGGTATCGCGCCAGTCTGGCACCGAACAGCAGCGCATAAAGGCCGCCAGACAACAGCGCGAAAGCCAGGACCACAGCCATCAGAATTTTATTGTCCTCGTAGCGTGCCTCGCTGAGTTCGAACTGTTGGCGAGCTTCTTTCAGTTGAGCATCCGTCAGTTGCGAAAACAGTGAGGTCAGCGGGTCGATCAAGGGGTAGAGCTGGTGTGCGGCGAAATCCTCCAGAGGCTGACTGGAGCCGTCGTCGCGGTTCAAGACCGCCTGCAATTGCTGGAGTGGCGCTTCGGTGGCCTGCATCAGTGGCGTGATTTCGTTGATCAGTCGCACCTCCTCATCGATCAGTCGGGTCGATAGGTAGGTGCGCCAGAGCGGATCGATCTCAAGCATTGCCTGGCGTATCTGTTGCGCCGCCTCGACGCCACTGTGGATGCCATCGCGGGCCTTGTGGATGGCATCGACGATCTGGACGGAATACAGCTCGGAAATTTTCTTCAGGTCCTGTTGCGGGATGACCCGGTCCAGGTAAACCGTTTCCAGTCCCTGGACCGTAGCGCGCATGCCGTACAGGCCGAGTGCGCCGATGCCGGTCATGCTGCTCAGCAGGATGCCGGCCAGCAACAGGAGATGGGTTTTGACTTTCCATTGTTTCATTGCGCGTTCCTCGCAGGAGTGACTTCAGGGGGGGGGCTTGCTTGTGAAGTCGGCGAGGATCAGTGGAGGTGGAGTCGGACGCTTCTGATGAGGTTGTAGGGTGTTTCTGGAATGCGCTTAATTGGGCATCACGTGTTACCGAACGCCCCAACGTGGCGCAAAACCACGTTGCAGTAACCGCCGTCACCCCCGCAAAAAATCCCCGCGAAAAATTTTATCCACGCCAGAACCCGCGATTCAGGCGCTCTCCAGTCGTTTCAGCGTTTTTCTTGAATGCCTGTCCAGAAAGTTGGCCGCTTGATTGCATATGCTTGTATGTACAAGTAAAGACGTATGCGTATGAGTCGATCGAGACTCTCCGCAGCGTCCACTGATTCGCTTGTCGCGCAACGATGCGCACAGGCTGGCTTGCCCCCTGCCAGGGTTGGTTTGAATTGATCGCTGAGGAGTCTTTTTCGTGACTGACAATACCCAGAAACCTACGAAATACCGTGACGTCGAAATCCGCGCTGCCCGCGGCAACAAGCTGACCGCCAAAAGCTGGCTGACCGAAGCGCCGCTGCGCATGCTGATGAACAACCTCGACCCGGAAGTGGCCGAGAACCCGAAGGAACTGGTGGTCTACGGTGGCATCGGTCGTGCGGCGCGTAACTGGGAGTGCTACGACAAAATCGTCGAGAGCCTGACCCACCTGAACGACGACGAGACCCTGCTGGTGCAATCCGGCAAGCCGGTCGGCGTGTTCAAGACCCACACCAACGCCCCGCGCGTATTGATCGCCAACTCCAACCTGGTGCCGCACTGGGCGAACTGGGAACACTTCAACGAACTGGACGCCAAAGGCCTGGCCATGTACGGCCAGATGACCGCCGGCAGCTGGATCTACATCGGCAGCCAGGGCATCGTCCAGGGCACCTACGAAACCTTCGTCGAAGCCGGTCGCCAGCACTACAACGATGATCTGAAAGGCCGTTGGGTCCTGACTGCAGGTCTGGGTGGCATGGGTGGCGCTCAACCTCTGGCTGCAACTCTGGCTGGCGCTTGCTCGCTGAACATCGAATGCCAACAGGTGAGCATCGATTTCCGCCTGAAGAGCCGTTACGTCGACGAGCAAGCCAAAGACCTCGACGACGCACTGGCCCGTATCGCCAAGTACACCGCCGAAGGCAAGGCCATCTCCATCGCGCTGCTGGGCAACGCCGCTGAAATCCTCCCGGAACTGGTCCGTCGCGGTGTGCGCCCGGACATGGTCACCGACCAGACCAGCGCCCACGACCCGCTCAACGGTTATCTGCCGGCCGGCTGGACCTGGGAGCAATACCGCGCTCGCGCCAAGACCGAACCTGCCGCTGTGATCAAGGCCGCCAAGCAATCGATGGCGGTGCACGTCAAAGCGATGCTCGACTTCCAGAAGCAAGGCATCCCGACCTTCGACTACGGCAACAACATCCGTCAGATGGCCCAGGAAGAAGGCGTTGAAAACGCCTTCGACTTCCCGGGTTTCGTACCGGCGTACATCCGTCCGCTGTTCTGCCGTGGCATCGGCCCGTTCCGTTGGGCGGCACTGTCGGGCGATCCGCAAGACATCTACAAGACCGACGCCAAGGTCAAGGAACTGATCCCGGACGACGCGCACCTGCACAACTGGCTGGACATGGCCCGCGAGCGCATCAGCTTCCAGGGCCTGCCGGCACGTATCTGCTGGGTCGGCCTGGGCTTGCGCGCCAAACTCGGCCTGGCGTTCAACGAAATGGTACGCAGCGGCGAGCTGTCGGCGCCGATCGTGATCGGTCGCGACCACCTCGATTCCGGCTCGGTTGCCAGCCCGAACCGTGAAACCGAATCGATGCAGGATGGTTCCGATGCCGTGTCCGACTGGCCACTGCTCAACGCCCTGCTGAACACCGCGAGCGGCGCGACCTGGGTGTCCCTGCACCACGGCGGCGGCGTCGGCATGGGCTTCTCCCAGCACTCGGGCATGGTGATTGTCTGCGACGGTACCGACGAAGCGGCCGAGCGTATCGCTCGCGTGCTGCATAACGACCCGGCCACCGGTGTCATGCGTCACGCCGATGCCGGTTACCAGATCGCCATTGATTGCGCCAAGGAACAGGGCCTGAACCTGCCGATGATCACCGGCAAGTAATGCTTGCCCCTGTAGGAGCGGGCTCGCTCCCACAGGGGAGCCCACCCACCCACAATAACAATCCACAGAGGTTGAACCATGGCTGTCAGCAGCGAACGTGCTGGTAACAAACCGTTGATCGAAAAGCGTTCGATTGACTACATCCCGGAGGCGGAAAGACACGGTCGTCTGTTGAGCCAGTTCACCCTGTGGATGGGTGCCAACCTGCAAATCACCGCGATTGTCACCGGGGCCCTGGCCGTGGTGTTGGGCGGTGACGTGTTCTGGTCGTTGATCGGGCTGTTGATCGGTCAACTGCTCGGCGGCGCCGTCATGGCCCTGCATGCCGCGCAAGGGCCCAAGCTTGGCCTGCCGCAGATGATCTCCAGCCGTGTGCAGTTCGGCGTTTATGGCGCGGCCATCCCGATCGTGCTGGTCTGTTTGATGTACCTCGGTTTCACGGCAACGGGAACCGTGCTTTCCGGCCAGGCGCTGGGCCAGTTGTTTGGCGTCAGCGACAGCGTCGGCATCCTTCTTTTCGCCAGTGTCATCGTGCTGGTCACGGTACTTGGTTATCGAGTGATCCACTGGATCGGCCGTGTTGCCAGTGTCATTGGCGTGATTGCCTTTGTTTATCTGTTCAGCCGTTTGATGAGCCAGGTTGATGTTGGCGCGCTGTTGCAAATCCGCCACTTCAGCTGGAGCAGCTTCCTGTTGGCGGTGTCGCTCGCGGCGTCCTGGCAGATCGCTTTCGGCCCTTACGTGGCTGACTATTCCCGCTACTTGCCGAGCAAGATTTCCTCGGTAAAGACCTTCTTTGCCGCAGGCGCGGGTTCGGTCATTGGCGCACAGGTGGCGATGGTCCTTGGCGTGTTCGCCGCCGCGTCGGCCAACGGGCAATTCGCCGGCCATGAAGTGGCCTACATCGTGGGTCTGGGCGGTACCGGTGCCACCGCTGCGCTGCTGTACTTCAGCATCGCGTTCGGCAAGGTCACCATTTCCACGCTGAACTCCTACGGCAGCTTCATGTGCATTGCGACCATCATCAGCGGTTTCCGGGGTGATCTGAAGGTCACGCGCTTGCAGCGTCTGGTCTTCGTGCTGGTCATTGTCGGTGCCGCGACCCTGATGGCGTTGCTCGGTCAGCACTCGTTCCTCGGTGCGTTCAAGTCCTTCATCCTGTTCCTGCTGGCGTTCTTTACGCCATGGAGCGCGATCAACCTGGTGGACTACTACTGCATCACCCGCGAGCGTTACGACGTGCCGGCGCTGGCCGACCCGAAGGGTCGCTACGGTCGTTGGAACGTCCTCGGCATCAGCGTCTATGTTTTCGGTGTGCTGGTGCAGTTGCCGTTCATTTCCACCAAGTTCTACACCGGTTCGCTGGTCGCCGCCCTGGGTGATGTGGATATTTCCTGGATCATCGGTCTGGTGCTGCCGGCAGCCCTGTACTACGTGTGTGCGAAAAAATGGCACGGCACAGTACCCGACCACCTGATTCTGCCGGTCGAGCAGAACAGCCTTGTACAACCTGAAACACGTGGGGCCGGCCGCGCTGCGGCGCAGGCCTGATTGGACGTTGCCAGGGCTGGATGCCTCTTGACTGCCGTAAGCCAATTCATGATTAGGAGCGTCACAACAATGAAATCGAACAAGACCCTGCTGACCACTTTGCTTTCCATGGGCCTGCTGGCCAGCGCCGGCGCCACTCAGGCGGCGGGTTGGTGCGAGTCGGGTAAACCGGTGAAATTTGCCGGCCTGAACTGGGAAAGCGCCATGCTCCTGACCGACGTGCTGCAAGTCGTGTTGGAGAAAGGCTACGACTGTAAGACCGACAGTCTGCCGGGCAACTCCATCACCATGGAAAACGCCCTGAGCAGTAATGACATCCAAGTGTTTGCCGAAGAGTGGGTTGGCCGCAGCGAGGTCTGGAACAAGGCTGATAAGGCCGGCAAAGTCATCGGTGTGGGTGCTCCGGTCGTGGGCGCTGTCGAAGGCTGGTACGTGCCGCGCTACGTGATCGAAGGCGATGCCAAGCGCAAGCTGGAAGCCAAGGCGCCGGATCTGAAAGCCATTGCCGACCTGGGTAAATACTCGGCGATTTTCAAGGACGCCGAAGAACCGTCCAAGGGCCGTTTCTACAACTGCCCGGCCGGGTGGACCTGCGAACTCGACAACAGTGAAATGCTGAAAAGCTACGGCCTGGAAAGCAGCTACACCAACTTCCGCCCAGGCACCGGCCCGGCGCTGGATGCTGCCGTATTGTCGAGCTACAAGCGTGGCGAGCCGATCCTGTTCTACTACTGGTCGCCAACGCCGCTGATGGGCCAGGTCGACGTGGTCAAACTGGAAGAAAAACCAGGCGTCGACAAGACCGTGAGCATCAAGGTCGGCCTGTCCAAGACGTTCCATGACGAAGCGCCGGAACTGGTGGCCGTGCTGGAAAAGGTCAACCTGCCGATCGACCTGCTGAACCAGAACCTGGGTCGCATGACCAAGGAGCGGATCGAGTCGCCGAAACTGGCCAAGATCTTCCTGAAGGAACATCCTGAAGTCTGGCATGCATGGGTGAGCGAAGACGCAGCCAAAAAGATCGACGCTGCGCTTTGAAAACTACTTCGTGCTGGGAGCCTACGGCTCTACGCGAGGCAATACTGCGTTGAAAGCAGGCTCAAAATGCTCATTGACTAAAGTCAACTCCGCTTTCTCGCCTGCTTTCGCCTTGTCTTGCCTTCGCTCGCTACGTTTTCAAACAGCTTGTTTATAAGGGCAAGCTTTTCAGCACCGCAAGCGGTGCTGAAAAGCCCTTGATTGAGAGCTTCTTATGTTTCCCGAAAGCTTTACCTTTTCCATCGCCGACTGGGTCAACGGTTGGGTCGATTCACTGGTCACCAACTACGGCGACGTGTTCCGGCACATCTCCGACACCCTGTTGTGGGCCATCGTCAATCTCGAAAGCCTGCTGCGCGCGGCGCCCTGGTGGCTGATGCTGGCCATCGTGGCGGGCGTGGCCTGGCACGCGACCCGTAAGGTCGTGACCACCGCCGTGATCGTCGGCTTGTTGTTCCTGGTAGGTGCGGTCGGCCTCTGGGACAAGCTGATGCAAACCCTGGCGCTGATGATGGTGGCAACGATCATCTCGGTGCTGATCGGCATTCCGCTGGGCATTCTCTCGGCGCGCAGCAATCGCCTGCGTTCGGTGCTGATGCCGTTGCTGGACATCATGCAGACCATGCCGAGCTTCGTGTACCTGATCCCGGTGCTGATGCTGTTTGGCCTGGGCAAGGTCCCGGCGATTTTCGCCACGGTGATCTACGCCGCACCACCGCTGATCCGTCTGACCGACCTGGGCATTCGCCAGGTCGACGGCGAAGTGATGGAAGCGATCAACGCCTTCGGCGCCAACCGCTGGCAGCAACTGTTCGGCGTGCAGCTGCCGCTGGCCCTGCCGAGCATCATGGCGGGTATCAACCAGACCACCATGATGGCCCTGTCGATGGTGGTGATCGCCTCGATGATCGGCGCCCGTGGCCTGGGTGAAGACGTGCTGGTGGGGATTCAGACCCTCAACGTCGGACGTGGCCTGGAAGCCGGTCTGGCGATCGTGATTCTGGCAGTGGTGATCGACCGCATTACACAAGCGTACGGTCGCGCACGGCATGAGGTGAGCAAATGAACAAGGCAACCGTGAGCAAGATTGAAGTCAAAAACGTCTTCAAGATTTTCGGCAACCGTGCCAAGGACGCGCTGGCCATGGTTGGCCAGGGCAAGACCAAGGATCAGGTACTGGCTGAAACCGGTTGTGTGGTCGGTGTGAACGACCTGTCGCTGAGCATCGGCAGCGGCGAGATCTTCGTGATCATGGGCCTGTCGGGTTCCGGAAAATCCACCCTGGTACGCCACTTCAACCGCCTGATCGACCCGACCAGCGGCGCGATCCTGGTGGACGGCGTGGACATCCTGCAATACGACATGGAAGCCTTGCGCGAATTTCGCCGTCGCAAGATCAGCATGGTGTTCCAGAGCTTCGGCCTGTTGCCGCACAAGACCGTGCTGGACAACGTCGCCTACGGCCTGAAGATCCGTGGCGAGAGCAAGCAGATGTGTGCCGAGCGCGCGCTGCACTGGATCAACACCGTGGGCCTCAAGGGCTACGAGAACAAATACCCGCACCAGCTCTCGGGCGGCATGCGTCAGCGCGTGGGCCTGGCCCGTGCATTAGCGGCGGACACCAACATCATTTTGATGGACGAAGCCTTCAGTGCGCTTGACCCGCTGATTCGCGCCGAAATGCAGGACCAGTTGCTGGAACTGCAAAAGACCCTGCACAAGACCATCGTCTTCATCACCCACGACCTCGACGAGGCCGTGCGCATCGGCAACCGCATCGCGATCCTCAAGGACGGCCGCCTGATCCAGGTCGGCACGCCGAAAGAGATCCTGCATTCGCCAGCCGATGAGTATGTCGACCGCTTCGTGCAGCGTCGGGCGGCGGTGGTTTAAGAGATTTTGCGGTGAGTGAGCTGGCCACTTCGCTGGCAGGCCAGCTCCCACAGCAATAGGTTGTGTTGCACAGAGGGTGTGCACACCCCTGAACACTGTGGGAGCTGGCTTGCCAGCGATGGCGTCGGCGATGCTGCATCAATATTCAGGTATGAGGTTGAAGATGTCCCAGGCTGAAAAAATCGTTATCACCGAGGCGCAGGTAGGTTGGCAGGACGTGGTCGCCGTCGCCCGTCATGGCGCACAGCTGGAGCTGTCGGCGCCGGTCTGGGCACGGATTGAAAACGCGCAGGCCATCGTCCAGCGCATCGTCACCAGCGGCGAGCGCGCCTACGGCATCAACACCGGCCTGGGCGCGTTGTGCAACGTTTCGCTGCAGGACGAACAACTCAGTCAGTTGTCGCGTAACACCCTGCTGAGCCACGCCTGCGGCGTCGGCGCCCCGCTGAGCGATGAGCAGACTCGCTCAATCATGTGCGCCGCTATCGTCAACTACAGCCACGGTAAATCCGGGCTGCATCGCCAAGTGGTTGAAGCGCTGCTGGCGCTGCTCAACCGTGGCATCACCCCGCAAGTGCCATCCCAGGGCTCGGTGGGCTACCTGACCCACATGGCTCATATCGGCATCGCCCTGCTGGGCGTCGGTAATGTGAGCTATCGCGGGCAGATCGTTTCCGCGCAGCAGGCCCTGGCAGAAGAAGGGCTGCAACCGGTCAAGCTGGGTGCCAAGGATGGGTTGTGCCTGGTCAACGGCACGCCCTGCATGACCGGCCTGAGCTGCCTGGCGATTGCCGATGCCACGCGCCTGCTGCATTGGGCGGACGTGGTCGGCGCCATGAGTTTCGAAGCCCAGCGCGGCCAGATCGACGCCTTCGATGCCGAGATCATCGCGCTCAAGCCGCATCCGGGCATGCAGCAGGTCGGGATCAACCTGCGGGCCTTGCTCGACGGCAGCGAAGTGATTGCCCGGAGCAAGGGTATTCGCACCCAGGACGCGCTGAGCATTCGCTCGATCCCGCAGGTGCATGGCGCGGCCCGTGACCAATTGGTGCACGCGACCCGACAGATCGAAACCGAACTCAACAGCGCCACCGACAACCCGCTGGTGCTGGGCACCGCAGACAATTACCGCGTGGTGTCCCAGGCCAACCCGCACGGCCAGTCCGTGGCACTGGCGGCGGACCTGCTGGCCATCGCCATGGCGGAAATCGGCTCCATTGCCGAGCGTCGCCTGGACCGTTTGATCAACCCGCATGTCAGCGGCCTGCCGGCCTTCCTGGTGGCCAACCCGGGGGTGAACTCCGGGATGATGATCGTGCAATACGTCGCCGCTTCCTTGTGCGCGGAAAACCGCCAATTGGCGCAACCGGCGGTGCTCGACAACTACGTCACCTCGGGCCTGCAGGAAGATCACCTGAGCCTGGGCACCAACGCCGCGCTGAAACTGCACCGCGCCCTGGAGAACTGCACGCAGATCCTCGCCATCGAGTACTTGCTGGCGGCCCAGGCGTTTGAGTTTTTGAAAGAGCAGCGCTTCGGTGCGGGCACCGATGCGGCGTGGCGCCTGCTGCGTGAGCGGGTTCCGGCCTACGATCAGGACCGTTGGTTGGCACCGGATATCGCCGCTGCCGCCAGCGTTCTGAAAGACCCTGCTTTGCTGCAGAAAGCCTTACCGAATTTGAACTGATTTCCCTGAAAACCAGCGTGCCAAGGCGCGGCTCCCCAAAAGGGAGACGCGACGGACAACGGACATCTCCGGAGCGTCTGGTTAGTTAGTAAAAAACTCTCAAAAGGAGCACAAAATGACTGCGCTAAACCTGATCCCCGGCCAACTGAGCCTGGCCCAACTGCGTGATGTCTATCAGCAGCCGGTGACACTGACCCTCGACCACAGCGCTTCGGCCCAGATCGAAGCCAGCGTCGCTTGCGTGGAACAGATCCTCGCCGAGAACCGTACCGCGTACGGCATCAACACCGGCTTCGGCCTGCTGGCCTCGACCCGCATTGCCAGCGAAGACCTGGAAAACCTTCAGCGCTCGCTGGTGCTGTCCCACGCGGCCGGTGTCGGCCAACCGATCAGCGACGACCTGGTGCGCTTGATCATGGTGCTCAAGGTCAACAGCCTGAGCCGTGGTTTCTCCGGCATTCGCCGGGTGGTGATCGACGCGCTGATTGCCCTGATCAACGCCGAGGTTTACCCGCACATTCCGCTGAAAGGCTCGGTCGGTGCCTCCGGTGACCTCGCACCGTTGGCGCACATGTCGCTGGTGCTGCTGGGCGAAGGCAAGGCACGTTACAAAGGCGAGTGGATGGAAGCGACCGAAGCGCTGAAAGTCGCCGGCCTGACCCCGCTGACCCTGGCTGCGAAAGAAGGCCTGGCGCTGCTCAATGGCACCCAGGTGTCCACCGCGTTTGCCCTGCGCGGCCTGTTCGAAGGTGAAGACCTGTTCGCTGGCGCCCTGGCCCTGGGTGGCCTGACCGTTGAAGCGGTACTGGGCTCGCGCTCGCCGTTCGATGCGCGCATCCACGCTGCCCGTGGCCAGAAAGGCCAGATCGACGCCGCTGCCGCCTATCGCGATCTGCTGGGCGAGCGCAGCGAAGTCTCCGACTCCCACGAGAATTGCGAAAAGGTCCAGGACCCGTACTCCCTGCGTTGCCAGCCGCAAGTCATGGGCGCTTGCCTGACCCAGTTCCGCCAGGCGGCCGAAGTGCTGGCCATCGAAGCCAACGCCGTCTCGGACAACCCGTTGGTGTTCGCCGCTGAAGGCGATGTGATCTCCGGCGGTAACTTCCACGCCGAACCGGTGGCCATGGCCGCCGACAACATGGCGCTGGCCATCGCGGAAATCGGCTCCCTGAGCGAGCGCCGCATCTCGTTGATGATGGACAAGCACATGTCGCAACTGCCGCCGTTCCTGGTGGCCAATGGCGGCGTGAACTCCGGTTTCATGATCGCCCAGGTGACCGCGGCGGCACTGGCCAGCGAGAACAAGGCCCTGTCCCATCCGCATTCGGTGGACAGCCTGCCGACGTCCGCCAACCAGGAAGACCATGTGTCCATGGCCCCGGCGGCGGGCAAGCGTCTGTGGGAAATGGCCGAGAACACCCGCGGGATTCTCGCCGTTGAATGGCTGGCAGCGGTTCAAGGCCTGGACCTGCGCAACGGTCTGAAGACCTCGCCGAAACTGGAACAGGCCCGGGCGATTCTGCGTAAAGAAGTGCCGTTTTATGAGAAAGACCGTTTCTTCGCGCCGGACATCAACGCGGCCACCGAGTTGCTGGCGTCGCGTTGCCTGAACGACCTGGTGCCGGCGAAGTTGCTGCCGAGCCTGTAATGGCCAATCGCGGGCAAGCCCGCTCCCACAGGGATTTGCTGTGAACGCAGCATTGCAGGCAACCCCGATTCCTGTGGGAGCTGGCTTGCCAGCGAATCGATTTTGAACAAGACGAGGACTTGGGATGAAAACCCTCTGGCAACACTGCCACGTCGCAACCATGGCGCAAGGCGTCTACTCGATCATCGAGGATGCGGCCATCGTGACGTCCGGTGCGCACATTGAATGGGTTGGCCCGCGCGCTGAACTGCCGACGGGCGAGTACTCGACGGTCACTGATTTGAACGGGGCCTGGGTGACGCCGGGCCTGATCGACTGCCACACCCACACGGTGTTCGGCGGGAACCGCAGCGGTGAGTTCGAGAAGCGCCTGCAAGGCGTCAGCTACGCGGAAATCGCAGCAAGCGGTGGTGGCATCGCCAGCACCGTACGCGCCACCCGCGCGGCCAGCGAAGATGAGCTGTTCGCCAGCGCCGCCAGGCGTCTGAAAAGCCTGATGCGTGATGGCGTCACCAGTATCGAAATCAAATCCGGTTACGGCCTCGACCTGGCCAACGAACGCAAGATGCTGCGGGTGGCCCGTCGCCTCGGCGCCGAGCTGCCGATCAGCGTGCGCAGCACTTGCCTGGCCGCCCATGCGTTGCCGCCGGAGTATGTGGATCGCGCCGACGACTACATCGATCACATCTGCGCCGAGATGCTCCCGGCCCTGGCCGCCGAAGGGCTGGTGGATGCGGTGGATGCGTTTTGCGAATACCTGGCGTTTTCCCCGGCGCAGGTCGAGCGGGTGTTCATCACCGCCCAGGAACTGGGGTTGCCGGTGAAACTGCACGCCGAGCAGTTGTCGTCGTTGCACGGTTCGACCCTGGCGGCGCGTTACCACGCACTGTCCGCCGATCATCTGGAATTCATGACCGAGGACGACGCCATCGCCATGGCCAAGTCCGGCACGGTCGCGGTGCTGCTGCCCGGCGCTTTTTACTTCCTGCGCGAAACCCAATTGCCGCCGATGGACGCCCTGCGCAAGCACGGGGTGAAAATCGCCATCGCCAGTGACCTCAACCCCGGCACTTCACCGGCATTGTCGTTGCGCCTGATGCTGAACATGGCGTGCACCTGTTTCCGTATGACCCCGGAAGAAGCCCTGGCCGGCGCCACGATTCACGCCGCCACTGCCCTGGGCATGGCCGACACCCACGGCTCGCTGGAGGTGGGCAAGGTCGCGGATTTCGTCGCCTGGCAAATCGATCGTCCCGCTGACCTGTCTTACTGGCTGGGCGGTGATCTGGAAAAACGCGTCGTACGTCACGGCGTCGAAACGAGTCTGTAGGAGAGCAGTTGTGGATAAGGTTCTGAACTTCAAACAAGGCCGCGTGCCACTGCTGATCAGCATGCCCCACGCCGGTGTGCGCCTGACCCCGGCGGTCGAGGCCGGGTTGATCCCGGCCGCGAAAAGCCTGCCGGACACCGACTGGCACATCCCGCTGCTTTACGATTTCGCCGCCGAACTGGGCGCCAGTACCCTGGCCGCCGAGTATTCGCGGTTCGTCATCGACCTGAACCGGCCGTCCGACGACAAACCGTTGTACGTGGGTGCGACCACCGGCCTGTACCCGGCGACGCTGTTTGACGGTGTGCCACTGTTCCGCGAAGGGCTGGAGCCTTCGAAAGAAGAGCGTGCGACTTATCTGGAGCAGATCTGGACGCCCTACCACGGCACCTTGCAGCAGGAGCTGGCGCGCCTCAAAGCCGAATTCGGCTATGCGCTGTTGTTCGATGCCCACTCGATTCGCTCGATCATCCCGCACCTGTTCGACGGCAAACTGCCGGACTTCAACCTCGGCACCTTCAATGGCGCCAGTTGCGATCCACAGCTTGCGACTCAATTGGAAGCGATCTGCGCCGCACACCCGGACTACAGCCATGTGCTGAACGGACGCTTCAAGGGCGGCCACATCACCCGGCATTACGGCAACCCGGCGCAGAACATCCATGCCGTGCAACTGGAGTTGGGGCAGTGCACGTACATGGAAGAGTTCGAGCCGTTCCGCTATCGGGCAGATCTGGCGGAGCCCACGCAGGTGGTGTTGAAGGAGTTGTTGCAAGGTCTGCTGGCGTGGGGTGAAAAGCATTACAGAGCTTGAGGCCCTGGTGTGACGCTTGCGGTGAGGGAGCTTGCTTGCGCCTCGGCGGCGAAGCCGTCGTAAAACCGTAAAGTCGCGTTTTTCTGGCGAAACGCAGTTGAATGATAGGGGGACAGCTGCGCAGTCCGGCGGGAGCAAGTGCCCTTTCATCGTAACAGTCGGGTGGTTGGGCGATTCCTCTTCGGGATATTCAAGAAGATGCCTACAAGTCCTGTTGCCGTATGCCGAGCTTTTCCTGTCTGAAAGTAATTACTGTTTGAACGAGAGGGAACTCGTTACTCAAGTCATTATTTTTGGAAGGTGTATCAATGAAATTTAAAGCAATAACAGCTGCGATATTAAGCGCGTGCGCATTGGAAGCTCAGGCATTGGACATTGATCATTGCCCTTTGCCCCAGCATATAAAAAACACACTGGGTATCTATACGGCACCGACTGTGAGCCGCAAGGGGCAATGGATCGGGACCGCGTCCGCTTCTCGCACAGCGGCAGATGACCGTTATTCAACAGCAGCGGTGTCGGCTTTCCAGGGTGCGGTGTTTTATACGACAGAGCAAAATGGTACGAGCCGCGGGGTTTTGAGTCGCTGCATGTACTTGAATGACAGTAGAGAACACTTGGACTTGTACTATCGCCCGGACGTACGACCCGATCTCGCGGTCAAATTGCTTGACCTGAAACACTGGAAACTTCAGCCCGCGACTTCAACCGGATTAGTTACTTACGTGTGCAAAAACAAGCAGCAGGGTGGATGCGTTTTTGCGGTCGTTGAATGACGTATTCCAGGCAGCTGATTGACCGTCATTGCAATGCAAAAAAACACGGTCAGCACAGTCCGCTTTTTCCGCTCCTTTGCTGCATGAACATCCCAAGCATCGGAACAGGTTTTTGTGTCGAGGTAGCCGACGCGGGTGGTGTTGAAGTAGTTGTTGCAAGGCCTGCTCGCCTGGGGTGAAAAACAGTACGGGCATTAAGGCTTGGTACGGTCTCTGTAGGAGCGAGCTCGCTCCTACAAGTCGCCACCGTGCAAAACACGGTCGCCTCAGTTCGCTTTTGCCTCTCGTCTGCTGCGTAATGTTCTGGCCACGGTGCACAAAGACACCGGCCTCGACAATAATCCGCTGCCGCACGAGATCATTCTGATGAAAAGACTGTTCACCCGCTGTCTCTCAATCCTCTGCGGCACCGCTCTGCTGAGCACCAGCGCCCTGGCGGCTGATGACGCTTCCTGCAAAGCCGTGCGCATGGGCGTGGTCAACTGGACCGACGTGATCGCCACCAGCGGCATGGCTGATGTATTGCTCAACGGCCTGGGCTATGAAAGCAAGCAAACCAGCGCCGTGCAGCAAATCATCTTCGCCGGCATCCGCGACAAGCGCCTCGATATTTTCCTCGGTTACTGGAAGCCGGCGATGGACAAAAACATCGCGCCGTTCCTGGCCGCCAATCAAGTGAAGGTCCTGGACAAACCCAGCCTGGCCGACGCCCAGGCGACGCTCGCCGTGCCTGATTATGTCGCCGCCGCCGGTTTGAAAACCTTTGCCGATATCGCCAGGTTCAAGGATCAGCTCGGGGGCAAGATCTATGGCATCGAACCGGGCAGTGGCGCCAACACCACCATCAAAACCATGATCGAGACCAATCACTTCGGCCTCAAGGACTTCAAGCTGATCGAGTCCGGAGAAGCCGGCATGCTCGCTGCCGTGCAACGGGCGGTGAACCGCAAGGAGTTCGTGGTGTTCGTCGGCTGGACCCCGCACCCGATGAACATCAACATGAAAATCGCTTACCTGACCGGCAGCGAAGACGTCTACGGGCCGAACGAAGGGGCGGCGACCGTTTCCACCGTGACCGCCCCGGATTACGCCGAGCGCTGCCCGAACGTCAATCGGCTGCTTGAGAACCTGACCTTCACCGCCGCCCAGGAAAGTCAGTTGATGGTGCCGATCATGGAACGCCAGACGGCGCAGGACGTTGCCAGAAAATGGCTGCGTGAACACCCGGAGGACCTTCAGCGCTGGCTGGCGGGTGTCAGCAGTTTTGACGGCAAGGATGGCGTGGCAGCGGTGCAGGCCAGTCTGAAAAACTGACACCCAAACCCTGTAGGAGCTCGCTCGCGATAAACCCGAGAACACCGCGGGGTATCAGGCTTACCGCGTTATCGTTGGCCATTATCGCGAGCAGGCTCGCTCCTACAGGGGTATACATTCCTCCTCCCTGAACGGGCAGCAGTCTCATGGCGCCTTATCCGCTTTGCGAACAGATGACGGCTTTCGTCGAGAAAACCGTCAGTTTCAACAGCACTGACAGCAGCCTCGCCGGATTGCGCCAGGCCTACAGCGAGATGTGCAGGGCGTTCACCCCGCCACGTCCCGCTGGCCTCTACGTGGTGGACTTTGAATTGTCCGGTGTCCCGGTGCGGTCCTATCAACCGCCGGTTTCGCCGCCGACCGGTGGTGCGCCGTGCATTGTTTATCTGCATGGCGGCGGGTGGGTCGTAGGGGGCCTGGACTCCCACGACTTCATCTGTGCCGAACTGGCGTCGACCCTGGGCGTGCTGGTGATCGCGGTCGATTACCGGCTCGCGCCGGAGCATCCGTTTCCGGCGGCGTTCGATGACTGTCTGAAGGTCTGGCGCGGGTTGCGAAGCGGGCCTTTCCGTCTCGACCCCCAACGCACGCTGGTGGCCGGTGACAGCGCCGGCGGCAATCTGGCCGCTGCACTGTGCCTGGCATTGCGTGACGCGGGTGAGCCCGTGCCGGCCGCGCAAGTGCTGATCTATCCGGGGCTGGGTGGCGATCAACATCTGGCGTCGCGCAGTGAATGCATTGATGCGCCGTTGTTGAGCGGCAGTGATGTGGATTGTTACCACGCCTTGTACCTGCGAGGCACCCCGCAGCCTGGGCCCTATGCGATGCCGTTGCTCGCCGCGGATCTTCGCCGATTGCCGCCGGCCTTCATCGCGGTGGCGCAATTCGATCCGCTGCGCGATGACGGTGTGCTGTATGCCGAGCGACTGAACGCTGCCGGCGTAGCTGCGACGTTGTATTACGGCGAGGGCCTGGTACACGGTTGTCTCCGGGCGCGGGGGCAGGTAGCCGAGGTCGACAGGCTCTATGAAAACCTGCTCGGTTATCTGGCGCCCAGACTCTGACTCTGCAAGGGCATGCTCATTGGCGTAATTCGGGTTTATGATGCCCAACGGCAGAATAATTGAAGTCCCCCCAGGGATGACCCAGACCCCTTACGGAGCGCGCAATGCAGACTTTGTACCCGCAGATCAAACCCTACGCCCGGCATGATCTGGCTGTCGATGAAACCCATACGCTCTACGTCGACGAAAGCGGTTCACCGGAAGGGTTGCCGGTCGTGTTCATCCACGGCGGCCCCGGCGCCGGGTGTGACGCCCAGAGTCGCTGCTACTTCGATCCAAATCTGTATCGCATTGTTACCTTCGACCAGCGCGGCTGCGGCCGTTCCACGCCCCACGCCAGCCTGGAAAACAACACCACCTGGGATCTGGTCGCCGACCTTGAGCGGATTCGCAAACACCTGGGCATTGAAAAATGGGTGCTGTTCGGTGGCTCCTGGGGGTCGACCCTGGCGCTGGCCTACGCGCAAACCCACCCGGAACGTGTGCACGGTCTGATCGTGCGCGGGATTTTTCTCTGCCGGCCGCAGGAAATCGAGTGGTTCTACCAGGCCGGTGCCAGTCGTCTGTTCCCCGATTACTGGCAGGACTACATTGCGCCGATCCCGCTGGACGAGCGCCACGACTTGCTCACGGCCTTCCACAAGCGTCTGACCGGCAACGATCAAATCGCTCAGATGCATGCGGCCAAGGCCTGGTCCACCTGGGAAGGCCGGACCGCGACCCTGCGTCCCAATCCGCTGTTGGTCGATCGTTTCTCCGAACCGCAGCGTGCACTGTCGATCGCCCGTATCGAGTGCCACTACTTCACCAACAACGCCTTCCTCGAGCCGAACCAGTTGATTCGCGACATGGGCAAAATCGCCCATTTGCCCGGCGTGATCGTCCACGGTCGTTATGACGTGATTTGCCCGCTGGATAACGCCTGGGAACTGCACCAGGCCTGGCCGAACAGCGAGCTGCAAATTATCCGTGACGCCGGTCATGCCGCCGCTGAACCGGGGATTACCGACGCCTTGGTACGTGCCGCTGATCAGATGGCACGGCGCCTGCTCGACCTGGCGCCTGAAGAAGCATGAAGGGGCTGCTGCAGCGCGTGCGTGGCGCGCGGGTCGAGGTGACGGGCGAGGTGGTCGGAGCAATCGACCAGGGTTTGCTGGTGCTGGTAGCCGTCGAGCCCGAGGACACTCGGGCCAGCGCCGACAAACTTCTCAATAAGCTGCTTAACTATCGAGTGTTCAGTGACGCCGAGGGCAAGATGAATCTGTCCCTGGCGGACGTGGGCGGCGGGTTGCTGCTGGTCTCGCAGTTCACCCTGGCCGCCGACACCAAGAGCGGGTTGCGCCCGAGTTTCTCGACCGCAGCCCCTCCGGCCCTGGGCGAGGAGCTTTTCGACTATCTATTAGGCAAAGCGAAACAGGTGCATGGCACTGTGGCATCAGGTAGATTCGGCGCGGATATGCAGGTGCACCTGGTCAATGATGGCCCGGTAACCTTCCTGTTACAGACGTAAAACCGCTCGAAACCCTGTTTCGCGCCGTTTTCGACTGAAAACAGGGGTTTTTCCCGATAAATACTTTGTTACCCCTGATGCGTTGTAACGCGGGCTACTAGATAATCGCGCGCTACGGGGATCAGCGTTCGTTGGTCCATTTTGACTTAGGTAGAGACTTGTCCTGAACCGTTTGGGGAATCATTTAGCCCCATCGGAGTCGGAACAATGCTCGCCAACTTGGCAAGAGTGGTCTGTAAGGCCGGTTTTTTCGTACCGGATTCCGTACATACCCTTTAACTGGCCGTTGGTTTTTTGATCTGTTTTCGGCGAGGGTTGCTCGTGATTGTTAGTCCCTGTAACGCACCAAAATTGTCTGCCAAACGGTTTCGTAGCGCTCTGGTAGCGGGCTCTGCTCTGCTCACCTTGCTCAGCGCCGGCCAGCTTTGGGCTTTCAATCTGGATGATGTCTCGGCCAAGGCAAAAGAACTGGCCGGGCAAAAATACGAAGCGCCGCGCAGTAACCTGCCGAACGAATTCCGCGAGATGAAATTCGCGGACTATCAGAAAATTCGTTTTCTGACGGAAAAAGCCGAATGGGCGGACCAGAAAACCCCGTTCAAGCTGTCGTTCTATCACCAGGGCATGCACTTCGATACGCCGGTGAAAATCAACGAAATCACGGCGAACAACGTCGAAGAGATCAAATACGACCCAAGTCGCTTCGACTTCGGCGACGTGAAATTCGATCCAAAGGCCACCGAACAACTGGGCTACGCCGGATTCCGTGTGCTGTACCCGGTCAACAAGGCTGACAAGCAAGACGAAATCATGACCATGCTCGGCGCGAGTTATTTCCGCGTTGTCGGCAAGGGCCACGTCTATGGCTTGTCCGCTCGCGGCATGGCGATCGATACCGCGCTGCCGTCCGGTGAAGAATTCCCGCGTTTTCGCGAATTCTGGATTCAACAGCCCAAACCGGGCGACAAGCACCTGGTGATCTTCGCGTTGCTGGACTCGCCACGGGCGACCGGTGCCTATCGCCTGATCCTGCGTCCGGGCAGCGACACCATCGTCGACGTCAAGGCGCAGATGTTCCTGCGTGACAAAGTCACCAAGCTTGGCGTTGCGCCGCTGACCAGCATGTACCTGTTCGGGGCCAACCAGCCGTCGAAAGTGCTGAACTATCGTCGCGAACTGCATGATTCCAGCGGTCTGTCGATCCACGCCGGTAACGGCGAGTGGATCTGGCGTCCGCTGAACAACCCTAAACACCTGGCCGTGAGCAACTTCTCGGTCGAAAACCCGCGCGGTTTCGGGCTGCTGCAACGTGGTCGTGACTTCAGCCACTATGAAGATCTCGACGACCGCTACGACAAGCGCCCAAGTGCCTGGATCGAACCGAAAGGCGATTGGGGCAAGGGCTCCGTCGATCTGGTAGAGATTCCGACCGCCGACGAAACCAACGACAATATCGTGGCTTTCTGGAGCCCGGAAAAACTGCCGGAACCAGGCCAGCCGCTCGATGTCGCCTATCGTATGCACTGGACCATGGACGAAGCGTCCATCCACGCTCCGGACAGCGCCTGGGTCAAGCAGACCCTGCGCTCCACCGGTGACGTGAAACAGTCCAACCTGATTCGTCAGCCGGACGGTAGCGTCGCCTATCTGGTGGACTTCGAAGGCCCGTCCCTGGCGGCACTGCCAGAGAATACGGACGTTCGCAGCCAGGTGAGCGTTGGCGACAACGCCGAGCTGGTGGAAAACAGCGTGCGCTACAACCCTGAAACCAAGGGCTGGCGCCTGACCCTGCGCATGAAGATCAAGGACCCGAGCAAGTCCACCGAGATGCGTGCGGCGCTGGTTCAGAACGTCACGCCTGCCGACCTGGCCAAGACTTCGATTCCGGCCTCCAGCTCCTCCGTGGCCAAGGCCGACAAGGTCGCCGCCAAACAACAGGAGAAAGCGGACAAGGAAGCCAAGCAGACCGAGGCCAAACAGGGTGACGCCAAGCCGGTTGCAGAAGCCAAGGACAAGGCCAATAAAGACGCCAAGCAGCCTGTCGCTGCCGATGCGGCCCCAGCCACACCGGAATCGGCATCGACTGAAGAAGTCCTGACCGAGACCTGGAGCTATCAGTTGCCTGCCGATGAGTAATTCACACGTACAGCCAGAGACTCTGTCCGAGTACCTGGCGCACCTGCCGATGACCGACCAGCAGCGCGCGGAACTCGCGGGCTGCCAGTCCTTCAGCGAACTGCACGAACGTCTGTCGTCCTCGACTTTCGACGCCCCGACCGATGCCGCCCAGGCCTCGGTCGGCAAGCGCCTGACCCTGAGTACCGCCGAAGAGTTGCAGGACGCCGAAATGCTGGTGCTCGACGCCAACGGTCGGGTCTGCCTCAAGGCGACCCCGCCGATCCGTCGGACCAAAGTCGTGCCGGAGCCATGGCGCACCAATATCCTGGTGCGTGGCTGGCGCCGGTTGACCGGCCGCACCAATCCACCAGCGCCGCCAAAAGATGAGCGTGTGCTGCCGGCTGCGCGCTGGCGCACCGTGGGTTCGATCCGTCGCTACATTCTGTTGCTGCTGATGCTGGGCCAGACCATCGTGGCTGGCTGGTACATGAAAGGCATCATGCCGTACCAGGGCTGGTCGTTCGTCGACCTCGAAGAAGTCCTGCACCAACCGCTGCTGCAAACCGCCACGCAAGTGCTGCCGTATGCGTTGCAGACCAGCATCCTGATCCTGTTCGGGATTCTGTTCTGCTGGGTTTCCGCCGGTTTCTGGACGGCACTGATGGGCTTCCTGGAGTTGCTCACCGGTCACGACAAGTACCGCATTTCCGGCGCCAGCGCCGGCAATGAGCCGATTCCGAAAGACGCGCGCACTGCACTGGTGATGCCGATCTGCAACGAAGACGTGCCTCGGGTATTTGCCGGTCTGCGCGCGACCTTCGAGTCGGTCGCGGCCACGGGTGACCTGGATCGCTTCGACTTCTTCGTCCTGAGCGACAGTAACGACGCCGACATCTGCGTTGCCGAGCAACAGGCCTGGCTGGACGTCTGCCGTGAGGCCGGTGGCTTCGGCAAGATCTTCTATCGCCGCCGTCGTCGTCGCGTCAAGCGCAAGAGCGGTAACCTCGACGACTTCTGCCGTCGTTGGGGCGGTGACTACAAATACATGGTCGTACTCGACGCCGACTCGGTGATGAGCGGTGAGTGCCTGACCAGTCTGGTGCGCTTGATGGAAGCCACGCCGGACGCCGGGATCATCCAGACCGCGCCGCGTGCGTCGGGCATGGACACCCTGTATGCGCGCATGCAGCAGTTCGCCACCCGTGTGTACGGCCCGCTGTTCACCGCCGGCTTGCACTTCTGGCAGTTGGGCGAATCCCACTACTGGGGCCACAACGCGATCATTCGCATGAAGCCGTTTATCGACCACTGCGCCTTGGCGCCGTTGCCCGGTAAAGGCGCGTTTTCCGGTGCGATTCTGTCCCACGACTTCGTTGAAGCCGCGCTGATGCGCCGTGCCGGCTGGGGCGTGTGGATTGCCTACGACCTGCCGGGCAGCTACGAAGAATTGCCGCCGAACCTGCTGGACGAACTCAAGCGTGACCGTCGCTGGTGCCACGGCAACCTGATGAACTTCCGCCTGTTCCTGGTAAAAGGCATGCACCCGGTACACCGCGCGGTGTTCCTCACCGGTGTGATGTCTTACCTGTCGGCGCCGTTGTGGTTCTTCTTCCTCGTGCTGTCGACCGCGCTGCTGGCGGTCAACACGTTGATGGAGCCGCAGTACTTCCTCGAACCGCGCCAGCTCTATCCGCTGTGGCCACAATGGCACCCGGACAAGGCCATTGCGCTGTTCTCGACCACCATCGTGCTGCTGTTCCTGCCGAAACTGTTGAGCATCATCCTGATCTGGGCCAAGGGCGCGAAAGAGTTCGGTGGCAAGTTCAAGGTGACCCTGTCCATGTTGCTGGAGATGCTGTTCTCCATGCTGCTGGCGCCGGTGCGGATGATTTTCCACACCCGTTTCGTCCTAGCCGCGTTCCTCGGCTGGGCCGCGACCTGGAACTCGCCGCAGCGTGACGACGACTCCACGCCATGGAGCGAAGCGGTAAAACGCCACGGTCCGCAAACCGTGCTCGGCTTCTTCTGGGCCTTGCTGGTGATCTGGCTGAACCCGAGCTTCCTCTGGTGGCTGGTGCCGATTGTCGGTTCGTTGATGCTGTCGATCCCGGTATCGGTGATTTCCAGCCGTGTCGGCCTGGGCCTCAAGTCCCGTGACGAGAGCCTGTTCCTGATCCCCGAGGAATACAATCCGCCGCAGGCGTTGCTGGCCACTGACCAGTACACCCACGAAAACCGCTGGCATGCACTGAACGACGGCTTCATCCGTGCGGTGGTCGATCCTCAGCAGAACGCCCTGGCGTGCTCGCTGGCGACCTCCCGTCACCGTGAGGCGGAACCGATCGAGTGGCTGCGCGTCGAGCGCGTACGGCATGCGATGAAAGTCGGGCCTGAAGGGCTGACCAACAATGAGCGCGTGCAACTGTTGAGCGACCCGGTGGCATTGGCTCGCCTGCATGAGCAGGTCTGGAGCGAAGGTCACCAGGAGTGGCTGGGCGCGTGGCGCAAGTCGGTCATGGCCGACCCCCATGCACCGCTGCTGCCGCTCAAGCCCGTGAGCGTTCAGCCACAGTTGGCCTGATGAAAAAACCCGCGAAAGCGGGTTTTTTTATGATCGTTCGCCAGTGATGGGGCCACCAGCATCAGGCAACAAATCCTGCCTAAACCCTTGTGCAATCGAGTGAGTGCGTTAGCATCCGTCCCCGAATGGGTGCGCCCGGACCGTTTTGTGTCCGTATCTGTCTGTTTTTATTAGAAAACTGTCGATTTGGCGCCGCAAATGCAATGGTTTTGGGGGCTTGAAGATGAAGAAGTATCTGTCGATGCTGCTGGTCGGCGTCACGGCATTGGTTGCAGTCAACGCGGCACAGGCCGGTGCCATCGATGACGCGGTCAAACGCGGCACCTTGAAAGTCGGCATGGACCCGACCTACATGCCATTCGAAATGACCAACAAGCGTGGCGAGATCATCGGTTTTGAAGTCGACCTCCTCAAAGCCATGTCCAAGGCGATGGGCGTCAAGCTGGAGCTGGTGTCCACCGGTTACGACGGCATCATCCCGGCCCTGCTTACCGACAAGTTCGACATGATCGGCAGCGGCATGACCCTGACCCAGGAACGTAACCTGCGCCTGAACTTCAGCGAACCCTTCATCGTGGTCGGCCAGACGTTGCTGATCCGCAAGGAGCTGGAGGGCACCATCAAGTCCTACAAAGACCTGAACGCCGCCGACTACCGCATCACTTCCAAACTCGGCACGACGGGCGAGTTGGTCGCCAAAAAGTTGATCGCCAAAGCCAAATACCATGGCTACGACAACGAGCAGGAAGCCGTGCTCGACGTGGTCAACGGCAAGGCGGATGCCTTCATCTACGACGCGCCTTACAACGTGGTCGCGGTGAACAAGGTCGGCAACGGCAAACTGGTGTTCCTCGACAAGCCGTTCACCTACGAGCCCCTGGCGTTTGGTCTGAAGAAGGGTGACTACGACAGCATCAACTTCATCAACAACTTCCTGCACCAGATCCACGAAGACGGCACCTACGATCGTATCCATGACAAGTGGTTCAAGAGCACCGAGTGGCTCAAGGACATGGAGTAACACTCGGTCACGTAGACCGCGTCGCTGCAATCGCGAGCAAGCTCGCTCCCTCGGTTGATCCGGTTGAGCCCAGGTTTTGTGCCCGGCACAGCCCCTGTGGGAGCGAGCTTGCTCGCGATTGCGGCCTGCCATGCGATACAGAATTCGGAACTTGCAAAATAGATGAAACAGAAAAAAGCCCAATGGCCCTGGCACGCATTGACCGTGCTGGTGCTGATCGGCC
Organism: Pseudomonas fluorescens group sp. PF-1; assembly: GCF_054481335.1. Taxonomy (NCBI): domain Bacteria; kingdom Pseudomonadati; phylum Pseudomonadota; class Gammaproteobacteria; order Pseudomonadales; family Pseudomonadaceae; genus Pseudomonas; species Pseudomonas fluorescens group sp. PF-1. The sequence continues at coordinate 676,965 of NZ_JBTMNG010000002.1, forward strand.
TGGCTGGTGCGTTGTATTACGCCACCTCGCTGATGTCCTACGAATGGCGCTGGAACCGCGTTCCGCAATACTTTGCCTACCACGCCGAAGAGTCCCAGCGCGCCGCCGACCTCTCCACCGTCAGCGAACTGGTGCGCAAGGGCGACAAGGCTGAAGTGACCCTGCGCAACGATGCGGGCGACGAGCAACGCCTGATCGTCGATGACAGCAGCCTGCAAGTCGCCCAGGGCGATGATGTGGCCGAAGGCGATGTCATCGGCGTGACCCGTCATTGGGCCGCAGGACCGTTGCTGTGGGGCCTCTGGACCACCTTGTGGCTGTCGGTGGTGTCCGGCGTGCTCGGTTTGCTGATCGGTCTCGCCACCGGTCTGTGCCGGCTGTCGAACAACCCGACCCTGCGCGACCTCTCGACCCTTTACGTCGAACTGGTGCGCGGTACGCCGTTGCTGGTACAGATTTTCATTTTCTACTTCTTCATCGGTACGGTGATGAACCTGTCCCGGGAGTTCGCCGGGATCGCCGCGCTGTCGCTGTTCACGGGTGCCTATGTGGCGGAAATCATCCGTTCCGGCGTGCAGTCGATCGCCCGTGGCCAGAACGAAGCCGCGCGTTCGCTGGGCTTGAGTGCCGGCCAGTCGATGCGTCACGTGGTGTTGCCGCAAGCGTTCAAACGCGTGCTGCCACCCCTGGCCGGGCAGTTCATCAGCCTGGTCAAGGACACTTCGCTGGTCTCGGTGATCGCGATTACCGAGCTGCTGAAAAGCGGTCGCGAAGTCATCACCACCTCGTTTTCGCCGTTCGAAATCCTGTTCTGCGTCGCCGGCCTGTACCTGTTGATCAACCTGCCGCTGTCGAAAATCGCCAGCCGGCTTGAGCGGAGGCTCGCGCAAAGTGATTGAAGTCCGCGATCTGGTAAAAGTCTTCGACACCCGTGGCCAGGTGGTGCGCGCGGTGGATAACGTCAGCACAACCGTCGCCAAGGGCGAAGTGTTAGTGGTGATCGGCCCCTCCGGTTCCGGCAAGTCGACCTTTCTGCGCTGCCTCAATGGCCTGGAAGAATTCGATTCGGGTTCGGTGAGCATTGACGGTTTGCAACTGGCCGACCCGAAAACCGATGTGAATGCCTATCGTCGCGAAGTCGGCATGGTGTTTCAGCATTTCAACCTGTTCCCACACATGACCGTGCTGGAAAACCTCTGTCTGGCGCAGAAGGTCGTGCGCAAGCGTGGCAAGAAAGAGCGCGAGGCCAAGGCCATGGCATTGCTGGAAAAGGTCGGTATTGCGCAGAAGGCCAATGAGTTCCCCTCGCGCCTGTCCGGCGGCCAGCAGCAGCGCGTGGCGATTGCCCGGGCGCTGGCGATGGAGCCGAAGGTCATGCTGTTCGACGAGCCGACGTCGGCGCTGGACCCGGAGATGGTCGGTGAAGTGCTGGACGTGATGAAAAACCTGGCCGTGGAAGGCATGACCATGGTTTGCGTCACCCACGAAATGGGTTTCGCCCGGGAAGTGGCGGACCGGGTGCTGTTCTTCGATCACGGCAAATTGCTGGAAGACGCCTCACCGGCGGAGTTCTTCGATGCACCGAAGGATCCGCGGGCGCAGGCGTTTTTGCGGCAGGTCCTTTAAAAGCAACGGCCTGGGGGGCCGCTAATCGCTAGCAGGCTAGCTCCCACAGGGTTTGGTGTGGACACCAAAAATCCACTGTGGGAGCCAGCCTGCTGGCGATTGCATCACCTCGGTTCTAAGCGAGCCGAGGCAAATGAATCACCTCAAACCCTGAACCGCCCCACCAGCATCTGCAGATGAGTCCCCAGCCGCGCCAGCTCAGCGCTGGACGCCGCCGTTTCTTCGCTCGCCGCTGACGTCTGATCCGACACATCCCTCACGTTCAGCACGCTGCGGTTGATCTCTTCCGCCACGGCGCTTTGTTGCTCGGCAGCGGCGGCAATCTGCTGGTTCATCGCCTGGATCGCCGACACGGTGCGGGTGATGCTTTCCAGTGAGCCACCGGCGCGGCGGGTCAGTTCGACGCTGCTGTCGGTCAGGCTGCGGCTGTTGTCCATGATGGTCGATACTTGTTGGGTGCCGTTTTGCAGGCCGACGATCAGCTCTTCGATCTCTTCGGTGGACTTCTGGGTGCGCTGCGCCAGGCTGCGGACTTCGTCGGCGACCACGGCAAAACCTCGTCCGGCCTCACCCGCGCGCGCCGCTTCGATCGCCGCGTTGAGCGCCAGCAGGTTGGTTTGCTGGGCTACGGATTTGATTACGTCGAGCACACTGCCGATCTTGTCGCTTTCACGCTTGAGCTCGCCCATGGCCTCGGTGGAATGACCCACTTCCAGGGCCAGGCGCTCGATCTGTGCGATCGCTTCAGCCACCACCTTGTCGCCTTCACGGGCCTGCTGGTCGGCGGCAACGGCGGCCTCGGAGGCTTCTTCGGCGTTGCGCGCGACTTCCTGCACCGTGGCGGTCATTTCATTCATGGCGGTCGCCACCTGATCGGTCTCGACCTTCTGGCTATTGACCCCGGCGCTGGTCTGCTCGGTGACGGCGGACAGCTCTTCGGCGGCGCTGGCGATTTGCGTCACGCCATCGCTGATGCCGCCGATCAGTTCGCGCAGGCCTTGGGTCATGCTCTGCATGGCGCGTTGCAACTGGCCCAATTCGTCCTGGCGTTTGGAGGTCAGGTTGTGAGTCAGGTCGCCGGCAGCGATGCGCTCGGCCACTTTGAGGGTCTGACCCAGCGGGATCACGATCTGCCGGGTGATCGACCACGCGGCAAACAGGCCAAAGGCGAGCGCCAGGGCGGTGGCCAACAGCAACGTGTTCTTGGCGTGGGCGACATCGGTGTCACGCACGATCGTTTGCGAAATCGTGAGCTTCTTGCTGACGTCGATCAGGATCTGACCTTGCGCCGCCATGCGTTGGAGCGCGTCGACGCTGGCGACCTGGGCATCACGGAACTGGCTGACCGCCGCGCGGTAGGCTTTGAGGGATTCGGCGGCCTGCTGCAGATTGGCGGTGTGTTGTTCCGGCAGTGTGGATGGCAGGTTTTCGAGGTACTTCAGCGTGTTGTCAATGGCATCCAGTGCGGGCTGCTCGGCCTCGGTCTTGCCGCTGTAGGTGTAGCCGCGAACCTGGAAGCGTGCTTGCTGAAGCAGTTTGCTCAGGTTGATCACGCTGTTGAAGGCGCTGAGGCTGTCGCCCTGCAGCATCGATTTTTCCACTTCGGCCACGCGAGCCGCCGCGTTGTCTGCCGTGGCGCCGAGTTTGCTGCGGGCGTCTTCACGACTGGTACCGGCCTGGATCATGGCGGCGAAGGCTTGCTTGTACTGGCCGACGGCGGCCAGTTGCTGTTCGATCATGGCCGCGTCGGCAGGCTGATCGATCATCTTGCGGGCGGATTGCAGGCTGGTGTCGAGCTTGACCAACTGCTCGTTGACGGCGCCCGTGCCTTGTTCGCCATGCTGCATTTCATAGTTAAGGCGCGCAACGCGCAGGTCTTTGGTCAGGTCGTTGATTTCGGAAATGAATGCCAGCTTATCGCCGCGGCTCGTCACGTCGCTCAGGCCGGTCCAGCCGGTGACAGTGGTCAGCAGCGTCAGCATCAAGACAAGACCGAAGCCAATGCCCAATTTGCGATTAACGCCTACGTTTCCCAGCTTATCGGCCAACCATGGGTACATGCTGCAACTCCCTCAAACAACATATTGATTTTGAGGGTATATCGGCGGGCGAGCCGGGTTCTGTAGGCGTCGCCAGACGGGTGGCAGATGAAAGGCCTGTGGGCGAGCCTGCTCAGGGGGGAAGTGTCTGGTTTAGAAGAGTCGTGCCAGCAGGGCGGTGACGGCGGTCTCAACCCGCAGGATGCGCTCGCCCAATTGCACCGGCTGCAAACCGGCTTTGCCGAACAAGTCGATTTCGTAAGGAATCCAGCCACCCTCCGGACCGATGGCCAGGGTCACCGGTTCGCTCAGCGCGCGCGGGCAGGGCGGGTAATTGCCCGGATGGCCGACGAGGCCAAGGGTGCCTTCGACGATGGCCGGCAGGCGATCTTCGACGAACGGCTTGAAGCGTTTCTCGATGACGACTTGCGGCAGCACGCTGTCCCGGGCCTGTTCGAGGCCGAGGATCAACTGCTCGCGAATCGCTTCAGGCTCCAGGAACGGGGTCTGCCAGAAGCTCTTCTCGACGCGATAGCTGTTGACCAGCACGATTCGTGGCACACCCATGGCTGCCACGGTCTGGAACACCCTGCGCAGCATCTTGGGCCGTGGCAGGGCCAGCACCAGGGTCAATGGCAGCTTGGCCGGCGGTGGCTGGTCGAGGGTGACGCGCAATTCCGCTTCATCGGCATCCAGGCGCAGCACCTCGGCCGAACCCATCAGCCCGTCGATACGCCCGACACGCATGCTGTCGCCGACTTCGCAGCGGTGGACTTCCTGCATGTGGGTCAACCGGCGATCACGCAAGATCACCCGGTCGGCCGCGATGAAGTCGGCCGATTCAAGGAGCAGGAGGTTCACGCTTGGGTCGCTGGCGGCTGGTCGTTGTGATCGTCAGCCGGCTGATCGTCCGGATGTTCGCCGCGCTTGCTGACCAGGCTGCCAAACAGGATGCCGATCTCGAACAGCAGCCACATCGGTACGGCCAGCAGGGTCTGCGAGAAGATGTCCGGCGGCGTCAGGATCATGCCGACCACGAAGCAGCCGATGATCACGTACGGGCGGATTTTCTTCAGGTATTTGACGTCGACCACGCCGATCCAGACCAGCAGCACCACGGCCACCGGAATCTCGAACGCGACACCGAAGGCGAAGAACAGCGTCATGACGAAGTCGAGGTAGCTGGTGATGTCGGTCATCATTTCCACGCCGGCCGGCGTGGCGGCGGCGAAGAATTTGAAGATCAGCGGGAACACCAGGTAATAGGCGAACGCCATGCCGGTGTAGAACAGCATGATGCTGGAGATCAGCAAGGGCACGGCGATGCGCTTCTCGTGCTTGTACAGGCCCGGCGCGATGAAGCCCCATATCTGGTGCAGGATCACCGGGATCGCCAGGAACAGTGACACCATCATCGTCAGTTTCAGCGGCGTCAGGAACGGCGACGACACATCGGTGGCGATCATCGTCGCGCCTGCTGGCAAATAGGCGCGCAGCGGCGTCGAGACGAAGGTATAGATCTGCTGGGTGAAGGCGAACAACCCGGCGAAGATGATGAAGATCGCCGCTACGCAGCGCAGCAGGCGGGTACGCAACTCGGTGAGGTGCGAAACCAGCGGCATGTGCTGGTCGTTTTCAGGAAGATCGCTCATGGGGCTCGCGGCGGCAGTGTGGGGTCATGAGGAGCCGGCGCGACAGGCGCGGCGGCTGGAGCAGCGGGTTCAACCGCAGGTGCCGCCACAACGGGCGCCGCTTCGGTTGTCGCGACAACGGGCGTTGGCGTGGGTGCCGAGGGTGTGTGGATCGACTGCTCGCCCACATGCTCCACCGGCGTTGGCTCCTGCTGGGTCGGCGTGAAGATCTTCCGCGCCTCCTGCTCAAGCGACAGGATATGCTCGTTGTGCAGTTGCCGACGAATTTCGTCGGCACCGATTTCACGTTCAACTTCCTGTTTGATCGCGTTGAAGCTGCGCTTCAGGCGCCCGACCCACAGGCCAGCGGTGCGCGCAGCGCCCGGCAGACGCTCGGGGCCCAGCACCAGCAGGGCGACGAGGCCGACGAGCAGCAGTTCAGAGAAGCTGATACCAAACATTAGTCAGTGCTCACACGTCTTTGCGGATCGGCTCTTCGACTTTTTGCGCCTGCACGTCGATGGTGTGCGGCTGGTTGACAGAGGCCTGTGGTTGAGCGGGCGGAACAGGTTGGGCCGGCGTCGCGGTCGGATCGGCCGGTTTTTCGTCGTCGTTCATGGCTTTGCGGAAGCCTTTGATCGATTCGCCGACGTCGGTGCCGAGGTTTTTCAGTTTCTTGGTGCCGAACACCAGTACCACGACAACCAGGATGACGATCCAGTGTTTCCAGTCAAAAATGCCCATGCTGCTGCTCCTCTCTAATCGTTATTCAGGCGGACGGGCGCGAGGCTTTCTCGGCGTGTCCGGACAGACCGAAGCGACGGTCCAGTTCATCGAGTACAGCCTGTGGATGCTGCCCCAATTGGGCGAGCATGACCATGCTGTGGAACCACAAATCGGCGGTTTCATAGATCACATCGCTGCAGTCGCCGCTGATGGCGGCATCCTTGGCGGCAATGATGGTTTCGACCGACTCTTCGCCGACTTTTTCCAGAATCTTGTTCAAGCCCTTGTGGTACAGACTGGCGACATACGAGCTATCGGCGGCGGCGCCTTTGCGCTCTTCCAGCACAGCGGCCAGACGGGTCAGAGTGTCACTCATGTTTGTGTCCTGCGGAATAGATGGCATTGGGATCTTTCAGGACCGGGTCGACGGTTGTCCAGTCGCCGTTCTCGAAGACGCGATAGAAGCAGCTCTGGCGGCCGGTATGGCAGGCAATGTCGCCGATCTGTTCGACCATCAGGATGATCACGTCGGCGTCGCAGTCCAGACGCATTTCGTGCAGCGTCTGCACGTGGCCGGACTCTTCGCCCTTGCGCCACAGCTTGCCACGGGAGCGCGACCAGTAAATGGCGCGGTTCTCGGCGGCGGTCAACGCCAGTGCTTCACGGTTCATCCAGGCCATCATCAGGACGCGCCCGGTCTTGTGATCCTGCGCAATCGCCGGCACCAGGCCATCAGCGTCCCATTTGATCTCGTCCAGCCAGTTTTTCATGTTCCGTCCCGGAGCAGCGGCGAGCTTTAAGCTGCAAGCTGCAAGTAAAAAACAATCTGCGTCGTGCTAACGAATCGCTTGAAGCTTGAAGCTTATCGCTTGCAGCTCAATCCGGCTATCGACGAACGACCAGATACAAGCCGACGGCCATCATGATGCCGGCCGGCCAATACGCCAACTGGTTCAACGGCCCACCGGCGGCGAGAAGGGCGCCACCGGCCAGGTGCGCGGTACCGAGCAGGCGCAGGAACCAGTCGTCCCGGCGCCGGTGCCACGGTGGTGGCGGGTCGTTGGCGTGGGGCTGGGACATGCGTTCAAGCAGGTCGCGGGCCATGTTGGCCAGGTGCGGGATCTGCTCGAACTGGCTCTGTACATTGCCGAGCAAGGCTTTGGGGCTGACCCGCTCGCGCATCCAGCGCTCCAGGAACGGCTGGGCGGTGTTCCACAGGTCGAGGTCCGGATACAGCTGACGGCCCAGGCCTTCGATGTTCAGCAGGGTTTTTTGCAGCAGTACGAGTTGCGGCTGCACTTCCATGTTGAAGCGCCGTGCGGTCTGGAACAGGCGCATCAGCACCTGGCCGAATGAAATATCTTTTAACGGTTTTTCGAAAATCGGCTCGCACACGGTACGGATCGCCGCTTCGAATTCGTTGAGCTTGGTTTCCGCCGGCACCCAACCCGAATCGATGTGCAATTGCGCCACGCGACGGTAATCACGCTTGAAGAACGCGAACAGGTTGCGGGCCAGGTAATCCTGGTCTTGCGGGGTCAGGCTGCCGACGATGCCGCAGTCGATCGCAATGTACTGCGGACTCCATGGGTTCACGGTGCTGACGAAGATGTTGCCGGGGTGCATGTCGGCGTGGAAGAAGCTGTCGCGGAACACCTGGGTGAAGAAAATCTCCACGCCGCGTTCGGCCAGCATCTTCATGTCGGTGCGCTGGTCGGCCAGGGTCGCCAGATCGGTGACCTGGATGCCATAGATGCGCTCCATCACCAGCACTTTCGGCCGGCACCAGTCCCAATAGACCTGCGGCACGTACAGCAACGGCGAACCGTCGAAGTTGCGCTTCAGCTGGCTGGCGTTGGCGGCTTCGCGCAGCAGGTCGAGTTCGTCGTAGATGGTTTTTTCGTAGTCGCTGACCACGTCCACCGGGTGCAGCAGGCGTGCGTCGGCCGAGAGTTTTTCGGCGGCGCGGGCGAGGATGAACAGCCACGCCAGATCCTGGGCGATCACCGGTTTCAGCCCTGGACGAATCACTTTGACCACGACTTCTTCGCCGGTTTTCAGTTGCGCGGCGTGCACCTGCGCCACTGAGGCCGAGGCCAGCGGTTCGACGTCGAAACGGCTGAAGACTTCGCTGATTTTCTTGCCCAGCTGCTCTTCGATCAGCTTGACCGACAGCTGCGAATCGAACGGCGGGACGCGGTCCTGCAGCTTCATCAGCTCATCGGCGATGTCTTCGGGCAGCAAGTCGCGGCGGGTGGACAGGATCTGTCCGAACTTGATGAAAATCGGCCCCAGGTCCTGCATCGCCAGGCGCAGTCGCGCGCCCCGGCTCAGGTCCAGCGTCTTGCGCGGAAACCAGCGCCACGGCAGGGCGTAGCGCAGCGCCCGCAGGAACCAGGGCAGTGGCAGGGCGAACAGCAGGTCATCGAGGCGGTAGCGGATCACGACGCGCTGGATGCGCAACAAACGGCGGACGGCAAGCAGCTTCATGCGTTATCGCTTGGGTCGAGGGATCGGGAAAGGCGCTCGAAACGCGCCTCGAGACGTTCCAGATCGAGCTTGATCTGGTCCAGTTCACTGAATCGGGCTTCGGCTTCGCGCTGACCGACGAGGGTGCGCGATTCTTCGGCCAGGTATTCGCCAAGGTTCTGGCCCAGGCTGGCGAACCCTTGCTGATACCAGCGGGCGCGGCTGCGCAGGTGACCACCGACCAGTTGTGTGGCGACAGGGCCGAGCCAGCGTGAGAGTTCGTACTCCCAGTCCAGCTCCAGGTCCTGAAGGATGGCCGCCAGCTCCAGCAGCACGCCGCTGTCACCCTCCAGCTCGACCTCGGGCCCATGCAGCACCGACGTCTTGTCCTTGCTCATCGCCAGTTTCAGCAGGCTCGAGGCCGGGGCCCGCAAGGTGCAGTCGGCACCGGTTTCCCACTGGGAAGCCAGCATCAGGCCTTCGTCGCTGGGCAGGATGAACACTTGAAACGCCGGGCTGCGGCAATCGACGGCAATCACCCTGCCGCTCAAATGCGCCAGCCGCGGCAGCGCCGTGCTGTCGAGGCGCAGCACCCGGTTCAGACCGAGTTCAACGCTGGCGAGCAGGCCGGCGAGCAGCATCAGGGCTTGATGCCGCGGTGCAGGGCGACGATGCCCGCGGTCATGTTGTGATAGGTCACGCGGTCGAAACCGGCCTCGACCATCATCGACTTCAGGGTTTCCTGATTCGGGTGCATGCGGATCGATTCGGCCAGGTAGCGATAGCTTTCCGAATCGTTGGTGATCAGCTTGCCCATCAGCGGCATGAAGGCGAACGAGTAGGCGTCGTAGGCTTTGGACATCAGCGCGTTGGTCGGCTTGGAGAACTCCAGCACCAGCAGGCGGCCGCCTGGCTTGAGTACGCGGAGCATCGAGCGCAGGGCGTCTTCCTTGTGCGTGACGTTGCGCAGGCCGAAGGCGATGGTCACGCAGTCGAAGTGGTTGTCCGGGAACGGCAGTTTTTCCGCGTCGGCCTGGACGAATTCGACGTTGCCGGCCACACCGAGGTCCAGCAGGCGGTCACGACCGACCTTGAGCATGGACTCATTGATGTCGGCCAACACGACCTGGCCGGTCGGGCCGACGAGGTGCGAGAACTTGCGGGTCAGGTCGCCGGTACCGCCGGCGATGTCCAGCACGCGATTGCCTGTGCGTACACCCGACAATTCGATCGCAAAACGCTTCCACAGGCGGTGCATGCCGCCCGACAGGAGGTCGTTCATCAAGTCGTACTTGGCGGCTACCGAATGGAAAACCTCAGCGACTTTTTCCGCTTTCTGGCTTTCCGGAACGTTTTTGAAGCCGAAGTGAGTGGTGGGTTCGGCATCGCTGCCTTTGCGCTGATCAGTCATATCGCTGTCACCAAAATAGAATGCGCGACATTCTAATCCCCAAGGGATGCTTTGTCTTGGCAAGGCTGAAGGTAAGATGGATCACCCTCGGGACGTTTTGCCGCATCAGTGGTCAAGATTCACCGAACAAGCATTCATAAAGCAGGAGTCATTCGATGGCCCATATTAGTGTTGAGCGTGCCCACGGCCTGGGTAAGGAAGCGGCTCGCGAGAAGGCCAACAAGCTGGCGCAGAAACTGTCCGATCAATATGGCCTGGAGCCGCAGTGGTCTGGCGACACCTTGAACCTCAAGCGCTCGGGTGTGAAAGGCGCGGTGCATGTCAGTGACGATTCGATCAAGGTCGATGTGGAACTGGGCCTGATGATGTCGGCCATGAGCGGCATGATCAAATCGGAAATCGAAAAGGCGCTGGATAAAGCTTTGGCCTGATCAGGTGCTTTCCATGAAATGAAGTCTCTGTGGGAGCGGGCTTGCCCGCGATGAGGCCGGCACATCCAGCATCTTTATTGGATGACCCACCGCCATCGCGGGCAAGCCCGCTCCCACAGGTTTCGTGTTTGCTCTGCTTGCTGTTTATGTCAGTTGTTAGGGTGCCGTTTCTAATTTTTCTCCCTACTTTGTGCCAGAGCCCGACACTTTCACGGGCAGTTCCTCAAACCTTTTGCGCGTGAGGTGCACCATGGCCAAAGTTATTTTGAAGAAAAAAATCGACGCATCGACCACCGCCCTGAGCGACGTCAAATCCTATGCCCGCAAGATCTGGCTGGCAGGCCTGGGTGCCTACACCAAGGTTGGCCAAGAGGGCAGCGACTACTTTCAAGAGTTGATCAAGGCTGGTCAAACTGTTGAAAAGAAAGGCAAAAAAGCGGTCACTGAAAAGCTTGAAGCGGCGAATGCCGAGATCGATGAAGCAAAAGGCGAAGTGCGCACTTTCAAAGGCAAGGTCGAAGTTCAACTCGACAAAGTGGAGAAGGCGTTCGACACGCGTGTCGCAAGTGCCTTGAATCGTATCGGCATTCCGTCTAAACATGACGTTGAGACACTCTCTGCCAAGCTCGATGAGCTGACGGCATTGCTCGAACGCGTCGCGCGTAAATCTTAAGGAGAACGGGATGGCTGGCAAAAAGAATACTGAAAAAGAAGGCAGCTCGTGGATCGGGAAAGTCGAAGACTACTCCCGAAAAATCTGGCTGGCGGGTTTAGGCGTGTACTCGAAGATCGACACTGACGGCAGCAAACTCTTCGATGCATTGGTTAAGGACGGCGAAAAAGCCGAGAAGTTGACCAAGAGCGCGGTTGGCAAAACTGTCGACGCCGCCAAGGACTCCGCTTCTTCGGCCAAGTCGCGCATCAGCGGCGTGAAAGATCGTGCACTGGGCAAGTGGGACGAGCTGGAAGGCGCTTTCGACAAGCGTCTGAACAGCGCTATTTCGCGCCTGGGCGTACCGAGCCGCAACGAAGTCAAGGCACTGCACAGCAAGGTCGATACCCTGACCAAGCAGATCGAAAAGCTCACCGGTGCCAAGGTTGCGCCTGTCGCGGCGAAAACCGCGGCCGCCAAACCAGCGGCTAAACCAGCCGCCAAAACCGCTGCCAAGCCACTGGCTAAAGCGGCGGCTAAACCTGCTGCCAAGCCAGCGGCGAAAACGGCCGCTGCCAAACCCGCTGCAGCCAAACCAGCGGCTAAACCGGTTGCCGCAAAAGCCGCCGCTAAACCTGCTGCCAAGCCTGCCGCCGCCAAGCCTGCAGCGAAAACCGCAGCGGCCAAACCAGCAGCAAAACCTGCCGCTGCGAAGAAGCCAGCGGTGAAAAAACCGGCCGCTCCAAAAGCTGCCGCACCAAAACCAGCAGTGGCTGCCGCAACGCCGGCAGCACCGGTCAGTTCGTCGAACTCCGCGACCGCGCCGACCCCTGCTGTAACCCCGACTGCCGCGCCGGCACCTTCGACGCCAACCAGTCAGTCCTGATTTTTTCAGGGCTCAAGAAAACGCCCGGCCTGCCAAGGTCGGGCGTTTTTTTTGCAGCATTTTGAAAGCACCACAAACCTGATGTGGGAGAGCCCTGCTCGCGATGAGGCCATCGCATTCAAAAACATTGCCTACTGACACACCGCCATCGCGAGCAGGCTCGCTCCCACAGGGATAGGTGTGATCAGCATTAATCGTGCTCTTCCAGGTACTGCATCGCGAGTCGCTCCGTCGCCACCTTGATCGGCGGCAGCAGATGAGGCGCCACCAGCATCATGATCTGGTAGACCACCAATCGCACTTCACCTTCGCGATCGAGAATCCGTTGATAGTCCAGCGAGAACAGCAGCGTCATGGTGATCTGCTCCACCAGTTGCCCCAGCGCCTGGGTGTCGCTGACCAATTGCCCCTGGGCTTTCAATCGCGCCAGTAACGACGCCAGCGTGCGCTTGAGTGCATTGAGCAGGTTACGGATGCCCTTGGCCAGCTTCGGCAGGCGGCCGGCCAGGTTCGACAGGTCCTGGAACAGAAACCGGTAGTGGGCCAGGCGTTCGACGATCAGGTGCAGGAACAGCCAGTAATCTTCCGGTGCCAGTTCAACGTCCGATGGCGGGTCGAGCAGCGGGGCCAGCTCATTCTGGAAGCGTTCGAACAACCCGAGAATCAGCGGCTCCTTGCCGTGGAAGTGGTAGTAGAGGTTGCCGGGGCTGATGCCCATTTCGTTGGCAACTTCCATGGTGGAGACGTTTGGTTCGCCCTTCTGATTGAACAACTGCAGGGCACATTCGAGGATGCGGTCGCGGGTTTTCATCCAGTCTTCTTATTGATCGGGTGATGCCACGGCCGGTCGCGGCCGTGGGTCGTTGAGTGTCAGCGCACGCGCACGTAAGTACCGGGCGCCGCCTCCATGGGTGGATAGTTCTGGTTGCCGAGGGCCATCTGGGTTTCCTTTAGCGCCCCCGAACGTTCCTGAATCCAGCTCAGCCACGGGGTCCACCAGCTGCCATCGACGTGCTTGGCATCGTAGTACCAGGCCCGTGGGTCACTGCTCAGTTTGCCGTTCTCGACGTAGTTGGCTTTCGGGTTGTTCGGCGGGTTGAGAATGCTCTGCACGTGTCCGCTGTTGGACAGCACGAAGCGGCGATCACCCCCGAGCAGCAGCGTCGAGCGATACACCGCGTCCCACGGTGTGATGTGGTCATTGATACCGGCCACGCTGAAGCTGTCGACGGTGACCTTCTGCAAGTCGATCGGCGTGCCACACACTTCCAGGCCGCCCGGGTGGGTGAGCGGGTTGTGCTTGAAAAAATCCAGCAGGTCGCCATGCAGGGCCGCCGGCAAGCGCGTGTTGTCGTTGTTCCAGTAGAGGATGTCGAACGCCGGGGGTTCTTTGCCCAACAGGTAGTTGTTGACGAAATAGCTCCAGATCAAGTCGTTGGGGCGCATCCAGGCGAACACCTTGGCCATGTCGCGACCGTCGAGCACGCCTTTCTGGTAGGAACGACGCTTGGCGGCTTCCAGGGTCTGTTCGTCGGCGAAGAGGGTCGCTGGCGAATCCAGCTGACTGTCGAGCAGGCTCACCAGATACGTCGCGCTGGAGACCCGGCGCAGTTGCCGTTTGGCTTGCAAGTGACCTTGCAACGCAGCAATGGTCAGCCCGCCGGCGCAGGCGCCCATCAGGTTGACCTCGCGGGCACCGGTGATCGCCCGGCACACATTCATGGCTTCCTCAACCGCCTCGACGTAGGTCGACAGGCCCCATTCGCGGTGACGCACATCCGGGTTGCGCCAGCTGATCACGAAGGTTTGCAGGCTGTTCTTGAGGGCGAACTGGACAAAGCTGTTGTGCGGGCTCAGGTCGAAAATGTAGTACTTGTTGATTTGCGGCGGAACCACCAGCAGCGGCTTGGAATACTGCTTTTCGCTCATCGGCTTGTACTGGATCAGTTCCAGCAACTCGTTGCGAAACACCACGGCGCCGGTGGTGGTGGCGACAGTCTTGCCGACTTCGAAAGCCTGTTTGGTGACTTGCCGGGGCAGGCCGTCGTTGTGCAGCAAGTCATCCACCAGGTGACCGATCCCGCGCACCAGGCTGTTGCCGCCGGAGTTGAAGAGTTCCTTGATTGCCAGTGGATTGAGCAGGCTGTTGGACGGTGACACGGCATCGTTGAGCAGGGCGAAGGCGAAATGCGCGCGGGCACGATCGTCCGGGGTCATGTTGCTCTCGTCGATCCAGCTCTTGACCTGCTTTTGCCAGGCCAGGTAGGCCTGCAAGCTGCGACGGTAAAACGGGTTGAGGCTCCAGGCCGGGTCGGCGAAACGGCTGTCCTGTGGATTGGTCGGGTGCAGGGTCTCACCGAGCAGCACACGGCCCAGCTGCCCGCCCAGTTTCAGGGCGTGCCGGGCGCTGTGCACCGGGTTGCGCAGGCCATGGGCGGCAACGCTGCGCAGGGTCGAAATCAGATCCCGGCCGCGCAGGCCGGTAATCGCACTCTGTGCGTTGATGAACGCGGCGGGAGTGGGCAAAGTGTCCCGCGCTGGTTTGTCACGCATGAGTCAACACTCCTTCGTCTTCAGGCCAAAAACACACAACCGAACCTGAACACCATAGACGCTGTTTCGGGTTGTTGCGCGGCGCGGCGTCCTGCCGCCCGTCAATGAGCCGCTAACCGCCCAATGGCGCCGGGTGCGGATGCATCACGGCGCGTTGTCGTTCTTCTTCGAGGAATTTCATGATGATCGGCGCCACCGCTTCGGCTCGCGTGATCAAAAACAGATGGCCGTCATCGATGATGTGCAGCTGGGCATTGGGAATCCGCCAGGCCAGCAAGCGCATGTTGATCAGCGGGATCAACGGATCGTCATCGCCCGCCAGTACCAGGGTCGGCTGATGGATCTTGTGCAGCCAGTGGATGCTGGTCCAGCCGAGGCCGGCAAACAGTTGCCAGTAGTAACCGAGCTTGCCTGCCGAACGCACTTTTGCCGCGTGGCTCGCGGCCAGTGTCGGGTCGCGGCGAAATGAGCCGCCGTAGATCATCGGCGCAATGCGAATCACGTGCGACGGCTGGATGTAGCGCCTCGGACTGGCCATCATCCACAGCACTTTCGGCTTGCCCGGCACCATCACCGCGCCGGCCGCAGTGGCGGCCAGCACCAGTTTCTTGCAGCGCTCCGGATAGTCGTAGGCGAACTGCTGGGCAAGGGCGCCGCCCCAGGACACGCCGATGACGTTGACCTGCCCGTAGTCGAGGTAGTCGAGCATGCGTGCCGTCAGTTTGGCCAGGCCCGGAAAGCGATACGGTCGATTCGGCGTCGAAGAGCCACCGACACCGGGCACGTCGAAAGCGATGACTTCCAGGTCCGGGTCCAATGCCGCGACGAACGGGAACACCAGCTCCAGGTTGGCGCCGATGCCGTTGAAAATCAGCAAGGGCGTCAAGTGAGGCTTGCCGGGGCGTACCGCCGTGCGGAGGGTCTGGCCATCCAGGTCGACGGTACGAAATATGAACGGTTGCGGCATGCTTCTGGCCCTGTTTATGAATTCATCCCCGCCCCCCTGCAGGAGCGAGCCTGCTCGCGAAGAATGTCCGGGCAACGCGGTCGTTCAGGTGCCCCGCGTCATCGTTAACGTCCGTCGCGAGCGAGCTTGCTCCTACAGGGGAGCGGGGTGTGTCAGTTACCGCTCGTGTACGTAAGTGCCTGGCGCAGTCTCGCCTGCCGGATAAGCCTTGTTGCCCAGTTTCGCCGGGGCCTTTTTCAGTTCGCCCGAACGCTGGGCCTGCCAGGCCTGCCAGTGCAACCACCAGGAGTCGGTGTGCTTGGTGGAATTCTCTTGCCACTCCTCGGCATTGGCGGCCATTTCGATGCTGGTCATGTAACGGGATTTCGGATTGCCCGGCGGGTTCAGGATGCTCTGGATATGCCCGCTGCTGGACAGCACGAACTCGACATTGCCGCCGAACAGTTGCGCCGACTTGTAGCAGGACTTCCACGGGGTGATGTGGTCGTTGGTGCCGGCCAGGGAAAAGATGTCGGCCGTGACCTGCTTCAGGTCGATGGGCGTGCCGCACACTTCCAGTGCATTGGGGCGAATCAGCGGGTTGTTTTTGAACATCTCGATCAGGTCGCCATGGAACGCGGCGGGCAATCGGGTGGTGTCGTTGTTCCAGAACAGGATGTCGAACACCGGCGGTTCGTTGCCGAGCAGGTAGTTGTTGACCCAGTAGTTCCAGATCAGGTCATTGGGACGCATCCACGCAAAGACTTTCGCCATGTCGCGGCCTTCCAGAACGCCGGCCTGGTAGGAGTGGCGCTTGGCGGCTTCGAGGGTCTGCTCGTCGACGAACAGGGCGACATCGCTGTCCAGCGTGGTATCGAGCACGCTGACCAGCAGGGTGAGGGCGTTGACCTTGTTCTCGCCGATCGCAGCGTAGTGGCCCAGCAGGGCGGTGCAGGTGATACCACCGGAGCAGGCGCCGAGCATGTTCACATCTTTGCTGCCGGTGATGGCGGTGACCACGTCGACCGCTTCCTTGAGCGCCTCGATGTAGGTCGACAGACCCCACTCGCGCTGTTCCTTGGTCGGGTTGCGCCAGCTGACGATGAAGGTCTGCACATTATTGCGCAGGCAAAACCGCGCCAGGCTCTTGTCCGGGCTCAGGTCGAAAACGTAGAACTTGTTGATCTGTGGCGGCACCACCAGCAATGGACGCTCGTGGACTTGCTCGGTAATCGGCTTGTACTGGATCAGCTCCAGCACATCGTTGCGAAAGACCACTGCACCGTCGGTCACGCCGAGGCTCTTGCCGACCTCGAACGCGCCCATGTTGACCTGGCTCGGCATGCCGCCGTTGTGCACAAGGTCCTTGGCCATATGCGAAAGACCATCGAGCAGGCTCTTGCCGCCGGTTTCGAAGAAGCGTTTGACGGCCGCCGGGTTGGCCGCCGTGTTGGTCGGGGCCATGGCTTCGGTCATGAGGTTGATCACGAAGTGCCCGCGAGCGGCGTCACTGGCCGAGAGTTTGCTGTCATCGATCCAGTCGTGGAGTTCCTTGCGCCACGCCAGGTAGGTTTGCAGATAGCGTTTATAAAGGGGGTTCTGGCTCCAGGCCGGATCGGCGAAGCGACGGTCATCGCTGCCCGGTTGCAGGGTGGATTTGCCGAACAGCACGTTCTTGAGTTCAAGGCCGAAGTGCGCAACATGCCTGGCGCTGTGCACCGGTTGTTTGATGGCCTGCCTGAGCACCATTCGAGCAGAAGCCAGTAGATCCTTTCCACGCAGTCCAACGACAGGATTCAGTCCCAAGGTGTTTTCCGAGGCCTGATACTTCAAGTCATCGTTATTCTTGTTACTCATCTACGACGCTCCATTGTCCTGAGACGAGTACCCGGGGCCTGCTGTGCAGTTACACAGCCAATGCCAGGTACTACTGCTCGGGTGACCGTTAGTGCTGCATCGCTGCTTTTGTTTCGCAGAGAACACTGCAGGGAACTTGCCAGCTCCATTGGTTACCCGAGTTTAATTTTTTTCGCAAGCAGGCCAATGACTGACCTTACGGCCAAGCATTCAAACAGATGAAATTAGAAAATGCCCTCTAAAGAGCAAGAGGCTCAGGCTAGAGCATCAGCTTGACGACGGATTCGTTCGGGTCGCGGGTTTTTCCGGCGGCTTTGAGCTCGGCAAGATAATCCTCCCAGAGTGCGTCATGACGTCGCCCCAGTTCATAGAGGTATTCCCAGGTGAACAGGCCGCTGTCGTGGCCGTCGTCGAAGGTCAATTTCAGTGCGTACTGACCAGCCGGTTCTATCTTGCTCAGGCCTACGTTGATCTTGCCAAATTGCAGGATGGGTTTGCCGTGGCCCTGGACTTCGGCGGAAGGAGAGTGCACGCGAAGGAATTCGGCGGGCAGGGTGAATTCCTCGCCGGTCGCGTATTTGAGCGTCAGGGTTTTCGAGGCTTTGTGCAGTTTGATGTCGGTGGGGAGTTGGGTCATGACCTGAGTTCCGTTAGGGATGGAACCCTGTAGGAGCGAGCTTGCTCGCGATGGACGTTAACGATAGCGCGTGGTGTCTGAACAAACGCGTCGCTATCAGGTTCATCGCGAGCAGGCTCGCTCCTACAAGTGTTGCTTACAGGATATAACGGGACAGGTCTTCGTTCTGCGCCAATTCGCCGAGGTGGCTGTTGACGTAGTCAGCGTCGATCTGGATCGCCTTGTCGTCATGGGCGCTGGCCAGGTCGCCGGCGTTGAACGACACTTCTTCAAGCAGGCGCTCAAGCAGCGTGTGCAGACGACGGGCACCGATGTTTTCGGTTTTCTCGTTGACCTGCCAGGCGATTTCCGCAATGCGTTTGATGCCGCTTGGCTGGAACTCGATGGTCAGGCCTTCGGTTTTCAGCAGTGCACAGTATTGCTCGGTGAGCGAAGCGTGCGGTTCGCTGAGGATGCGTTCGAAGTCTTCCGGCGACAGCGCCTTCAGTTCGACACGAATCGGCAGGCGACCTTGCAGCTCGGGTACCAGATCGCTCGGCTTGCTCAGGTGGAAAGCGCCCGAGGCGATGAACAGAATGTGGTCGGTCTTGACCATGCCCAGTTTGGTGTTGACGGTGCAACCTTCGATCAGCGGCAGCAAGTCGCGTTGCACACCCTCGCGGGACACATCGGCGCCGCCGACATTGCCGCGCTTGGCGACCTTGTCGATTTCGTCGATGAACACGATACCGTGCTGCTCGACCGCTTCCAGTGCCTTGGCCTTCAATTCTTCATCGTTGACCAGGCGACTGGCTTCTTCGTCGCGCACCAGTTTCAGCGCTTCCTTGACCTTGAGCTTGCGGCTCTTGCGTTTGCCTTTGCCCATGTTGGCGAACAGGCTCTGCAATTGGTTGGTCATTTCTTCCATGCCCGGTGGCGCGGAGATATCGACGCCGGCGATTTCGGCGACTTCGATTTCAATCTCCTTGTCATCCAGCTGACCTTCGCGCAGGCGCTTGCGGAACAGCTGACGGGTGTTGGAATCCGAGGTTGGGGCATCGTCGTTGCTGAAGCCCATGCGCGGCGGCGGCAGCAGCGCGTCGAGGATGCGCTCTTCAGCGGCGTCTTCGGCGCGGTGGCGAACCTTGATGATTTCCTGTTCGCGCAGCAGCTTGATCGCCGCATCGGCCAGGTCACGAATGATCGATTCGACGTCGCGGCCGACGTAGCCGACTTCAGTGAACTTGGTGGCTTCGACCTTGATGAACGGTGCGTTGGCCAGTTTGGCCAGGCGACGGGCGATTTCGGTTTTACCGACACCGGTCGGGCCGATCATCAGAATGTTTTTCGGGGTGACTTCAACGCGCAGCTCTTCGGGCAGCTGCATCCGGCGCCAGCGATTGCGCAGGGCAATGGCGACGGCGCGCTTGGCATCGTCCTGGCCGATGATATGGCGATTGAGTTCGTGGACGATTTCACGGGGAGTCATGGACATAGTATTTGGCGGACCTCAAGCAAGAATGAGCCGTGGCGCGATGGCCGGAGCGGACTTATTCGGCGCAGTCCTGCTCCTCAATGGTCTGGGTGTGGTTGGTGAATACACAGATGTCGCCGGCAATGCCCAGGGCGGTCTCGACGATTTCCCGGGCCGACAGATCGGTTTTCTTCAGCAGTGCGCTGGCGGCAGCCTGGGCGTAACCGCCACCGGAACCCATGGCGATCAAGCCTTGCTCGGGCTCAACTACGTCGCCGTTGCCGGTGATGATCAGAGAGGCGTCTTTGTTGGCGACCGCGAGCATGGCTTCGAGGCGGCTCAGGGAGCGGTCGGTTCGCCATTCTTTGGCGAGTTCTACGGCAGCACGAACCAAGTGGCCCTGATGCTTTTCAAGCTGGCCTTCGAAACGTTCGAAGAGGGTAAAGGCGTCAGCGGTGGCACCGGCAAAACCGGCGAGGACCTGCCCGTGGTACAGGCGGCGAACTTTTTTCGCGTTGCCTTTCATCACGGTATTGCCAAGGGATACCTGGCCGTCGCCGCCCATGACGACTTTGCCGTGGCGGCGAACTGAAACGATGGTGGTCAAGGGAAGAGTCTCCACGCAGCGGGGCGAAAATGCCTTATGCCCACTCATATGGGGGTGGTGAAGTGGATTTCAACTGTAGGACGGGAGAGGGGACGAGTGGTGCATTGCGATGGTGATGGAGTGCCGCTGTCACCGTTGTGGCGAGGGAGCTTGCTCCCGCTTGGCTGCGAAGCAGCCACAAACCCGGTTCCTGCGGTCTGCCTCATGGACCGCAAACGCTGGTTTTGGGAGTGCTCCGCACTCCAGCGGAGCAAGCTCCCTCGCCGCAAGGGGCGTTATCGGCTCTGGCGCTGTTGTAACAACAGGTTGCTGAAGCCGGCGCCGGCCAGTTGTTTCTGGGCGGTGGTCAGTTGTTCGCGGTTGCTGAACGGTCCGACCAGAACCCGATACCAGGTCTCGTCTTTCACTGTGCCGGATTCGACCGCCACCGCCTGGCCGAGCAGGATGATCTGCGCACGAACCTTGTCGGCGTCAGTTTGCTTGCGGAACGAACCCGCCTGGAGGAAGAACTTCGTCACCGGCGCGGCTTTGGTGACGGGTGGCGCGGGTGGCGGCGTGATACCGGACAGCGCCGCCTGAGCGCGGGCGGTGTCGATCTTCGCCGCTTCCGCCGGTGTAACCGGCGTCGTCGGAACGGCCGGCACTTGCGGCGTCGGCAGGGTTTTTTCCGGCACGGCATCCGGCGGCACGATGACTTCCGATTCCGGCAGCAAGGTGTAGAAGTCGTACTTCGGCTTCACCGGTTGCGTCGGGCTCGGCGGGGTCTTGTTGGCCTCGGCGATCTTGGTGGCTTTCTGCTGTTGTTGCTCCACCTTCTCGCGTTTGACCGTATCGCTGCCCTTGCCCGGCTCCAGCTTCATCAGGAATACGATGAATGCGCCGACCGTCAGGCCGATGGCCATCCACAACCAACCCGGAATCGGCTGCTTCGCTGGAGCTTGGTAACGGCTGGCGCCACGCTTGGGTGCAGGTTTTTTCTTGGCAGCCAACTTACATACGCTCCAGAGTTTCCAGGCCCAAGAGTTCCAGGCCTTGCTTGAGGGTGCGTCCGGTCAGCGCGGCGAGGCGAAGGCGGCTCTGCATTTGCGCCGGGGTATCGGCGGCGAGGATCGGGCAGTTCTCGTAGAAGCTGGAGAACAGGCCGGCGACGTCATACAGATAAGTGCAGAGAATGTGCGGCGTGCCTTTTTCAGCCACGTTATTCAGCACTTCGCCGAATTGCGCGAGTTTTGCCGCCAGTTCGTGTTCGTGGGGCGCTTCGAGGACGATCTGGCCGTCGACTTCGCTGAAATCCTTGCCGAGCTTGCGGAACACGCCGGCCACACGGGTATAGGCGTACAGCAGGTACGGCGCGGTGTTGCCTTCGAAGTTGAGCATCAGGTCGAAGTTGAAGCTGTAGTCGCTGGTGCGGTGCTTGGACAGGTCGGCGTATTTCACCGCGCCAATGCCCACGACCCTGGCGATGTTGCGCAGCTCGTCTTCGGCCAGTTCCGGGTTCTTGTCCTTGACCAGGGTGTAGGCGCGTTCCTGGGCTTCGGTCAGCAGATCGATCAGCTTCACGGTGCCGCCGTCGCGGGTCTTGAACGGACGGCCATCAGCGCCGTTCATGGTGCCGAAGCCCATGTGCTCCATGTCCATCGGGTGGGTCACGAAGCCGGCCTTGCGCGCCACGGCGAAGACTTGCTGGAAGTGCAGGGCCTGACGCTGGTCGACGAAGTACAACGCGCGGTCGGCCTTGAGCTTGCCGCTGCGGTAGCGCACGGCGGCCAGGTCGGTGGTGGCGTAGAGGTAGCCACCATCGGCCTTGACGATGATCACCGGCAGCGGATCGCCGTCGGCGTTCTTGAATTCATCGAGGAACACGCACTGGGCGCCATTGCTCTCGACCAGCATGCCGGCGGCCTTGAGGTCGTTGACCACGTTGATCAAGTCGTCGTTGTAGGCGCTTTCGCCCATCACGTCAGCCATGGTCAGCTTGACGTTCAACAGTTCGTAGATCTTCTGGCAGTGGGACAACGAGATGTCCTTGAACTTGGTCCACAGCGCCAGGCAGTCCGGGTCACCGGCCTGCAACTTGACCACCAGGCCACGGGCGCGATCGGCGAACTCTTCGGATTCGTCGAAGCGCTGCTTGGCGGCGCGGTAGAAGTTTTCCAGGTCCGACAGTTCGTCGCTGGTGATCGGGTTTTCCTGCAGATAAGCCATCAACATGCCGAACTGGGTGCCCCAGTCGCCAACGTGGTTCTGACGGATCACTTCGTCGCCGAGGAACTCGAGCACCCGTGCCACGCCGTCGCCGATGATGGTCGAGCGCAGGTGGCCGACGTGCATTTCCTTGGCCAGGTTCGGGGCCGACAGGTCAACCACCGTGCGTTGCACCGGGCCGGCCTTGCGAACGCCGATGTGCTTGTCGGCCAGGGCGGCGTCCAGGCGGGTCGCCAGGGCATCGGTGTTCTGGAAGAAGTTGAGGAAGCCGGGGCCGGCGATTTCGGCCTTGGCGACATTTTCGTCAGCCGGCAGCGCGGCGATGATTTTCTCGGCCAGATCACGCGGCTTCATGCCGGCAGGCTTGGCCAGCATCATGGCGATGTTGCTGGCGAAGTCGCCGTTCTTCTTATCGCGAGAGTTTTCCACCTGGATCGCTGGCGTCAGGCCTTCAGGCAACACACCTTCGTTGACGAGTTGGGTGATGGCTTGTTGGATCAGCTGGCGAATGGTGTCTTTCATGGTCTTCTCTTTCGACCGCTGGCGCGGCGGCGCATCGTGCGCTGGTGGAAAAACTGGGCATTATCCGTGGCGAAGACGGGCTTGCCAACCTTAGCAGGCAGGATGTGGATGTGTGGTGACAATTAAGGCCCCATCGCGAGCAAGCTCGCTCGCGATGGCGGTACCCAAATCAATACAAATCGACCGGGTCCACATCCAGCGACCAGCGCACCGCCCGCCCGCTCGGCATCTGCTCCAGCACCAACAACCAACTGGCCAGCAAGCGATGCAGCGGCGCCCGCGCGGTGGCCTGTAACAATAGCTGTGCTCGATAGCGTCCGGCGCGGCGTTCCATCGGCGCCGGTACCGGCCCCAGCAATTCGATGCCGGTCAAACCCTGTTCGGCCAGCAGGCGTTCGGCCTCGCTGCACGCCTCGTCGAGAAATCCTTCGGCCTGTCCCGGCTTGTGCGCTTCGGCTCGCAGCAGTGCCAGGTGCGCAAAGGGCGGCAGGCCTGCCGCGCGGCGTTCACTCAAGGCTTGCTCGGCAAAAGCGAAATAACCTTGCTCGGTCAATTGCACCAGCAGCGGGTGATCGGCCAAATGCGTCTGGATGATCACCTTGCCCGGCTCTTCGGCACGCCCGGCACGCCCGGCGACCTGGACAATCAGCTGTGCCATGCGCTCGCTGGCACGGAAGTCACCGGAAAAAAGCCCGCCGTCGGCGTCGAGAATCGACACCAGGGTCACCCGTGGAAAGTGATGCCCTTTGGCAAGCATTTGCGTGCCCACCAGGATGCAGGGCTGGCCTTTCTGGATGGTCGCGAACAACTGATTCATGGCGTCCTTGCGCGAAGTGCTGTCGCGGTCGACCCGCAAAACCGGGTAGTCGGGGAACAAAATGCCCAGTCGCTCTTCGGCCCGTTCGGTACCTGCCCCCACCGGACGCAAATCGACCTTGTTGCATTTCGGGCACTGGCGCGGCACTCGCTCGACGTAGCCGCAATGGTGGCAGCGCAACTCGCCGTGGCGCTGGTGCACGGTCATCCGCGCATCGCAGCGCTGGCATTCGGACATCCAGCCGCAATCGTGACAGAGCAGGGTCGGTGCGAAGCCGCGGCGATTGAGGAACACCAATACTTGCTGGCCAGCAGCCAGCGTCTGACCGATGGCTTGTTGCATCGGCCCGGAAATGCCGCTGTCCAGTGGGCGACTTTTTACGTCAAGGCGCAGGAAGCGTGGCTGCTTGGCGCCACCGGCGCGCTCATTCAGGCGCAGGAGGCCGTAGCGTCCGGTGTAGGCGTTGTGCAGGCTTTCCAGCGAGGGTGTGGCGGAGCCGAGCACGATCGGGATGTTTTCCTGGCGGGCGCGCACCAGGGCCAGGTCGCGGGCGTGGTAGCGCAGGCCTTCCTGCTGTTTATACGAGCCGTCGTGTTCTTCATCGATGATGATCAGGCCGGGATTCTTCATCGGCGTGAACAGTGCCGAGCGGGTGCCAATAATGATATCGGCTTCGCCGTCGCGGGCGGCGAGCCAGGCATCGAGGCGTTCACGATCGTTGACTGCCGAGTGGATCAGGGCGATGCGCGCATTGAAGCGCTGTTCGAAGCGCGCCAGGGTCTGCGGGCCGAGGTTGATTTCCGGGATCAGCACCAGCGCTTGTTTACCGGCCTCCAGGGTTTCGCGGATCAGTTGCAAATAGACTTCGGTCTTGCCACTGCCGGTGACGCCGGCCAGCAGGAACGCGTGATAACTGTCGAATCCGGCGCGAATCGCTTCATAAGCGGCGCGCTGCTCCGGATTGAGCGGCAGTTCAGGCTGTGCCAGCCAGTGTTCGTGGCGTGCGCCAGGGGCATGTTTGCGGATTTCGACCTGCACCAGGTCCTTGGCCAGCAACAGATCGAGGCTGTCTTTGCTCAGCATCAGTTTGCTCAGCAGCGGATGAGCGACGCCGTGGGGGTGCTGGGCCAGCGTCGCCAGCGCTTCACGTTGGCGCGGGGCGCGGGCGATGCGCGGGTCATCGAGGCTGGCGCCGGGGGCGGCGGACCAGAAACGCTCCTGGCGTGCCTCGGCCAGTTCGCCCTGGCGCAGCAGCACGGGCAACGCCCAGCTCAAGGTGTCGCCGAGACTGTGCTGGTAATACTGGGAAGTCCACAGGCATAGCTTGAACAGGGCGGGTGGCAGCGGCGGCGTGGCATCGAGCAATGCCAGTGCGGGCTTGAGTTTTTCCGCCGGGACTTCGCTGGAGTCGGTGACCTCCACCAGAATCCCGATCATCTCCCGCCGGCCGAACGGCACTCGCAGGCGCATACCGGGATGAAACTGGGCGCGCAGGACCCCGGCCGGAGCTCGGTAGTCGAACAGGCGGCGCAGCGGCGAGGGCAAAGCGAGGCGCAGGATGGCGTCGGGCACGCGGGGAGTCTCGATAGACAGGCAACAAAAGGGCTAGGCGCATAACGTGTGGGAGCGAGCCTGCTCGCGATGACGGCGTGTCAGTCAGCATTCATCGCGACTGGTACACCGCTATCGCGAGCAGACTCGCTCCCACCGGGGATCGCGTATTGGCTCGGGAGCCTAGCAGACGGTCGGTCTCAGGGACAGCTTGCGTGATTGGCATTGTCTGGTAGAATCCGCGGCCTAATTACGTGCGGTATTCAACAATAGTGTTGGGTGGCGGCACGCTAGCCCGAGGAAGACATCATGAAAGCTGATATCCATCCAGAATACCCAGCAGTTGCTGTTACCTGCAGCTGCGGCAACAAGTTCGAAACCCGTTCGACCTACGGCAAAGCCCTGGCGATCGACGTTTGCAACGAATGCCACCCGTTCTACACCGGTAAGCAAAAGACTCTGGACACTGGCGGCCGCGTTCAGCGTTTCGCAGACCGTTTCGGTGCTTTCGGCGCGAAAAAGGCCTAAGGCCGATCAACTTGGGAGGCCGTTTCGGTTTTTCCATGCTGATGAAAAAGGCGTCCCTTGCGGGCGCCTTTTTTGTGTCCGCGATTTGGCTCTCCGGCGCCCAGGCCTTCTGCCCGGCACCGAGTGGTCTGGCATCGGTCGCGGTGCAGCGGGTAGTGGACGGTGACACGCTGCGCCTCGCGGATGGTCGCAGTGTGCGCATGATCGGCTTGAATACGCCGGAGCTGGGCAAGAAAGGCCGGTCCGACGAACCATTTGCCGTGGCGGCGCGAAAGCGTCTCGAAGCCTTGGTGGCCGCGAGCGGCGGACGGGTCGGATTGCTTCCCGGCAAGGAAGGCAAGGATCACTACGGCCGTACCCTGGCCCATGTCTACGGTGCCGAGGGTGCCAACCTCGAAGCGCAGATGCTCGCCGAAGGACTCGGCTTTCAAGTGGCAGTCGCACCCAATGTCGATTTGGTCGACTGTCAGCAAGCGGCAGAACGCAGCGCCCGACAGGCCGGTCTTGGTGTGTGGCGACAGTCACCTGTACTAAAGGCGGAGCAGATCAATACCTCCGGGTTTGCCGTGCTCAGCGGTCGTGTGAGCAAGGTTCAGCGCAATCGCGGCGGGGTTTGGATCGAGTTGCAGGATTCGGTTGTATTGCGCGTTGCACCCAATGTGCTGGACAGATTCCCCGCTGCCACGCTTGATGGCCTCAAAGGCAAGCAAGTCGAGGCTCGCGGCTGGGTGCTGGATCGTTCGCGCAAGGGCGGTCTCAAGGAGGGGCAGGCGCGCTGGATGTTGCCGCTGACCGATCCAGCGATGCTTCAGGTCGCGCACTGATAAAAAATTGTAGACATTTTTTCTGTCGATTGTGAACAGTCTATCCCTTGTGTTCCGCGGCTCTTGGCCCAAAGTCGTAGGTCAGGGCGCTTGACAGGGGTGACTGGTCAGTCTTGTGGGGATTTTGCGAGGCGCGTATCCTCGCTGACCAGTCTGTCCAACAGTAAAAGCGGAATGCCCCCATGTCTGATTTGAAAACTGCCGCTCTCGAATATCATGCCAATCCTCGTCCAGGGAAGCTGAGCGTCGAGCTCACCAAGGCCACCGCTACCGCCCGCGACCTGTCGCTGGCCTACAGCCCCGGCGTAGCCGAACCAGTACGCGAAATCGCTCGCGACCCTGAACTGGCCTACAAATACACCGGCAAAGGCAACCTGGTTGCAGTCATTTCCGATGGCACCGCGATTCTGGGTCTGGGTAACCTCGGCCCATTGGCCTCCAAGCCAGTCATGGAAGGCAAGGGCGTGCTGTTCAAGCGCTTTGCAGGCATCGACGTTTTCGACATCGAAGTCGACTCCGAAAGCCCGCAAGCCTTCATCGACACCGTCAAGCGCATCTCCATCACCTTCGGTGGCATCAACCTGGAAGACATCAAGGCGCCTGAGTGCTTTGAGATCGAACGTGCTCTGATCGAGCAGTGCGACATCCCGGTATTCCACGATGACCAGCACGGTACCGCTATCGTGACCGCCGCTGGCATGATCAACGCCCTGGAAATCGCCGGTAAAACCCTGCCGGAAGCCAAGATCGTTTGCCTGGGCGCCGGCGCTGCCGCGATCTCCTGCATGAAGCTGCTGGTCAGCATGGGCGCGAACATCGAAAACATCTTCATGGTTGACCGTACCGGCGTGATCCACTCCGGCCGTGACGACCTGAACCAGTACAAGGCTGTCTTCGCCCACGCGACCGACAAACGTACCCTGGCAGACGCTCTGGAAGGTGCGGACGTGTTCGTCGGCTTGTCCGGTCCGAACCTGCTGAGCGCTGAAGGCCTGAAATCCATGGCGGCCAACCCGATCGTGTTCGCTTGCTCGAACCCTGATCCGGAAATCTCCCCGGAACTGGCACACGCGACCCGTAACGACGTGATCATGGCCACCGGTCGTTCCGACTACCCGAACCAGGTCAACAACGTACTGGGCTTCCCGTTCATCTTCCGTGGTGCCCTGGACGTTCGCGCCAAGCGCATCAACGAAGAAATGAAAGTGGCTGCGGCCAACGCCCTGCGTGAACTGGCCAAGCTGCCAGTGCCTCAGGACGTGTGTGATGCCTACGGTGGTGCGCCGCTGGAATTCGGTCGTGAGTACATCATTCCGAAGCCAATGGACAAGCGCCTGATCACCCTGATCTCCGACGCTGTGGCCAAGGCCGCAATCGAGACCGGTGTGGCGACCCTGCCGTATCCGAAGAACTACCCGCTCAAAAGCGTGGATGACGTGTTCAACGGCTAAGCCGTTGTAGCGCTTCAAAAGAAAGCCCCGGCTCGTGAGAGTCGGGGCTTTTTTGTTGTCTGGAGAGTCGATGGCGCAGTTGTGTGCGCTGCCAAACCCTGTAGGAGCGAGCCTGCTCGCGAAAAATAGTCAGGCAACGCGGGTATTCAGACAACCCGCGTCATCGTTGACGACCATCGCGAGCAGGCTCGCTCCTACAGGCGGCTTCTCTAGAACAAATCGATCGGCGCCGCTTCATCCGCTGGCAGCGGGCTGCCTGGCGCATTGCCGTTGCCCAGTTCGCTTGCCGACGGTGGCGTGTCTTCGGCCTTGAACAGTTCGAAGTAGGCTCCAGGCGTGCCTGGGCTTGCCGCACGGCCACTGACCGGGTCGACGCGCAGGCTCAGGATGCCTTCCGGCTCCGGTTGTGTATGTGGCGGCAGGCCTTTGAGCGCGGCGCCCATGTAGTTCATCCAGATCGGCAGCGCGACGGTGCCGCCGAACTCCTTGCGCCCCAGGCTTTCCGGCTGATCGAAGCCGGTCCAGACGGTGGTCACGTAATCGGCGTTGTAACCGGAGAACCAGGCGTCCTTGGACTCGTTGGTGGTCCCGGTCTTGCCGGCGATGTCAGGGCGACCCAAGGCCAGTGCACGGCGGCCGGTGCCGAGTTTGATCACATCTTCAAGCATGCTGTTGAGGATGTAAGTGGTACGGCCATCGACGATGCGCTCAGCCACGGCCGGTGCCTGTGGCGCCGGTTGGGTAGTTGGCGCTTCACCCGGCATGGCGTTGACCGTGAAGGCCTGGGCGGACGGTGCGGCGATGCCGTCGTTGGCGCCGCCGCCTTTCGGCACGCTTGCCGGGTTGGCGACGAACAGCGTGTCGCCGTTGCGGCTTTCAATCTTGTCGATGATGTAAGGGGTGATCTTGTAGCCGCCGTTGGCGAAGGTGCTCCAGCCGGTGGCGATCTCCATTGGCGTCAGGGTCGCGGTGCCCAGGGCCAGGGACAGGTTGGGCGGCAGATCCTGCTTGTTGAAGCCAAAGCGGGTGATGTAGTCGATGGTTTTGCCAACGCCCATCGCCTGCAGCAGGCGGATCGACACCAGGTTACGCGACTTGTACAGCGCTTCGCGCAAGCGGATCGGGCCGAGGAAAGTGTTGGTGTCGTTTTTCGGACGCCAGACCTTGTCCAGGTACTCATCGACGAACACGATCGGTGCGTCGTTCACCAGGCTGGCGGCGGTATAGCCGTTATCCAGCGCAGCGGCGTAGACGAAAGGCTTGAAGCTCGAGCCCGGCTGGCGTTTGGCCTGCAAGGCTCGGTTGTAGTTGCTCTGCTCGAAGGCGAAGCCACCGACCAGCGCGCGGATCGCGCCGTTTTGCGGATCAAGTGAAACCAGCGCGCCCTGGGCCTGCGGGATCTGGCTGAACTTCAACGAATTGTCCGCCTGACGTTGCACGCGAATCAGGTCCCCGACCTGGGCCACGTCGGACGGCTGCTTCGGATTAGCGCCCATGCTGTTGGTGTTCAGGAACGGACGCGCCCATTTCATGCTGTCCCAGCTGACGTGCTCGTCGCCATTGCGGGTCAGCACCTGCAGGCCGTTTTTCTCGACCTGAGTGACGATGGCCGGTTCAAGGCTGCTGATGGTGCGCTGCTTGGTCAGCTCGGTCGCCCAGGCCTTGCGGGTCTTGCCCGGCAGGCGCGACTCAGGGCCGCGATAGCCGTGGCGCTGGTCATAGGTCATCAGGCCTTCGTGGACGGCGGTGTTGGCCATTTCCTGCAGATTGCTCGGCACCGTGGTCGTCACGCGGAAACCTTCGGTGTAGGCGTCGCTGCCATAGCGGCCGACCATTTCGGCACGGGCCATCTCGGCAATGTACGGCGCATTCACTTCCGGTGTCGGGACGTGATAGCTGGCGTTCAGCGGTTCGTTGATCGCGGTGGTGTAGTCGGCCTCGCTGATTTTGCCGAGCTTGTACATGCGCCCCAGGATCCAGTCGCGACGCTCTTTGCTGCGGGCCGGGTTGGCCAGCGGGTTGAAGCGCGACGGGGCTTTGGGCAGGCCGGCGATCATCGCCATCTGCGCGAGGCTGACGTCACGAATCGACTTGCCGTAATAGACCTGCGCCGCCGCCTCGATGCCGTAGGCGCGGTTGCCCAGATAGATCTTGTTGACGTAAAGCTCGAGGATCTCGTCCTTGGTCAGTTGTCGTTCGATCTGCAAGGCCAGGAGGATTTCGGTGGTCTTGCGCGAGAAGCTGCGTTCGCTGGTCAGGAAGAAGTTCTTCGCCACCTGCATGGTGATGGTGCTGCCGCCGGACTGGATGTGCCCGCTTTTGACCAATTGGGTCGCGGCACGCATCAGGCTGCTGGGGTCGACGCCGTAGTGATTGGCGAAGTTATCGTCTTCAGCACTTAGTAACGCATTAATGAAGTTGGGGGGAATGTCGGCGAAACGGATCGGTGTACGGCGCATTTCGCCAAATTCTGCGATCAACTTGTTGTCGCTGCTGTAGACCCGCAAAGGGATCTGCAACTGGATGCTTCGCAACGCCTCTACGGACGGCAATCCGGGGCTAAGGTAGAGAAACGCCCCGCTCAGACCCAGAAGCAGTCCGCAGAAAACCGCGACGATGGACCAACCGAAAAATTTCAGCAGACGAATCAAGGCTTTTGGATATCCAGGGCAAAGAATGAATTAGGCATCAGGGTTCAGGCTAAAGGCGAACGACCCGCGCTTGAGAAAAGCGGAAAAAAACGCTGGGCATTATAAGCATTTTTCCGCCAGAAGCGTCATTTGCGCTGATGTCAAGACGGGCGGATGGAACGCAAAACACAAAGCAGAGTCCGTAACTCACGGATAGTCATAGGGAATTGCCAGTGCCAGGACTCTTCAACAAAAAGGCCGATACGCTTTTGGGTATCGACATCAGCTCCACTTCGGTGAAGCTTCTGGCGCTGAGCCGCCAGGGCGCCCGTTATCGGGTCGAGGCCTATGCGGTCGAACCGCTGCCCGCCAACGCCGTCATCGAAAAAAATATTGCCGAGCTCGATGCTGTGGGCCAGGCGCTCTCTCGCGTGTTGATCAAGGCCAGGACCCGCCTCAGGAAAGTGGCTGTGGCGGTGGCTGGCTCGGCGGTGATCACCAAGACCATCGAGATGGACGCCGGACTTTGCGACGACGACATGGAAAACCAGCTGAAGATCGAGGCCGATCAGTACATTCCCTTTCCGCTGGACGAAGTCGCCATCGACTTTGAAGTACAGGGCGCTTCAGCGCGCAATCCCGAGCGGGTCGATGTGCTGCTTGCGGCCTGCCGCAAGGAAAACGTCGAGGTCCGTGAGGCAGCCCTGGCTCTTGCCGGCCTCACCGCTCGCGTGGTCGACGTCGAGGCTCATGCCCTCGAACGATCATTCGGGTTGCTGGCCAATCAATCGGTGCTGCCCAAGGACCGCCTGGTGGCAGTGGTCGACATCGGGGCGACCATGACCACCCTGAGCGTATTGCACCACGGGCGCATCATCTACACCCGCGAACAATTGTTCGGTGGCCGGCAGCTGACGGAGGACATTCAGCGCCGCTACGGCCTGACCCTCGAACAGGCGGGGTTGGCAAAGAAGCAGGGTGGTTTGCCGGATGATTACGTCAGTGCAGTGTTGCAGCCGTTTCGCGAGGCGCTGGTGCAACAGGTATCGCGTTCATTGCAGTTTTTCTTCGCTGGCGGCCAATACGACGCTATCGATCACATCCTGCTGGTCGGCGGCACCGCGTCAATCTATGGGCTGGAACGGTTGATCGAGGAGCGTTTGGGCACACCGACCCAGGTGGCCAACCCATTTGCCGGAATGACGTTGAGCGCCAAGGTCAACGCCGCCGCCCTGGCCAGCGACGCGCCGGCCATGATGATTGCCTGCGGGCTGGCCCTCAGGAGCTTCGACTGATGGCGCGGATCAATCTTTTGCCCTGGCGCGAAGAGCGGCGCGAGGAGCGTCGAAAACGTTTTTTATTGATTTTGGCAGGCGTGCTGGTGGGATCGGCGGGTGCGGTGCTGGTCGCGAATCAAGCCATCAACGGCGCCATTGAACGGCAAGTCGCCCGTAACAATTACATCAATCAGCAGATTGTCGTGGTCGACGAGCGGATCAAACAGATCAGCGATCTCAAGGCACGTCGCCAGCAATTACTCGAGCGCATGCGCATCATCCAGGACCTGCAAGGCAATCGGCCGATCAGTGGGCGAATTTTTGATCAGCTGGCGCGGACCCTGCCCGACGGGGTGTATTTCACCGAAGTCAAAAGGGTGGGCAAAACCTTGTCGATTTCTGGCGCCGCTGAATCCAACAATCGTGTTTCCGACCTGATGCGCAACTTGAACGCTTCGGACTGGTTCGATGCACCGAGCCTGACTGAAGTCAAAGCGACCACTGCGGGTCAGTTGGATCAGGCCAATGTCTTCCAGTTGACCGTTCGTCAGACTCAACCGGCCGCCGTGGAGGATGAACAATGAGTCCTTCCGGATGGCTGGAAGAGCTGCGCAGTGTCGATATTCACGAATTGGGCACCCACAACATCGGTTCATGGCCGCCTGCGGTCAAGGTTCTGCTGGGCGTGTTGGTCATGATTCTGGTCCTGGCGCTCGGTTACAGCTTTTCCACAAGTGAGGTTCAGAGCCAGCTCGACCTCAAGCGCGAAGAAGAGACGGCCCTCAAGGAGCAGTTCGCCACCAAGGCGCATATGGCGGCGAATCTGGAGCGCTATACCCAGCAACTGAAAGAGATGGAAAACTCTTTTGGTGTGCTGCTGCGGCAACTGCCCAGTGATACCGAAGTGCCCGGCCTGCTGGAGGACATCACTCGCACAGGTCTGGGTAGCGGGCTGGAGTTTGAAGAGATCAAGCTGCTGCCGGAGGTGACCCGGCCGTTCTACATCGAACTGCCGATCCAGATCACCGTTACCGGTACCTATCACGACCTGGCCACGTTCGTCAGTGGTGTGGCCGGGTTGCCGCGCATCGTTACCCTGCATGATTTCGACCTGGCACCGGCCAAACCCGACGGCGGCCCGAAACTGCGCATGAGCATCCTTGCCAAGACCTATCGCTACAACGATCAGGGGGCGCATCAATGAGCCTGATTCGTTGTTTATCGATGGTCGTGTCGCTCGTCGTCCTTGCCGGCTGTGGCGGTGGCGATGACTTCGGCGACCTGGATGCCTACCTGAACGAAATGCGCCTGCGCGCGCCGGGCAAGATTGAACCAACGCCCACAATCCGGTCTTACCCGACATTCACTTACAACGCAGCCAACCTGCGCAGCCCGTTTTCACCCCAGGTCAGAATCGACCTGTCCGGTCAGAAACACGGCTCAAGCAACGTCAAGCCCGATCCCGACCGAATCAAACAATACCTTGAGGGGTTCAACATCGAGCAGTTTGAAATGGTCGGCACGATCTCCAATGCAGCGGGCTCCTTCGCATTGCTGCGCGGGGCTGGCGGGGTGCACAGGCTGAAAGTCGGTGATTACCTGGGGCGTAATGACGGGCGGATCGTCGCCATCAGCGGCTCACAAGTGGATGTGGTCGAAATCGTCCCCGACGGCGAAGGTGCCTGGCTGGAACGGCCGCGGACCCTCCCTCTGAAAGAGCACTCATAGTGGAACTGGAAAAATGAACAGGACTTTCTCAGCCCTCGGAATGACGCTATGGATAGCGTTGTTGTCGCCGATGGCACAAGCGGCCAGCCTCAAGGCCCTGGATGTTGCGGCGCTGTCGGGAGACCGCGTCGAACTGAAGCTGGCATTCGACGAGCCGCCACCGGCCCCTCAGGGCTACACCACGGCATCACCGGCACGGATCGCACTGGATCTGCCGGGTGTCGTCAGTCAATTGGCGAACAAAACCCGTGACCTGGGCGCTGGCAATGCCCGAAGCGCGACAGTGGTGGAGGTCAAGGATCGTACGCGTCTGATCATCAATTTGACCCAGGTAGCCCCCTACAGCACGCGCGTCGAGGGCAACAACCTGTTCGTGGTGGTCGGGCAGGGCGGCAAAGTCGCGCCGACCACATCTGCCACCCTCGCAGCGCCGGCCCCGGCGCGCCCCCCAATGCCATTGAACAAGGCTATTCGCGGTGTGGATTTCCAGCGGGGTACCCAGGGCGAAGGCAATGTGCTGATCGATCTGTCGGATCCGTCGATTGCGCCGGACATTCAGGAGCGCGACGGCAAGATCATCGTCGGGTTTGCCAGGACCCAATTGCCCGACCCCTTGCGCGTGCGTCTGGATGTGAAGGATTTCGCCACGCCGGTACAGTTCGTCAACGCCAGCGCTACAGGTGATCGGGCCACCATCACGATAGAGCCCGGTGGCGGCGCCTTCGATTACTCGACCTATCAGACCGAAAACAAACTGACCGTCAGCGTCCGTCCGGTGACCGCCGACGACCTGCAAAAGCGTGATGCCGACCGCCATGCCTACAGCGGCGAAAAACTTTCTTTGAATTTTCAGGACATCGACGTGCGCTCGGTGCTGCAACTGATCGCTGATTTCACCAATCTCAATCTGGTCGCCAGCGACACCGTGCAGGGCGGCATTACCCTGCGCCTGCAGAACGTACCTTGGGATCAGGCGCTGGATCTGGTGCTGAAAACCAAGGGGCTGGACAAGCGCAAGATCGGTAACGTCCTGCTGGTGGCGCCGGCCGACGAAATTGCCGCCCGGGAACGTCAGGAGCTGGAATCGCAAAAACAGATCGCCGATCTGGCACCGCTACGGCGGGAACTGTTGCAGGTCAATTACGCCAAGGCGACGGATATCGCCAAACTGTTCCAGTCGGTGACCAGTGCCGAGGCGAAAGTCGACGAACGGGGCTCTATTACCGTCGATGAGCGTACCAACAACATCATTGCCTACCAGACCCAGGACCGACTCGATGAACTGCGGCGAATCGTTGCCCAACTGGATATTCCGGTGCGCCAGGTCATGATCGAAGCGCGAATCGTCGAAGCCAACGTCGATTACGACAAAAGCCTGGGTGTGCGCTGGGGCGGTTCCGTCCAGAACAGGGGCAACTGGAATACCTCCGGGGTCAGCAACGGCGCCAACGGCTCCTCGACCATTGGCACGCCGGGCAGCACCAGCACCAATTCACCGTTCGTCGATTTAGGGGCGGCGAACAACACCTCGGGGATCGGCATTGCGTTCATCACCGATAACGTCTTGCTGGACCTTGAGCTGACAGCCATGGAGAAGACCGGAAACGGGGAAATTGTCTCGCAACCCAAGGTTGTCACGTCCGACAAGGAAACCGCCAAAATCCTCAAGGGCACCGAAATTCCCTATCAGGAAGCCAGTTCCAGCGGCGCGACTTCGGTGTCCTTCAAGGAAGCATCGCTGTCGCTGGAAGTGACGCCACAGATCACTCCGGACAACCGGATCATCATGGAGGTCAAGGTCACCAAGGACGAACCGGACTACCTGAACAAGGTCCAGGATGTGCCGCCCATCAAGAAAAACGAGGTCAATGCCAAGGTCCTGGTCAACGATGGAGAGACCATCGTCATTGGCGGTGTTTTCTCAAATACTCAAAGCAAGGTTGTAGATAAGGTGCCATTTCTTGGCGATGTGCCGTATCTTGGCCGCCTTTTCCGGCGTGACGTGGTTTCGGAGAAAAAATCCGAGCTGTTGGTGTTTCTCACTCCGCGTATCATGAATAACCAGGCGATTGCTGTGAGTCGTTGATTCTGTGCGAAATTTGATTCTTGTAGGACCGATGGGCGCTGGAAAAAGCACCATCGGCCGGTTGCTGGCCAAAGAGCTGCGCTTGCCATTCAAAGATTCCGATAAGGAAATTGAATTACGCACGGGCGCCAATATCCCATGGATCTTCGATAAAGAAGGCGAACCGGGCTTTCGTGACCGCGAGGAGGCAATGATTGCCGAGCTGTGCGATTACGATGGCGTGGTGCTGGCGACCGGCGGCGGTGCAGTAATGCGCGAAGCCAATCGTCGAGCCCTGCACGCCGGTGGGCGGGTGGTTTATCTGCATGCCTCTGTCGAGCAGCAGGTCGGCCGCACGTCCCGCGACCGCAATCGGCCCTTGTTGCGCACCGCCGATCCGGCCAAGACCCTTCGGGATCTGCTGGCGATCCGCGATCCGCTGTATCGGGAAATCGCTGATCTGGTGGTGGAAACCGATGAGCGGCCGCCACGCATGGTCGTGCTCGATATCCTGGAACGCTTGCAGCAGCTGCCTCCCCGTTAATGCGCGGCGCGAAATGCGCTATCCTCGGCGTCCTGCCGCAACCGCTCAAGGTTGTGGCGAACGGCGACCCAGCGGCGTCAATAACAGCAAAGGCCGTGGACATTCGTTAACTCAAGGCGGAACGCCTGATTCCATCTTCACTGTGGGGACACATGCAGACACTCAAGGTCGATCTAGGCGAGCGCAGCTACCCGATTCATATTGGCGAAGGTTTGTTGGATCAGCCTGAGCTGCTGGCCCCGCATATTCGCGGACGGCAAGTGGCAATCATCTCCAATGAAACGGTCGCGCCGCTCTATCTTGAACGTCTGACTCGCAGCCTCGC
Organism: Pseudomonas fluorescens group sp. PF-1; assembly: GCF_054481335.1. Classification (NCBI taxonomy): domain Bacteria; kingdom Pseudomonadati; phylum Pseudomonadota; class Gammaproteobacteria; order Pseudomonadales; family Pseudomonadaceae; genus Pseudomonas; species Pseudomonas fluorescens group sp. PF-1. Next base: position 713,356 of record NZ_JBTMNG010000002.1, read on the forward strand.
GCAGTTCTCGGTGATTTCCGTCGTGTTGCCCGACGGCGAAGCCTTCAAGACCTGGGAAACCCTGCAACTGATCTTCGATGGCCTGCTGACCGCACGGCACGACCGCCGTACCACGGTGATCGCCCTGGGTGGCGGTGTGATCGGTGACATGGCCGGTTTTGCTGCCGCCTGCTATCAGCGCGGCGTCGATTTCATTCAGGTTCCGACCACACTGCTGTCGCAAGTCGACTCCTCGGTGGGCGGCAAGACCGGGATCAACCACCCGCTGGGCAAGAACATGGTGGGTGCCTTCTATCAGCCGAATGTGGTGCTGATCGACACGGCCTCCCTCAATACCCTGCCGGCCCGCGAACTGTCCGCCGGTCTGGCTGAGGTCATCAAATACGGGCTGATTTGCGATGAGCCGTTCCTGACCTGGCTCGAAGACAACGTCGATCGCCTGCGTAATCTGGATCAGCAAGCCCTGACCTACGCCATCGAACGCTCCTGCGCGGCCAAGGCAGCGGTGGTCGGCGCCGACGAAAAGGAAACCGGTGTTCGTGCCACCTTGAACCTGGGCCACACCTTCGGTCACGCCATCGAAACCCACATGGGGTATGGTGTCTGGCTTCATGGTGAGGCCGTCGCTGCTGGCACCGTAATGGCGCTGGAAATGTCCGCCCGCCTGGGCTGGATCAGCGAACAGGACCGTGATCGCGGCATTCGTCTGTTCCAGCGCGCCGGACTGCCGGTCATTCCGCCCGAGGAGATGACGGAAGCCGATTTTCTCGAACATATGGCAATTGATAAAAAAGTGATCGACGGTCGTTTGCGCCTGGTGCTGCTGCGCCAAATGGGTGAGGCAGTGGTGACCGACGATTATCCGAAAGAGGTTTTACAGGCCACGCTGGGAGCGGATTACCGCGCCCTGGCTCAGCTTAAAGGTTAATAAGATCGCGATGACTAGTTTGCATGCGGACGAGGCTTTCCTCGGCCATTACCAGTTGAGTCATGACCCTTTTGCTCCACGGGTGCCTGGCTTCAAGTTTTTCCCGGCCCAGCGCAAACCGGTGCTGGGACAGCTGCACCACCTGGCGCGTTACAGCCAGTTGCTGTTGGTCGTCACAGGGCCCCAAGGCAGCGGCAAGACGCTGTTGCGCCAGGCCCTGGTGGCCAGCACCAACAAACAGTCCGTGCAGAGCGTGGTGGTTTCCGCCCGTGGCGCAGGCGATTCGGCGGGCATCCTGCGGCAGGTTGCCCAGGCGCTGGACGTTGCCCAGGCCGAGATCGGCGCGATTCTGGCGCAGGTGGTGCAACTGGCGCTGACCGGTCAGGAAGTCTATCTGCTGGTGGATGACGCCGAGCAACTCGACGAGTCCGCGCTCGAAGCCTTGATGGCCCTGGCCGCCGGTGCGCCGGAAGGCCGTCCGCACGTGTTCCTGTTCGGTGAGTCCTCGCTGATCGCTCAGCTGGAGCAGTTGAGCCTGGAGGAAGAGCGTTTCCACGTCATCGAGCTGCAGCCTTATACCGTAGAGGAAACTCGCGAATACCTGGACCAGCGTCTCGAAGGCGCTGGCCGGGGTATCGAACTTTTTACCGCGGATCAGATCTCTGATATTCATGAAAGCTCCGACGGTTGGCCTGGCAACATCAATCAGGTCGCCCGCGATGCCATGATCGAAGCCATGATTGCCAGCCGCACAGCGGTCAAGCGTCCAAGTATGGGGTTCAATATGCCGAAGAAACACGTATTGGCGATTTCCGCCGTCGTCGTGGTCGCGGTGGCCGCCGCCTGGTTGATGCCGGGTCGCAACAAAGCGCCGACCACGGGTGCGCCTGCCAACGAACAGGCGCAACTGCCGCTTGGCCAGGGCAAACCGCAAGCCAATGGTGGTGCGCCGTCTGTCGAATTCGCCGGCAATACGCAGCCGATGCCATTGCCGTTGGTCGGTAATTCGCAACCGGTCATGCGTGGTCCGCTGGCTGAAGCTGCGGGTGGCATTTCCGAGGGAGATGATGGCGTGCCGGTCGAAGGCTCCAGCGCCACGCCGCCGACCGTGACCACGACTGCGCCGCCTGTGGGCGTGCCTGCCGGTCCTGCGCCGACACCCGCAGCCAAGCCGACGCCTGCTCCGACTCAAGTCGCTACCGCCAAGCCAGCGCCGGTTCCAGCGGCCAAGCCTGCACCCGCGCCCGTGGCTAAAGCCGCACCAGCGGCCAAACCGGTCGAGAAGCCAGTCGAGAAACCAGCCGCCGTGGCCAAGGCCGCGGGCGGCACCTGGTACGCAGGTCAGGCTCCGGGCAACTACGTGGTACAGATCCTCGGCACCAGCTCTGAAGCGGCCGCGCAAAACTTCGTCAAGGAGCAGGGCGGCGAGTACCGCTACTTCAAGAAAGTCCTCAACGGCAAGCCACTCTATGTGATCACCTACGGCAGTTTCGCCAATCGTGATGCAGCCGTTTCCGCCATCAAGGCCTTGCCAGCGAAGGTTCAGGCTGGTAAACCTTGGCCTCGCACTGTCGCCAGCGTCCAACAGGAACTGGCAACAACTCGCTGAAGATTCGGCGGCCTTACCCAGGCCGCCTCTCCAAGCACCTCAAAATTTCTACAAGCGCGCCGTCTCTACAGACCGCGTGCCTTGTGGTGTCTGCGTCACAGTAGTCTTTGAGTCGTTGCGGTCAAGATTAAAAAAAGTTTTGACTAGCACAGCAGATCGCTTTAAACCTTTCACAAATGCGACATGAATTTGCGACATTTCGTCGTCAAATTTGTGAGGCCAAGTGACGGTGTGTACAATGACCTCCCTTTTGCCCCCGCAAAGCCGGCGTACGTTCGGCGTGGATGGTAAGTGGTTGAATTAAAAAGAAATTTGCCTCGATAAGAGGCAGCCTGGTGAGAAAGTGTCTATGAAAGCAGGTCTGTACCAACCAGATGAATTCAAGGATAACTGCGGTTTCGGCCTGATAGCTCATATGCAGGGCGAGCCCAGTCATACCCTTTTGCAAACGGCCATCGAGGCCCTGACCTGCATGACCCACCGCGGTGGGATTAATGCCGACGGCAAGACCGGTGACGGTTGCGGTCTGCTGATTCAAAAGCCGGACGTGTTCCTGCGAGCCATCGCCCAGGAAACGTTCGGCGTCGAACTGCCCAAGCAATATGCCGTGGGCATGGTCTTCTTCAACCAGGACCCGGTCAAAGCCGAAGCCGCTCGCGAGAACATGAACCGCGAGATCCTGGCCGCCGGCCTGCAGTTGGTCGGCTGGCGCAAAGTGCCGATTGATACCAGCGTCCTCGGCCGCCTGGCCCTTGAGCGCCTGCCGCAGATCGAGCAGGTGTACATCGGCGGTGAAGGCCTGAGCGACCAGGACATGGCCGTCAAGCTGTTCACTTCCCGTCGTCGCTCGTCCGTGGCCAACGCCGCCGACGTCGATCACTACGTCTGCAGCTTTTCCCACAAGACCATCATTTATAAAGGCCTGATGATGCCGGCGGACTTGACCGCCTTCTATCCAGACCTGAGCGATGAGCGCCTGCAAACCTCGATTTGCGTGTTCCACCAGCGCTTCTCCACCAACACCCTGCCGAAATGGCCGCTGGCTCAACCGTTCCGCTTCCTGGCGCACAACGGCGAGATCAACACCATCACCGGCAACCGCAACTGGGCCGTGGCCCGTCGCACCAAGTTCACCAACGATTTGATGGACCTGGAAGAGCTCGGCCCGCTGGTCAACCGCGTCGGTTCCGACTCCTCCAGCATGGACAACATGCTCGAGCTGATGGTCACCGGTGGCATCGACCTGTTCCGTGGCGTGCGGATGATCATTCCGCCTGCGTGGCAGAACGTCGAGACCATGGACCCGGATCTGCGTGCGTTCTATGAGTACAACTCGATGCACATGGAGCCGTGGGACGGCCCGGCCGGCGTGGTCATGACCGATGGTCGCTACGCGGTGTGCCTGCTCGACCGTAACGGTCTGCGTCCGGCGCGTTGGGTCACCACCAAGAACGGCTTCATCACCCTGGCTTCGGAAATCGGCGTCTGGAACTACCAGCCTGAAGACGTGATCGCCAAGGGCCGTGTGGGCCCTGGCCAGATCTTTGCCGTGGACACCGAAACCGGTCAGATCCTCGACACCGATGCCATCGACAACCGCCTGAAGTCTCGTCATCCGTACAAGCAATGGCTGCGCAAGAACGCCCTGCGCATCCAGGCGACCATGGAAGACAACGACCACGGTTCGGCGTTCTACGACGTCGACCAGCTCAAGCAATACATGAAGATGTACCAGGTCACGTTCGAAGAGCGCGACCAGGTGCTGCGTCCGCTCGGCGAGCAAGGCTACGAAGCCGTGGGCTCCATGGGCGACGATACGCCGATGGCCGTGCTGTCCCAGCGCGTGCGCACGCCGTACGACTATTTCCGCCAGCAGTTCGCGCAGGTGACCAACCCGCCGATCGACCCGTTGCGTGAAGCCATCGTCATGTCGCTGGAAATCTGCCTCGGTGCCGAGCGCAACATTTTCCAGGAGTCGCCGGAACACGCCTCGCGCGTGATCCTCAGCTCGCCGGTCATTTCCCCGGCCAAGTGGCGTTCGCTGATGAACCTCGATCGTCCGGGCTTCGAGCGCGCGATCATCGATCTGAACTACGACGAAAGCGTCGGCCTCGAAGCGGCGATCCGCAACGTTGCCGATCAGGCTGAAGAAGCCGTGCGCGCCGGTCGTACCCAGGTCGTGCTGAGTGACCGTCACATCGCCCCGGGCAAACTGCCGATCCACGCTTCCCTGGCCACCGGCGCGGTGCACCATCGCCTGACCGAAAAAGGCCTGCGTTGCGACTCCAACATCCTGGTGGAAACCGCGACAGCGCGTGACCCGCATCACTTCGCCGTGTTGATCGGTTTCGGTGCCTCTGCCGTTTATCCGTTCCTGGCTTACGAAGTGCTGGGTGACCTGATCCGTACCGGTGAAGTGCTGGGCGACCTCTACGAGGTGTTCAAGAACTACCGTAAAGGCATCACCAAGGGCTTGCTCAAGATCCTCTCGAAGATGGGTATCTCGACCATCACGTCGTACCGTGGCGCGCAGTTGTTCGAAGCCATCGGCCTGTCCGAGGAAGTCTGCAACCTGAGCTTCCGTGGCGTGCCAAGCCGCATCAAGGGTGCGCGTTTCGTCGACATCGAAGCCGAGCAGAAAGCCCTGGCCACCGAAGCCTGGAGCCCGCGCAAGCCGATCCAGCAAGGCGGCCTGCTGAAGTTCGTCCACGGTGGCGAATATCACGCGTACAACCCGGACGTGGTCAACACCCTGCAAGCCGCCGTGCAACAGGGTGACTACAGCAAGTTCAAGGAATACACGTCGCTGGTGGACAACCGCCCGGTGTCGATGATCCGCGACCTGCTGAAAGTCAAAACCCTCGACACGCCGCTGGACATCAGCGAGATCGAACCGCTGGAATCGGTGCTCAAGCGCTTTGACTCCGCCGGTATCTCCCTGGGCGCCCTGTCGCCGGAAGCTCACGAAGCCCTGGCCGAAGCCATGAACCGCCTCGGTGCGCGTTCCAACTCCGGTGAAGGCGGCGAAGACCCGGCGCGCTACGGCACCATCAAGAGCTCGAAAATCAAGCAGGTTGCCACTGGCCGTTTTGGCGTGACCCCGGAATACCTGGTCAATGCCGAAGTGCTGCAGATCAAGGTCGCCCAGGGCGCCAAGCCGGGCGAGGGCGGTCAACTGCCAGGCGGCAAGGTCAACGGTCTGATCGCCAAGCTGCGTTATGCAGTGCCGGGCGTGACCCTGATTTCGCCGCCGCCGCACCACGACATCTACTCGATCGAAGACTTGTCGCAGCTGATTTTCGACCTGAAACAAGTCAACCCGAAAGCGCTGGTCTCGGTGAAGCTGGTAGCAGAAGCGGGCGTCGGCACCATCGCTGCCGGTGTGGCCAAGGCCTACGCGGACTTGATCACCATCTCCGGCTACGACGGCGGGACCGGTGCGTCGCCGCTGACTTCGATCAAATACGCGGGCGCCCCGTGGGAACTCGGCCTGGCCGAAACCCACCAGACCCTGCGTGGCAACGATCTGCGCGGCAAAGTTCGGGTACAGACCGACGGCGGCCTGAAAACCGGCCTCGACGTGATCAAGGCTGCCATCCTCGGCGCTGAAAGCTTCGGCTTCGGCACCGCGCCGATGATCGCCCTGGGCTGCAAATACCTGCGCATCTGCCACTTGAACAACTGCGCTACCGGCGTTGCGACCCAGAACGAGAAGCTGCGCAAGGATCACTACATCGGCACCGTCGACATGGTGGTGAACTTCTTCACCTACGTCGCCGAAGAAACCCGTGAGTGGCTGGCCAAGCTGGGTGTGCGCTCCCTCGAAGAGCTGATCGGCCGTACCGATCTGCTGGAAATCATCGAAGGACAGACCGCCAAGCAGCATCACCTGGACCTGACCCCGTTGCTGGGCAGCGATCACGTGCCGGCGGACAAGCCACAGTTCTGCGGCGTGGACCGTAACCCGCCGTTCGACAAGGGCCTGCTGGCCGAGAAAATGGTCGACATGGCCACCTCGGCGATCAACGACCTGAGCGGCGCCGAATTCGCCCTGGATATCTGCAACTGCGACCGTTCCATCGGCGCGCGGATCTCCGGCGAAATCGCCCGCAAGCACGGCAACCAAGGCATGGCGAATGCGCCGATCACGTTCCGTTTCAAAGGGACTGCCGGTCAGAGCTTCGGCGTGTGGAACGCCGGTGGTCTGAACATGTACCTGGAAGGCGATGCCAACGACTACGTCGGCAAGGGCATGACCGGTGGCAAGCTGGTCATCGTTCCGCCGAAGGGCAGCGTCTACAAGACTCAGGACAGTGCCATCATCGGCAACACCTGCCTGTACGGCGCCACGGGCGGCAAGCTGTTCGCCGCCGGCACCGCGGGTGAGCGTTTCGCCGTGCGTAACTCCGGTGCCCACACCGTCGTGGAAGGCACTGGCGATCACTGCTGCGAGTACATGACCGGTGGTTTCGTCTGTGTTCTGGGCAAGACCGGTTACAACTTCGGCTCAGGCATGACCGGTGGTTTCGCCTACGTGCTCGACCAGGACAACACCTTCGTTGACCGGGTCAACCACGAACTGGTGGAAATCCAGCGGATCAGCGGCGAGGCGATGGAAGCCTACCGTAGCCACTTGCAGCGCGTGCTGAACGAGTACGTCGAGGAAACCGACAGCGAGTGGGGTCGTGAGCTCGCCGAAAACCTCGACGATTACGTGCGCCGTTTCTGGCTGGTCAAGCCCAAGGCTGCCTCCCTGAAATCGTTGCTTTCCAGCACCCGTGCCAACCCGCAGTGATATGCGCCTGAAGAGTTTGATGAGGTTTTAACAATGGCTGAACGTCTGAATAATGACTTCCAGTTCATCGAGGTCGGGCGCAAGGATCCGAAGAAGAAACTGTTGCGTCAACGCAAGAAAGAGTTCGTGGAAATCTACGAACCGTTCAAACCCCAGCAGTCGGCCGACCAGGCCCACCGCTGCCTGGGTTGCGGTAACCCGTATTGCGAATGGAAGTGCCCGGTGCACAACTTCATTCCCAACTGGCTGAAACTGGTGGCCGAGGGCAACATCCTCCAGGCCGCCGAGCTGTCGCACCAGACCAACACCCTGCCGGAAGTCTGCGGCCGGGTGTGCCCGCAGGATCGTCTGTGCGAGGGTGCCTGCACCCTTAACGACGGTTTCGGCGCGGTCACCATCGGTTCGGTGGAGAAGTACATCACCGACACCGCGTTCGCCATGGGCTGGCGTCCGGACATGTCCAAGGTCAAGCCGACCGGCAAGCGCGTCGCGATCATCGGTGCGGGCCCGGCGGGCCTGGGTTGTGCCGACGTGCTGGTGCGCGGTGGCGTGACCCCGGTGGTGTTCGACAAGAACCCGGAAATCGGCGGTCTGCTGACCTTCGGCATCCCCGAGTTCAAGCTGGAAAAGACCGTGTTGAGCAATCGCCGCGAAGTCTTCACCGGCATGGGTATCCAGTTCCGCCTCAACACCGAGGTGGGCAAGGACATCACCATGGAGCAACTGCTCGAAGAATACGATGCGGTCTTCATGGGCATGGGCACCTACACCTACATGAAGGGCGGCTTTGCCGGTGAGGACCTGCCGGGTGTGTACGACGCACTGGACTTCCTGATCGCCAACGTCAACCGCAACCTGGGCTTTGAAAAGTCGCCGGAAGATTTCGTCGACATGAAAGGCAAGAAGGTCGTGGTACTGGGTGGTGGTGACACGGCGATGGACTGCAACCGTACGTCGATCCGCCAGGGCGCCAAGTCGGTGACCTGTGCTTATCGCCGCGACGAAGCCAACATGCCGGGCTCGCGCAAAGAGGTGAAGAACGCCAAGGAAGAAGGCGTGAAATTCCTCTACAACCGCCAGCCGATCGCCATCGTCGGCGAAGACAAGGTCGAAGGCGTGAAAGTGGTCGAGACCCGTCTCGGCGAACCGGACGCCCGCGGCCGTCGCAGCCCTGAGCCGATCCCGGGTTCCGAAGAGATCATCCCGGCCGATGCCGTGGTCATCGCCTTCGGTTTCCGTCCGAGCCCGGCGCCGTGGTTCGAACAGTTCAGCATCCAGACCGACAGCCAGGGCCGCGTTGTCGCGCCTGAGCAGGGTCAGTACAAGCACCAGACCAGCAACCCGAAGATCTTCGCCGGTGGCGACATGGTCCGCGGTTCCGACCTGGTGGTGACGGCGATCTTCGAAGGCCGTAATGCGGCTGAAGGGATCCTGGATTACCTGGGCGTCTAACCCGCGTCCAACTGGCTGCAACGCAATACCTGTGGGAGCTGGCTTGCCAGCGATAGCAGCACCTCGGTCTACCTGACAAACCGAGGTGTCTGCATCGCCGGCAAGCCAGCTCCCACAGTGTTTTGTGCTGCTGCAAAACCTGCATTTCACCGCGACAAATTGACCCGATAGACAAAAGGCTGACCTGCATCCGTGCCTTTTGCGCCCGGCTCTGAGAAAATGCCCGCACTTTTTTTCCGGATGCCGACATGACTGCCCTGAAGAACGACCGTTTCCTCCGCGCCCTGCTCAAGCAACCCGTAGACGTCACTCCCGTGTGGATGATGCGTCAGGCCGGTCGCTACCTGCCGGAATACCGCGCCAGCCGAGCCAAGGCCGGCGATTTCATGAGCCTGTGCATGAACCCGTCGTTCGCTTGTGAAGTCACGATGCAGCCGCTTGATCGTTATCCACAACTGGATGCGGCGATCCTCTTTTCCGACATCCTGACCATCCCCGATGCCATGGGCCAAGGCCTGTACTTTGAAACCGGCGAAGGTCCACGTTTCAAAAAAGTTGTCAGCACCCTGGCCGACATCGAAGCCTTGCCGATTCCCGATCCGCAGAAAGACCTTGGCTACGTAATGGACGCGGTCAGCACCATCCGCCGCGAACTGAACGGCCGGGTGCCGCTGATCGGCTTCTCCGGCAGCCCGTGGACCCTGGCCACCTACATGGTCGAAGGCGGCTCGTCGAAAGACTTCCGCAAGACCAAAGCCATGCTCTACGACAACCCGCAAGCCATGCACCTGCTGCTGGACAAGCTCGCGCAGTCGGTCACCAGCTACCTCAACGGCCAGATCATGGCCGGTGCGCAAGCGGTGCAGATCTTCGACACCTGGGGCGGCAACCTCTCTGCGGCGGCCTATCAGGAGTTCTCCCTGGCCTACATGCGCAAAATCGTCAGCGGACTGATCCGCGAGCACGAAGGTCGCAAGGTGCCGGTGATCCTGTTCACCAAGAACGGCGGCCTGTGGCTGGAAAGCATCGCCGACGCCGGTGCTGATGCACTGGGCCTGGACTGGACATGCGACATCGGCAACGCCCGTGAGCGTGTCGGCAGCAAAGTCGCGCTGCAGGGCAACATGGACCCGACCGTGCTTTACGCCAAGCCAGAAGCGATCCGCACTGAAGTCGGGCGCATTCTCGCCAGCTACGGCAAAGGCAGTGGTCACGTGTTCAACCTCGGTCACGGCATCACGCCGGAAGTCGACCCGGAACACGCGGGTGCCTTCCTGCGCGCGGTGCATGAGTTGTCGGCGCAGTATCACGAGTAACTGATTCTGCAATGATCAGAAGCCTGTCCGGCCTGGTGCCGGACAGGCTTTTTTTATGTCTTTCAACTTCGTGTTTAGTCGAGGGGGAGCTTCTTGTAAGAAGTTTTTCATTTCTTGTCGGATGTAGGCGCATAGAGACTGATCCTGCGGTAAGCAGAGATTTTCCCTACATAGAAAACGAATTTATCCAAGTAAGGTTTCGGACCCTTGCGCAGCCCCTCGCTGAGCAATGTCGCAAAAATCGGCGCCCGTTCTGCGCGTCTTGATCTTCGATAAGTAGTCTGGAATTCATTTGATGAAAAATACGTCTTATAAGGGAAGTGCGTTCGCTGCCTGCACCTCCTCAATGATCCTGTTATCGGCAATGTTGGCATCCCAAAGTGCTTCCGCTCACGGTTATCTGGAAGTACCGCCTTCGCGCGCACTGGCTTGCCAGAAAGGCTTGAACACCAACTGTGGCGGCGCGCAATACGAACCACAAAGCGTCGGCGAAACCTTCAAGGGCTTTCCGGCCGGTGTCGGTGGTGCGCCTTTGCAAGGACCGGTCGACGGCAAGATCCCGAGTGGTGGCCACTCGCTGTTCTCCGCCCTGGACGCTCAGTCCGCCACGCGTTGGCACCTGACGGAAATCAAGGACCGCAACATCGATTTCCAGTGGCGCTACACGGCTGTGCACCCGGCCACCAAGCATGAATACTTCATTACCCGCAACAACTGGAACCCGAACGAAGCGCTCAAACGCGCCACCTTCGAAAGCACGCCGTTCTGCACCATCGACGGCGGCAATCAGAAGCCGGAGTCCGGCGCCAAGCACAACTGCAACATCCCCGCGGACAAAAACGGTCACCACGTAATTCTGGCGATCTGGACCGTCGGTGATACCGATGCGGCGTTTTACAACGCGGCGGACGTGAACATCATTGCCGAGCCTGAGTTGCCGGGCGGCTGGTCTTCCGTGGGCGGCATCGCGCCTTCGACCCAGTTGCTGGCGGGTGACAAGGTCAAGGCCCGTGCCTTCTCCGCCAACGGCGAGAGCTCGAACTACAGCGTTGAAATCTCCATCGATAACGCCGAAGAAGGTTCGCCAAACAATTGGTCGTTCAAGCTGGCCGAAGCCATCAACAAGGCTCACACCCTGGTCCGGGCTGGCGTTCGCGATGAAAACGGAACCATTGAGCCGGTCAAGGGCAACAACAGCCTGTATGCGCAGAAAGAAAGTGGCGTAATCCGCTACGAAGTGCAGCTGGACATGAGGGAAGACGCTGCCGCGCGCATGGCGGTGGCGGCCCAGCAACCGGAATACGTTCTGGACAAAGGCCAGGCCAAGGTCGAGTTCAGCATGATTGCCAACCGCAAGATGAACGTCGAGGCGACCCTGCACGACGAGCACAACAAGCTGGTCGGATCCACCTCGGCACAGGTCGACAGCGGCTCGACATCGCTGACCCTGGATGTGCGCAGCAACCCGGGCAAACACACCCTGACGCTGGTCGGCACCACCCTGGATGGCCGCACCACTCGCCAGGACACCCAGGCCACCCAACTGACCGGTGATGGCGCCGGTGCCGACTATGACTTCGTGTTCCCGGAAGGCATCAGCGACTACACCGCCGGCACCAAAGTGCTGCAGCCAAAGACCAACGAAGTCTTTGAATGCAAGCCGTTCCCGGAATCGGGCTACTGCAAGCAATACAGCCCGACCGCCAACGGCTATGAGCCGGGTGTCGGTGCGCACTGGCACATGGCGTGGAACAAGCTCTAAGTCCCGCCGCAGTACTTCAGGCGACCTCTTGAGGGTCGTCTGAAGGCGAACTCTTCTGTTGGATAATCAAGTGAACCAGTCGTGACGTTTTCACTGATGACGGTTACCCGTTTCGGCTTACGCCTGCGCAACGTTGGCCTGCTGATTTTGCCGCTGGGCTACAGCGTGTTTCTGGCGTGGCAGGAGTGGCGCTTTCGTGAATTCTTCGTTCGTCCCCCCCTGACAGTGACCACTGTAACGGCTGCCCCCGCCACCCTGCGTGACACTCTCGATGCCACGGCAGTGGCCACCGTGCTTGGCCTGACGACACAAACCGCGCTGCTTGCCAGTGCCGAACCGCTGACCTTGCAAGCGAGCTTTGTCGTCAGCAGCGGTTTATCCCGTGCCTTGCTGACCGATGCCCAAGGCCCACGCATGTATCAAGTGGGCGAACGCTTGCCCGGTGGCAGTGTTCTGCGCCGCGTCGAGGCCAATCAAGTGGTGTTGTGGAACAAGGGACGAGAGGAGCGATTGACGCTGCAACCACCTGTCGCGCATTTCCTGCGCCCAGTCGAATCCCCTGTCGATGCACGACCTCCCGTTATTTCTACGCGTTATCTACGCCCGATTATCGGGCCGTCAGAGTGATCAAACCCATGAACAGTTTCACTGGCGCGCAAGCCTTGCGCTCCATGTTTCTCTTTGTCGCTTTGGCGATCGTGCCTCTTCCCGGCGCACTTCCGGCCGCGGAAGAAAAGTGGCAGCTGGCGATGAACAACGCCGAGCTGCGCGACATTGTCGAAGAGATCTCCTCCATTCTCGGCACCACCGTGGTGCTTGATCCCAGGGTTTCCGGGCGTATCACCGTGATGTCCCGGCAGGCCCTCGACCGTGAGGGCGTTCGCCGGTTGTTCTACTCGGTGTTGGACGCCCACAACTTCACGGTGATCGACGAGGGTGACCGGATCCTGATCACGCCAGTGACCGACGCCAAGACCCGCGCCAGCGGCTCGGCGAAAAATGCCACGGCCTCGCAATTCGTCACCCGGGTCATCGAGCTGAACACCAGCAGCGCCAACGATATTGCCGGTCTGGTCCGGCCTTTGGTGTCGGCCAACGGCTATGTCGGGCCTTCGGCGTCTGCCAATGCGCTGGTGATCACGGACACGACCGCCAATGTGCAACGAATTACCCAAGTGGTGCGGCAACTGGATGCCGGAAAGAACAGCCTGCATGCGGTGGTTCAACTGCGTCATGCCCAGGCCAGCGACGTGGCTCCGGTGATGGAGGCCTCTCTGGGCAAACGGACTGCCGATACGCCGATCCAGGTGCTGGCGGATACCCGAACCAATCGTCTGATTCTCATTGGCCCGGCTGCCGTCCGCCAACGCTTGGCGGGCCTGGCCCGTCGTCTCGACATCCCTGCCACCGAGTTGCCTGACAACGCCCGGGTGATCCGCCTGCGCCACAGCGATGCCAGGCAATTGGCGGAGATTCTGGAAACCATGGGCCAGGGCCGCAAAGCTGCACCGACCCTGAGCGGCAGCAAGGAAACGGCCGCCAGTGCGACATTCATGATCAAGGCCGATGAAAGCCAGAACGCGCTGGTGTTGATCGCCGAGCCGGCGCAGGTCAGGACCATCGAAAGCATCGTGCGCCAGTTGGATCAGCCGCGAGCGCAGGTGTTGATCCATGCGGCCATCGTCGAAATTTCCGGCGACATCGCCGAAGCCGTGGGTGTGCAGTGGGGCCTGAACACCGATGACGCCAAAGGCTTCATCAACTTCCCCGGCACCGACATTCCCATTGTCGGCGGCCTGACGTTCGACGAGAAAAAATCGGCACCCGAAGGTGCGCTGTTGCGTCTGGGAGGCGACCGTTTCGGCGCATTGATTTCGGCGCTGGCCAGCAACACCCGCAGTAACCTCTTGTCCACGCCGAGCCTGTTGACCCTGGACAACCAGGAAGCGGAAATCATCGTCGGCCAGAACGTACCGTTCAAAACCGGTTCCTACGCCACCAACAGCAGCGGCGCGGATAACCCGTTCACCACGGTCGAACGCAAGGATGTGGGCATCAGCCTGAAGATCAAGCCGTACATCAATGAAGGCTCGACCTTGCGCCTGGAGGTCGAGCAGGAAGTCTCGGACATCGCGCCCTCGGTATCGGGCATCGACTCTTCGGACCTGATCACCAACAAACGAGCGCTCAAGAGCACCATCCTCGCCGACGACGGCGAAATCATCGTGATTGGCGGCCTGATCCGCGACAGCGTGCGCACCCAGAAAAGCGGTGTGCCGCTGCTGCGCGACATTCCCTATCTCGGCGCACTGTTCCGCTGGAACCGGGAAACCCAGACCAAAAGCAACCTGATGGTGTTTTTGCGACCGACCATCGTGCGCAGCAAGGAGGACCTGGTCCAGGTCAGCCAGCAGCGTTACAACGCGCTGCATGACTTGAGTCAGCGAGGGGCGCAGGGCAACAACTCATTGCTGCTGCCGGCCGATGCGCGTCAGTTGTTCGAGCCGGGTTCCGACGCGCCACTGTTCGATCTGCGCAAGCCAGCGACGAGTGCGCCATGACCGGCGTGAGCGATGTCTGCGAGCTGCTGCCGTTCGGGTTCGCCCGGCGTTTCGGTGTCTTGCTGGAGCGTGACGGTGACCAGTGGGGGCTGGCGCTGCGTGCCGATACGCCGCTCACCGCGCTGGCCGAAGCACAGCGGCTATGCGGTCGGGAACTGCCGCTGCGGCTGTTGCCAGCGCCGGTATTTGCCGCACGTCTGGCAGCGGCGTACCGCGAAGGTCAGAGCGCGGCAGAGCAGGTCGCTCAAGGGCTGGATGAGGACCTGGACTTGCTCAGTCTGGTGGATCAGGTGCCGCAAACCGCCGACTTGCTGGAACAGCAGGGCGATGCGCCGATCATTCGCCTGATCAACGCGCTGCTCAGCGAAGCGGTACGCGAACAGGCCTCGGATGTGCACCTGGAAACCTTCGAGCAGTACCTGTCGGTGCGCATGCGCGTCGATGGGCAATTGCGCGAAATGCTCCGGCCACGGCGTGAACTGGCGACCCTGCTGGTGTCGCGGATCAAGGTCATGGCGCGGCTGGATATCGCTGAAAAGCGCGTACCCCAGGATGGCCGCATGGCCCTGCGGCTGGCCGGGCATGAAGTGGACGTGCGGGTCTCGACCCTGCCATCGGCGCACGGTGAACGAGTGGTATTGCGCCTGCTCGACAAGCAGGCCGGGCGCCTCGAATTGCAGCGTCTGGGCATGCCGGAAGGGACCCTGGCGGACCTGCGCGAACTGCTCGGCAAACCCCACGGCATCCTGCTGGTCACCGGGCCGACGGGCTCCGGCAAGACCACCAGTCTGTACGCCGCGTTGAGCAGCCTGAACGACCAGACGCGCAACATCCTCACCGTCGAAGACCCCATCGAATATCACCTGCCGGGAGTCGGCCAGATGCCGGTCAATCCGAAGGTGGACATGACCTTTGCCCGTGGTTTGCGGGCGATCCTGCGCCAGGACCCGGACGTGGTGATGGTCGGCGAAATCCGTGATCGCGAGACGGCGGAAATCGCCGTGCAGGCCTCGCTCACCGGTCATCTTGTGCTCTCGACCTTGCACACCAACAGCGCGGTCGGCGCGGTCACGCGGCTGGTGGACATGGGCGTTGACGCCTACCTGCTGGCTTCTTCGCTGGTGGGCATTCTGGCCCAACGCCTGCTGCGCACCCTGTGTCCACATTGCAAGGCGCCTTACAGCGCAGATACAGCCACCCGCCAGCGGTTGGGGCATGACGCGACGGCGCCTTTACAACTGTTCCGGGCCATGGGTTGTGACCAGTGCCAGCACGGTTATCGCGGGCGCATCGGCATCTACGAATTGATCAGTGTGACGCCGGCCATTTCTGCGCTGATTCATCAGGGGGGCAGCGAACAGGCGTTGCTCGGCGAGGCGCGCAAGGCATCGCACAGCCTGTTTCAGGACGGTCGGCAACGGGTGATCGACGGCTTGACCAGCCTCGACGAGTTACTGCGTGTGACTCGGGAGGACTAAGGCATGCCGACATTCGACTACCGCGCCGACGACGCCCAGGGCCGCCGCTGCAAGGGGCGGCTTGAGGCTGACAGCCCTCGACATGCCCGGCAGCTGTTACGCGAGCGCGGCTTGTGGCCCCGTGACGTGAGCGAGATCCGGGTGACTGCCGGCACCAAGACCTCGTTTGGCACCGGTCGTTTGAGTGCCGCCGACCTGGCGTTGCTGACACTGCAACTGTCTACCTTGGTCCAGGCCGGTCTGCCGCTGGAGGAAGCCCTCGATGCGGTGGCCAAACAGAGTGCCAAACGTCGGGTGGCCGGCCTGTTGTCGGCCGTCCGGAGCCGAGTGATGGAGGGCCATGCGCTGGCCATGGCCTTGGCCCGGTTCCCCAAGGACTTCCCCGAACTGTTCCGCGCCACCGTCGCCGCGGGGGAGCGCTCCGGTCATTTGGGCCATGTGCTGGAGCAACTGGCCGCCTATACCCAGGCGCGTCAGGCCTCGCGGCAAAAGATCCAGATGGCCTTGGTGTACCCGGCGATTCTGATGCTGGCCAGCGTGGTGATCGTCGGTTTTCTGCTCGGTTACGTGGTGCCGGACGTGGTGAAGATTTTTGTCGACAGCGGTCAGGCACTGCCGTGGCTGACCCGAGCGCTGATCAGTGCCAGCGAGGGGCTGCGCAGCCATGGCCTGATGTTGCTCGGCGTGATCGCGATGGTGGTGGGTGTCTGGCGCTGGAGCCTGCGTCAGCCGACCTGGCAGCTGCGCTGGCATCGCCTGATGCTGAACCTGCCGGTGATCGGCGAAGTGCTGCGGGCGATGGAGGCCGCGCGGTTCGCCAGCACCCTGGCCATCCTCGGCAAAAGTGCGGTGCCGCTGGTCGACGCCCTGGAAATCGCCGCCGCCGTCATCGGCAACCTGACCATCCGCGCACGCATGGCCGACGTGGCCCGCTCGGTCCGCGAAGGCGGGACTCTGACCCGTGGCCTGGAACTGAGCGGTGACATCCCGCCGATGATGCTGCACATGATCGCCAGTGGCGAACGAGCCGGCGAACTCGACCGCATGCTGGCCCGCGCCGCCGAACAACAGGAAAGCAGCCTGGAAGCGCGCATCGCCCTGGTGGTGAGCCTGTTCGAACCGGCCATGCTCGTGCTGATGGGTGGCGTCGTGCTGCTCATTGTGCTGGCCATCCTGCTCCCGATTCTCA
Organism: Pseudomonas fluorescens group sp. PF-1; assembly: GCF_054481335.1. NCBI lineage: Bacteria > Pseudomonadati > Pseudomonadota > Gammaproteobacteria > Pseudomonadales > Pseudomonadaceae > Pseudomonas > Pseudomonas fluorescens group sp. PF-1. The sequence goes on from NZ_JBTMNG010000002.1 coordinate 730,446, forward strand.
GCCTCAACCAATTGGTGAATTGACCTTGAACGCCCTACATCGCAGAACATCCCAGCGCGGTTTTACCCTGATCGAAATCATGGTGGTGGTGGTCATCATCGGCATACTCGGGGCCATCGTGGTGCCGCAGTTCATGAGCCGCCCCGACCAGGCCAAAGTCACCGCCGCCAAAGTCGATATCCAGGCCATTGCCACGGCCCTGGAAATGTATCGCCTCGACAACTTCCAGTATCCCTCGACCCAGCAGGGCCTGGAGGCCTTGGTCAAACGTCCGTCCGGGCTCCCGGCGGCGCGCAACTGGAACCCTCAGGGCTACTTGAAAAGTCTGCCTGTCGATCCGTGGAACACGCCCTATCAGTACCTCAACCCCGGCGTGAAATCGGCCAATGGCGGCTATGACTTGTACTCCCTGGGTTCCGACGGCGTGGTCGGTGGCGAAGGGCATGGGGCAGACATCGGCAACTGGGGTGGTTGAACCATGCCACGTCGCTGCAGGGGGTTTACCTTGCTGGAATTAATGATCGTGATCGTGTTAATCGGCGTGCTGGTGGGCATGGTGAGTTTCGCCACCGGCATGAACCCGGCGCGTCAGGCCAGGCAGGAAGCGGATGCGCTCGCGGGCATGATTGGACAGCTACGCCAGCAGGCGGTGCTCGAAAGCCAGGAGCATGGTGTGCGTCTGAGTACCGACGGCTACCGGGCGATGCGGCTCGGTGTGCGCGGCTGGGAACCCGTGTCGTCGTTTCATCGATGGCCCGACCATCTGCGCCTGCGCCTGAAACACGATGGTTATTCCGTGAGCCTCGGCGCCGACGAAGGCCCTCCGCAATTGCTGATGCTCAGCAGCGATGAAACCAGCACCTTCACCCTGACGTTCGAGACCCGGGGCAGGGACTGGTTGAGCCTGTCCAGCGACGGTATCAGTGAGGTGGTGATCGATGGCTAGACCGTCGATCCTGCCTCGCATGGAAGGATTCACCCTGCTGGAAATCATGGTGGCCCTGGCGATATTCGCCACCCTGGCGACGGCCGTTCTGTCAGCGAGCCAATACGTCGTGAAGCAGGCTGCAGTGGTGGAAGAGCGCCTGATCGCGGCGTGGGTGGCGGACAACGCGTTGACCGAATGGCACCTGCAATCCACGCCGGCCATAGGGCCGCAACAGCGGCTTGTGCACATGGATCGGCGTGACTGGGTCGTGCGTCAGCGCGCCCGCAACGGCAGCGACCCGCGTCTGCTCGAAGTCGATGTCGAGGTCAGCCTTGCCGGTCGCGAGCAGGTGCTGCACCGCGCCAGTGGCTGGATACTCAATCGCCATGAATAGGCAGGCCGGGTTCACCTTGCTGGAGTTGGTGATCGCCTTGGCGATCTTCGCCCTGTTGGGGTTGGCCAGCTGGACGCTGTTCGACGCAGTGGTGCGTGTTCAGTGCAGCACCATGACCCACGAAGGTGAATTCAGGCGTCTGCAACGCGCCGTGGCGGTGATCGAGCGCGATCTGCTGCACGTCACCGAACAGCCGATCATGCTCGAGCAAACACAGCTGCAATGGCAGCGCGGCAACTGGCGCAACCCGCTGGATCAAGCGCGCAGCGAACGACAAACGCTGACCTATCGCCTCGACAACGGCGTGTTGTGGCGTGACAGTCGAGCCGAAGGCACGCCGATCGAGCAGCGGCAAAAACTGCTCGATGATGTCCGGCACTTGAGCTGGCGCCTGTTCGATCGCCAGGCCGGTTGGCGCAGCGATTGGCCGACCGGCCAGGCGGCCGATACCCCGCTGGCGCTGGAAGTGCAACTGTCGACAGGTCGTTTCGAGTCGATTCGGCGGGTGGTGTTGTTGCCGGGGGCCTGGCCATGAAGACGAGCCAGCGTGGCATGGCCTTGATCAGTGTCTTGCTGGTCATGAGCCTGGCCCTGTTGATCATCGGCGGGGTGCTGCGCAGCCATCGGCTGTTGCTGCAAAGCAGCGCTCAGCAGTTGCAGCAGATGCACTTGAAGCAACTCGCACTGGCCAATGAAACCTGGACGTTACTGCGGTTGCAGGACGCCGGGCAAACGGCAGGGAGCCCGGTCGATCTGACTCAGGATTGGGCAACAGTCCGTGGTTACGAGGTTGAAGACACGCAAGTACGGGTAGCGGTCGAGGACCTGGCCGGGCGTTTCAACGTCAATGCCCTGTTGATTCAGGGTCAGATTGATCAGGTCACGCTCAATCGCTGGCATCGCCTGCTGGAATTGCTCGAATTGCCCGCACTGCCATTGGCGCAGGTGGGCGCGTTGCGAGAAACGAGTCAACTGCGCCTGTTGCCGGGTGTCGACGGTGAACGGCTGCGTCGGCTGGAACCTTGGGTCGCGACGTTGCCCAAAGACGCCGCGCTGAACATCAATACGGCCCCGGAAGTAGTCTTGCGTTCAATCGACGGCCTCGACGCGGCAACGGTAACCGCGTTGCTGCGCCAGCGCTCGATAACGCCTTGGCCGAGCGTTCAGGCCTTCACCCAAGACCCGATGCTTGAAGGTTTGGGCTTGAGCAGCCATGGCCTGGGCATTGATAGCCGCTGGTACCGGATCACGGTCCAGGTGACCCAGGGGCAAAGCCGTTTGCGCCTGGCCACCGATGTCGAACGCGATCCTAAAACACGCCAACTGAAGATCCTGCAACGGCGTGTGCTGCCGTCGAATCCCCACGAGAGAATTCCATGAAAACCTGGCTCTACCTGACGGCCGAAGGCCTGGCCGCGCCGTCGCACGACTGGCCCAGTTGTGTGTGGTCGTCGACCGGCCAACGACAGATCATGCCGCTGAACCAGGCGGCGCCGGAACTGAAGGGGCAAGCCGTCGACCTGTTGTTGCCCATGGAACTCTGCAGCTGGGTGCGCAGCGAGCCCTGGCCCTCCAGGCGTCGACCTGCCGCCCAAGCCATCGCCTTCGCCGTTGAAGAGCAGTTGGGTGAATCCCTGGAAAAGCTGCACCTGAGCATCGGCGCTCGCGACCCGCAAGGGCGTTATCCGGTGATGGTGATTAACCGCGAACGCTTCACCGCCGTGCTTCAGCTGTTGAAGGAGGCGGGCATCGAAGTGCGTTCGGTCTTCGTCGATGCGGACTGGTTGCCGCAAGACCAGGCGCTCGGCGTCTGGTGGTTCGGTCGCTGGATGCTCGGCGGCGGTTTGTCCGCTCGTCTGACGTTGGCGGAGGATGGACTGACACTGCTCAAACCGGGGCTGCCCCTTGATATCCAGTGGCGTGACGAGCGACAGGAGATGGCCGATGCGGATCAATGGCTAACCCAGGCATCGCCACAGGCGATCAATCTGCTGCACGGTGATTTTGCCCGGCAGCGCAAACGTCTGCCTTGGCGCCTGGGTGGGTTGGCGTTGGCGCTGCTGTTGGCGCTGAACTGGGTCGCCAGCGAAGCGCGAATCCACTTTCTCGAAAGCCAGGGTCGTGAGCTCCACGGCCGCAACGAACAGCAGTTCAAGGCGCTGTACCCGGAACAGACACGCATCGTCGACCTGGCGGCCCAGCTCGGTGCCCTGCAAAACCAGGGCACGAAGCCACAGGTCAGCCGTATCGCCGGCCTGGTCAATCTGGTCGAGCAAGTCATTGGCGCCAGTCCGGTCGAAGTCCAGCGCATCGAGTTTCGCCAGGGTGACGGCTGGAAAATCCAGCTGACCGCCAACAGCTTTGCCGAGCTGGAGTTGCTGCGCGAGCGTGGGCGGCAACAGGGAACGCCCGTGCGCATCGACAACGCGAGCAAGAACCAAAACGGTGTCCAGGCAACCCTGACCGTGGAGCAAGAGGCATGAAGCCACACGAGCTTAAAGCAGCGACGTTACGACGCTGGGCGCGTCTGTCCATTCGAGAGCAGCGGCTGCTTGGGGGGCTGGGTGTGTTTGTCCTGAGTGTCGCGGCGTTCAGTCTGCTCTGGCAGCCGACGCAACAACGACTGATGACGGCCGAGCGTCAGTATCAACAACAGCTGGCGCTGGCGGCCCGACTGCAACAGGCGCGACCTTCCAGCCATCGGCCAACACCGGTCGATCAGCCCCTGTCGTTGCGCATCAGCGAAAGCGCGGCCACGGCGGGGCTTGAGTTGCAACGGATGGACAGCGACAACGACCTGCTGCGCCTGACCGTCAGCGGCGACGCCATGACATTGCTGCCATGGCTGGACCGCATCGAACGTGACGGTATTGCGCTGCAATCGCTGACCCTGGAAAAGCGCGACGCCGTGCTGGAGGCGCGAATGGTGCTCAGATAGTCGCGCCGGTGCCCGGCAACGGCGGCAACTTCGCCAGCTTCAGCGCGACCAGCAGCGCCACCAACAGCAGCCCGCCGATGAACAAACCGATACCGTTCCAGCCGCCCAGGTGCCAAAACACCCCGCCCGCCGTGCCGGCAATGCTCGATCCGGCGTAGTAGCTGAACAGGTACAACGACGATGCCTGGCCCTTGGCCTTGGTGGCGCGGCGGCCGATCCAGCTGCTGGCCACGGAGTGGGCGGCGAAGAAACCGAAAGTGAACACCAGCATGCCGAAGATCACCAGCGGCAGCGCGGTGAACATCGTCAGGGCAAGACCGGCGAGCATCAGCACGATGGTGCTCCAGAGCACCTTGCGCCGGCCGAGTTTGTCGGCCAGCGAGCCGATTTTCGCCGAACTGTAGATACCCGACAGGTACACCACCGACAGCAGCCCGACGAAGGCTTGCTCCATGTGGTACGGCTCGGCCAGCAGCCGATAGCCGATGTAGTTGAACAGCGTGACGAACGCGCCCATCAACACGAAGGCTTCGAGAAACAGCAGCGGCAGGCCAGCGTCGCGAAAGTGCATGGTGAAGCCATCGAGCAGGCTGCGCGGGTGCAACGAGCGGGCGCGGAAGTTGCGCGATTCCGGGAGGATTTTCCAGAACACCGCCGCCGCAATCAGTGCCAGGCCGCCGATCACCAGCATGGCCGTGTGCCAACTGACGAAGTCGATCAACACCCCGGTAATCAGTCGCCCGCTCATCCCGCCGATGGCGTTGCCGCCGATGTACAGGCCCATCGCCAGGCCGATGTGATGCGGGTGAATTTCTTCGCTCAGGTAGGTCATGGCCACCGCCGCCAAACCACTCAGCGACAAGCCGATCAACGCGCGCATCAGCAACACGCCGTGCCAGCTCGGCATCATCGAACTGGCAATGGTGCACAGCGCGGCGGCGAACAACGCCGCCACCATTACCGGTTTACGCCCGACGCGGTCTGACAGGGGGCCGGTGATCAGCAGGCCGATGGCGAGCATGCCAGTGGCCACCGACAGGATCAGGCTGCTCTGCGCCGCGTTGATCGAGTACTCGTGGGACAACAGCGGCATCATCGGCTGCACGCAGTACAGCAGGGCAAAGGTCGCGAAGCCGCCGCAGAACAGCGCCAGCACCGTGCGCATGAATGCCGGCGTGCCTTTTTCGATGTAGATCTCCTTGAGTTCAGCGACGACATCGTCCTGTACGGCAGGTGGAACCTCATGGGCAAGAGGGGCGACAGCAGTTTTCACGTTGGACCTCGCAGGGGCGCAGCCGGTCAGGCAATGAAAAAAGCATATAGCTGGCTAATGATTCAATCCAATATATTGTTCGACCTGTTTGATAGCTTTTACGACCTAATGGAAACCCCATGGAATTGCGTCATCTACGCTACTTCATCGCCGTCGCCGAAGAACTGCATTTTGGCCGCGCCGCCCAAGTGCTGGGCATCTCGCAGCCACCGCTGAGCCAGCAGATTCAGGCGCTGGAACAGGAGGTCGGAGCGCGGCTATTCGAACGTACCAATCGTCGGGTCGAGCTGAGCGAGGCCGGTCGACTGTTTCTCGAAGAGGCGCGGCTGGTGCTGGCCCAGGTCGACAAAGCGGCAGATGTCGCCCGCCGGGCCCAGTTGGGTGAGTTGGGTGAATTGAAGATCGGTTTCACCTCGTCGGCACCGTTCAACTCGACCATTCCCCAGGCGATTTTCTCGTTTCGCCAGCGTTTCCCAGCGGTGCACCTGAACCTGCGGGAAATGAGCAGCACCCAAGTGGCCGATGCGCTGGTGGACGAATCGATCGAGGTCGGCATCATGCGGCCATTGGGCCTGCCGGACTCCCTCAGCGTGGTGGAGTTGATGCGCGAGCCACTGGTGGCGGTGCTCAGCGCCAAGCACCCGTTGGTCAAGGACAGTGAAGAAGGTTTGTTCCTGTCAGCCCTGGCTCTGGAGCCTTTCGTATTTTTCCCGCGCAGTTACGGCAGTGGCCTGTACGCACAACTTCTCAGCCTGGCCCGCGACGCCGGCTTCAGCCCGCACTTCGCCCAAGAGGCCGGCGAGGCGATGACCATCATCGGCTTGGTGGCGGCTGGTTTGGGCGTGTCGGTGTTGCCGGCGTCCTACCAGCGAATGCGCATCGATGGCGTGGTCTATCGACCGTTGCTCGACCCGGCGGCGGTATCGGCGGTGTGGCTGGTGCAGCGCAAGGATCAGAAATCGCCGATGGCGAGGGCGTTTGTGGAGTTGTTGACGAGGAAGGTTGAGCCGTTGAAATCGTGACGGTGTGAACACAATATTCCCTGTAGGAGCGAGCTTGCTCGCGATGGACTAAAGAACACCGCGTGCATCCAGGAAGCACGTGTCATCGTTAAGGACCATCGCGAGCAAGCTCGCTCCTACAGATCAGATTTTTCGCCGCTGCCCGTGGGACATTTCTGAACTACCCAGAATAGGCTACAGCGCCTTGCGACGTTGCCTGCAACTACCCCAGAATCCGCCGGCTTGTGCGCTTCGGGGGGCATCATTAACTTGATCGGCGTCACTGATGGTCAGTGATCGGGTTTAGTAGCCCGTTCCGAAGTAAGCGCATTAGCGCTCCTGATAGGCAGGTATTCCCGTACCTGCCCTTGATGGCAGCCGTGCGCAGGGCGTCTTCGGGCGCGCCGGGGTACATCGGCCGGTCTACTAACCTGCGTACAGCTGCCACCCTTTTGATCAGTCGCGATGAGGTGTCGGCCCGATCTGCTACAGGACGCTCAATCATGACCGATTCAGAACATTCACCGGACACCGGTCCGCACGCGCCACACCGGCCGAGCAGCATCTTCCTCATCGACCCCGCTATCGACAACCACACCCTGCTGGAACACGCCTGTGTGTCCCTGGCCTCCGCCAACGTGATGGCCATGGATTTCGCCAGGAACCTGAAGGGGTCGCAGAGCGACACCCTGGTGGGGATCCAGCAATTGATCATGCTGGGAGAGCTGGCGGTCAATCGGGTGCTGAATACACTCGATCCGCCATAAACCATTGTAGGAGCGAGCCCTGCTCGCGATGGACGTCAACGATAACGCGTGGTGCCTGAATGACCGCGGCGTTCGGACGTCTTTCGCGAGCAGGGCTCGCTCCTACAAAGAAAGATATTGCTTACGCCCAGCGCTTGAATATCAACGAAGTATTCACCCCACCAAACGCAAAATTGTTGTTCATCACGTACTGGTTGCTCATCTGCCGAAACTCGCCGCGCAGGTAGTTCAGCTTGCCGCAGTGCGTGACGCCCCGTTTTTCTACGCCGAAAGCTGCCCCCGTAACCGTCGCCCGACGACATCCATCAAATCACAGCCATCGCGCAGTGATGTCACCAACACACGCGCCAGTTCACTGTGAACACCCTCGCTGGATGCAAAGCTTTCCAGCAGTTGAGTTGCGGTACGAATGCGGTAAGCCGCGGTTTCGTGCAGCACGTCCAGTGGTGCTTGGGTGTCGATCAGCAACGATGGGATGGTGCAGTCGATGCCAGTGACAGGCATGTATCTATCCATGACAAGAAATCTCCATTGGGTAAAAAAACGCGACGACTCAGCGATGGCTGTTTGGCGATTTTTCAGGCAAGCCGCCGGGTGGGTCGAGATTGTCCAGCGCTCGGTTGACTAACAGTTCGGCTAGTACAGCCATCTGCTGAATCGCCAGCGCAACGTTGCGGCGAGAGCTTTCGAGTTCGCAGGCGAGGTCAGTGCTCATGACGTTAAGCGAGGCCAGGGTCTCACAGGCATGGCAGAGCAGGGATATCGTGTCCACATCCGGGACGATGGTGAATACCTGGCTGACCGGGTCCGGATGCTTTGGATTGCGCAGGCGGGCGCTAACGAGAGGTTCGGTAATTTCCGAGAGCTTGGAAATATCGACTGTTTCGAAAGCTGAAGGATCAGGCGAGTTTTGGGTGGGTTTTTTCATGGCGGTGCTCCTTGCAAAAAGTGAAGTGCGAATCCAATCCCGTCAATCAGCCATGGTTTTTAGTTATGCATGAATTAACGGAGTGGAGGATTTATTACCAGAAAATTCAGATTTGTTAATCAAATAAATGAACATCTGTGTAAATAAATGCTTCATTTTTTATGCTTGGAAGTGACTTCTTTGATTCTGTAAGTAGTTTCGCTATTGGTCTTAATGGGTTGTAGGAAATATCCTTTAATCAGGTAGGTCGAGCCTGTCAGCTTGTTCTTGCAATGCTTTCGTGAAACATTATTTGACGGTTGTTTGCTGCGCTTGCAATATTATTTTTGTACGGCGGACGGGCGTGTAGATGCTGGTCCCTCACAAAATTTACCTCTGTAGGTATTTTGTCCTGGCGATAAAGTGGTGTTGATTTAATGTTGAAAAAAGAAAAAACGGAAAGGTTGAAGAGTAATATCAAGTACTTGATAAAAAGTCGTGGAGAGACACAGCTGTCTTTGTGCAATTCCAGTGGTTTGACCAGAACGACCATCTATAACATTCTGGAAGGGAGAGTTGTCAATGTTCAACAGTCTACCATTCGCAAAATTTCCGACTTTTTTGGTGTGTCTTATCATGAAATAGAGACGGTTGATTTTGAAGAGAGGGAGATTGTAGAAAGCAGTATTTCACTTCATGGGAATATGAATCCGGCGGCAGTTCCCATAATTAAAGAAAGTTTGCTTGTTCAAAATATGGACAAGAGAATCGGCGAGCTCGCTGCAACTCATCCATTGACTTATTATTTTGGAGTTGCTTGTAATTTAATTGGAGTTCTTTTGGAGAGTAAAATTAGCGAGGTGAATGGTCCAGGTGATCTTTTGATAGTGAAAAAAGGACCTTCGAATGATGGTAGGGAAGTGTTGGCATACGATGAGTCGACAAAAAAGTTATTTTTAACTGGCGGCGCTTGTTTTGACAGTGATGCTATTCGCGTTGTGGGTGAGGTAATAGAGGAAAGATTTAATGGGTGACTCTTCTGTGAGTAATAAATACAAGTTGTTGGGGTTTGAGAATAACAAGGGCTTGGCTGCGATTATGATAGTCTCCACGGGGAAAATAATTAAGGTAAAGCTTGGTGATTTGCTGAAGAGTGAGATGCTTGATGATTTAAGTAGGGTTGAAGTTAAGGGTGTATATAGGAAATTTTATTCTGGTGGGGCGGTATTAACTGCGTATGAAGTCAGTGATCGTCATGAACGGTCCTGGATGACTTATGTTGCTCTAAATTTAATGTTGTTTGCTATTTATATTTTTACTAACGTCGCTGCAACAAAGCTTGTCTATTTGGAATATTTTGATGTTGTTGTGACGCCCGGTGTTTTTCTCTATCCCTTAACTTTTTTAATTGTTGATCTATTGAACGAGTCGTATGGGCTTAAACTTGCAAGGCGAGCTATATTTTTTGCCTTTGTAAGTAATGCATTTATTCTTCTTTTGCTAACCCTCAGTAGCTATCTCCCCGGATTACCCAGTTGGAAGCTTGATGTACCTTATGGTGAGGTTATCAGCCATGTATCGTCTGCGTTGATAGCCTCATCCGTATCCTTTCTTTTTTCTGAATATGTAAATTCTTATTTGTTGTGTAAGATAAAGGAGTTGACTAGTTCAAGATTTTTATTTTTGCGAGTGTTTTTTAGTACCTTTTTTGCTGTAATAATAGATAGTTTTATTTTTTGCTTTATTGCGTTTTATGGCACGATGGAAACCAATGATATTTTGAATATTATTTACATTCAGATAGCGATAAAGATGTGTTTTGCTGTGTTCAATGTATTGCCCGCGTATGGCGCAAGGTCGTTATTTAATAAGTATGTAGCAGGAGGTCACGTTGCATCGAGTGGAGGTGCAGCTTAAAGATCTGAGTCGGGTGCTGAATACACTCGATCCACCCTGAACATGCGGGGAAGCGAAAACCTTTGTAGGAACGAGCCGCCCGGAGCCGGCTCGCTCCTACAGGTGGGCTGCTTACGCCCAGCGCTTGAAAATCAACGAAGTATTCACCCCGCCAAACGCAAAGTTGTTGTTCATCACGTACTGGTTGCTCATCTGCCGAAACTCGCCGCGCAGGTAATCCAGTTTGCCGCAGTGCGGGTCGACTTCGTCGAGGTTGAGGGTGTGGACGTACAGGTCGCGGTTCATCATTTCGATGCTGAACCAGGATTCCAGTGCGCCGCAGGCGCCGAGGGTGTGGCCGAGGAAGCTTTTTTGCGAGCTGATCGGCATGTGCTCGCCGAACAGGCTGCTGGTGGCCAGGGTTTCGGCGATGTCGCCCTGTTCGGTGGCGGTGCCGTGGCCGTTGACGTAGCCGATGTCCGACGGCTTGAGTCCGGCGTCTTCCAGCGCCAGTTCCATGGCCCGGCGCATGGTGACTAGCTCCGGACGGGTGGTGTGCTGGCCGTCGGCGTTGCTGCCGAAACCGACGATCTCGGCATGGATGTGCGCGCCACGGGCCAGGGCGTGTTCGAGTTCTTCGAGCACCAGCATGCCGCCACCTTCACCGATCACCAGGCCATCGCGCCCCTTGTCGTAGGGGCGTGGGCTGGTTTGCGGGGCGTCGTTTTTCAGGCTGGTGGCGTAGAGCGCATCGAAGACCATGGCTTCGGTCGGGCACAGTTCTTCGGCGCCACCGGCCAGCATCAATGGCAGGCGGCCGAACTTGATCGCCTCGTAGGCATAGCCGATGCCCTGGCTGCCGCTGGTGCAGGCGCTGGACGTCGGGATCAGGCGGCCGGTGAGGCCGAAGAAAATGCTGATATTGGCGGCCGTGGTGTGCGGCATCATCCGCACGTAGGAGTTGGCGTTCAGGCCCTCGGCGACCGAGTTGAGCAGCATGTTGCCGAACGCTTTGATCTCGTCGGTGCTGCCGGTCGATGAGCCGCAGGCCACGCCCATGCGTCCGTCCTTGATCGATTCATCGCCCAACAGCCCGGCGTCGGCCAGCGCCATCTCCGCCGCACCCACCGCAAGCCGCGACACCCGGCCCATGCTGCGCAGTTGCTTGCGCGTCCAGTGGCTTGGCACCTTGAAGTCGTCGATGGGGCCGGCCAGACGGGTGTTGAGTTCGGTAAAGCGATCCCATTCATCCATGCGACGGATGCCGCTGCGGTTGGCCGCGAAGTGGCCGACGATGGTTTCCCAATCGCTGCCCAGGGACGTGATGCCGGCCATGCCGGTGACGACGACGCGCTTCATCAGCACAGGCCTCCGTTGACGGCCAGAACCTGCCGGGTGATGTACGAGGCTTCCGCCGACATCAGGAAATTCACCGCACCGGCCACCTCTTCAGGGGTGCCCATGCGTTGAGCAGGGATCATTTTCATCAGTTCTTCCACCGGCACGTTTTCATCGAGCATGGCTGTGTCGATCAGGCCGGGTGCGACACAGTTGACGGTGATTTTGCGCTTGCCCAACTCGATCGCCAACGCCTTCGCCGCACCGATCAAGCCGGCCTTCGAGGCGCTGTAGTTAACCTGGCCACGGTTGCCGATCAGCCCGGACACCGAGGTAATGCAGACAATTCGCCCGGCGGCGCGACGACGGATCATCGGCATCATCACCGGGTGCAGAACGTTGTAGAAACCGTCGAGGTTGGTGCGCATCACCACATCCCAATCATCCTCGCTCAGGGCCGGAAAAGCACCGTCGCGCGTCAGGCCGGCGTTGAGCACCACGCCGTAATAGGCGCCGTGGGCCTCGACGTCGGCTTCAAGGATGGCTTTGCAGCGGGCGCGGTCGGCCACGTCGAATTGCAGGACACGGGCCTGGCGCCCCAAGGCTTCGATGTCGGCCTTCACGGCTTCGGCGTCTGCCAGGCCGCTGCGGCAATGCAACACGATATCGTGCCCGGCCTGGGCCAGGCGCAGGGCGATGGCGCGGCCGATACCACGGCTGGAACCGGTGACCAGTACGGATTCAGTCATGGTTGTGTTCCTTGTGACGAGCCTTCGGGCTCGGAAAGATATTGAGTCGGCTGGGGCGGGCGATACACGTTCAGACGGGCGGTGGCGTGAATGCCCGGCGCATTGATGTGGCATTCGAACACGCCCATGCCGTTATCGTCTTCGAGCGAGCGGAGGCCGTGGATGGTCAGCTCGGTGCCGGCCGGAAAGCTTTCGACGTTGCATTCGAATTTACGACTGCCGAGCAGGAAACCGAGCGCTATGGCATCGCCGCGCTGGCGCGCATGGCAACCGGCGAAGGCGGCGACGCTCTGGGCCATCAGTTCGATGCCGACCCAGGCTGGCAGGCTGCCGTCCGGTTGGCTGAACAGGCCATCGGGCCTGACGGTGAGACGGGTGTGGATCTGCTCTTCATCGAACGCCAGGATCTGCTCGATGAGGATCATGTCGCCAGCGTGGGGCAGCAGTTCGGCGAGCGGCCAGTCAATCATGGGGCGTCTCCGATAATCAGGCTGACGTTATTACCACCGAAAGCGAAGGAATTGCTCATCAGGTAGCGGGGACCAGTGGACGTCAGGCGCGTGGCCGGGGTCACCCAATTCAGGGTGGGCAGTTCAGGGTCCGCCTGGCCATCCCAGACGTGCGGCGGCAGGGCGTGTTCTTTATTGCCGGTGCTCAGGCTCAACCAGCAGAACGCCGCTTCCAGCGCCCCGGCGGCACCGAGGGTGTGGCCGGTCATGGGTTTGGTCGAAGAGCAGGGCACCCCTTCAGGGAACACGGCCGCGACGGCATGGCTTTCCATGGCGTCGTTGTGTGGGGTGGCGGTGCCGTGCAGGTTCAGGTAGCCGATCTGTTGCGGTTGCAGTCCGGCGCGATTCAAGGCTTTGCGCATCGCTTCCTGAGCTCCACGGCCGCTCGGTTCCGGTGCGGAAATGTGATGCGCGTCCGAGCTGGCGCCGCTGCCCAGCAGGGCAATCGCTTGACCGTCGCCGGGCTGCTTGCTCATCAGGAACAGCACGGCGGCTTCGCCGATGTTGATGCCGTTGCGGTTGCGCGAAAACGGGTTGCAGCGCTGCCCGGACACCGCTTCCAGCGCCGAGAAACCGTTGAGGGTCAGCTTGCAGAGGGTGTCGACGCCACCGCACAGCACCACGTCGCACACACCCAGGTCCAGCAGACGCTCGGCGCTCATCAGGGCACGGGCGCTGGAGGTGCAGGCCGTGGAAATCACGTAGGCCGGCCCACTCACCTGCAGCCAGTCGGCGAGGAAATTGGCCGGTGCACCGAGTTCCTGTTGCTGGTAGTCGTAGTCGGCCGGGAACTGCTGCTCGCGAATGTAATGGCTCAGGCTCTGGCTGGCTTCGTCGATGCCCGAGGTGCTGGTGCCCAGCACGATGCCGATGCGGTCGCGGCCGTAGGTCTGGATCGCGCGGTCGATGTCCGGGCGAATTTGCAGGGCGGCTTCCAGCAGCAATTGGTTGTTGCGGCTGCGTTGCCGGATCAACTCGGGTGGAATCGCCGCCAGCTCGCCTGCAACCGCGCCTACCGGCAACGACCGTTCCGGTACCCAGCCGGCTTCGCTGCGCATGCCGGAGCAATCGCCGGCAAACAGGTTACGCGCGACTTCCTGCTTGTCGCGGCCCAGGGCGCAGATCACGCCGAGGGCATTCAGGTAGGCGGTCATGGTGCCTCCCCGCTCAGGGGCGTGACTTGGTATTTCGGGCCTTTGGGCAGGTTCAATTCAAAGCTCATCGGTTGTGAATAACGAACGTCCCAGCGTTCGGGCAGGGAGCGTTGCGTGCCATGTTGCCAGGCAGCGGGATAGTTGCCCTGTAACTCGTCCTTGGGCGTCAGGGCAAACAGCAGCGCCGCGAACAGCTCCCGGGCTTCGGGGTTGGGCGGCAGCAGGCCGTCGGCGTGCCAGGTTCCGTCGACCAGCTTCTGACGTGCCTGCGGGATGCCCAGCAGGTCCATCATCGACCAGCGGATGCCCGGGCCTTCACGCTGGATCACCAGCACCCAGTCCTGGCGTTGTTCGGCCTGCAGGCGCTGGATATGCAGTTGCAGCGGCAGCGACAGGTTCGGAGTTTGCTCGGGCAGCGGCGGCTGGCTGGCGCAAGCGCTCAGCAGCAGGGCCGCGGCAAACAGCAGAAATCGCAGAACACCCGCTATCCCTGTGGGAGCGAGCCTGCTCGCGATGACGGCATTACAGTCGGCATTCAGGGTGACTGATCCACCGCTATCGCGAGCAGGCTCGCTCCCACAGGTCATGCGTTCTGAGTGACGGATGGTGAACATCAAACTCCACCTTTCAACGGTTTGCGCGCCACCACGTTGACCAGGGTTTCTTCCCGTTGGCCAAAGGGTTTTGGCTGGCACAGGCCCAAGCGTTCCAGCAGACCGAAATCCTTGGCGCGGCTCCACCAGAGGTACGGATAAGACACATTCTGCGGACCGAATTCAAAACCCTGGCCTCGGATCATCTCCAGATACTGCTCGGCACTTTTTTGCACGTGCATCGGATGCCGGAACAACCAGCGAATCACCCAGGTATCAATGTAAGCCTCGGTGGATTCGGCGAACATCAGGTAGCCGCCCGGCTTGAGCACGCGGTAGAACTCGGCCAGTGCCTTTTCCTGTTCCACCAGATGATGGAACGTCTGGTGACAGAACAGCAGGTCGACGCTGGCGTCCGGTACGGCAAGGGTGGCGCAGTCGCTGCCGATCAACTCCACGGCAATACCCTGATAGACCGCTTCTTCACGGCTCTGGTTCAGGCTGTGGGGGTCGGCGTCCACGCCAATCAGACGTTCGGGCATGAAAGTCTGCTGCAGGTACTTGAACGACTTGCCTTGACCGCAGCCCGCGTCCAGCAGCACCGGATGGCTCGGCAGCGCCTCGCTGAACAGGCTGCGCAAATCGTCGATCGCCACGCGCAGCACGCGGTACTGCCAGGTGTAGCTGCGCAGGAACCACAGGCCGAAACGGGTTTCTTCGACGTAGTTGTCGCTCAAGTAGCTCATGTCGCATCCCGTGCGCAGAGTTGGGAAATCACTTTCAGGCGGCGTTTGGCTTCGCTGACGAACGGGTTGCGCTCGTCCCAGGCGTAGCCGGCCAGAATCGAGCTGATCATGCGGCGGATCTCCCCGGCGCTGCCCTCGTGGTAAATCACGTCCTGGAAGGTCCCGGCGTACCAGCCTTCGACGTAGCAACGAAAGGTATCGACCCCGCGCTTGAGCGGCTTGGCGAATTCCTTTTCCCAGTCGACGGTTTCACCTTGCAACTGCCGGTGCAGGACGCCGGCGGCCATGCTCGCCGAACGCATGGCAATGGTCACGCCGGACGAAAACACCGGGTCGAGGAACTCTGCGGCATTGCCCAGCAACGCAAAGCCCGGACCGTGCAGGCTTTTGACGTTGGCCGAGTAGCCGCCGATGGACCGCGCGGGCGTATCCCACACCGCGTTGTTCAGCACACCGGACAGGCTGGGCGTCTCGGCAATGAAACCGCGCAGGCAATCGTCCAGGTTATCGGTACGGCCCTCGAAATGCTCCGCGGCAGCGACCACGCCAACCGAGCAGCGACCGTTGCTGAACGGGATGGTCCAGAACCAGACATCGCGTTTGTCGGGATGAGTGGTGACGAGGATCTTGGTGCGGTCGAAGGTCGGGCTGTCGATGCCGTCTTCGATATGGGTGAACACCGCCTGGCGCACCGGGAAATTCGACGGCGCTTCGAGGTCGAGCAAGCGCGGCAGCACACGACCGTAACCGCTGGCGTCGAGCATGAAGTCAGCCTTGATGCGGTATTCGCTGCCGTCCTCGCGACGCACGCCGAGCTGCGGGTGCGGCAGATCGACCTCGACACTGACGATGGCTTCGCCGTAGCGGATTTCCACGCCTTGCAGCGCGGCCTGATCGGCCAGCAGTTTGTCGAAGTCGGCGCGCTGGACCTGGAAGGTCGTCGGCTTGCCCTGGGTAAAGGTGTCACCGAAATCGAACGCGCTGTAACGCTCGCCCCAGGCAAACGCAGCGCCGGTTTTCACCTGGAACCCCGCCGCATTGACGGCGTCCAGCATGCCCGCCTCTTCGACGAAGTCCAGACAGTGCGCCAACAGGCTTTCGCCGATGGAAAAGCGTGGGAAATGCTGACGCTCGATCACCAGCACATCATGACCCTGGCGTTTGAGCAGCGCGGCGGCGATGGCACCCGAAGGGCCTGCGCCGATGACCACAATCTGGCGACGTTCCATTTCAACGGTGGGCATGGGGGCTCCTTGCCGAGGCGGCAGCTTTCAGGGGAATCCGGTGCATGCCGGCCAGTGCCGGCAGCAGTGTCGCGATCAGGCCCATCAGCATCAGCGCAAAGTACAGCGCCGGGCCGATGAGCTGTTGTTGCAACAGCAAGTTGAGAAACACGATCTCACTCAAGCCGCGAATGTTCAGCAACACGCTTTCCCGCCAGCGGCTGGCGCCCTGGAACGAAGCACCGGCCCAGCCGAGGCCGAGCCAGTTGCCGAGCATTTTGCTGGCAATCGGTAACAGCAGCAGGGCTGCCAGTTGCACCCAGCCAAGACTGTCCATGGCGCTGTGCACATTGATCTGCACGATGCCGAACGTGAGGATCAGCGGGATGGCGATGTACGTCTGCAGAAAAATCATCCAGCGCACCGGAAACGGCAGTATCAGCGGTGCCTTCAGGGCGGCCATGAGCAGCAGATAACCGATACCGAAAATCAACGCATTGAGCTTGTAGTGTTCGGCCACCACCAGCAGCGCGAAAAAACACCCGCTGTACAGCCACGCCTGGCGCAGGCCGAGCAGGCGCAGCAGCACCGGCAGACAGGCGCCGGCCAGCGGCAGCAGCAAACTGCTCAGGTGCAGCGTGCCCTGGGCGATGGCGAACAAGGTCCAGCAAGTGAGGTCGATGAGGATCGCTGTCTGCACCAGGCGCCGGGTGGCGGCAGGCGGGTAATTGATATGCCGAAGGTACAGGTACAACACCGGAATCGCGGTAATGGCGAACAACAGGCCAACCGCCAGCGAGCTGATCCACGGCTGCGGTGGCAGCAGCCAGAACGCCGCGGCCAGGCCGCAGGCAAACGGAATGCAGAAACTCGGCAGGGCGATTTTCAGGCTCTGGCGATCCAGGTGCAGGTCGATCACGTCACTGAGGATGTAGCCCAGCAGCAGCGCGAAACTCAGGCTGTAGAGGTTCTTCAGCCAGATCGGCGACACCAGCGCCGCACCGCTCAACTGCCAGTGGGGTTTGATCCAGAAATACATCAGCAGCGGCAGGCCAACGGTTGCCAGCAATAACTGGCTGACGATCGGGATCAAGCCCAGATGCCGGCCCAGTCGGGTCGCCACGGCAAACAACGCCAGGGCCATCGCCCAAAACAACGCGACCATCATGGTGCCGGCTCCTCAAGGGTGGGCGATGGCCTGTGTTTTCCGGCCCAGGGGGCGAGCATGAAGCTGAAGATCAGGCCCAGGCTGACCGACAGACCGAAGTTGCTCACCGCTGGCGTGCTCGACACCGCCAGCAGGCCGAACGACAACCAGGTGGTCAGCGCCGCCAGCAGAGTGCCCAGCAGGCTCACGGCGGCGCCGCCGACCTGCTCACGCATGAGGATCGCGTAATCGACGCTGATGGCCGTCACCAGCAGCAGGCCGAACAGGCTGAACAGGGTCAACGGCTGCCCCAGCCAACCGAGGCTGGCGAGGCTGCACAGTGCCGCCAGCAGTGGCAGGGAGACAATGCGCAACGCACCGCCGAGGCCAAACGGCAGCATCAGCACCAGCACAATCAGCGCGCATGAGGCGAGTTTCAGTTCGGCGGCACTGATCTGGGTGGCGGCGAAAAGGTCGTTCAGTTCACCGAGCCGGTCGACCAACTGCACCCCTGGCAGGTCCAGTGCCTGGATGCGCAGCAGTGACGGGTTGTTCAGGCCTTGCAGGCTGACCATCGCCGCCACGCCATCATCGGTCGGCCCCAGCCACAGCGCCCGATAGGGTTCGGCCAGGGGGCCGGCCAGCGCCGCGTCGATGTCTTCGACAGGCAGCGCCTGCAAGGTTTTCAGCTCCGCTTGCAGCGCCTCGGCCGGCACGCCGACGTCGAGCAGCGGCTGCCAGACGCCCGGCAAGGTGCTCAATGCTTCGCGCACCCGGTGCTGTTCACTCGGCGGGCTCACCAGTTGGGTGAGTGACAGGTAACCCTGAAGCTTATTCAGGTTGATCAGCTGATCCAGGCGTTCGCTCAGGGCGGTCTGGCGTTCGAGCAATTCCTGTTGATTGGCGGCGCGCACCAGGAAGAACTGACTGGTGGGCTGATAGCCGGTGATGCGGGCAATGGTCTGGGCTTCGTCAGTCAATTGCTGCGGTGTGCCGACCCATTGGCGAATGTCATTGCGGGTCCCGAGGTGCAACAGGCCGCCGACGCAGAAGGCAATCAGCAGTGCAAACAGCACGGGCGTGCGCAGGCGCTGGAGCAACGCTTCACGTACCCCCAGCAAAAACTCGCAAACCCGCAGCGGCCATTGCGCCGGACGCAGATCCACACCCTTGAGCAACGCCGGCAGCAGGCACACGGCGGACAAATAGGCCCCCAGCAGACCCGCCGCAGAGAACACCGCGATCTGCGTCAGCGCCGGAAATGGCGTCCAGGCCAGGGCCAGGTAGCCGATGGCGCTGGTGATCAGGCTCAGGGTCAAGCCGGGCAAGGTCAGGCGCAGGGCCGGCCAACTGTGCCAGGGTTTCAGGCTCCAGCTTTTGGACAGGTAATGCAGTGGGTAGTCGACCGCCACGCCGATCAGACTCGAACCCAGCACCAGCGTCATCACATGCATGTGGCCGAACACCGTCACGCAAGCCACCGCGCCGAACAGCATGCCCACCAGCACCGGAAAAAATGCCAGCAACACGCGCCAGCGGCGGAAGGCCAGCAACAGCAGCAACAGAATCCCCACCGTGGCACCGCCGCCGACCCAGGTCATCTCTCGGGCGGCTTGTCGTTGCCCGCTGGCGGCGTACAGCAAGCCGCTGGCCGCGAGCAGTTGCACGTCAGACTCGGCCGCTTGTTCACGACTGTGCTGGAGCAGGTCGGCCACTTGCAGCGGCAGGTTCATGTCGAAGGCGTTGCCGGTGGTTCGCGCGCGCAGCAGCACCCAGCTTTTGCCATCGGCATCGGCGATCAAGGCACCGCTGCCGATGTCCAGTTGCACCGAACCGTGCTGCGGCTGGCTGTTCTGGATGCGCCCGGTCAGGCCGAGCCAGTCGTCCTGGCTCGACACCAGGCTGAAACCGGTGAACGGGTCGAACAGTGCTTGCACCCGCTGCTGGATAAAAGCGTCCGGATGTTCGATCAATTGCTGGCGATCCGTTGCCGACAGCATCGCCAGTCGGCCTTGCAGCAGTTGCGTGCGCAAGGCCGGCAAGTCGGCTTGCAGGTTCCACTGGACCTTCTCGAACAGCCCGCTGGCCTGCCATTGATCGCCCAGTTTGTGCGCCATGGCGATGGCTTGTTGGCGGTCGGTATGGCCGACCAGCACCAGCATCTCGCGGTTCAGCGGTTCCTGCATACGTTGTTCAGCGCGCAGTTCCAGCGCGTCCGGCGTCGTGCCGGGCACCAGTTCCATCAGGTTGGCCGACAGCGGTGCACCGTTACGCCATTGCCAGCCGGCGAGTGCCAGTACCGCCAGCAGCAGGATCAGGAACAGCCGGGGAAGCGCGCGTTCACTCGGCAAAGTCGTGTTGCTCCGCGTCACTCAACGGTTGGGCGCTGGTGCTGTCCTGCATGCGCAACAAGGTGCTGTCGCCCTGGGTTTCCAGCAGCTCGATGCTGTGCACCAGTTCGCCGCCGATGATGTTGATCTGGGTGAACACCTGCTTGAGCAGCATCGAGCGCGGCACCAGCGTCAGCCGCCAGTCCTGCGCTTCGCCGCTCAGTGACAGTTCGAAATCCCGTTGCAGCCCGCTGCTATCGCCTTGCAGAACAGCGAGGAACAGACGGTTCTGCTCGGCCCCGGCGCTCTTGCCCGGCAACATCTGCCAACCGCTGGCATCGCGCCGGGCAATGCCTTGGTCGGTGATGCGGTAATCCTGTTGCAGCGGCGTTTTGAGCAGCCACAACAGACCGTGGTTTTTCGCCAGGACAAAGGTGCCCTTGCTGGTCAGCGGCTGGGGCAGGGCGCGCAGGTGTTTTTCCTGGATGAAGTTGCCGTGGATGACGTCGGGCCTGGCCAGTTGATCGCTGAGCTGTTGCAGGTCGAAGGCGTTGGCCAGCCCCGGAATGCCCAGCAACATGCAGAACACCACAGGCGCGAGCTTGCTCGCGAAATACCTGAGAGCGTCGCGGAGTGTCAGGTGCCCAGCGTCATCGTCAGCGACCATCGCGACGGTGCGACGATTCGACAGGCTCGCTCCTGCAGGGGAACGGGGGAGGCAGAAAATCATGCCAGCATCCTCTCGACAGCGTCGGTGAACACCTTGGGCGAGGCCAGCTGCATTTCGCGGTTGTGCATGCTGACGGCCACCTGCACGGAAACGGCGCGGGTCAAGCGTTCGCCGGTTTCCAGGTCGCTGATCAGGTAGTTGATCTTCAGACGGTTCTCCCACTCCACCAGATTGGCCCGCACGTTCAGCTTCTGGCCGAATACCGCGCCGCGCACGTAGCGCAACTGCAGGTCGATCACCGGCCAGGCATAGCCCGAGTCGGACATGGCGCTGTAGTTGTGGCCGATCTTGTCGAGCAAGGCGCAGCGGGCGACTTCCAGGTATTTGACGTAGTGGCCGTGCCAGACGACGTTCATGCTGTCGACGTCAAAGAACGGCACGAGGATTTCCGTATCGGTGTGAAGCACTCCCTTGCTACGCATGCAGCCTCCAGTGTTGTTCAGCGATACGTTGCAGGCACAGGCGCAATTCACCTTCCAACGCGCGGTCCTCGATGACCGGTGGGAAGTCCTGGGCCAGTGCTTCGTGCATGGCTGCCAGGGCCGGCGGCAACGGCCGGGCGCCTTCGGCCTGGGCGCGCAGCCAGACGCCCTGGTTGGCGGCCAGTAGCGTGGCGGCGGCCACCTGTTCGGTCAGTTCCAGTACGCGAATGGCATCGCGGGCGGCGATGGTGCCCATGCTCACCTTGTCCTGGTTGTGGCACTCGGTGGAGCGCGAGAACACGCTGGCCGGCATGGTGTTTTTCAAGGCTTCGGCGGTCCAGGCGCTGGTGCCGATCTGCACGGCCTTGAAGCCGTGGTTGAGCATCGCGCGGTCGGCGCTGGCGCCGGACAGGTTGCTCGGCAGGCCGTGGTTGTAACGCTCGTCCACCAGCAGCGCGAGTTGTCGATCCAACAGGTCGGCGACGTTGGCCACGAGGTTTTTCAAGCTGTCCATGGCGAACGCGATGTGGCCGCCGTAGAAGTGCCCGCCGTGCAGTACGCGTTCGGCCTCGGCATCGATGATCGGGTTGTCGTTGGCGCTGTTGAGTTCGATCTCAATGAACGAGCGCAGCCAGTTCAGGCTGTCGGCCAGCACGCCGAGGACGTGGGGCGCGCAGCGCAGGGAATAGCGGTCCTGCAGGCGATGCAGCGGTGCGGTTGGCGCGTCGATCGCCAGGTCCTTGCGCAGCCACGCGGCCACTTGCATCTGCCCGGGGTGTGGCTTGGCGGCGAACAGGCGTTCGTCGAAATGCTCCGGGTTGCCTTGCAGGGCGACCACGTTCAGCGCGGTGATGCGCGTGGCCAGTTGCAGCAGGTAGTCAGCACGGGCGTAGGCCAGGCAAGCGAGGCCGGTCATGACGGCGGTGCCGTTCATCAGGGCCAGGGCTTCTTTGGGCCGCAGCACCAGCGGCTGCCAACCAAGTTCACGATGCACGTCGGCGGCTTGACGGCGTTCGCCGTGGAACATCACTTCGCGCTCGCCGGACAGGGTCGCGGCCACATAGGACAACGGCGTCAAGTCACCGCTGGCGCCTACGGAGCCTTCTTCCGGAATCAGCGGCAGGATGTCGTGTTCGAGGAACGCTTGCAGGCGCTCCAGCAATTCCACCCGAACGCCGGACACGCCGTGGCACAGCGACTGCAAGCGCGCCGCCAGCACGGCGCGAGTGGCCTGGGCATCGAGCAGTTTGCCCAGCCCGCAACCATGGAAGGTGTACAGATGACGCGGCAGCGCTTCGACGTGATGCAGCGGCACCGCCACCACGCAGGAGTCGCCGTACCCGGTGGTCACGCCATAGATCACGCCTTCCTTGTCCAGCAGGGAATCGAGGAATTGCGCACCCTTGGCGATGCGCCGACGGAACTCGGGGTCGCCTTGCAACTGCGTCGGCACCTGACGGTTGGCCAGGGCCAGCACGTCTTCGATGCGCAAAGGGAGTTCGCCGAAGGTTACCGGCTCAAGCGTTGGCGTCGTCATCGGTCTTCCAGAAAGGGTAAAAGTTGAACCATTGTTGAGGGGCTTCGAGGCAATAGTGACTCAGGCGCTCGGCATAGCGGGAAGCCCACTGATGAATGACCTGCTCGCGGTCGCTGCGCTTCCAGGTGATGGCGTCAGCGAAGGGTTCGATGGTCAGCCTATAGTCGCCATCGGGTTTCTTCACGCACATCAGCAGGTTGACCGGGCATTTCAACAGGCCGGCCAGCAGCCACGGCCCCTGCGGGAACTTTGCCGGATAACCAAGGAAGTCCACGGTCACGCTACGCCCGCCATGCAGCGGCACGCGGTCGCCGGCGATGGCCAGCCATTCGCCGCGCTCCAGGCGTTCATGCAGTTGCAGCATGATTACCGGATCCAGCTCGCTGACCTGGATCAGGCGCAGATTGGTCGCGCCGGCTTCACCCAGCAAGCGGTTGAAATGTTCGGCGTGCTTGGTATGCACCAGCACGTTCATCGTGACCTTCTCGCCGATCTCCGCCAGTGCGCGACACACTTCGAGGTTGCCCAGGTGCGCGCCCACCAGCATCTGCCCGCGAGTGCCTCGCAACTGGTTGCGCAGCAATGCCGGGTCGATGATTTCGATCTGTTCGATGCTCAACTTGCCGTTCCACACATCGAGCTTGTCGAGCATGGAATCGGCGAACGCCATGAACTGGCCAAATATCCGCCACTGGTTCGGCCGCAAATCGGGGCGAGCGCTCCAGTCAGCCAGCCGTTGCTGGTACTGCCAGGCGCTGTGGCGAGCGCTGCGGCCGAACAGGAAAAAGTACAGCACAATGCCGTACAGCAACGGGCTCAGCAGACGCCGACCGAGCACTTTGGCGGCGAACGCGGTGAACTTCATCAGCCAGAAACTGCCGCGCTCCTCGCGATCGGCCCAGTGTTGCTTGTCTGTGTTCATGTGCGCCACCGCCGCCAGAGGATCAGGGGCGAACGCAGCAACATGCCGAAGAACAGCCGGGTGTGCATGCTCGAAATCAGTACGTTGTCGTGGAACATCCGGAAGTGCGAAACGCCGTCCAGCGGGTAATGGACTTTGGTTTGCAGCCACGCCATGGGCAGATTGCGCCAGGCCAGGCGCACCAGGATGTCCGAGTCGAAATCCATGCGCTTGCCGATTTTCGTCGACTCGATCAGCGCCAGGGTCGGCGGCAACGGATAGACGCGGAAACCGCACATGGAGTCGCGGATCTGCAACGACAGGGTGTTGATCCAGACCATGACGTGCGTCAGGTAGCGCGCATACAAACGACCCTTGGGCACGCTCTCGTCGTACTGCGGATAACCGCAGATCACGGCGTCGGGATGGGCACGGGACAGTTCGATAAAGCGTGTGACGTCCTGCAAGTCATGCTGGCCATCGGCATCCACCTGCAAGGCATGGCTGAAACCCAGGCGCGACGCTTCGCGCATACCGGTCATCACTGCGCCGCCCTTGCCCTGATTGGTGGCGAGGCGGATCAGGTGAACATCGTCGCGCAGGGCCAGTTGATCCAGGACGTCGGCGCAGGATTTATCGCTGGCGTCGTCCACCAGAATGCACGGCAGATGACTGGCGAGCAGGGCGTCGACCACGGTGGTGATGGCGGTTTCGTGGTTGTAGACCGGGATGACGGCGCAGGGGTTATGCATGTTGGCTTTCACCCGAAAGTCCGAGGTGACCGCATCGCGAGCAAGCTCGCACCCACAGAGGCGCTGCGTTGTTCACAAATTCAATGTGGGAGCGAGCCTGCTCGCGATTGAGTGCGCAGCACTCACCAAAGCTACACATGCGCAGCCTCCAGCAAAATCCGCCCGCTGGAGCAGGTGGCGGTTTCATTGCGGTAGGCGAAGTACAACTTGCTGCGCACCGGGTCGAAACGCAGGTGCAACTGGACTTCATCGCCGGGGCGCACCAGTTGCTGGAACTTCAGCACTTCCATGCCGGCGAATTTTTCCGGCAGGTTCATCAATTGTTGGCCGAGCTTCAGCGCCCACTCCACTTGCACCACACCGGGCAACACCGGCGCCCGGGGGAAATGCCCGCTGAAGTAGGCGAGGTCGGGCGGCACGGCCAGTTGCAGGCTCCACTCGCCTTCAGTTTCGACTTGCTCCAGCACCTCTGGTGCCTTGGGACGCGGCGCCAACAACAGGGCTTCGACATCGGCCTGCGGCAGTTTGCCCTGGCTGTTCAGCGGCAGTTGTCGCAGCAGGCGCCAGCGCCGTGGCAGGGCCAGGGCTTCGCAATGCTGGCTCAAGTGTTGGCGCAGTGCCTGGGTGAGGGTGCGTCGGCCTTGATTGCGCAGGGCATGCAGACCGGATTCGCTCAGGACCAGCAGCGCACCCAGGGAGGCGCGGTTTTCCTGAACCACGCCAAGCCGTGCTTCGACGACCCACTCATGGTCCATCAAGGCCTTTTCCAGCATTGGCAAGGAGATGCGCTTTTCTTCCAGCTTGACGATCCGGTCCAGCCGTCCGAGCAGTTCGAAACGGCCATCGGCCGCGATGCGCGCCGCGTCGGCGGTGTGTTCGACGTGACCGGCCGGCAAGTAAGGCGAGGTGATCAGCAGGGCGCCGTCAGTGTCCTGGCTCAGTGCTACGTCGGCGAAGGGCTGCCAGAGATCGTGGCCCTGACGCCAGGCAATCCCGCCGGTTTCCGAACTGCCGAAGATTTCCGTCGGCCATTGATGCAGGCGTTGGTGCAGGCTTAGTGCAGCATCCACCGGCAGTGCGCCGCCAGACGAAAATACCCGGCGCACCGCGCTCAAGGCTTGCCAGTCGAGGTTGTCGCCCATGCGCTTGAGCAGCGCCGGGCTGGCGACCCAGGCAAAGGCCGGGTGTTCGCGGCTGGCGCGTTGCAGGTCTTCCGGAAAGGCCAGTTGCTTGCGCACGAACGGACGTCCGGCACACAGCGGCCACAGCACCCGAAACAGCAGGCCGTAAATGTGTTGAGTCGCCACGCTGCCAATGATGCAGGCCGGGCCCAGGTCGGCGCCCCACAGTTGCTCCAGGGCTTGGACTTCGTTGACCAGTTGGCGCAGGGTTTTGTCGATGCGCTTGGGTTCGCCGCTGGAGCCAGACGTGCACAGGCTCAGCGAACAGCGGTCCAGGTCCAGTGCCGCGGCGCTGAGGGGCGGCGCGTTGAAATCGGACAGGTGCGCGTCATCGGGCTGATCGGTCAGCCACAGATCGACGTCGCTCGACCAGCGCTGGCGGGTCTGGGCTTGCAGATCGGTCGGCAGCAAGACACTGACGCCGGCACGCCAGGCACCGAGCAGGGCGATCGCCAGGTCGGCGGCGTCTTCAAGGTGCACGGCAACGCGCTGCACACCCTGGGCTTGCAGGCCGGCGGCCAGGCTCAGGGCCTGGGCGCACAGTTGTGCGTGATTGAGCGGGGGTTCGGCCGTTACGGCACGATCCGCTTCAGCCTTGAGCAACAGCTGCTCAAGTTTTATCCAATTCATGGGCGGCCTCGTACCCGTTGTCGTATTAGCCATTCAATGGCAAACATCAGGCCTATCAATCCGTAGGAAATCAGGCCGGTGTATAACATCCACCAGCTCAGCGGCGCCCACAGTGTCAGGGCGGCAGCACACAAACCGTTGCAGAGAAAAAAAACGCTCCAGGCGATGGTCACCTGGCGGGTGTAACGAACGCCTTTGGCCGGCAGGTGCGGTTCACGCAGACGGGCCAAGCGTTCGACCATGGGCGGGCCGTATATCAGGCTGAGCCCGAACAGCGCCAACATGAAACCGCTGATCAGCACCGGATACCAGCGCAACAGCAGTGGGCTGTCGAACAGCGCCAGCAACAGGCAGAACACGATCGCCACCACGGCCATCCACCGGCTACCGGGTCGTTGCCGACCGGTCAGTGCGCGGGCCAGCCACAGGCTGCCCAGCAGCAGTCCGAACTGCCATGGGGCGAAGTGCTCCATGCCGAAATACACCGCAAAGGGGTACAGCAGGCCCGCCAGCAGCAGGCCGAGGCCAATCAATCGGCTCATGCGGCCGGTTGAACCAGACGGTAGACCGCCTCGACCACGTCGCTGACGGTGCGCACCGATTTGAATTCTTCGGCGGCGATTTTCTTGCCGGTCTGACGTTTGATGTGATCGATCAGGTCGACTGCGTCGATGCTGTCGATTTCCAGGTCCTGATACAGGTTGGATTCGAGGCTCACACGCTCGGGCTCCAGCTCGAACAGCTCCACCAAGGCATCGCGCAGGGTGTTGAAAATGTCGTCACGAGTTTGCATGGTCCGGTCTCAAGCTGCCTGTTTTGCGGTGACGAACGCCGCAAGGCTCGCCACGTTGCTGAAGTGATTACGCGTGTCCTTGGCGTCGGCATCGATTTTGATGCCGTATTTTTTCTGGATCGCCAGGCCGAGTTCCAGCGCGTCTACCGAGTCCAGGCCCAGGCCTTCGCCAAACAGCGTCTGGTCGTCGCCGATGTCTTGGGCGCTGATGTCTTCGAGGCCGAGGGCTTCGATGATCAGGTCTTTTATTTCCAGCACCAGGTGCTTAGTGTGCAGATCGCTCATCTTCGGCGAGCTCCTTAATGAAGTAAGAATGCAGATAGTCGTTGAGCTTGCGCGAGGCCTGCGGAGCCGGGCCCAGCGCGGCGAAGGCCTGTGGGTCTATATCGGCCCCGACACGAAAACTGAAGTGCACGCGTCGTTTCGGGATCCGATACCAGGGCTCGGCCTTGGTCAATGTGGTCGGGCTGACCTTGATAACGACCGGGGTGAGGATTTTCGCACCCCGCAGCGCTATTGCCGCAGCCCCCCGATGAAAGGCCGGCGCCTGGCCGGGTTGGGTGCGGGTGCCTTCGGGAAAGATGATCAGGGTCTGGCCGTTTTTCAGTGCATCGGCGGCGGCATCGAGCATCTCCATGCTGCCGTCGTTGCTGATGTAGTCGGTGCGGCGCAACGGACCGCGGGTGAACGGATTTTCCCACAGGCTCTGCTTGACCACACAGTTGCTGTGGCGCACCAGGCCAATCAGGAACACCACGTCGATCAGCGACGGGTGATTGGCGATGATCATCTGCCCCGGACGGCCGAGTTTTTCCGCGCCTTGTATGTCGTAGGTCAGCACACCGGCACGGGCCATGAAACGGACGAAAAACCAGAAGCAGCGACTGACGGTCTGGCGCGCGCGCAAGCGGTGGGTCCGGGCATCGGCCGGCAGGCAGCCGAGCAGCGGAAAAATCACCAGGCGCAGGCACATCCCGCCCATCCCGAACAGGGTGAAGCTTGCGGCGGTCGCCAGCAGGCGCCAGTAATAGGCGTCGCGGTTTTTTTCGGTCACGGGCTGCGTTGCCAGGTCCATACACGATTTTTCCAGGCATGTTGGCAGGTGGTTTGCCGGCCCAGCAGCATGCACAACAGATTCAGCGCATGGGGCCAGCGAACGTTGGACAACGCATCCGTGGGGCTGTTCAGGGACAGCTGCCAGTCATTTCCGGGGGTGATCAGCAGGCCGACGGCATACGGGAACGGCACATCGTCGATCCAGGTCGAGTAAGCCTGGGGCGGTTGTTCTTCGGTGATGATCACTAATACTGCGGGCGCGCCTTCGTTCAGCAGTGCCGCAGCCTCCAGCATGCCATTTTCCAGGCCATCGCCAGCCGCGGCCAGGGCGGTCATTTCGCTGGTTTCGCCGCGCATGATCGACCACAGGCCAATAATCGCGTTGTGCACGGAAAGGCTGAACTGGGTCGGCGACAGCGGCTGCTCAGCGGCCAGGTCGCTGAGGATGTCGAAGGTCCGAGGGGTTTCGCCGTGACGGGAAATGAAGACCAGCGGCAAGTCCTGGCGACCCTCGGCCAATGGCCAGCCGACACTGAAGGCCATCCGCGCCAGACGGCTGAGACGCCGGCGCTGCATCGCCGGCAGAAACGACACGTCAGGGGCTGCATCGCTGCCGGGCAGCACGACGGGCTGTCGGCACCAGGCCTGCCAATCGTCCACGCTCTCGAGTCCCGGGGCCCACGCGCGCCATTGGGCGATGTTGAAGTTGATCACAGACATTCATCCCGCCCTTGCGGGCTTGCTTGACGCGGTGATGACTGAAAGCCACGACTCACCCGCGCGGCGCTTGGCGCCGAGTGGCGCGCATTATCGCGGTGCGGCGAACGCGTAGCAAATACTGGTTACATTTTGCTCAACGTTATGTACAGAACCCGTTCGCAAAAATTGAACATTTGACAATTATTCCGATTATTGCGCGGCCCGTTTGTCGGTTCTGTCGGTGATTCATGCCGTTTTTTGAGGCGGGCTAGCCACTGAGCGTGCAGTCCCTCTCCAACGAGGTAGCGAAGCAGCGTCGAGGACCACTACACTCGGTCATTCTTTGATACACGGAGGTTTTGACAATGCGGCGCGTGGTGTTCAATCAGAAAGGTGGCGTAGGCAAGTCCAGTATTGCCTGCAATTTGGCGGCGGTCAGTGCCAGCGAGGGTTATCGCACCCTGTTAGTGGACCTCGATGCCCAGGCCAACTCCACTCAGTATCTGACGGGACTTACCGGCGATGATATCCCGATGGGTATTGCCGACTTTTTCAAGCAAACCCTGTCTTCCGGGCCGTTCTCCAAAAAGAACAAGGTCGATATCTACGAAACCCCGTTCGATAACCTGCACGTCATCACGGCCACGGCCGAGCTGGCGGATTTGCAGCCAAAGCTTGAAGCCAAGCACAAGATCAACAAGCTGCGTAAGTTGCTCGAAGAACTCGGCGAAGATTACGACCGTATCTACCTCGACACGCCGCCCGCGCTGAATTTTTACGCGGTATCGGCACTGATTGCCGCCGATCGTGTGTTGATCCCCTTTGATTGCGACAGTTTTTCGCGCCAGGCCCTCTATGGTCTGCTGGCGGAAATCGAAGAATTGAAGGAGGACCACAACGAAGGGCTGGAAGTCGAGGGCATCGTGGTCAACCAGTTCCAGGCGCGTGCCAGCCTGCCGCAGCAAATCCTTGACGAACTGATCGCCGAAGGCCTGCCGGTATTGCCGGTGTACCTGGCCACTTCGGTGCGGATGCGCGAATCCCACCAGGCCAATACGCCGCTGATCCATCTCGACCCGCGGCACAAGCTGACCCAGCAGTTCGTTGAACTGCACAATCTGCTGGAAAACGCCTGATCCTTTCTGATTGCAAAAAAACCTGTGGGAGCGAGCCTGCTCGCGATGAGGGCTTCACATTCAACGTCTCTGTTGACTGATCAAGCGCCATCGCGAGCAGGTGTCATTCAGATCCCTTGGCTACGCAGCCAGCTCATCAGCTGCGGTAACGGCAACGCCCCGCTCTGACGTGCGACTTCCCGGCCGTTCTTGAACAGAATCAGGCTCGGAATCGAGCGAATGCCCAACTGCGCCGACAATTGCTGGTTCGCCTCGCTGTCCAGCTTGGCCAGTCGACACTTGCCCGCCAATTGCCCGGCCGCCTGCTCAAACACCGGTGCAAAGGACTTGCACGGCCCGCACCAGTCCGCCCAAACGTCCACCAGGAGCGGCAAATCGCCCTTGATCTGGCTGGCGTAATCGCCTTGTTTCAACTCAAACGGTTTGTTCAGCAGAACCTCGGCCTTGCAGCGACCGCATTTGGGGTGGTCGTTCAGGCGTTCGGCCGGGATGCGGTTGAGGCCGTTGCAGTGGGGGCAGGGGATGAGGAGTGGGTCGGTCATGCGCGCAGCTCCGCAAAATCTCTAAGAAGTGGGTTAAGTGGAGGCGCGCGGGTAAATATCAAGTTACCAAGAATGCAAATGGGTGGCAGGCCTGCGTTGCTAAGATGCGCGCGTTTTTCGGCCGGTATGGTCAACTAGAAGGAATTAAACTGCCATGACCCAAACGAATGAGCCTGCTTCGGATGCCGGTTCCACGCCATACAACGATGTGAATATGAGTTGCGGTCATTGCAACTTTTCACTCAAACCCACCTATCAACAAGCGTCCAATCTCGTCCAGCAGCAACCCATCCACTGCGATCAGTGCAGTTCGGATCTGCTGCTCGATGAAGCCGACCGCCAGAGTTTGGACCATAAGTTTCAGACTGCCGCTCGCGTCGGTAAGTTAGCGGTGATGATTATGGGGCCGTACTTCTTGCTTGGCTTGGCCACAAGTATCTACGTCATATCCTTTGGCAGTTCCCCGTTCCCTGGATTCCCCGCGGTATTGGTGGGGGTCGGTTTTGCCCTTGCATACGTCATCAAGACCGCTGCCACGGATGACAGCGAGTACGATTTCGTTTTGTTCAGGAGCGGCGAGCGACCTGCCGAGACTCAGGCACCGTAACCACTGACACCGCAACTCCAGCGATTGGCAATGCACTATCTGGCTGGCCTCAAGACGAACAACTGATCTCCAGATGCTTGCCCCATTCCGGCGGCCGTTCGGCGTAGCTTTCCATCCCCGGTTGCTCCTCGAACGGCTTGCTCAGCACCGCGTGCAGCCGTCGGACTTCCGAGTAATCGCCACGTTCCGCCGCATCGATGGCCTTTTGTGCCAGGTAGTTACGCAGGATGTACAGCGGGTTGACCGCATGCATCCGGGCACGGCGTTGTGCCTGATCCAGCTCGCCCTCCCGGGCGACCCGGGCGATGTACCGCTCGCCCCAGGCATCGAAACCCTTGAGGTCGACGAAGTCATCGCGCAAGCGAGCGACGGCTGCTTCAGGTGATTCTTCGCCCAGGCGGCGGAAGAACAGGCTGTAATCGACGCCGCTGTTCTGCATCAGTTGCAGCAAGTGCTCCAGCAGTTTCTGGTCATCGTCTTCGGCCGTGGTCAGGCCGAGGCGGCGACGCATCAGGTCGAGGTAATGGGCCTGGAACAGCGGCAGGTACAGCCCCAGGGTTTCGCGCAGGGCCTCGACGTTGATGAACGGCGTCAGGGCCTGAGCCAGGGCGCTGAGGTTCCATTGGCCGATGGGCACCTGGTTGCTGAAGGAGTAGCGGCCCTGATCATCGGAGTGGTTGCAGATGAAGTTGGCGTCGAAGTCGTCGAGGAAGGCGAACGGGCCGAAGTCGAAAGTGATGCCCAGGATCGACATGTTGTCGGTGTTCATCACCCCGTGGCAAAAGCCGTACGCCTGCCATTTGGCGATCAGTTCGGCATTGCGCTCGACGATCTCGCGGAACATCGCCAGGTAGGGTTCCGGCTGTTCCAGGCACTCTGGAAAGTGCATGGCGAGGATGTGGTCGCCCAGTTCTTTCTGCTGCTCGGGACGTTTGGTGTAGTAGAAATACTCGAAATGCCCGAAGCGCACGTGGCTCGGTGCCAGGCGCAGGACCATGGCTGCCCGTTCCTGCTTCTCGCGCCAGACCGGCGTGTCCGAGCCGATCACGCACAGCGCCCGGGTGGTCGGGATGTTCAGGGCGTGCAGGGCTTCGGAGGCGAGGAATTCACGGATCGACGAGCGCAGCACCGCCCGTCCGTCGCCCGTGCGCGAAAAGGGCGTCTGGCCGGCACCCTTGAGGTGCAGGTCCCAATGTTCGCCGGCCTCGTTGTACACCTCGCCCAGCAATAACCCGCGACCGTCGCCCAGCTGCGGGTTGTAGGAGCCGAACTGATGACCGGAGTAGACCATTGCCCTGGGAATGGCATCGGCCCACAGCTTGTGGCCGCTGAACAACTCGGCGAACTCTTGGGTTTCAGCGACGGCCGGGTCGAGGTCCAGTAGCGCCATGGCGGCAGGGCTGGCCACGACCAGACGCGGGTTGTCGATGGGCTCGGGCAACACATGGGCGGAAAACGCGTCGCCCAGGCGGTCGAAGCGATTATCGAAGGTCAGTTCGTCGAGGGCTTTCAAAGGCCGTCTCCAGCAGAATGTCCGAGCATTCTGCTGGGGAATGGCCGGTTAGTCGAGTTTGGCGGCGGGCGGCTCTTGCTGCGGTTTGCCATCGATCGGCGGCGCGATGGTTTTGGTTTCCGGTTCGACCGGCACCAACTTGTATTCCTCACCGTGGAGGTTCTTGAGGTAGACCTCCATCTGCCGGAACGAGATGTTGATGTGCTGCTTCTTGAACTCGCGGTTGATGAAGCGGTTGACCTCGTCGATCACCGGATTGCGGTCGCCGAGATCGCGCACGTGCATGCGCAATTCGTGGTCGAGGGTGCTTTCGCCGAAATTCAGGAAGTACACGTTCGGTTCCGGTTCCTTCAGCACGCGCGGGTTTTCCCGTGCGGCCTTGAGCAGCAGTTCCTTCACCAGGTCCAGATCGGAGCCGTAATCGACACCGAGCTTGAGGGTCACCCGGGTGATGGTGTCGGTCAGCGACCAGTTGATCAATTGCCCGGTAATGAACGTCTTGTTCGGGACGATGATGTCCTTGCGGTCGAAGTCGGTGATGGTGGTGGCACGGATGCGGATCTTGCTCACCGTACCCGACAGGTTGCCGATGGTGATGGTATCGCCGATCCGCACCGGGCGTTCGAACAGGATCATGATGCCGGAGATGAAGTTGGCGAAGATCTCCTGCATGCCGAAACCGAGGCCGACCGAGAGGGCCGCCACCAGCCATTGCAACTTGTCCCAGCTCACGCCAAGGGTCGACAGTGTCGAGACGAAACCGACGCCAGCGATCACATAGGACAGCAGTGTGGTGGTGGCGTAGGCGCTGCCCTGGGCCAGGTTGAGCTTCGACAGCACGAACACTTCCAGCAGGCCCGGCAAGTTGCGCGCCAGGGCGAAGGTGATGCCGATGATGATCAGTGCGCCGAGCATGTCGCCAATGCTGATCGGCACCATGCTCATGTTGGCGCCGGTGCCGCTGGTGTATTCGTAGAGGGTGATGTTGTCCAGGTACGAAAACACGGTGATCAAGTCAGCCCAGACCCAATACAGCGCTGCCATGAAGCCGCCGAGCAGTGCCAGGCGGATCAGGCGCAGGGACTGTTCGTTGACCTTTTCGATGTCCATGGTCGGTTCTTCGATGACCGCTTCGCCGTCGCCGGCCTCTTTGGCCGCCTGACGCTTGGCCAGGGCGCGCTGGTAGGCCAGGCGCCGGGCGGCCACGCTGAGGCCGCGCACGAAGGTGGCCTCGATCACCAGCCAGAACATCAGCAGGTAGAGGGTATTGATCAAGCGGTCGCTGAGTTTGAGCGCGGTGTAGTAGTAGCCGAAGCACACGGCGACGAACAAGGCGACCGGCAGCGCCGTGAACAGAATCCCCAGCGCTTTGCGGAACAATGAAGCGGTTTCGTGGTTCGGGCTGCTGATCAGCAGGCGGCTGAGCAACAAGGTCATCAAGGCATAGCAGGTCAGCACCACCGGCATGCCGAGCACGTCATCGGCCAGCGCCGCCGGTTGCAGTTCGGCCACCGCCACCACCGTGACCAGTGCCATGACGACCATGCCCAGACGGCGGATCCAGCCGCGCAGGAATTCGACCTGGGGCTTTTCCCAGCGGAAATGCAGTTCTGCCACACCGCCCGGCGCGAGTATCCGATAGGCGGTGTAGAACACCAGCCAGGCCCCGGCCATTTGCAGCAACGCTGCGCCCATGCTGGCGTTCTGCCCTCGGGCGTCGATTTGCAGGGCCAGGCCGCACAAGGCCAGGCCCAGCGAGACCGGCATCGCCAGCAGGATGTTGATCAGGATCGCCTGGGGCGTGTGCCACTGGCTGTCGCGCTTGAAGTGGCCGATGTCCTGGTGAACCTTGTTCAGGCGCGCATACAGACTCTTGCGTCGCCACAGCAGGGCACCGATCAACAGCGCCAGGGGCAGGAACAGCAGCGGTCGCTGGGTCAGACCATCGATCAGTTCGCTCAGGCTTGAGGCCCACGGCAGGCTATCGACCTGGCGTTGCAGGCGTTCCGGCACGCTGCGCATCCATTCGAGGTCCAGCGGTTTGTTGCTGGGAATCCAGAACATCTGCTCATCCAGCGTCGCCCGCAGGCTTTGCGCGGTGCTGAGCAGTTGCTTCTGATTCAGTTGCAGCGTGATCGATTCATTGAGCATCGCGCTCAGTTCACGGTTCAGGCGCTCTAGCAGGTCGACGCGGGTGGTGGCCAGTTCCATCAGGCTTTTGCGCAGTTGCGGGGTCACTTGCTCCGGCGGCTGGGTCGACAGCAGGTTGTCGACATAAGTGGCCGGGTTGCTGAGCAATTCCCGTTGCTGGCTGACTTCGAACTGGTACAGGCGAATGTCGGCGATCTGGTCGGCCAGATTGCGATCGACCCTCAGGCGCGGCAGCGCCTGTTTCTGCTTGTAGAGAATCTTGGACAGCAGCAGGCTGCCCTTGAGCACGCTGATTTGCTCGTCCAGGGCGGAATCGCTCTGGGTCACGCTGTCCAGCTGTTGCTTGGTTTGCAGGTTCTGCTGGGTGACCTCGTTGAGGCGGTCAGTGCTTTTGAGCAGGTAGTCGGAGAGCTTCAGGTTGGCCGTGCTTTCGGTGGCCAGCAGGCTGCTGCCCCCGGCCTTCTGCGCTTCGATGGACTGCTGCGTCACCGTTTCCTGGGATTGGGCCAGACGCTTCTGGTTGATCAGGTTTTGCAGCTCCTGGATTTCATGATCGAGACGGTCGGATTTTTCCGAGAGCAAGTCATGCTGGCTGTTGCCCAAATCCTGCAGTTGGGTATTGCCGGCCAGTTCCTGGCGACGCAGCGGAATCAGCGCATTGAGTGCCGCCAGCTCGGCATTGAGCTGGTCGCGCTGCTCGGCGCTCAAGGTCTTGCCGCTGTCCTTGCCGGTCTTGAGGATGTTGTTGATCTGCTGGATACGCGTCTGGCTGGCGGAAATTTCCGCCTGGGCGCGCTCGGGGCGCGTCTGCGCGGTAATGATCAGGCTGTTGGCATCGCCCAGGGCTTTTTGCAAATCGCTTTGCTGGGTCGAGCGCTCGGTCAGCATTTGCTCGAGTTGCTGAATCGACTCTTTGGTGAAGCGTTGCGCCACCGGCACGACACTGGTGGCCTTCAGACGCGTCAATTCGCGCTGGTTTTCAATGGTCTGTTTGGGGGCGTTGGCCAACTGCTGCTTGAGATCGCTCAGTTTCTGCTCGTAATCACGCCGGTTGTTGAGCTGTGTCAGCGTGTTTTGCAGGACCGATTGCAGGGCCTTTTGATCGGCTTCCGGCAGTTTTCGGTCGGCGATCTTGTCCAGGCTCGCCTGCACGGCTTCGCGGGTGGGCGGTTCGGCGGCTTGTAACGTACCGACGGAGAGACTCAGGCCCAGGAGGACCATGACGAAAAAGGTGCGCAGGCTTGACATAGTGACCGATCAAAAAGCGAAACGAAGAATGGAGTTTAGAGGAAGAGTCCGGGCCCCGGGCGACTTCCTTCGGGGAATCTGACGCCTACTTTGGCGATCTTGTTCCCCTCCATCACCGCGACGGTCCAGATCGTGTTGTTCCACTCCACCTGGTCGCCGACGACTGGAGCGCCGCCCACTTTCTGGGCAATGAAGTGGCCCAGGGACATGTCCGGGTCGATGCCTTCGAGTTTTAACCCGTACAGGGCCGCAACCGCGGCCAACTGGGCATCTCCTTCGAGTACGAAGTCGCCGAAGAAGCGCAAATCGAGACCCCGCTGCGGTGCCTGGCTGAACAGTTTTCCGAGGGCCGGAAGGTTGTGTTCATGGCCGATGACGCAGAGCAAATCATCGACTTCAAGCACCGTACTACCCGACGGATGGAGCAGTTGCTGGCCGCGAAACAGGGCGGCGATGCGGGTGCCTTCGGGCATTTTCAGTTCGCGAAGGGGCGAGCCGATGCACCATTTCTCGGCACCGAGGCGATAAACGAACAATTCCCACTCGCTGGTGACGTGCACTTCCAGGGCGGAGCGGGAGATCGGCGCGGGCTCCGGCGGAACGGTCACTTTCAACAGCTTCGCCACCCAAGGCAGGCTGGTGCCCTGCACCAGCAGCGAGACCAGCACGATGAAGAACGCCAGGTTGAAGTAGAGCTGGGCGTTGGGCAGGCCGGCCATCAGCGGGAACACCGCGAGAATGATCGGCACCGCGCCGCGCAAGCCGACCCAGGAGATGAATGCTTTTTCACGGCCATGGAACGCCTTGAACGGCAGCAGGCCGATCACCACCGACAGCGGTCGGGCAAATAGAATCATCCACAGCGCCAGGCCCAGTGCCGGCAGTGCAATCGGCAGCAGGTCATGGGGCGTGACCAGCAGCCCCAGCACCAGGAACATGCCGATCTGTGCCAGCCAGGCCATGCCGTCGAGCATGTGCAGGATGCCGTGGCGACTGCGCACCGGACGGTTGCCGATCACCAGGCCGCACAGGTACACCGCCAGGAAGCCGCTGCCATGCAAGGCGTTGGTCAGGGCAAACACCACCAGGCCCCCGGCGATGACCAGGATCGGATAGAGGCCGGTGGCCAGATTGATGCGGTTGACCAATTGCAGCATGAGCCAGCCGCCGCCCAGGCCAATCAGGCCACCGATACCGAACTCGCGCAGCAGGTGGGTCAGCAGGCTCCAGTGCAGGCCGGTCTGGCCGCTGGCGAGCATGTCGATCAAGGTCACGGTCAGGAACACCGCCATCGGGTCGTTGCTGCCGGATTCGATTTCCAGACTCGCGGTCACCCGCTCGTTCAGGCCTTTGCCGCCCAGTAGCGAAAACACTGCCGCGGCGTCGGTGGAGCCGACGATGGCGCCGATCAGCAAGCCTTGAATCAGATTGAGGTCAAACAGCCAGGCGGCGGCCATGCCGGTCAGCCCGGTGGTAATCAACACGCCGATGGTCGCCAGCGACAGCGCCGGCCACAACGCCACGCGGAAACTCGAGACCCGGGTGCGTAACCCGCCATCGAGCAGGATCACGGCCAGTGCAAGGTTGCCGACCAGATAGGCCGTCGGGTAGTTGTCGAAAATAATGCCACCGCCATCGACGCCGGCGGACATGCCGACGGCCAGGATGATCACCAGAATCGGGATGCCGAGGCGCGAGGAAAGTGAGCTCACCAGAATGCTCGCACCTACCAGCAACGCGCCGATCAAGAACAGGCTGTTGATGGTCGTCGCATTCAAAGGCAGTACTCCGGAAAGCTGAAAGGCGGGCACAAACTGACCATGCAGTCTGCGTGCCAGCGATTCTAACCTGTTGAAATGTGATGCTGTCAAAAAGCTTTTGAAACGCAGAACCCTGTAGGAGCGAGCTTGCTCGCGATGGACGTCAACGATAACGCGTGCTGCCTGACTCAACGCGTCGTCATTGAAATCATCGCGAGCGGGCTCGCTCCTACAGAGAGCGGTTACAGACTAAAGCGCCCGACCATGCTGTTCAGGTCAACCGCCAAACGCGACAGTTCGCTACTGGCTGCACTGGTCTGGTTGGCACCGGTGGCCGATTGCACCGACAGGTCACGGATGTTCACCAGGTTGCGGTCCACTTCACGGGCCACCTGCGCCTGCTCTTCAGCGGCGCTGGCGATGACCAGGTTGCGCTGGTTGATTTCGACGATGGCGCTGTTGATGGTGTCCAGCGACATTCCGGCACCACGGGCGATGTTCAGGGTCGACTCGGCGCGCTCGGTGCTGTTTCGCATCGAATCCACCGCGTGCTCGGTGCCACTCTGGATGCTGCCGATCATGCGTTCGATTTCGCTGGTGGACTGTTGGGTGCGATGGGCCAGGGCCCGTACTTCGTCCGCCACTACGGCAAAGCCGCGACCGGCTTCACCTGCACGAGCAGCCTCGATCGCGGCGTTCAACGCCAGCAGGTTGGTCTGGTCGGCCAGCCCGCGAATCACATCCAGCACCTTGCCGATGTCGCGGGACTCATTGGCCAGATCGCCGATCAGGGTCGCGGTGCTTTGCACATCGGCGCTCATGCGTTCGATGGCGCTGACGGTTTCCTGCACCAGATCACGGCCATCCCCGGCAGACGCGGTGGCGCTCTGCGAGGCTTCGGAGGTGCTGACGGCATTGCGCGCGACTTCTTCCACGGCGCTGGTCATTTCGTTGACTGCGGTGGCGGCCTGTTCGATCTCGTTATTTTGCTGGGTCAGGCCGCGAGCGCTTTCGTCGGTGACGCTGTTGAGTTCCTCAGCGGCAGAGGCCAGTTGCGTGGCCGAGCCGGAAATGCGCAACAGGGTGTCGCGCAGTTTGTCCTGCATCTTCGCCATCGCCGCCAGTAGGCGGCCAGCCTCGTCCTCGCCATCGACCGTAATCGGGCGAGTCAGGTTGCCTTCGGCGATGCTCTCGGCGGCACCCAGGGCATTGGCGATCGGTTTGGTGATGCTATTGGTCAGCAACCAGGCGAGGGCCAGGGTCAGTGCGGTGGCGGCCACCAGCAAGGCGATGACCAGATCGAACGCCGAATCATATTGATCGGCGGCCTGCTGGTTAGTGTCGCGGGTCTGCTGGGTATTGATCTCCAGCAGACGGTTCAACACGGCGTTCACAGCCTCGGAGTTGTTCAGCAAATCGGTGTTGAGCAGGTTGCGCAGTTCATCGACCTGATTGTTGCGCGACAGGGTCTTCATCCGGTCTTCGATCTGGCGGTATTGCCCCAGCAGTTGCACGTATTGATCGTAGGCCGCGCGTTCCTGCGGGCTGGCGATCAGTTTTTCATAGGTCGCTTGTGCGGCGTGGATCTGCTGGTTGCGCGTCTCCAGCAGTTCCATGGTTTTTTGCTGGACGTCCGGTTCGCGATTGACCAGCAAGCGATACGACAGCACGCGCAGACGCAAGGTGAGTTGGGTGAACTCATCGAGGCTCTGGATGCTCGGCACGCTGTTCAAGGTGATTTCTTCGGCGGCGCCACGGATCTTGCTCATCTGATTCAAGGCAAACACCCCCAGAATCATCATCAAGCCGCCGATCAGGGCGAAGCTGAGGAACGCCCGTGGAGCGATATTTATATTTCGAAGGGACATGGCGGTTACCGAAAAAGGCGCACCTGAGCGGTGCCGAGGCTGACGTATGGAGGGCTTATCGGTCATGCGTCTCAAGTCTTGAGCCCCTGCGCGGTTTTTGCCGTTAACCGGTCGTTATCTGTAGGAGCGAGCCTGCTCGCGATGGTGGTCAACGATTACGCGGGCTGTCTGGAAGAACGCGTAATCGTTGACCACCATCGCGAGCGAGCTCGCTCCTACATAAGGGCTGGCGACGAAGTGCAGGAACCAGATGAGCCAATCACAGTCTTTAAAACTCGCGAGGACAGTCGCCGTCAGGAAGATCAAGGCTTTGCGCCCGTATAACCCTGGCATCCACCGTGACTTTTCTTTATCGTACGCGCCCTTTGAAAACCCCGGAAAAATCAAAATGTTGGAAGCATCCCTTAGCCAATTGGAACAACTGGTCAGTGACCTGGTGCAACAGAACCAGGGCTTGCTCAGCACCAACCAGGCCCTGAGCGCAGAACTGGCCCAGGCCAAAGATGAAAACGAAAGCCTGCAACTGAGCCTGATGGAACAGGAAGAGAAGCAAGGCGCCACCGCAGCCCGCATCCAGGCTCTGGTTGAGCGCGTCAGCGCAGGCCCAGTCAGCGCATGAGTTACAACGCCGCAGGGGTAAGAGTCGTCTCGATTCTGGGGGAGGACTATTCGATCAAGGCGCCGGCCGGGGAAGAGCAAACCCTGCTGGACGCTGCAATGATGCTCAAGGCTGCCCTGGCCGACACCAAAAGGAAGTACCCGACGCTGATCGGTGACCGCCTGCTGGTGCTGGCCGCGATGAACCTGTGCTCGCAGCAGATCGAAATGCAGAAGCAACACAAGCTCGAACTCGACCGTTACCAAGAGCAAGTCAGCGCCACGGTTGAAGTGATCTCCAAGACGATCAATCAGGCCTGATCGGCTTTGCGCACAACCAAAGAATAAATTGTCGATTTTGTTGTATACAATCGGCACGGCTGTTGCAGTGTTTCAGCCTCTTATTCTTTGGGGGTGCTCCATGCAGTTCTGGCGACGCAGTATTCAATGGCAGTTGATCCTGAGCATGGGCACCGCCCTGCTGGTCGGCATTCTGATTGTGGTTGGCATTTATACCCTCGTGGTCAACCGCCTCGCCGAGCGCTATCTGGTCGAGCAGGCGCTGCCGTCGAGTATCGAAGCGATGCGCAACGACATCGAGCGCATCCTCGTTCAACCCCTGACCGCCGCCAAGGACATCGCCAGCAACAGCATGGTGCGCGACTGGCTGGCCGAGGGTGAGAACAGTGCCCAGACCGGCACATTTACCGCTTACCTTGAGGGCCTCCGCGCCGAACACAAGGCCTTTACCGCGCTGATCGTTGGCACTGCCTCCAACCATTACTTCACCGAAAAGGGCCTGGACCGCACCCTCAGCCGTACCAGCCCCAAGGATGCCTGGTTCTATTCATTCCTCGACAGCACCCAGCCGCGCACCCTCAATATCGACAACGACACGGCCACCGGAGAACTGGCGCTTTTCATCGACCTTAAAGTCGAGAAGTCCGGCAAAGTCGTGGGCGTTGCCGGCCTTGGCCTGAGCATGAAAGAGCTGTCGGAGCTGATCCACAATTTCAACTTCGGTGAGCGCGGCAAGGTCTATCTCGTGCGTTCCGACGGTTTGATCCAGGTTCATCCCGAGGCTCGGTTCAGCGGCAAACGCACCTTGGCCGAGCAGATCGGCGCGTCAGCCGCCCAAACGGTGATGGGTCAACCCTCTACCTCCAAAACGTCTGCCACCCACAGTGGCTTTGTGCGTGATGGCGAAGATTTCCTGGCATTGAGCCTGCCGCTGCGCGACCTGGGCTGGACCCTGGTGGCCGAAGTGCCGCAGTCGCAGATCTACGCCGAAGCCCGTCGCGCCCTGTGGATGAGCAGCGGCATTGGCCTGGCGGTGGCGCTGGTGTGCCTGTTGCTGGTGGTGTTGCTGGCCCGTGGGTTGGTCAGGCCGATTCGTCAGGTAACAGCGGCATTGGTGGCCATTGGTAGCGGTGGTGGAGATTTGACCCATCGGTTAGATTCCAGCCGCGCCGATGAGCTGGGTGATCTGGCTCGCGGCTTCAATCGCTTCCTCGACAGTCAGCGCAACATGATCGGTGAAGTGCTGACCACCAGCGAGCAATTGCGCACAGCGGTCGGCCAAGTGGCGCGGGTGGTGGATAACACCGCCGAGCGCTCCGGGCGTCAGCAGGAAATGACCGACATGGTCGCCACGGCGGTCCATGAAATGGGCCTGACCGTGCAGGAAATCGCGCAGAACGCCGGCAATGCAGCCGTCGCTTCGCAAAACGCTCGCGATGAGGCGTTGCAGGCTCGGGAAGTGGTGGGTGGGTCTATCCGGCACATCGAAAGCATGTCCGATGAAATCGGCGTTGCCGCCAGCGCCGTGGGCGAATTGGCCAATCAGGTGGCCTCTATCGATCAGGTATTGGCGGTGATTCGCGGCATCTCCGAGCAGACCAATTTGTTGGCGCTGAACGCCGCCATTGAGGCGGCGCGGGCCGGTGACATGGGGCGTGGATTCGCAGTGGTGGCCGATGAAGTGCGCACCCTGGCACGACGCACGCAAGCGTCCACCGACGAGATTCAGCAGATGATCGGCAGCCTCAAGCAAGGCGCGGAGAACGCGGTGTCGTCGATGCATTCCGGGCAGGCCGCGACCGGCACCGGGGTTGAGTCGAGCCAGCGTACCGGGGCGTCGTTGACCGCGATTACCGGGCAGGTCGAGCGTATCAGCGACATGAACCACCAAGTGGCGACGGCGACGGAAGAGCAGTCGGCAGTGACCGAAGAGATCAATCGCAACGTGCAGGGCATCTCCGATCTGGCGCGGGCGACGGCGGGGGAGGTCCGGGCTTGTCGGGAGGACTGTCAGACGCTGCAGCGGCTGGCGGATGATCTGGCGCGGCAGATGGGTGGGTTCAAACTCAGTTGATGTGTTGACTGTGGTGACGCCTTCGCGGGCAAGCCCGCTCCCACAGGGTTTGTGTGTTGAACACAGGTTTTGTGAACAACAGGGATTCCTGTGGGGGCTGGCTTGCCAGCGAATGGATGTTAGCTACAGCACAAGGCCGGGATCAGAACCACTCATCCTGCATGCCCAGGCACACATCATCCCGAGCCTCAAGAATCGCCAGTTCATGATGGCAAGCCGGCACTTCCCAGGTCAGGAAGTACCGCGCCGCTTGCAGCTTGCCTTTATAGAAGCTCACATCCGCCGCGTTGCCCTTGGCCAGTCCTTCCTCGGCGCGGATCGCCTGTTCCAGCCAGCGCCAGCCAATCACCGTATGCCCGAACACTTTCAGGTACAGCGCCGAGTTCGCCAGGCTGCTGTTGACCTTGCCCTGGGCCAGATCGGTCAGCAGGCCGATGGTCACGGCCTGCAGGCGCGCCACCAGTTGCTCCAGCGGCTCGCGCAGTGCGGTCAGCGATTCAAACGCGTGAGCACGTTTGCCGGTGTCGGCGATCAGGCGGATCAGTTGCTTGAGCCCTGCGCCACCGTTTTGTGCCAGTTTGCGCCCCAGCAAGTCCAGCGACTGAATGCCGTGGGTGCCTTCGTGGATCGGGTTCAGGCGGTTGTCGCGGTAGTACTGCTCCACCGGGTATTCGCGGGTATAGCCGTGGCCGCCGAGGATCTGGATCGCCAGTTCGTTGGCCTTCAGGCAAAACTCCGACGGCCAGGATTTGACGATGGGCGTCAACAAATCCAGCAGTTCATGGGCTTGTTTACGCTCGGCTTCGGTCTCCAGGGTGGTGGTGTCGTCGAACAGCCGCGCCGCGTACAGCCCGAGGTCGAACGAGCCTTCGACGTAAGCCTTCTGGGTCAGCAGCATGCGTTTGACGTCAGCATGCTCAATGATCGCCACCGGCGCGGTGTTCGGGTCTTTGCTGTCCGGCACGCGACCTTGCGGACGCTCACGGGCGTACTCCAGGGAGTACAGATAACCGGCATAACCGAGCATCACCGCGCCCATGCCGACACCGATCCGTGCCTCGTTCATCATTTGGAACATGTAGCTCAAGCCATGGTGCGGCTTACCCACCAGATAGCCGACACACTCGCCGTTATCGCCGAAGTTCAGCGCCGTGGACGTAGTGCCGCGCCAGCCCATCTTGTGGAACAGCCCGGCGAGCAAAACGTCGTTACGCTGACCGAGGCTGCCGTCATCGTTGACCAGAAACTTGGGCACGATAAACAGCGAAATGCCTTTCACCCCGGCCGGTGCGTCCGGCAGCTTGGCCAGCACCATGTGCACGATATTTTCCGACAGCGGGTGATCGCCGCCGGAGATGAAGATCTTGTTGCCCTTGAGTCGATAAGTGCCGTCAGGCGCCGGTTCGGCGCGGGTCCGAATATCCGACAGCGATGAGCCGGCATGGGGTTCGGTCAGGGCCATGGTGCCGAAGAAGCGGCCGTCGATCATCGGTTGCAGGAAGCGGCGCTTTTGCTCCTCGGTACCGAAGCTTTCGATCAGGTTCGCCGCGCCCATGGTCAGGAACGGGTACGAGGTCGACGCCGCGTTGGCCGACTGGAAATGCGCGAAGCAGGCCTGGGATAGCAGTGTCGGAAGTTGCATGCCGCCCGCTTCGAAACTGCGCGCCGCATTGAGGAAGCCGGCTTCAAGAAAGGCATCCACCGCCGGTTTCACTTCCGGAATCAGGATCGCTTGACCGTCCTCGTAGCGCGGCTCGTTCTCGTCCCCCTTGCGGTTGTGCGGGGCGAAGAACTTCTCGGCGATATTGCGGGCGGTGCCAAGCGCGGCATCGAAGGTTTCGCGATTGTGCTCGGCGAAACGCTCACGCTGGGTCAGGCCCTCGGCATCGAGGACTTCATACAGCTCGAAAGCCAGATTGCGGGAACTGAGCAACGTCTCGGACATGGCGACCTACCTTTTATTGGGATGGGCCGAGTCTAGGCGTGGGAATAAAGGCTGAACAGGATGATTGATGAGGGTGATGGTGGGGTGCGGGCAACGCTAATCAAATGTGGGAGTGAGCCTGCTCGCGATGACGGCTGCACATCCAAAAAAGATGTGGCTGACAGGCCGCTATCGCGAGCAGGCTCGCTCCCACAGGGATTGCGCAAACCAGGCACCCATTGCAGGTGCCCGGTCTTGTTGCGGTTTAACCGATGGTCATCAGGCTGGCGTTACCACCCGCCGCGGCGGTGTTGACGCTCAATGCGCGCTCAATCACCAAACGCTCCAGCGCAATGTTGGTTTCACCTTGCGACAGGCCCTGCACGCCAACGATGGCGCCGGCACGCTTGGCCACTTGTTGGCAGACCGCACGCAA
This sequence comes from Pseudomonas fluorescens group sp. PF-1, assembly GCF_054481335.1. Lineage (NCBI taxonomy): Bacteria > Pseudomonadati > Pseudomonadota > Gammaproteobacteria > Pseudomonadales > Pseudomonadaceae > Pseudomonas > Pseudomonas fluorescens group sp. PF-1. The sequence continues at coordinate 775,196 of NZ_JBTMNG010000002.1, forward strand.
CTGATCGGAATGGCCATGATGCAGAACCGCATCAAACACCACTTCATCCTTGTTCCAGTCGGAAACCAGCTTGATGCGCGCCTGAATGTCCTTCGGCAAGCGTGCGAACAAGGCCTTGGTCAGTTCAGCTTCCGGCCATACCGCCGAACCGCCTACCGCCAATACCGCTGCCAGTTGCGTCAGCAGATCGCCTTCGACTTCCGCCAGGCACAGCACGTGCTCGCGCGGCAGGATCGCATAGCTGTTGCGCTCGCCGGTCGGGCCGGCCAGCAGGCGGGTGATGCCGCTTTGCGATTGGGCGGCGAACTGCGCGCACAGGGCGCTCAGGTCGGCGAGCTTGTTGCTGTCGGCCCAGGCTTTCAGGGCGGTCAGCGGTTTGCTCATGGATTCGCGCAAGCGAACGTCCGGTGCTGCGATGGCGTCGCCACGGGCGAAGGATTGTTCGATCGCATCGGTAGGACGCGTCGACAGCAGGCGGTACAGGTACAGCGGACCACCGGCTTTCGGACCGGTACCCGACAAGCCTTCGCCGCCGAACGGCTGGACGCCGACCACGGCACCGACGATGTTGCGGTTGACGTAGACGTTACCGGCGTTGACGTTATCGATCACCTTGGCGATGGTCTCGTCGATGCGGGTGTGCACGCCCAGGGTCAGGCCGTAGCCGGAGGCGTTGATCTGGCCGATCAGTTGGTCGATGTCTTTGCGCTTGTAGCGAACCACGTGCAGCACCGGGCCGAAGATCTCCCGTTGCAGTTCGTCGAAGCTTTCCAGCTCGATCAGCGTCGGCATCACGAAGGTGCCGCGCTTGATTTCTTCGGCATCGGCGATGGCCACCTGGTACACGCTGCGACCTTTGTCGCGCATGGCCTGGATGTGCTTCTCGATGCCGGCCTTGGCTTCAGCGTCGATCACCGGGCCGATGTCCACGGACAGGCGCTCGGGGTTGCCGAGGCGGCTTTCAGCCATGGCGCCCTTGAGCATTTCGATGACGCGGTCGGCAGAATCTTCCTGCAGGCACAGAACCCGCAGGGCCGAGCAACGCTGGCCGGCGCTGTCGAAGGCCGACGAAACGACGTCGATCACCACTTGTTCGGTCAGTGCCGAAGAGTCGACGATCATCGCGTTCTGGCCACCGGTTTCGGCGATCAGCGGAATCGGGCGGCCCTGGTTGTCGAGGCGGCCGGCGATGTTGCGTTGCAACAGGCGAGCGACTTCGGTGGAACCGGTGAACATCACGCCCTTGACGCGTTCGTCACCGACCAGGCCGGCACCGACAGTTTCGCCGCGACCCGGCAGCAGTTGCAGCACGCCTTCCGGAATCCCGGCTTCGAGCAGCAGGCGTACGGCTTGAGCGGCGACCAGCGGGGTTTGTTCCGCAGGCTTGGCCAGTACCGGGTTGCCGGCCGCCAGTGCAGCGGCGACCTGGCCGCTGAAGATTGCCAGCGGGAAGTTCCACGGGCTGATGCACACGACAGGGCCCAGCGGACGGTGCGCGTCGTTGGTGAAATCGTTGCGCGCCTGCACTGCGTAGTAACGCAGGAAGTCCACGGCTTCACGCACTTCGGCGATGGCGTTGGCGAAGGTCTTGCCGGCTTCACGAGCCAGCAGGCCCATCAGCGGCTGAATCTCGCCTTCCATCAAGTCGGCGGCGCGTTCCAGGATCGCGGCGCGTTCGGCGGGCGGGGTGGCCTGCCAGATCGGTGCGGCGTTCAGCGCGCACTGGATGGCGTTGTCGACGTCTTCGACGGTGGCTTCCTGCACGTGGCCGACCACGTCACGCAGATCGGACGGGTTCAGTACCGGCGCAGGTGTTTCGGTGCTGGAAGCGCAACCGAGCATGGGCGCCGCTTTCCAGTGGTTATGTGCGGTTGCCAGCAGGGCGCAGGACAGGGAGGCCAGGCGATGTTCGTTGGCCATGTCGATGCCGCTGGAGTTGGCGCGCTCGGCGCCGTACAGGTCACGCGGCAGCGGGATGCGCGGGTGCGGCAGGCCGAAGCCGCCTTCCAGCGTCGCCATCTGCTCGATGCTGGCCACCGGATCGGCCACCAGCTCCTGAATCGAAATCGACTGGTCGGCAATGCGGTTGACGAACGAAGTGTTCGCGCCGTTTTCCAGCAGGCGACGTACCAGATAGGCCAGCAGGGTTTCGTGAGTGCCGACCGGAGCGTACACGCGGCACGGACGGTTCAGCTTGCCTTCGGAGACCTTGCCTACAACCTGTTCGTACAGCGGTTCACCCATGCCGTGCAGGCACTGGAATTCGTACTGGCCCGGGTAATAGTTCTGCCCGGCGATGTGATAAATGGCCGACAGGGTGTGGGCGTTGTGCGTGGCGAACTGCGGGTAAATGACTTCCGGCACCGACAGCAGTTTGCGTGCGCAAGCGATGTAGGAAACGTCGGTGTACACCTTGCGGGTGTAGACCGGATAGCCCTCCAGGCCTTCGACCTGGGCGCGCTTGATTTCGCTGTCCCAGTAAGCGCCTTTTACCAGGCGGATCATCAGGCGATGACGGCTGCGGCGAGCCAGGTCGATCACATAGTCGATCACGTACGGGCAGCGCTTCTGATAGGCCTGGATCACGAAGCCGATGCCGTTCCAGCCAGTCAGTTGCGGCTCGAAACACAGGCGCTCGAGCAGATCCAGCGACAGCTCGAGGCGGTCGGCTTCTTCGGCGTCGATGTTCAGGCCGATATCGTACTGCTTGGCCAGCAGGGTCAGCGACAGCAGGCGCGGGTACAGCTCGTCCATCACGCGCTCGTACTGGGCTCGGCTGTAGCGCGGGTGCAAGGCCGACAGCTTGATCGAGATGCCCGGGCCTTCATAAATCCCGCGACCGTGGGACGCTTTGCCGATCGAGTGGATGGCTTGTTCGTACGAGGCCAGGTACTTCTGGGCGTCGTGTTCGGTCAGCGCGGCTTCACCGAGCATGTCGTAGGAGTAACGGAAACCCTTGGCTTCGAATTTGCTGGCGTTGGCCAGGGCTTCGGCGATGGTTTCACCGGTGACGAACTGCTCGCCCATCAGGCGCATCGCCATGTCGACGCCCTTGCGGATCATCGGCTCGCCGCTCTTGCCGATGATGCGGCTCAGGGACGAGGTCAGGCCTGTTTCGTTATGGGTAGAGACCAGTTTGCCGGTCAGCAACAGGCCCCAGGTCGCGGCGTTGACGAACAGCGAAGGGCTGTTGCCCAGGTGTGGCTGCCAGTTGCCGGTGCTGATCTTGTCGCGGATCAGTGCGTCACGGGTGCCTTTGTCCGGGATGCGCAGCAGCGCTTCGGCCAGGCACATCAGCGCCACGCCTTCCTGGGACGACAAGGAAAATTCCTGCAGCAGGCCTTGAACGATGCCGGCACGACCGCCAGCGCTCTTCTGATTGCGCAGTTTTTCGGCAATCGAGGCGGCGAGTTTGTTGGTGGCTTCGGCCATCGGTGCCGGCAGGCGAGCCTGCTCGATCAGCATCGGCACCACTTCCGGTTCCGGACGACGGTAAGCGGCGGTGATCGAGGCGCGCAGCACCGATTGCGGCAGGATGCTTTCGGCGAATTCGAGGAAGCACTGGTGCGCGTGGTCGACATGGACGTCGCCCGTGTCGTCAGCGTCCTTGCTGGTCAAACCGTTCAGCTCGGTCAGGGTTGCACCACCCTCGAGTTTCTCCAGGTAATTGAAAATTGCCTGCTTGATCAGCCAGTGCGGCGTGCGATCAATCGAGGTCGCGGCCGCCTTGAGGCGTTCGCGGGTCGGGTCATCAAGTTTGACCCCAAGGGTGGTGGTAGCCATGTTTTTATCCTCATGTTTGCCACGACTGCGTGGCATCAGCTGGCGGCAAGATTAGCCGTGCGCCGAAAGAGGTGCAACCGGGTGCAACCCTTTTTTTGTCGGAATATTCAGCAGCTCGTCAGGAAATAAATTCTGGTACGAGCGTACTGTGCCTACTTGGTGCTTTTGCTTCTATCGCGTCGTATCTACTGCGCTAAAAGGGAGCAAAAAGGCCTGCTTTTGCTGAAAATCCGATTAGGTGCAACTAATTCTCCAGAAATGGGTTGCACCTTATTTGCTTTGTTGAATAGCATTCGCGCCCCAAGGTGCAACCGACCACAAATGGCAAGTTCACCGGCTGATGGCTTTCCTGGGGAAACATCAGTCATAAATGCGCGGGATCCCGGATCGTCTGTCAAACGTCATCGTTTGCGAGCGGTTCACCAGCCGCCGCTACATAAAAACAAAGCCAGGGCGTAACTTAATGAGCGTAAGCAACCCAACCCTGATCACGTTCGTGATCTACATCGCAGCCATGGTGCTGATCGGCTTCATGGCCTATCGCTCCACCAACAACCTTTCTGACTACATTCTCGGCGGTCGTAGCCTGGGCAGCGTCGTCACGGCACTGTCTGCGGGCGCATCCGACATGAGCGGCTGGTTGTTGATGGGCCTGCCGGGCGCCATCTACATGTCCGGTCTGTCCGAAAGCTGGATCGCCATCGGCCTGATCATCGGTGCCTACCTGAACTGGCTGTTCGTCGCCGGCCGTCTGCGCGTGCAGACCGAGCACAACGGCGATGCCCTGACGCTGCCGGACTACTTCGCCAGCCGTTTCGAAGATAAAAGCGGGCTGCTGCGGATCATCTCTGCGGTCGTGATCCTGGTGTTCTTCACCATCTACTGCGCGTCCGGCATCGTGGCCGGTGCCCGTCTGTTCGAAAGCACCTTCGGCATGTCCTACGAGACTGCGCTGTGGGCCGGTGCTGCGGCGACGATTGCCTACACCTTCGTGGGCGGTTTCCTGGCAGTGAGCTGGACGGACACCGTACAAGCCACCCTGATGATTTTCGCCCTGCTGCTGACGCCGATCATCGTGCTGCTGGCCACTGGCGGCGTCGATACCACGTTCCTGGCCATCGAAGCGCAAGATCCAAGCAACTTCGACATGCTCAAGGGCACGACCTTCATCGGCATCATCTCGCTGATGGGCTGGGGCCTGGGTTACTTCGGTCAGCCGCACATCCTGGCGCGTTTCATGGCGGCGGATTCGGTCAAATCGATTGCCAAGGCCCGTCGCATCTCCATGACCTGGATGATCCTGTGCCTGGGCGGCACCGTTGCGGTAGGTTTCTTCGGTATCGCTTACTTCTCGGCTCACCCTGAAGTGGCCGGTGCCGTCACCGAAAACCACGAGCGCGTGTTCATCGAACTGGCAAAAATCCTGTTCAACCCATGGGTGGCCGGTGTCCTGCTGTCGGCGATCCTGGCGGCCGTGATGAGCACCCTGAGCTGCCAACTGCTGGTGTGTTCCAGCGCCCTGACCGAAGACTTTTACAAAACCTTCCTGCGTAAAAGCGCTTCCCAGGTTGAACTGGTCTGGGTCGGCCGTGCCATGGTGCTGCTGGTTGCCTTGATCGCGATCGGCCTGGCGGCCAACCCGAGCAACCGCGTACTGGGCCTGGTGAGCTATGCCTGGGCCGGTTTCGGTGCTGCATTCGGCCCGGTCGTGCTGATCTCGGTGATCTGGAAAGACATGACCCGCAACGGCGCACTGGCCGGTATCCTGGTCGGCGCGATCACCGTGATCGTGTGGAAACACTTCGAACTGCTGGGCCTGTACGAAATCATCCCTGGTTTCATCTTCGCCAGCCTGGCGATCTACATCGTCAGCAAGCTGGGTAACCCGACTAGCGGCATGCTTTCGCGCTTTGCTGCTGCCGAGGCAGATTTCCGTCTGAACAAGTGATAGGCGATGGGGAGAGCGCTTCCCATCTCTGATAAAAGAACGGCTCGCAGCTTTAAGGTGCGGGCCGTTTTTTTGTTCAGGCACTGGCCCTAACCTCCAGCTTTGTCGTCTTTTTCTTTACCGCTTGTGGGACATTTCCTGTTTTGCTCGGGCGTCTTGAATTCTCTCTGTGTGCACGTACTTTGCGTTGGCCCGCCTCATGCCCGAGGCGGGGTAACTCATCCCTGACAGTGGCGGGCTTCCCACGGTTGGGAGGCGATCAGAGAGGGATATCAAGACATGGCTATCGGTCCAGGCGACAAAACCAGTGCACCCGTGCAGAAGTCCAACGCAGAGAAACTCGCCCGCCTTGATCGAGCCGCCCAGGCCGAGCGCGCCGCCAAGGCGCAGCCTCACATCGATATCAACTGTACGCTGATGCCGTGCCCCGCCAGCCAGGCGGAGCTTTTCGTCGTGCCCGTGCGTTATGCCCTGGCCGAGGAAAAGGCCACTGACCCCTGCTGCGCCCCCGGCGTGTCCACCCAGGGCCGGCCCATGGCGGTGCGACGCCTGCGTGCCGGGTTTGTTTATCTGTGGCAGGACCAGGGGCCGCTCAAGCGTTATGGCGTCTCGCGCTCTGGCCAGTTCAAGGAACAGGCACTGGACGAGGATGAAACGCTGCTGCTCAACGCTCCCCTGTCGGGGTTGGCGTTGGAAAAAATCCACGATGCCTGGATGCTCTACAGCGAATTCCCCTTGAACCCCGAGTACTGCAAGGCGCTGAGTGACAGCAGCGCCAAGCGCCATGAACACATGCGCCATATCGCCCTGCGTACCGTGGCCAACGAACTGCAAGCCAAGCATTGCCCGCCGCTGGAACAAGCCGCCGAGGTGATGGCTGAATTGCTCCCCGACACCTTCGCCCGCGCCCTGAAAGCGGACCTGAAGCGGGGCGCCGAGGATACCGACGCACTGGGCGAGGCCGTGATGAAGGACCCGACGCCACGCAACATCAAGGCCTACACCGACGCCATGCACCGTGCTCGCGAGCGCGAGCGCGTCCTGGCCCTGCACCCCGACGTCAGCGACCAGCCGCCGGGCCAGTGGAGCGCCGAGCCGTGGGAGGGGCAGGGCACTCAGGACTGGCTGGACGGCGCCAATGCACAAACCGAGGGGCTGTTCGCCGTTTTCGCCTGTCTCGACGACGACCTGGGTGTGCTGCGTGACATCAATCACGAACAGGAATGGCTGGAGGCGAACCACGAAAAATGGTTGGGCGAGAATAATCTGCGCCTGAGCATCGGCGGGTTCGTGCGCAGCCTGATCAGCGAGGACGGCGCCGAACTGGCCGGGTCCATCAGCTACCGCTACAAGGCGCATGAGATCAACCTCACGCCGGCCCAGGGCCAGGTCATGCTCGACACCCAGCATCGGCTGGACGAAGAGCTCAAGGCGGAAACCCAGGCCCGTCGATACGGCGGGCAGCCCACCCAGGCCCAGGCCGCCGAGCGCGACGCACGTATCGCCGCCATCGTCGCCCCGGTGCGGGCCTTTATTCCGGAGGACCTGTACACCGAAGCAGAATTCGTCGTCCGCGAATACCGCGCCGAAAAGCACGCCAACCTCAATAACCATCTCTTCAGTGCCAAGGTCGGCAAATACATCGACCTCGAGGCGATGAACACCTGGTTCACCCAGACCGCCGCAGGGCACTACCAACATCTGGAGCAACGTCACACCGCGCTGTTTGCCGACCGGGGCCTGTACCTCAAGCGCTCACACAGCGGCACCTGGTTCGTGGATTACGACGACCTGGAGACGCGCCGCTGGCTGACCGAACTGGCCACCGGCTGCCTGACCGCCCAGTGCATCCGCGCCCAGGGCGCCGAACAATACGCCGACTACATCCGCGCCCCTGACGGCGGCGCCCTGAAGCAACTGTTCAACGCCTGGACACCCTCCATCGATGCGGCCGTTAACAGTGCTTCGCGCCTGAGCGAGCTGACGGCCGCCCTGGCCTCCGACAACCTCAGCGCGACCCATCAGGCGCTGGCGCCGTTGAGCGAACCGACCCTGCGCGACATCGCCAACATGGCCCGTGACGTCGGCAGCCAATGGAGCGTGCTGGTCAACCGGTTGGCGGCGGCGCTGTTGCTGCTCAAGGGTGACAGCAGCCTCGGCCGTTCCTGGATGGGCATCTTTGTCGCCGCGCGCCTGGGCAACGACACGCGCTTGCAGATTGTCACCGAGGCGGGCCGGCCAGTGGCGAAGCTGTTGGGCCAGCAGGCCGAAGCGCTGGGCCAATGGGCCAGGGCAACCGGTAAGGCCATTGGTGCCGGGCAGGTGGGGCGGATCATCCAATCGCCGGTGGTGGCCAACAGTGGTGGGGTGGTGCCGTTGGCGGCGTTGTTGTTGAACGTGGTCAATGCGAATAACTATTTGAGTCAGGCCGGGGTGTTGGAGGGGATGGATAGCCGGCGGGTCAATGACACGGTTTCGGCGACGTTGTATGCGGGGGCGGCGCTGGTGGCGGTGGTTGATAGTCAGGTGCGGAAGGGGTTGGGGCGGGATAGATTTCACTTCTATGGGTCAGCGGCACCCACACTGACTCTGTTTGGTGGAGTGATTGGGCTGCTATCAGTCGGTGCAGCATTCGCAGAGTTCAACTCTCTGAAAATTCAACTGGAGAGTGCCCAAAGCCGAGTCGACCCGTGGTTGGAGATGCGCCAAACCGTGGTCGGTGGACAAATAGCGACCTTCGGCACTCAAGCGCTGTTAGGGGTTGGCTACACCGCTCGTGCCCTGGCAGGGTCAATTACCGTCGATGTCGCCATCTTGCGTTACACGCTGTACATGGGACCGTTGAACTGGCTGATTCTCATACTGGGCGTATTGCACCTGATCACCAGCCTCCTGCAGAAAACCCCGCTGCAAAACTTCCTGAACCACTGCTGCTGGTCAAAGGCGCGGGCCAACGATCTGCAGCCAATCCCGCCCAAGGCCCAGCAGGATGAGCTCGACCGGCTCTACTTCATCCTGTATGCGCCTCGGGTCAGCATGGAAAGCAACTTGAAGTCCAACCACGGTAATGGCCCTTCCCGCCTCGAGTATTACAGTTCCATCAATCACCTGACCCTCGACTTGCCAGGTGCCGAACCCGACAGTGTCTACCTGGAATTGAGCATGGTCGGTGATCCGCTGGACAGCCTGAACTACCGTGAACAGATCAAAACCGGCCGGCGCGATCATTTCAAGCCACTGCGTCCCTGGCGCGACCTGACACCGCACTGGCTGGCCAGCAGCGCCTGCCAGTGGATACCGTTCAAGGAAGGGCAGGGCCTGCGCCTCAGCGGCCCGTTCAACACACTGAGCAATGTCTTGAGCTCCCAACCCGCCACGGTTTCCCTGCGTGTGCGCTATCGCACGCCATTGACCGCCATGCTCGGCGCCCAACACTTCATCGGCGGCGAGCGAGGGCTGGCCTTCACCCTGAATGACTCAACGGGCGTGACCGCCCTATGGGCGGACCCGACGCCTGAACTGGATCGGGTGCCGAACTACCCGCTCGGCGAGGGCCATCCCGGTGCGATTTACCTGCAACCCAAGGGCAAACGATGAGTACGCCACCGGCAGGCACCGCGAAAAAACGGCTGTTTTCGCGCAATGACTACCTGGCGCCATTGCCCATCCCCACAGGTAGAAAACCTTCCGATGTGCTCAACGTCATCTGGCGCAAAAATGACGTATTTCTGGATGTTGGTAGCTACAGCATCGGCTCTGCGGTGATGGTGATGTGGCCGATGGTGATGCTGTTCCTGGGGTTGGCCTATTTCTTCGAAGATCCAGATGCATTGGTGTTGGGGGCATGCATCATGGTCATCCCGATTTTTTTGTTGATCCAAGGCCTCTTCCGCGAAGTCCCGCTCCCCGTGCGCTTCAACCGCCAACGCCGAGAAGTCTGCGTCCCGCGCGACGATGGCGAATACTGGATCGTCCCATGGGAAACCGTGACCGCTGCCGCCACCCAGCAGTCGTCGGTCAGTCAGGCTGGTCGAGCCACCATGGGTTTGTTGATCATTGGCTTCGAAAACCCTGACCCGCAGGCCAGGGAGGACAATAAGCACTATTCATTGGGCTTCAACTGCGGCGGCGGGACCACGGCGATGGCGTTGTGGGAGTGTATGCGTAGCTACATGGAGGTTAGTCCGGAAGCCGCACCGGAGGCTGCAGCGCTTAACTCCGGCGCCAACCTGCGTTACTACATCGATTACCTGAACGATAAAGCCAAAGAACGCGGCTGGTTTTTAACAGTGCTGTGGGAAGGAGTGTTTGGCATATTTATCTTCAATGCTCCACTCGCCACCTACCTGCAAAGGAAAAAGCTGTACCCGCCGCCAGACCTGCTCTACCCCGAGATCATCGAATGGTCAAAACCGTTGCCTCCCGAGCAATGGGCCAAACGCTCCCCGGAACTGGAAGCCGCCATCGCCGAGCGCGAGGCGGAACTGGCCGCGCAGGCCGAGCGGGAGTTGGCGTGATGGCGCACACCCGAGGCCTGCGTGTGCGTTATCGCACGCCATTGATCGCGATGCTTGGTGCCCAACACTTCATCGGCGGCGAGCGAGGGCTGGCCTTTACCCTGAATCACTCAACGGGCGTGACAGCCCTATGGGCGGACCCGACGCCGGAACTGGATCGGGTGCCGAACTACCCGCTCGGCGAGGACCACCCCGGCGCGATTTACCTGCAACCGAAGGACAAACGATGAGCACGCCACCGGCAGGCACCACGAAGAAACGGCTGCTTTCGCGCAATGACTACCTGGCGCCGTTGCCTATACCCACCGGAGAAAAACCACAGGACGTACTCAACATCATCTGGCGCAAGAACGGGGTGTTTATTGATATTGGCAATTACAGCATCGGTTCAGCGGTGATGGTGATGTGGCCCACGCTGATGGTGTTTTTAGCCATATCTTTCTTCACTCGAAATCTCGACCCTGATTTAAGCCAAGGTATTTTGATCCTGGGGGCGGTTATTTTGGGTATTCCTGTGCTGATCTTGATCCAAGGCCTCTTCCGCGAAGTCCCTCTCCCCGTGCGCTTCAACCGCCAACGCCGAGAAGTCTGCGTCCCGCGCGACGATGGCGAATACTGGATTGTCCCGTGGGAAACCGTGACCGCCGCCGCCACCCAGCAATCGTCGGTCAGTCAGGCCGGTCGCGCCACAATGGGTTTATTAATCATCGGCTTTGAAAACCCGGACCCGCAGGCCAGGGAGGACAACAAGCATTTTTCACTGGGCTTCAACTGCGGCGGCGGGACCACGGCGATGGCGTTGTGGGAGTGCATGCGCAGTTACATGGAGATCGGGCCGGAGGCTGTCGAGGATCAAACGGCACGTTTCGACTGGTCTAAAGGGATATGGGCGACCTATCTGGACGATCTTGTAAAAGCCGCAAAATTGCGAGGCTGGCCTTTAACCCTCTTGTGGGAAGGTTTCTGCGGGATCTTCATTTTCAACACGCTGCTGATCGACGTGCTTGAACGCTGGAAACTGAATCCTCCCCCCGACCTGCCCTATCCCGACATCATCGAATGGTCAAAACCCTTGCCTCCCGAGCAGTGGGCCAAACGCTCCCCGGAACTGGAAGCCGCCATCGCCCAGCGCGAGGCGGAACTGGCCGCGCAGGCGGAGCGGGAGTTGGCGTGATGGCTTATGCCCAAGGTCGGGAGAGGATTGAACAGACTCAAATCTCTTTTGTGGATGTGGTCCGCTGCGAAAATTCCGGGCAAGGTCTTCGGACATTTCCTTCAAAACGTAACGGTTTCCGTGAACTGTTGGCGCGTCGGTTTCATGGGTAGTCTTTGGCGGTCACTGACCATTCAGTGATGGGGTGTAGGAACCCTTCAACACCAATGGGAAGCACGTAGCGTCAATACTTGGTTTGCGGTCGTTTATATGCGTCCGTAAGATCAGTTGCGGCGGCTATGCGCGGGCACGCTTCGGCGTGGTCGAGTTTTCCCAAAGGTCTCGATATTCCTACCCCGCGCTTAGCTGCCACCCTAGCCTGTAGGAAGGCTGATGGCAGCTCCGATTCATCTTTGGGAGCTACTAATGAAAAAAATTCACCCCGATCCCCCCTACGAAAAACCGACCCCTCATCCCGACAACCGCTTCATGGCATTGACCAGCAACTGCAGCGACATGCCCACCCTGTTTGTCGACACCCACGCGCCGCTTGATGTTTTGTATGACGCGGCCAATCACCGCATTCGCGCCGTCACCCAGGTGCTTGAAAACCTGTCCATGCGCGGTTCGATCGAGTGCGAGTCTTTCATCCTCAGCGACTTCGCCTTGCTCTGCGCCATTTCGTTGCGCGATGGCTGCGATGTGCTGGATGTGGTTGGGCGGCGGTTGCGGGCTCGGTCACCGCTGTAGTGTAGGGGGTCGCTCTGTCGCCAACCCCTGACTTGCCGGCCGGTAAAAGGTAAACTTCCCGGCCTTCGCAGGAGCAGCCATGAATTATCGTCACGCCTTCCATGCCGGCAATCACGCCGATGTGTTCAAACACCTGACCTTGACCCGCCTCATCGCCCTGATGTCGCGCAAGGAGCAGCCGTTTGCCTATCTCGACACCCACGCCGGCATTGGTCTGTATGACCTCCAGGGCGATCAGGCCAGTCGTACCGGTGAGTACCTGGAGGGCATCGCGCGTTTGTGGGATCAGCCGGACCTGCCGCTCCTGACCGCCGATTACATGCAGGTGCTGCACGAAATGAACCCGGATGGCCAGTTGCGCTATTACCCGGGCTCGCCGGAGTTGGCGCGGCGTCTGACCCGTCCTCAGGATCGCGTGCTGCTCAATGAGAAGCACCCGGAAGACGGCGTATTGCTCAAGGACAACATGGCCGGCGATCGTCGGGTCAAGGTGCACTTGGGCGAGGGCTGGCATGTGCCGCGTGCCTTGCTGCCGGTGCCGGAGAAGCGCGCGGTGATGTTGATCGACCCGCCGTTCGAAAAACTCGACGAGATGCAGCGCTGCGCGGCATCCTTGAAAGAGGCGATTGGCCGGATGCGGCAAACCGTGGCGGCGATCTGGTACCCGGTGAAGGATCAGCGTGCGTTGCGCCGTTTCTATCAGGACCTGGCTGGCACCGGTGCGCCGAAGTTGCTGCGAGTGGAGTTGCTGGTGCATCCGCTGGATACGCCCAACAGCCTGAACGGTTCCGGGCTGGCGATTGCCAATCCGCCGTGGGGGCTGGAGGAAGAGTTGCGTGAGTTGCTGCCGTGGTTGTCCGAGAAGCTCGGGCAGACCCAGGGCGGGTGGCGCATGGATTGGCTGATTGCCGAGAGTTGATTCTGTACCTGTAGGAGCGAGCTTGCTCGCGAAGGTCGTGAACGATAACGCGTAAACCCGGATGCTTCGCGGTGCACCCGGGTTTTTCGCGAGCAGGCTCGCTCCTACAGGTTTGTTGACCGATTAAATCGGGCAGGTGACGCCCGTACCGCCAATCCCGCAATAGCCTTCAGGGTTTTTCGCCAGGTATTGCTGGTGATACGCCTCGGCGTAGTAGAAGGTCGGGGCTTCATCGATTTCGGTGGTGATGATGCCTTTGCCGGCCTTGGTCAGTTCGGCCTGGAACACTTGCGCGCTCTTCTTCGCCGCCTCCAGTTGCTCTGGTTTGGTGGCGTAGATCACCGAGCGGTACTGGGTGCCGATGTCGTTGCCCTGGCGCATGCCTTGGGTCGGGTTGTGCAGTTCCCAGAACATCTTCAGCAGCTGTTCGTAGCTGACTTTTTCCGGCTCGTAGACCACGAGCACGACTTCGCTGTGGCCGGTCAGGCCCGAGCAGACTTCTTCGTACGTCGGGTTCGGCGTGAAACCGCCGGCATAACCCACAGCGGTGCTGTACACGCCTTCACGCTGCCAGAACCGACGCTCCGCGCCCCAGAAACAGCCCAGGCCGAAGATGGCGAACTCGACGTTGCCGGGGAACGGACCCAGTAGCGGGTTGTGGTTGACGAAGTGTTCGTCCGGCACCTTGATCGGGGTTTCGCGGCCGGGCAGAGCTTGTTCTTTAGTAGGGAGCACGTTTTTGTTCACCAGAATTTCCGAGCGCAGAACCATTATCAGTCCTCTCAGTCAGGTTGAGATGTCGTCAGACCGCCAGTGTGCCCAATACCGTCCATTTACGCACTAACCCTGTGGGGGGCTGGTGTGCTGTCAGGCGATCGGGCCGCGCGGGTAGCGTTGGAGCTTTTCGATCAGCTCGGAGCCCGGGATCGGTTTGTCGAACAGGTAGCCCTGGCCAACGTCACAGCGATGGCGACGCAGGAAGGCCAGTTGCTGGGCGGTCTCGATGCCTTCAGCCACGACCTTGAGTTTCAGGTTATGGGCCATGGCGATCACCGCGGAGGTGATTTCCATGTCGTCCTGGTTGTCCGGGATTTCGTGAATGAAGCTTCGATCGATCTTAATGATGTCGATGGGGAATTTTTTCAAGTAACTGAGCGACGAATAACCGGTGCCGAAGTCGTCCATGGCCAGGGTCAGGCCCAGGCGCTTGAGCTGGTCGAGTTGCAGGTGGGTGTCTTCGGTGGCCTCCAGCAACAGGCCTTCGGTCAGTTCCAGTTCCAGCAAGTGGGCGGGCAGCGCTTCTTCCTTGAGGATGTTGGCGATGGAGGCCACCAGGTCCGGGTCGGAAAACTGTTTGGGCGACAGGTTGATCGCCACCTGAAGATTGCCCATGCCCGCGGCGGTCAGCTCTTTGCTCTTGCGACAGGCCTGGCGCGCGATCCATTTGCCGATGGGAATGATCAGGCCGGTTTCCTCGGCCACGCTGATGAACTGGTCCGGACGGATCATGCCTTTTTCCGGATGATTCCAGCGCAGCAGCGCTTCCATCCCCAGCAGGCGACCGCTGCGCAGGCACAGCTTGGGCTGATAGAACACATCGAGTTCGTTCTGGGTCAGGGCGCGGCGCAGGTTGTTTTCAACGAACAGCTTGTAGCTGGCCTCGGCGTTCAGGGCTTCGGTGAACACTTGCACCTGGTGTTTGCCGTTGGCCTTGGCCTTGTGCAGCGCCAGGCCGGCGTTACGCATCAGGGTCTGTGGGTCGCGTCCGTGCAGTGGCGCACAGGCCAGGCCCACGGAGCCGGTCACGCTGATCAACTGGTTGTCGACGAACATGGGTTTGTCGAGGGTTGCCAGCAGTTGATTGGCCACTTGTTGGCTTGTCGCCAGGTCGCTGTTGTCCAGCAACACGGCGAATTCGTTACTGGCAAAACGCGCCAGGCTGCCGCTCGGGATAAGGCTGTTGCGCAGGCGCCGGGCCAGGCTGATCAACAGTTTGTCGCCGGTCTGGTGACCGAGGCTGTCGTTGATCCGCTTGAAGTTATCGATGTCCACCAGCAACAGGCTGATCGGGGTGTCGGCATCGCGGGCGAAGCGTTCGTCGAGGTTGCGGATGAACGCCGGGCGATTGCCCAGGTTGGTCAGGTTGTCGGTGTAGGCCAGGCGCTCGATGCGTTGCTGGGCGAGCTTGGTCTGGGTGATGTCTTCGTAGATGCCGATGTAATGGGTCAGCTCGCGATTGTCGCCGTAGACCTTGGAAATCGACAGCTGGCCCCAGTAGGGTTCGAGGTTTTTGCGCCGGCTCTTGAATTCGCCTTGCCAGCTGTTGCTCTTGGCCAGCGCCGAGGGCGCGTCGAACAACAGTTCGCTGAGGTTTTCCAGGGCCGGCAGTTCCGACAGCCGCTGGCCATGGACTTCTTCGGTGGTGTACTGGGTGATCGCGGTGAAGCTCGGGTTGACGTACTCCACCACCCCATCGCAATTGACCAGCAAAAAGGCGTTGGCACTTTGCTCGACCGCCCGCTGGAACAGGTGCAGCGCGCTGGTGGCGGTGCGCCGGTTGTGATTGCTGATGACCTGGGCGAACTGATCGGCCAGTTCGCCGGCAAAGGCGATTTCGTCCGACTGCCAGAGGCGGGTCGCACCGGATTGCTCCAGGCACAGTACGCCGACCACTTGGCCATCGACCCGAATGCTGGCGTCGAGCATCGCGTTGACATTGCGCGGGAGCAGGCTTTCGGCCATGTCCCGGGTGCGCGGGTCGCGAGTGGCGTTGTGGGCATCGATGGCGCGGCCGGTTTGCAAGGCTTCAAGGTAGTCGGGGAAATGGCTGGCGTCGATGGGCGCCGGCAGCAGGTATTCCCCGCTGGTGCGGTGATAGGCCGAGATGGGCACCAGCATCGAGCCTTCCAGGTTCCACAGGCTGGCGCAGTCGATTGCGTAGATATCACAGGCGCTTCGCGTAATCAGCTCGGCGGCTTCCTGCAGGGAATTGTTGCTGCTGTAGCGCTGGCGGGTCAGCAGCAGGATCAGGTCCTGCTGGGCGCGCGCCCGTTCCAGATGCTGCAGTTGTTCCTGCTGGGCGCGCTGGTTGAGTTCCAGGGCGATTTGCAGGCGCGAGTTCTGGTTTTCCAGATCCAGGGCCGGCAGCAAGGGGTCATCTTCGAACAGGCCGTCGATCACCAGCAGGTAACCGCGCAGCAGGTGTCGATTGTGTTGCTTGTAGGGTTCGCCCATTTCCAGCAGGTTCAGCGAGCCGGAGGCAGTGTGCAGGGTGTAGCGGATCAGGTAGTGCGAGTGTTCGCTCAGTTGGTGCTGGATCGCATCATGCAATTGATAGCGCGCTTCCGGCTCCATCAGGCTGGCGTAGGGCGAGCCGACCAGAGCGCACAGCTCCATGGCCGGCAGGCCGAACTGGCGTTCGCAATTGGGATCAAGAAACAGCAGCGCCCAGCTTGCTTCATTCAGCCGTTCGAAACGCAGCATGCCGAGCCGCGAGGGCACAGGCAACTGCGTCACTACCTCGGCCACCATACGGCTGGCGGCATCGGGTTGGCTTTTCATGGAGGGAAACTCGCTTCGAATTTGCTGAATGCGCCGGGCTTTCGCCCCTTTACTGTTGCCTGCCGCAAGGTTGCATCATTGCGATACCGACTGACAAGAGACATGAAGGCCAAGTGCTATAAGAATATGTCCTTCGAAGTGAAGATTTCTTCAATCGGCGTCAGGATTAAAGGTGTTGGCAGAACAGATCGCAGCCTTTTGGCAGCTATATATGGAAATGGCGGACCTCTTTGGCAGTGCCACGGACTGCGATCTTTTGCTCCTATCGCAACGAAATGCGGGTCGCCTGTAGAAGGTTGCCATCCCGATCGTGATAGCGCACATGAATGTGCTGCGTATCGACGATCACGTGCGCGAAGTTGTCCTGGCTGATCACTTTGCCGGTCAGTTGCTGGCGATAGTCCCCCGCAGCGGTTCTGACCAAGGGTTGGTCGAGGATGAAGGTTTCGGCTTTGGCGTAGGGCAGCATTTTGCTGTTGCACAGCGGTGAGGAGACGATGGTGTGGAGTTCGAAGTCAGGGTCTTCACTGTGGGTCAGGCGGCTGGTCAGGGAGCCGTGGACGTCACCGGAAACGAAGACGACATTCTTGATGCGGTGAGTACGAATCGTCTCCAGCAGTCGTAGCCGTTGCTCGGGGAAGGCTTGCCAGGCGTCATCGTCCGAGCGCTTGCAGTCAGGGTAGAACATCACGCTGGTGACCACGAACTTGACCCGCGCCGGGCTGTGGATCAGCCATTTGCACAATGCGTATTCCTGCTCGGCATCCAGAATGCGGCGGTCGGCTGCCGAAAGATTGCGCCGTGTTCTGCTGTCGGTGACAAACCATTCGATATCGCCTTCTGTGAACTGATACCAATATTTGTCCAGTTTTCTATTTATTTTCCCGCTGGCAGAAAGTTCGTACGCAGGGCTGTGGCTGGCTTGATATAACTCGTAGGCCTTTGTTGCGTTGGCATATAAGTCGTCGTCGAATGTGTTCTTGTTGGCTGGCCAGTTGTCCTCGATTTCATGATCATCGAGGATCATATAAGTTGGCAGGCTGGACATTAACTTTGCGATGTTCGGTTGCGAGAATGCCACGCGGTACTTGTGAAGAATTTCCCCGAGTTCCCGGTCGGGGGCGAGGAAGTTCAGATCATCGACGTAAATCTGATCGCCTGTCATTAACATGGCGCTGACGGGCGGCTCGGCTTGTTCGACCACATTGGATATCGAGGCAAAAATCCTGTCGCCCACATGAGGCGCGGCGGCAATGCCCGCGGTGATGCGCAGATAGCGGCAAGACCCCACAATGTAGGCTCTGGGCAGGGTCTGCTGGCTGGAGCGGGTGCGAAAGCGGTGGATCTGTCGCGGCCATTGCAGCGGCAGCTCCTGAACCGTCTCCACGGTGTGCACCGGGTTCATCGGGCTGAACCAGCCGGCCTGGTATTCATGGTCGGTGTCGGCAGCCAGATCGTTGAGCGCAATGACTTCGGACATGTCGCGCAGGCTGTCGAGTTTTGCGAAAGTGCCTTTTGACCAGCGTTCTTCACCGCGTCGTCGATAGCGAATGCCGGCAAATACCAGGGCGCCCTTATGTTTATCTCCGCGCAAGAATATTCGGACATGGTTAGTTGTCGTATGGCCAATAATTGGGCCCACTGTTGGTTGGAACATATTCGATTCCATTCGGCGTTCTGCCATTCGGTCAGGTGAAGTTGTTTTGGGGGTGTGCAATAACGGTGTAACTAAGACTAATTATTGAACCCTGAAAAATATCGAGCCGAAATGGATTGGAGTTGTGGGCGATATCAGCCACAAATGTAGGAAGGCATTCTTTTCGATTAAAAAACGCAGGCAAAAAAAGCCCCGCCAAATTGGCGGGGTTGAGGTACGAGCGTGGCGCTCGGAAAACAGAACGCGACAGGCCCTCCGGTGAAGGAGGGCTGGCCGGTGTTACAGCAGGATGGTACGGATGTCCGCCAGCAGGTCGCTCAGACGCTTGGTGAAGCGTGCAGCAGCGGCGCCGTTGATCACGCGGTGATCGTAGGACAGCGACAGCGGCAGCATCAGTTTCGGCTGGAAGGCTTTGCCGTCCCAGACTGGCTGGATGGTTGCCTTGGAAACGCCGAGGATCGCCACTTCCGGCGCGTTGACGATCGGCGTGAAGCCGGTGCCGCCAATGTGGCCGAGGCTGGAAATGGTGAAGCAGGCGCCTTGCATGTCGTCAGCGGTAAGCTTCTTGTCGCGCGCCTTGGCAGCCAGCGCAGCCGCTTCAGCCGCAAGCTGCAGCAGGCTCTTCTGGTCGACGTTCTTGATGACCGGTACCAGCAGGCCTTCTGGCGTGTCGACCGCGAAGCCGATGTTCACGTACTTCTTGCGGATGATCGCCTTGCCGCTTGGCGCCAGCGAACTGTTGAAGTCCGGCAGTTCCTTGAGCAGGTGGGCGCAGGACTTGAGCAGCAGCGGCAGGATGGTCAGCTTGACGCCAGCCTTCTCTGCAACGGCTTTTTGAGCGATACGGAACGCTTCCAGCTCAGTGATATCAGCCGAATCGAACTGAGTCACGTGCGGGATGTTCAGCCAGCTGCGATGCAGGCTCGACGCGCCGATTTGCATCAGGCGGGTCATCGGCACTTCTTCGGTTTCACCGAAGCGGCTGAAGTCCACGACCGGAATCGGCGGGATGCCGGCGCCACCGGTTGCGCCGGCAGCAGCGGCCGGTGCTTCCTTGGCCTTCTGCATCATGGCTTTGACGTAGACCTGCACGTCTTCCTTGAGGATGCGACCGTGTGGACCGCTGGCGCCCACGGCGCTCAGCTCGACACCGAATTCACGGGCCAGTTGGCGCACGGCCGGGCCGGCGTGAACCTTGGCGCCTGGCTTGGCTGGAGCTGCAGCCGGGGCAGCAACCGGTGCGGCCGCAGCAGGAGCAGCAGCGGCGGCTGGAGCTGGAGCGCTCGGCGCAGCGGCGGCAGGTGCCGGAGCAGCAGCCGGTGCGGCGCCTTTGACTTTCAGCTTCAGGATCAGGTCGCCGGTACCGACTTCGTCGTCCAGCTTGATCGAAACGCTTTCCACCACGCCAGCGGCAGGCGACGGGATTTCCATGCTCGCCTTGTCGGATTCCAGGGTGATCAGCGACTGGTCGGCTTCAACGCTGTCGCCGGCCTTGACCAGGACTTCGATGATCTTGGCCTTGCCCGACGAACCGATGTCCGGAACGTGGATGTCCTGAACGCTGTCGGCCACCGGTGCGGCCGGAGTAGCAGCGGCAGGCGCAGGAGCAGCGGCGGCAGGAGCGGCAGCCTGGGCCGGAGCGGCAGCCGCCGGCGCCGCAGCACCCGCCACTTCCAGGTCCAGAATCAGGTCGCCGGTGCCGACTTCGTCGTTCAGCTTGACGCTGATGGCCTTGACCACGCCAGCGGCAGGCGACGGGATTTCCATGCTGGCCTTGTCGGACTCCAGGGTGATCAGCGACTGATCAGCCGCGACGGTGTCGCCGACCTTGACCTGGATCTCGATGATCTGGGCCTTGCCCGACGAACCGATGTCCGGCACGTGCACTTGCTGAACCGAAGCGGCAGCAGGTGCAGCGGCAGGCGCGGCCGGTGCTGGAGCAGCGGCAGGAGCAGGTGCGGCTTCTGCTTTTGCAGCAGGCGCAGCGGCAGCCACCGGGGCCGCCGCAGCGGCACCTTCGACTTCCAGCTCCAGCAACTCGTCGCCTTCTTTCAGGCGATCGCCCAGCTTCACTTTCAGGCTCTTGATGATGCCGGCCTTGGGAGCAGGGACTTCCATGCTCGCCTTGTCCGATTCCAGCGTCAGGATGCTCTGATCGGCTTCAATACGGTCGCCGACCTTCACAAACAGTTCAATTACTTCACCTTCACCGCTGCCGATGTCAGGTACGCGAATGAGTTCGCTCACAGAATCTCTCCTCAGCAGTCCAGTGGGTTGCGTTTTTCCGGGTTGATACCGAACTTGGCGATGGCCTCGGCCACCACTTTAGGTTCGATGTCACCACGGTCAGCCAAGGCTTCCAGGGCTGCCAGCACCACGAAATGACGGTCGACTTCGAAGAAATGACGCAGTTTCTTGCGGCTGTCGCTGCGACCGAAACCGTCGGTGCCCAGGACTTTGAATTCCTTGGACGGTACCCACTGACGGATCTGCTCGGCGAACAGTTTCATGTAGTCGGTAGAGGCGATGACCGGACCTTTGCGGCCGTTCAGGCACTCTTCCACATAGCTCAGCTTAGGCTTCTGGCCAGGGTGCAGACGGTTGCTGCGCTCAACGGCCAGGCCGTCGCGACGCAGTTCGTTGAAGCTGGTAACGCTCCACACATCGGCGCCGACGTTGAACTCTTCACGCAGGATCTTCGCGGCTTCGCGGACTTCACGCAGGATGGTGCCGGAGCCCATCAGCTGAACGTGGTGCGCCGCTTCGCGGTTGTCTTCCTCGAGCAGGTACATGCCCTTGACGATGCCTTCCTCGACACCGGCCGGCATGGCTGGCTGCTGGTAGGATTCGTTCATCACGGTGATGTAGTAGAAGATGTCCTGTTGTTCTTCGGTCATCTTCTTCATGCCGTCCTGGATGATCACCGCCAGCTCGTAGCCGTAGGTCGGATCAAAGGTGCGGCAGTTCGGGATGGTGGCAGCCAGGATGTGGCTGTGACCGTCTTCGTGTTGCAGGCCTTCGCCGTTGAGCGTGGTGCGGCCGGCGGTGCCGCCGATCAGGAAGCCACGGGTACGGCTGTCGCCAGCGGCCCAGGCCAGGTCGCCGATGCGCTGGAAGCCGAACATCGAATAGAAGATGTAGAACGGCAGCATTGGCTGGTTGTGGTTGGAGTACGAAGTACCGGCAGCGATGAAGGAGCTCATGGCGCCCGCTTCGTTGATGCCTTCTTCGAGGATCTGGCCCTTCTTGTCTTCCTTGTAGAACATCACCTGGTCTTTATCGACTGGCTCGTAGAGCTGGCCGACGGAGGAGTAGATGCCCAACTGACGGAACATGCCTTCCATACCGAAGGTACGGGCTTCGTCCGGGATGATCGGGACGATGCGCGGGCCGATTTCCTTGTCCTTGACCAATTGCGCCAGGATGCGCACGAAGGCCATGGTGGTGGAGATTTCACGGTCGCCCGAGCCGTCGAGGATGGCCTTGAGGGTATCGAGGGACGGGGTCGGTACGCTGAAGCTCTGTGCGCGGCGCTGTGGTACGAAACCGCCCAATGCAGTGCGGCGCTCGCTCAGGTAGCGGGCTTCGGCGCTGTTTGGCTCCGGCCGGAAGAACGGCAGGTTTTCCAGCTCTTCGTCCTTGACCGGAATGTCGAAGCGGTCGCGGAACAACTTCAGGCTGTCGACATCGACTTTCTTGGTGTTGTGCGCGGTGTTTTTCGCTTCGCCGGCACCGGTGCCATAACCCTTGATGGTCTTGGCCAGGATGACGGTCGGTTGTTCTTTGTGGTTGACCGCTTCGTGGTATGCCGCATAGACCTTGTATGGGTCGTGGCCGCCACGGTTGAGCTTCCAGATCTCGTCGTCGGACAGGTCTGCAACCATCGCCTTGAGTTCTGGCGAGTTGAAGAAGTGTTCACGCACGAACGCGCCGTCTTTGGCTTTGTAGTTCTGGTACTCGCCGTCGATGACTTCGTCCATGCGACGTTGCAGGATGCCGTCGACGTCCTTGGCCAGCAGTGGGTCCCAGAAACGGCCCCAGATGACTTTGGTCACGTTCCACTGAGCACCGCGGAACACGCCTTCGAGTTCCTGGATGATCTTGCCGTTGCCGCGAACCGGGCCGTCGAGGCGCTGCAGGTTGCAGTTGATGACGAAGATCAGGTTGTCGAGCTTCTCGCGGCCAGCCAGCGAGATCGCGCCCAGGGATTCCGGCTCGTCGCACTCGCCGTCGCCCAGGAAGCACCAGATTTTTTGCTTGCCGGCAGGAATGAAGCCACGGGCTTCCAGGTACTTCATGAAACGTGCCTGGTAGATCGCCTGGATCGGGCCCAGACCCATGGACACGGTCGGGAACTGCCAGAAGTCAGGCATCAGCCACGGGTGCGGGTAGGACGACAGGCCCTGACCGTCGACTTCCTGGCGGAAGTTGTTCATCTGGTCTTCGGTGATGCGGCCTTCCATGAACGCACGGGCGTAAACACCTGGGGAAGTGTGACCCTGGAAGTAGATCAGGTCGCCGCCGTGCTCGTCGGTCGGGGCCTGGAAGAAGTAGTTGAAGCCGATGTCATACAGGGTCGCGCTGGAAGCGAAGCTGGAGATGTGACCGCCGAGGTCAGAGTCTTTCAGGTTCGTACGCATTACCATGGCCATCGCGTTCCAGCGTACCAGCGAGCGAATGCGGCGTTCCATGAACAGGTCGCCAGGCATGCGTGCTTCGTGGGTAACGGGGATCGTGTTGCGGTAAGGCGTGGTGATGGCGTAAGGCAACTGCGAACCGCTGCGGGTCGCGAGTTCACCCATACGGGTCATCAGATAGTGAGCACGGTCTTCGCCTTCTTTGTCGAGAACCGATTCCAGGGCGTCCAGCCATTCCTGGGTTTCGACGGGATCGAGGTCTTGCATGGCTTGCTCCAGGGCGGAAAGGCTACCAGAATCGGTTGCCTGAGTTAGCGACTGGCCTTGTGGGCAGACGTTATGAATTCTTGGATTGCCGATAGGTTGTTCCGGCGGCGTGTAGTTTTACTACAAATCATCCGGCATTTCAGCCTTGTTAATGTATATACGAGTAGTAAAACTACAGATAAGCGGCTTGTGGCCCCCGGCTGCGTTGTGAGAATAATCGTTAAGGTTGGTCTTTTGCCAACCGAAAAAGGTGAAAGCTTGATGCTGGCTGCCAAAAAAAAAGAATTTTCAGCTATTTCTAACTTTTGTTCGACACTCCTCCAGGTAGTGTGTTTGCCAGATTCACTACATGCAGCCCAATACACGCCGATCAAGGATAGACCATGAGCCTCCCTTCGCTCGCCGAACTGCCCGCCATTCTGCTGCCGTTTGTCACCCGTGCAGAGCAGTCGATTCGTACCGCCGTCAGTGCTTTGGACGATGACCATGGCCTGTCCACCTGGACGCCTGAACGCTGGGCGCAATTTGCCCGCGTGACCGCCGCCAGCGATTTCGTGATTGAACAGAGTGTTCGTGACCCTTTGATGTTGCTGGACCTGGTGCGGTCCGGCGAACTCGACCGCAGCTTCGCTCCCGGCGAGTTGTGCGCGCAGATTGCCGCGGCGGTGAGCGCCGCCGAGACCGATGATCAGCTCGGCCGCGCGTTGCGCCGTCAACGTGCGCGTCATCAGGTACGGATTATCTGGCGTGACCTGACCCGCCAGGCCGATCTGGTGCAGACCTGCCGCGACCTTTCCGACATGGCCGATGCCAGCATCGACCAGGCCTATCAGTGGCTGTACTCGCGCCATTGCCAGCAGTTCGGCGTGCCGACCGGTCGACGCAGTGGCCAGCCGCAGCAAATGGTTGTCCTGGGCATGGGCAAGCTCGGTGCGGTGGAACTCAATCTGTCGTCGGACATCGACCTGATTTTCGCTTACCCCGAAGGCGGCGAAACCGTTGGCGTGAAACGTCCGCTGGATAACCAGGAATTTTTCATCCGTCTTGGCCAGCGCCTGATCAAGGCGCTGGACCCGATGACCGTCGACGGCTTTGTGTTCCGCGTCGACATGCGCCTGCGGCCTTACGGTTCGGCGGGTGCCCTGGTCCTGAGCTTCAACGCGTTGGAGCAGTACTACCAGGACCAGGGCCGCGACTGGGAACGCTACGCGATGATCAAGTCGCGGGTGGTGGCTGGCGATCAAGTGGCCGGCGCGCAACTGCAAGAGATGCTGCGCCCCTTCGTTTACCGGCGTTATCTGGACTTTTCGGCCATCGAAGCGCTGCGCACCATGAAGCAGCTGATCCAGCAGGAAGTGCGGCGCAAGGGCATGGCCGACAACATCAAGCTGGGCTCCGGTGGCATCCGGGAAGTCGAGTTCATCGCCCAGGCTTTCCAGTTGATCCATGGCGGCCGCGACTTGAGCCTGCAACAGCGTCCACTATTAAAGGTGCTGAGCACGCTGGAAGGTCAGGGTTATCTGCCGCCGGCGGTGATCAGCGAGCTGCGCGAAGGCTACGAATTCCTGCGATACACCGAACATGCGATCCAGACGATTGCCGACCGCCAGACGCAGATGCTGCCCGACGGCGAACAGGATCAGGCGCGCATTGCCTTTATGTTGGGCTTCGCCGATTGGGCGGCTTTTCATGAGCAACTGATGTATTGGCGCGGCCGCATTGCCTGGCACTTCGCCCAGGTGATCGCCGATCCCGACGAAGACGATGCTGAAAGTGAAGTGGTGGTCGGTGGTGAGTGGCTGCCGCTTTGGGAAGAAGCTCAGGATGAAGAGGCGGCCTGTCGCCAGTTGCAGGAGGGCGGTTTCACTGACGCTCCCAAGGCGCTCAAGGCCCTGGCCAGCCTGCGCGGCAGTCCGCAATTACGCGCCATGCAGCGTTTGGGACGTGAGCGCCTCGATGCGTTTATCCCGCGTTTGCTGGCTCAGGCCGTGGAACACGCCAACCCGGACCTGGTGCTGGAGCGGGTGCTGCCACTGGTCGAAGCCGTGGCTCGCCGTTCGGCGTATCTGGTGCTGCTGACCGAAAACCCCGGCGCCTTGCGACGCCTGCTGACCCTGTGCGCGGCGAGCCCGTGGATCGCCGAACAGATCACCCGCTTCCCGTTGCTGCTCGACGAACTGCTTAACGAAGGCCGACTGTTCAAACCGCCCCTGGCGCCGGAACTGGCCGCCGAATTGCGCGAGCGCCTGACGCGGATTCCCGAAGACGACCTCGAACAGCAAATGGAAGCCTTGCGCCATTTCAAACTGGCGCACCGCTTGCGGGTGGCCGCGTCGGAAATCGCCGGCAGCCTGCCGCTGATGAAAGTCAGTGATTACCTGACCTGGCTCGCCGAAGCGATTCTGGAGCAAGTGCTCGCCCTGGCCTGGCGTCAAACTGTGGCCAAGTACGGTACGCCGCTGCGCACAGACGGTACCCTGTGCGATCCTGGCTTCATCATTGTCGGTTATGGAAAGGTCGGCGGCCTGGAGTTGGGGCATGGTTCGGACCTGGATCTGGTGTTCATCCATGATGGCGATCCGCAAGCGGAAACCGACGGGCCGAAGCCTATCGACGGTGCACAATTCTTTACCCGCCTGGGGCAGCGGATCATTCACTTGCTGACGGCCCAGACCAACTCCGGCCAGCTCTATGAAGTGGATATGCGCCTGCGACCGTCCGGTGCGGCAGGGTTGCTGGTGAGTTCGCTGGGGGCCTTTGCCCGCTATCAGGAAAATGAAGCCTGGACCTGGGAGCATCAAGCATTGGTTCGGGCTCGGGTGCTCGTGGGCAGTGAGGATGTTGGTCGGGCGTTTGAACAGGTTCGCGCGTCGATCCTGGGCAAGGCGCGTGATTTGCCGACCTTGCGCCAGGAGGTCAGTGAGATGCGCGCCAAGATGCGCGACAACCTCGGCAGCAAGAGCACTGCTGCCGGCACCGGGGCAAATGCCTTCGAGGCCACGGCGCCGTTCGATCTCAAGCAGGACGCCGGAGGTATCGTCGATATTGAATTTATGGTGCAATACGCGGCCCTGGCGTGGTCCGAAACACATCCGCCATTGCTGCGCTGGACGGACAATATCCGCATTCTGGAAGAGCTGGAGCACGAAGGCCTGATGCCCGCCGAAGATGCCAGCCTGTTGCGTGAAGCCTATAAAGCTTACCGCTCCGCCGCCCACCGGCAGGCCTTGCAGAAGGACCCGGGGGTAATTCCCGGCGACCAGTTCGCGGACGAACGGCGACAGGTCATGCGGATCTGGCGAGAACTGGGGCTAAGCTGAGGCGGGATTTGATACGCCAATCTCCCCTGTAGGAGCGAGCCTGCTCGCGATGAACTTGAGAGCGCCGCGGGGTGCCAGACGTGCCGCGTTATCGTTAACGATCATCGCGAGCAGGCTCGCTCCTACAGTAGATTTGCGTTGTTCTGTAGAATTTTCGAGGCGGGGAGGCATAAGCCTCCCCGGATCGTTTTTGGAAACCACATGAAAATTCTGATCGTTGGGCCCAGTTGGGTCGGTGACATGGTGATGGCGCAGACACTGTTTCAGTGTCTCAAACAACGCCACCCGCAATGCGAAATCGACGTACTGGCCCCCGAGTGGAGCCGGCCGATTCTTGAGCGCATGCCCGAAGTCCGCCAGGCCTTGAGCTTTCCGCTCGGTCACGGCGCGCTGGAGCTGGCGACGCGTCGGCGTATCGGAAAATCCCTGGCCGACCAGTACGACCAGGCGATCCTGTTGCCCAACTCCCTGAAGTCGGCGCTGGTGCCGTTCTTTGCCGGCATTCCCAAGCGCACCGGTTGGCGCGGTGAGTTCCGTTACGGCCTGCTCAACGACGTGCGCACGCTGGACAAGGAACGTTACCCGCTGATGATCGAGCGCTTCATGGCCCTGGCGTACGAGCCGGGTGTTGAATTGCCAAAGCCTTACCCACGGCCGAGCCTGCGGATCGACCCGGTGACCCGCGAAGCGGCACTGGCCAAGTTCGGTCTGGCCCTCGATCGTCCGGTGCTGGCGCTGTGCCCGGGCGCCGAGTTCGGCGAGTCCAAGCGCTGGCCGTCCGAGCACTACGCCAAGGTCGCCGAAGCGAAGATCCGCGAAGGCTGGCAAGTCTGGCTGTTCGGTTCGAAAAACGATCACGCCGTGGGCGAGGACATTCGTTCGCGCCTGATTCCCGGTTTGCGCGAAGAATCGGTGAACCTCAGTGGTGGCACTTCACTGGCCGAGGCCATCGATCTGCTGTCCTGCGCCGATTCGGTCGTATCCAACGACTCCGGCCTGATGCACGTCGCCGCCGCGCTGAATCGTCCCCTGGTGGCGGTCTACGGTTCGACGTCGCCGGGTTTCACGCCGCCGCTGGCCGAACATGTCGAGATCGTGCGCCTGGGCATCGAATGCAGTCCCTGCTTCGACCGCACCTGCCGCTTCGGTCATTACAACTGCCTGCGCCAGCTCATGCCGCAAGCGGTGAACGAAGCTTTGCAGCGTTTGCAGGGCACTGTGGTCGAGGTCCAATAGCTTGCGGGTACTGCTGATCAAGACTTCATCGCTGGGCGACGTGATTCATGCGTTACCGGCATTGACCGATGCTGCGCGGGCAATTCCCGGCATCAAGTTCGACTGGGTGGTGGAAGAGGGTTTTGCCGAGATCCCCACCTGGCACCCGGCGGTGGGCAAGGTGATCCCGGTGGCGATCCGTCGCTGGCGCAAGAACATCTGGCAGACCATCAAGAGCGGGGAGTGGAAGCGCTTCAAGCAAAGCGTTCGTGCGACTAAATACGATCTGGTCATCGATGCCCAGGGCCTGCTGAAAAGCGCCTGGCTGACCCGTTACGTCAAGGCGCCGGTGGCTGGCCTCGATAAAAGCTCGGCACGCGAGCCGATCGCTGCGCGTTTCTATGATCGGCGCCTGGCGGTTGCCCGTGGTCAGCACGCGGTGGAGCGGGTCCGTCAGTTATTCGCCATCGCTCTCGGCTATGACCTGCCCAAGGGCTTGGGCGATTACGGTCTGAGCGTCGAGCGCCTGGTGGAATTGCCACGCAAGAATCCTTACGTGCTGTTTCTGCACGGCACCACCTGGGACACCAAACACTGGCCCGAAGCCTACTGGCGCGAGCTGGCCGAGCGTGTCGGGTATCTGGGCGTCGGGGTGAAGTTGCCTTGGGGCAATGCCGTCGAGAAGGCCCGCGCCGAGCGCATCGCCAAAGACATGAAGCACGTCGAAGTGCTGCCCAGGCTGAATCTGGCCGGTGTTGGCAAAGTGTTGGCCGGCGCGCAAGGCTGCGTGGCAGTGGACACCGGCCTGGGTCATCTGGCCGCTGCACTGGATGTGCCGACGCTGTCGCTGTTCGGCCCGACCAATCCGGGCCTGACCGGGGCCTATGGCAAGTCGCAGATTCACCTGGCCAGCGACTTCCCTTGCGCGCCGTGCCTGCAAAAGAAATGCACCTATCAACCGACGGCCGAAGATGCCCGTCGGTTCGACCTGAAACGCGAGTGGCCGCTGTGCTTCACGCGTCTGAATCCTGAGCGTGTCGCGAGCCGACTGAGCACGTTGTTACTGGCTGAGGAGCTGCGCTGATGCAATTGGCATTTGTCCTGTACAAATATTTCCCCTTTGGCGGCTTGCAGCGTGACTTCATGCGCATTGCCCTGGAGTGCCAAAAGCGCGGTCACCAGATTCGCGTCTACACGTTGATCTGGGAGGGGGAAGTGCCGCCGGGCTTTGAAGTGCTGGTCGCGCCGGTCAAGGCGTTCTTCAACCACCGGCGCAACGAAAAACTCAGCGAGTGGATGGAAGCGGACCTGGCCAAGCGTCCGGTCGACCGCTTGATCGGCTTCAACAAAATGCCGGGCCTGGACGTCTATTACGCCGCCGACGGTTGCTTCGAAGACAAAGCGCAAAATCTGCGCAACGCGCTGTACCGTCGCTGGGGTCGCTATCGCCACTTCGCCGAGTACGAGCGCGCGGTGTTCGCCAAGGATGCCAAGACCGAAGTGCTGATGATTTCCGAAGTGCAGCAGCCGTTGTTCATCAAACATTACGACACGCCGCTCAAGCGCTTCCATCTGCTGCCTCCCGGCATCGCCCAGGACCGTCGCCGCCCGGCGAATGCGGACGAAATCCGCGCCGGCTTCCGCGCCGAATTCAGCTTGAAGGATGATGAGCTGCTGTTGGTCCAGATCGGCTCCGGATTCAAGACCAAAGGCGTGGATCGCAGCCTCAAGGCCCTGGCCGCATTGCCTGCCGATCTGAAGAAACGTACCCGGCTGTTTGTAATTGGCCAGGACGACCCCAAGTTATTCCAGATGCAGAGCGCCACGTTGGGGCTCGGCGATAACGTGACGTTCCTCAAGGGTCGCAGCGATATTCCGCGTTTCCTGCTGGGGGCCGATGTGTTGATCCACCCGGCCTACAACGAAAACACCGGCACTGTGCTGCTTGAAGCGCTGGTGGCCGGGCTGCCGGTGCTGGTGAGTGCGGTGTGCGGTTACGCCCATTACATTGCCGAGGCCGATGCCGGCCTGGTGCTGGACGAACCGTTCGAGCAGGCGCAATTGACGCAGTATCTGACGGGCATGTTGAACGACGCTCAAGCACGGGCGGCCTGGAGCCGCAACGGTGTGGCCTTCGCCGAGACGGCCGACCTCTATAGCATGCCGCAGCACGCGGCCGATGTGATTCTGGCGGAGCACGCTGAATGAAGTTGATGCTGGCTGAACCGTTCAAGAGCCTTTGGGCTGGACGCGACCCGTTCGCGGAAGTCGAGGGGCTTCAGGGCGAGGTGTACCGCGAGCTCGAAGCTCGCCGTACCCTGCGCACTGAAGTGGACGGCAACGGGTTTTTCGTGAAGATTCATCGTGGCATCGGCTGGGGTGAGATCTTCAAGAACCTGCTCACCGCCAAGTTGCCGGTACTCGGTGCGGGCCAGGAGTGGAAAGCCATCCAGCGCCTGCAGGAAGTCGGCGTGCCGACCATGACCGCCGTGGCTTACGGCGAAAAGGGCAGCAACCCGGCGGATCAGCACTCGTTCATCGTCACCGAAGAGCTGGCGCCGACCGTCAGCCTCGAAGATTTCAGCATCGATTGGGTCAGACAACCGCCGGAGCCAAAACTCAAGCGTGCGCTGATCGCCGAAGTGGCGCGCATGACCGGCATGATGCACCGCGCCGGGGTCAACCATCGCGATTGCTACATCTGCCACTTCCTGCTGCACACCGACAAACCGGTCACCGCAGACGACTTCAAGCTCTCGGTGATCGACCTGCACCGCGCCCAGACCCGCCCGGCGATCACCCGGCGCTGGCGCAACAAGGATCTGGCGGCGCTGTACTTTTCGGCGCTGGATATCGGATTGACCCGGCGCGACAAGTTGCGTTTCCTCAAGGGTTACTTCCAGCAGCCACTGCGCCAGATCCTCGCCGAAGAAGCGTCGCTGCTGGCCTGGCTCGAAGGCAAGGCCAACAAACTCTACGACCGCAAACAGCGCTACGGGGATGCGCTCTGATGTCGGGCTGGACACTTGAACCGGCATACAGCGATCTGGCAGACGACTTCGGCAGTCTGGAGGCAGTGTTTGCGCTTGAGGGTGAACGCCTGACACGTGATCCGCTGTCCGAGGTCATCCGCGTACAGCGCAATGGCGTCAACTATTACGTCAAGCGCTATGTCGGGGCAGGCAAAGGCCTGCGCCGCTACCTCGGCAAGCCGAGGGTGAAAATGGAATGGCAGAACCTCAAGCGCTTCGCCAAATGGGGCATTCCCACCGCCGAGGTCATAGCGTGGGGCCTGGAGCGGCGCGGCGCGGCTTACGATCGAGGGGCGATGATCACCCGCGAGCTGCCGCATACCGAAGACTTGTCGGCGCTGGCCCATCGGCACGACCTGAAACTGGCCGACCGTGCGTGGGTCGACACGGTCAGCCGCCAGTTGGCCGGCTACACCCGGACCATGCACGATCACCGCTTTACCCATAACGATTTGAAATGGCGCAACCTGCTGATCGACGATCAGGCCAGGCTGTTCCTGATCGATTGCCCCAACGGTGATTTTTGGCGCGGTTTCTGGCTCAAGTACCGCATTACCAAGGATCTGGCGTGTCTCGACAAGGTCGCCAAGTATCACTTGTCGGCTACCCAGCGCCTGCGCTTTTACTTGCAATACCGCCAACGGACCCGGCTCAATGCGGCCGACAAAAAACGGATCCGGCACGTGGTGAGATTTTTCGAGGGGCGTGAATGACTGATTTCCTGGCGGCTGAAGACCGTGAGCTGCTTGAGCGCCACGGTCTCGGCACTTTCGACGCCCTCTGGACCCGGCAGCTGGATGCCGTGGACGAGCCCAACTCTGTTCCTGGCGGCTGGAGCAGCGTGTTTCGACTTAACCTGGAAGGTCATGGTTTTTACCTCAAGCGCCAGAGCAACTACCTGATGCGCACTTTGCATGCGCCTTTTGGCGAGCCCAGTTTCGCCCGCGAATTCCGCAACATCAGCCGCTACGAAAAGCTCGGTATTCCAGCGTTGGAAGCGGCGTTCTTCGGTCAGCGCAGAGCCAATGGCGAAGTCCGGGCCATTCTGCTGACACGTGCCCTGGATGGCTGGGATGACCTGGATTCGCTGTTGCAGCGCTGGTCGGACCTGAGCGAGGCGCAGCACTTGGCCATCTTGCGGGCCTGCGGGCAATTGGCGCGGCTTGTGCACAGCCGGCGCCAGGTGCACGGCTGTTTTTATCCCAAGCACATATTTCTGCGGGCCACCGGTGACGGCTATCAAGCCCAGTTGATCGACCTGGAAAAGACCCGGCCGTTGCTGTTTGGTCAGCGTGACCGGGTCAAGGATCTGGAGCCGTTGCTGCGTCGGGCGTCTGTGTGGAGTGCAGCGCAGGTACGCGAGCTGTTGGCCGCGTACCTGGATCAAGCGCAGGACAGTTCGCTGGTCGATAGCTGGGCAGCGCGACTGACCGCGCGCCGCGACCACAAGGAGCAACGCTGATGCGTTTGTCCGAGCTGAAAAACGCTGGCCGCAACCCGAGCCTGCCGCTTAGCCTCTCGTTGGCCGATGCCGCCGGGCCGGCCGATTTGCAGTTGCTGAGCCTGTTACGGGTTTTACCGGGGCAGCGTTATGTGGGCGCCGGTATCTGGCGCGGACGCCCGGTATTGGCCAAGCTGTTGGTGGGCAGCAAGGCGGCGCGGCATTTTCAGCGAGAGCTGGCTGGCGTTCGTCTACTCGCCGAACAAGGACTGACCACGCCACTGCTGTTGGCCGATGGCCTCAAGGATGGCGAGGGCGGTTGGCTGCTGTTCGATTTTCTTGAGGGCGCCGAAAGCCTCGATGATGCCTGGAAACGGGTTGAACACCTGCCAATGCTGGCCGATGAGCAATCAGCCGTCCTCGCAGAAGCGCTGGGCGCGATCGGGCAAATGCACCGCAAGGGCCTTTGGCAGGAAGACTTGCACCTGGACAACCTCTTGCGCCAGGGCAATCGCCTCTATTTGATCGATGGCGCCGGGATTCGCAGCGAAACGCCTGGCCAGCCATTGTCGCGCCAGAAAGTCCTGGAAAACCTCGGGGTGTTTTTTGCCCAGTTGCCCAAGTCGATGGAGCCGTACATCGAGGAGTTGCTGGTCTATTACCTGTTGAGCAACGGCGAGCATGCCTTGCCCATGGAGGCCTTGCAGAAACAGATCGACAAGGTCCGCAGCTGGCGCCTCAAAGATTTCCTGATCAAGGTCGGTCGCGATTGCACGCTGTTCAGTGTCCGGCGGGGCGCATTCGGTTTGCAGGCCATTCGTCGCGAAGAAGAGGCGGCGATGCTGCCGGTTCTGGCGCAGGCCGATGCCTTGCTCGATCAGGGCCATCTGTACAAGACCGGCGGCGCGGCGAGTGTCGGCAAGGTCGAGGCGGGCGGTCGTACACTGGTCATCAAGCGCTATAACATCAAGGGTTTCGCCCATTGGCTCAAACGCTTCTGGCGCCCGAGTCGTGCCTGGCATTCCTGGCGCGAAGGCAATCGCCTGGCGTTCCTTGGCATCGCTACGCCCAAACCCCTGGCGTTGCTGGAGAAGCGTTTTTTCTGGCTGCGCAGCCGTGCCTATCTGGTCACCGAATATCTGCCGGGGCCGGATATCATCGAGCGTTTTGCGCCTTACGTTGAAAATGGCGACGCTCCAGAGGCCGAGCTGTTGGCGCTGGATCACCTGTTCGCCGAATTGATTCGAGCGCGCATCAGTCATGGCGATTTCAAGGGGCACAACCTGTTCTGGCAACAGGATCGCTGGGCGCTGATCGACCTGGATTCGATGTGTCAGCACGGCTCGCTCGGCAGCTTCGCGCCTGCGTATGCGCGGGATCGGGCGAGGTTCATGCGTAACTGGCCGCAAAGCAGCGCCCTCTATCGAGTCGTCGATGAGCGTTTGCCCAAAGACATCGTCAGTGCTGACTGAATCGCCTTCGTAAGCCAGTCGAGGAAGCCCGAACAGCCAGCAATAAACCGGGACAAGTCCCTGGGAATTGTCCTACGCGATCTTGAGAAGCCATGAACTGTGGCCTGAATGACCACGGTGCTAGTTTGCCTGACGTTCTCGGAGGGCAGATTTTGACAATGAAAATGGCGGTTGCATTGGGTGCCATCGCACTGACGCTGGTGGGTTGCGGAACCGTCACAACGGTGCTGCAGGAGGATGCAGACGCGGCTCGGGGGCTTCGAAGGCAAAAAACCTATTGCCAGTCCATTCCTCGGGTCTACAGCGGGTTGGCCTACGATTTTTGTGTATTGAATGCGCCGCCCGATCCTACGGGTATCCTCGTTCCATTCGTTCTGCTGGACCTTGCCCTGTCGGGAGTACTGGACACCGTTGTGTTGCCGTACACGATTTACCAGCAGGGCATGGAGGGCAATGTCCGCATTTACTGGCGGCCTGCACGCGGATAATCAGTGATGCGGTCACTGCTGTGAGTGCTTGCCGCTGCTTTTAAGCTATAATCCCGCCCTTTAGCTGTCTCTCGCCGCTTGCGAGGGCGCATTATTTTTTGAGGCGCGTTGCGCCTGCATGCAGACTTAAGAGGCTAGACCCCTGTGGCATTGACGATTCTTGGCCTGTCCGGCGCCCTTAGCCATGATCCTTCCGCAGCCCTGTATATCGACGGCAAGCTAGTCGCGGCTGCCGAAGAAGAGCGCTTTGTGCGCGATAAACATGCAAAGAACCGCATGCCTTACGAATCGGCGAAGTTCTGCCTGGAACAAGCCGGCATCAAGCCTTCCGACGTTGACGTGGTGGCGATTCCGTTCGCGCCCATCAGCCTGTTCGGCAAGGCGCGCTGGCATTACGCCAAGCGTTACTGGTACGCCCCGGACCGCGCCCTCGACGCGATCCTGATGGGCAACCGTCGCTACAAGCGCTATCGCAACAAGATCGTCTGGTGCCTTGAGCAGCTGGGCTTCGATCCGAAGAAAATCAAGATCGAGCCGGTCGAGCACCACTTGGCCCACGCTTCCAGCGCTTACCATTGCTCTGGCTTCAAAGAGAAAACCGCGATTCTGGGGATCGATGGCAAGGGCGAATACGCCACGACCTTCTTCGGTTACGGTGAAAACGGCAAGATCCACAAGATCAAGGAATTCTTCGATCCTGACTCCCTCGGCGGCCTGTACGGCGCGATCACCGAGTTCCTCGGTTTCGAGATGCTGGACGGTGAGTTCAAGGTCATGGGCATGGCGCCGTATGGCGATGCCAGCAAGTATGATTTCTCGCGCTTGGCCTCGTTCGAAAACGGCGAACTGGTGATCAACACCGACTACGCCAACGTCATCGGCCTGCGCCGCTATAAAGAGAAGGGCAAGGGTTTCTACTTCTCGCCGAAGCTGATCGAGTGGCTGGGTCCGAAGCGCGAAGGCGATATCGCCGACGAGCCTTACATCCACTACGCCGCGAGCATGCAAGCGCTGTTCGAAAAAATCTCGCTGCAGATGATCGACTACTACCTGGGTGACGTGCTCAAGCAGACCGGCAAGCTGGCCTTCGCTGGCGGCTGCGCGCTGAACGTCAAGCTGAACCAGAAAATCATCGCTCGCGACGATATCAAGGAGCTGTTCGTGCAGCCTGCGTCCGGCGACGCCGGCACCGCGGTCGGCGCCGCAGCCTATGTGTCCCACGCCCGTGGCGTGCCGGTCGAGAAGATGGAGCACGTCTACCTCGGCCCGTCGTACAGCAACGAAGATGTGATCGCCGCGTGCGCCCGTCACGAGAACAAGCCGAAATGGCGCAAGCTCGACAACATGCCGGAGCAGATCGCCAAAATCATGGTCGATGGCAACCCGGTGGCGTGGTTCCAGGGGCGCATGGAGTTCGGTCCGCGTGCGTTGGGCGGTCGTTCGATCATCGGTTGCCCGAGCGTGCCGGGTGTGGCGGATCGCATCAACCACCAGATCAAGTTCCGCGAGCGCTGGAGGCCTTTCTGCCCGTCGATGCTCGACACCGTGGCGCCGCAAATGATCAAGATCGATCACCCTGCACCGTTCATGACCTTCACTTTCGAAGTGGCTGAAGAGTGGAAAACCCGCGTGCCGGAAGTCGTCCATGAAGACGGCACTTCCCGTGCCCAGGTGCTCAAGCGCGAATACAACCCGCGCTATTACGACATGATGAAGTCGCTGGAAGTGTTGACCGGTAACGGCGTGTCGCTGAACACCTCGCTCAACCGTCGCGGCGAACCGATGATCTGCTCGCCGACGGATGCCTTGAACATGTTCTTCGGTTCCGATCTACAGTACCTGATCATGGAAGACATTCTGGTGGTCAAAGAGGGCGCTGAAGGGTACGGCCTTGACTGAAACACTGATCAGTATCGTGATTCCTGCTTACAACTACGCCCGTACCCTGCCACGCGCAGTGGAGTCGGTACTGGCGCAGCTGCATGAGGCTGCCGCGGATTTGTTGGTTATCGATGATGGTTCGACCGATGAAACGCCACAGGTCTTGGAGAGGCTTCTTCGCGACCACCCGGGGCGCTTTCGTGCCTTGCGCAAAGCCAATGGTGGCGCGTCTTCTGTTCGCAACCGCGGGATCAAGGAGACCAGCGGGCGCTATCTGATTTTTCTCGATGCAGACGATGAGATGGCTCCGGGGGCGCTGGCTGCATTGACTCAACACATCGCCAGCAATCCGCAAAGCCGGATGGTCATTGGTGGGCACTGGTCGGTGTTCGCTGATGGCAAACGCAGCCTGCATGTTGTGAGGCCTTTACCGGATACGGCTCGGCAGCGGGTGCAAGGCTATCTGCTGTACAAGAGCATATCGGTTTCCAATGGCGCCTGTGCGATGCATCGGGATGTTTTCGTCGCGGGAAATTATCCCGAACACTTGCGAAACGTTGAAGACATTCCAGTGTTCGCCCAAGTGTTCGCTCGCTACCCCTGCAGTGTGCTGAATCAGCCTTTGGCGCTCATTCACAAGCATGACGACAGCATGCGCAACGATCTGACCCAAAGCCTTGCCGCGGGTACGGAAATGATCAACGACGTTTTTTCCAGTCAGCGTATGCCTGAAGACTTGCATGACTTGCGCCAAGCGTTTCTGGCGCAGCGTTATCTGTCATTGTTTCGCGATTGCTACTCCCGGCGCGAATATAAGCTGGCCAGGAAATTCTACTTTCAGGCTCTGCGCTCCGACTGGCGAACGTTCGCTCGCTGGTCCTACACCCGCAAGGCTTTACGTCTGCTGTTTCGCTGAATGGGCGGCGGTGATGATACAGTGTGCACCGTTTTTTTATTTGTCTCATTTGGTCTCATTGCCAATGATTGGACGAAGTGATGGGGTTGATCGCCTGACATCATTACTTCTGCGGGCGTTGGATTGGCGGCGTACTTTGCTCGTGTTGTGAGGGGTTGGGTAATGGGCAGGGATGGTAGAGTGGGGGCTTATGTCGCCCGGATTGTTGATAAATACCCGGTTCGACTGGCGTTCTGGAGCAGTTTGCTGTTGTCCCTGATTGCGGTGATGGGCACTGCGACGGTGGGGCGTGATGCCGCGTTATACATCGATATTGCCCAGCAAGTTTCGGAGCACGGGCCGAGTGTCGCCTGGAAGAATTTCGACTGGCCGTGGTTTTCTTTTTTGCTGGCCGGTACCCACCTCGTCCTGCGCTTGCCATTGGAGTTGAGCGCCTATCTTTGGTGCGGTCTGTTTCTCGCCGGCACCTGCGCATTGATGGTCGATTGTGTTCGTCGGCGCTCCCCGGATACCACTCGTTGGGCCTGCCTGGTGGTCCTGGCGATGCCTGCGGTCAATAGCTTTCGAAATGACATCATCCGCGAATACGGTTTCTGGTTTTTCTGCACGCTGGCGCTCTGGCTCACGCTTCGATGGCAGGACCGTGGCGGTTGGCTGCGTGCGGCGCTCATTCACCTGGCCATTGTGGCGGGGCTTTTCTTTCGTCTTGAGGCGGTGCTGTTGTTCCTTGCGCTGGGTCTGTGGCAGCTGCCGAATCTATGGTCGCCCACGCATCGCTCGCGGTTCATGCAGTTCGCTCTTTTGCCTGTGATCGGGTTGTTCGCTGCCTTGGTGTCAGGTGCGTTTTTGGCTCCGCGCCTGTTGCTCTATCTGGATATGATCACCCCTCGTAACGTGTTCGCGTCATTCCAGATGTTGTCTGAGCAGTTTGGCAACTCACTGGTCAACAAGTACTCGCGGGACGAAGCGGGGCGAATAATTTTCTTTGGCATTCTGGCGTCCCTGTCGATCAGCTTTGTGAAGCTGATGGGGCCTTTTGCTGTTCCTTTCGTGCTGCGACGCAATTGGGGTGCTTTGAGCGTCTATTGGCGTGACTATCGTCCGTTTGCCTGGGCGGCCTTGCTGTACGCGGTGGTGTTGGTTCTGTTCTTTATCAAGGAGCAGTTCATGAACACGCGCTATGTGAGCTTCTTGAATTTGCTGTTTGTGCCCGTGTTGGCGATGGGGTTGTCGGCTTTTGCCCGTCAGTTTCCTCGCGGGTGCAAAGCGCTGGTGGTGCTGGGGCTTTTGGTGATGCTGTCCAACGTCCTTTCCTTCGGCGCCGGTAAAACCCATTACATCGAGGCGGGACACTGGATGGCTGCCCATGTTGAGCCTGGTGAGTCAGCCTACTTTGAGGATGGACGCATCAGCTATTACGCTGGGCGTGGTTACGTTCTCCCGCTGCTGACGCGTGAGGAGGCCATGTCTGCGCAGCATGCCGGGGAGTACCGGTACTTTCTCATTGATGCGAAGGAAGGCGAGCCATGGCTGAGTGCATGGCTGGCGGAGCACAATCTGCGGATCTTGGCCCATTTCGCCAATCGAAAGGGCGCCACGGTGTTGGTTATAGGCCGGTAAGGCTTAACCGATCAACAGGCGCAGGCGCTTGATGAGTGGAGCCTGCTGCTGGCTTGGCAGGGCTTGGCGGTAGCCTTCAAGAAAGGTGGTGCCAGCGTCTTGGCCCAGCAACCACTGCCGGTCTTCCTTGTAGCGCAGCAGGTGAACAAAGTTGCGCAGGCGTTTGCTGTTGCTCATGGCGCGTTTCTGACAGTGCAAGTCAGCAATATCGATCAGGCCCAGCGTTTTCTCCGGGGTCAGAACCACATTGCCAAAGTGCAGCGATCGAAAGTACACGCCCTTTTCATGCAGTTGGGCGATGAAGCCTCCGAGCTGGAACCTCAATGCATCAGCCTCTTCGGTGCTATTGTGCAGTTGACGAACTGTCGTGCCTTCCAGGGGGCTGTAATGCACGCAGTCTCGTTGAATGCTGGGGATGCGGTACACCGCAACAACTGTCGGGCAGAGAATGCCGCGTTGCTTCAAGGCCCGAGTGTTGTCTGCGAAGCGTTGAGCATAAGGAAAGAGCAGGGCCGAACTGAGCAATCGCTTGCGACGGAACAGTTTGAGCATCTTTCCGTCAGTCAGCCTGAGTACCTTGTCGCCGGAACCATCAGCTTCCAGTACGTGTGCACCTTTGCGCAGTGCCTCGTAGGTGCTGTGATCAATCGCTTGCATGCCTGACTCCCAATCATTAGGCGGTTATCTTAACCGACTTGGTCGGGAGGTGGCTTCCTGTCATGTTTATTGGGGCCGTTGGGGCGTGTGATATCATCGGCACCTTACTGATTTGTGCGGATTACCATGAGCAATCCTGAACCGAAAGCCCAGTCCACGCTGGCGATCTATTTCCGTCTTTTGACTTACGTTCGGCCTTATGTCGGCATGTTCATGCTGAGTATCGTGGGTTTTTTGATCTTCGCATCGACCCAGCCGATGCTCGCCTATATCCTCAAGTATTTCGTTGACGGCCTGGCCAATCCCGAGATCAGCCTGTTTCCGGGCAATCCTTATCTGGGTAAGTTGCAGTTGCTGGAAAGTGTGCCGCTGATGATTATCGCGATCGCGATCTGGCAGGGGATTGGTTCATATCTGGGAAACTTCTTTCTCGCGCGGGTTTCCCTTGGGCTTGTGCATGATCTACGGGTGGTTCTGTTCAACAAGTTGCTGGACCTGCCCAATGGTTACTTTGACAAGAACAACTCCGGCCACCTGATTTCCCGCATCACCTTTAACGTGACGATGGTGACCGGTGCTGCGACCGATGCGATCAAGGTGGTTATTCGCGAAGGCATGACCGTGATTTTTCTGTTCTGCACCCTGTTGTGGATGAACTGGAAGCTCACGCTTGTCATGGTGGCCATCTTGCCGGTGATCGGCATGATGGTGAACAGCACCAGCCGCAAATTCCGCAAGCAAAGCAAAAAGATCCAGTTGTCGATGGGCAATGTCACCCACGTTGCATCCGAGACTATCCATGGTTATCGCGTGGTGCGCAGCTTCGGTGGCGAAATCTATGAAAAGAAGCGCTTTTTAGAGGCCAGCCAGAGCAATACCGATAAGCAACTGACGATGACCAAGACAGGCGCGGTTTACACGCCGGTGCTCCAGCTGGTGACCTATAGCGCCATGGCCGTGGTCATGTTCCTGGTGTTGTACCTGCGTGGCGATTCGTCTCCTGGCGAGCTGGTGGCCTACATCACCATGGCGGGTTTGCTGCCCAAGCCAATTCGCCAGCTTTCGGAAGTCAGCTCGACCATCCAGAAAGGTGTGGCCGGTGCCGAGAGCATTTTCGAGCAACTGGATGAGCCTGCAGAGGTTGATCAGGGCACCGTTGAGCGTGATCGTCTCGAGGGGCGTCTGGAAGTGCGCAATCTCAGCTTCAGTTACCCCAACAGCGACAAACAGGTTCTGGATGACATCAGTTTCACTGTCGAGCCTGGTCAGATGGTCGCTTTGGTCGGGCGTTCAGGCAGTGGCAAATCCACCCTGGCCGGTCTGATTCCACGCTTTTATCAGCACGAACAGGGCCAGATTTTGCTCGATAATGTGAAGATTGAGGATTTCACGTTACGCAGCCTGCGTCGGCAAATTGCCTTGGTGACCCAGCAAGTCACCTTGTTCAACGACACTGTTGCCAACAATATCGCCTATGGCGATCTGGCAGGTGTGCCGCTTGAAGAGGTCAAGAAGGCGGCGACCGAGGCCTATGCCGACGAGTTCATCGCCAAGATGCCGCATGGCTACGAAACGATAGTCGGTGAAAATGGTGTCTTGCTGTCCGGCGGCCAACGTCAACGCATCGCCATTGCTCGAGCGCTGCTCAAGGACGCACCGTTGTTGATCCTGGACGAGGCGACTTCGGCCCTGGACACCGAGTCCGAGCGACATATCCAGGCAGCCCTGGATCACGTGGTCAAGAACCGCACGACGCTGGTGATTGCTCACCGCTTGAGCACCATCGAAAGGTCCGATCTGATTCTGGTCATGGATAACGGTCGAATCGTCGAGCGCGGTACACATGCGCAGCTTCTGGAACTCAATGGCTATTATTCCCGCTTGCATGCCAAAGAGTTCCAGGAAGGAGATGAGCCACAACCGACACATGCGACCGACATATGCTGACGATGTTTCGCGGCTGGCGTGAGCGTGGCTGGACCGAAATCGACCGTGAAACCTATGAGCAGGCGTGGCAGCGTTTTGGCGGTAGTTTTGCTACCCACCCGGTGGTGGTTGAACGTTTGTCCGGGTTCGTTGGCGTCGAGTTGCATTATCTGGGCTGGCTCGTCGACGGAGCAGTCGTGGCAGCTGTTGCCTGTTGGGGGCGTCATGTTGCCTTGTCCAAGGAAGTGCTCAAGCGAGAGGGCAAGCGCGGGCTGCTCGACATGGGTAACGCGGAGATCATTCTGCCGATTGCCCCGGACGTTATGGTGCCGGTGCGTCAGCGAATGGCTTATGTCTCGCAGCTCAATGCCGAACAGATCAGCACATTGCGTGCGCAACCTGAGGGGCTCGCCCTGGCGCGAGCGCCGGAGGACTACTCGAAGAAGTTTCGCTACAACCAGCGTCGAGAACAACGCCTCCTGGAAGAGGCCGGTGGCGCATTGATCCCGATGGCGGAGCTGACGCCTCAGGAGCAGGCGGCAGCGTACAGCGACTTGTTTGAGCGTCGCTGGGGATTTTCCGTTCCCGGCAAGGCAGGTTTGATAGAGGTCTTCACTTTGCTACGTGAGTTCATGACCGGCTCGGTGGTGATGCTGGACTCGGCACCTGTTGCCATCCAGATTCTTTATCGCGTCGAAGCGCCGCAGTGGGTTTCGCTGGAGTACATCAACGGCGGTGTGGACCCCCAGAGTCGTGAGTTCAGCCCCGGCAGTGTGCTGAGCTTCGTCAATACGCAGCAGGCCTGGGCGCATGCACAGGCACTGGGCAAGACTTTACGTTATTCATTCGGTCGTGCAGACCGCGAGTACAAGGATCGCTGGTGTCATACTGTGCCGGTCTATCAGGTCTGAATTCATGAGCACCCGTAAGCAACGGCTTCTCAAGGCACATCGACGCAACAAGCGTCTGTTTCTCGTCGTTTTTCTGCTGTCGCTGGCGGTCATCGGTTTCTCGCTGAAATGGTGGTTAGTGCCGCTCCTGCTTGCCCTGTCTTGGGTGGCGCACGAGGCATGGTTTGCCGATCATCTGTTTTATCGGGCCAGTGACGACTATCAATACGAGTTCCCGCCAGGTACGCCGTGTCAGAAGGTGAGCGTGGAGAACGGCGTTGTGAGTTTGGGCGAGCCGTTGGCCGAGGGTGAGACGCTCATTCTCGAACTTGAGTTGAAGAGCTCCTGGCTGGGGCGCTGGCTTGATCCGTACATCGAGGTCGGTGATGACCGCCAGGACTTCGAGCGTGGCGTCAAAGGGCGGCGTTTCCTCAACGTTTCAGGGCAAGGCGATGCGCTTGGGGAGAACTCGCTGACGATCAGGGGGCGTTATTGCTCCATGGCTGCCAAGGGCAAGCTGTGGGTCATGGTCAATCCCGATTATGCTCGCCAGCGCGTGATGGTCATGGCGCCGCACGCCGACGACGCTGAGCTGGCGGCATTCGGTCTTTACAGTCGCGCCGAAGAGGTCAGCATCGTCACGCTGACCCAAGGTGAGATCGAAGCCGATACCTATCAGCGCCTGGGCCTGAGCCCGGCTCAAGCCGCTCGATTGAAAGGGCGTCTGCGTAGTTGGGACAGTCAGGCCATTCCCCTTTGGGGCGGGGTGCCCGTCAATCATTGTGTGCAGCTGGGCTATTACTGCCTGCAATTGCCCTTGATGGCCCAGGACCCGGCCAAGGCTTTTGGTTCGCGCGAGTCCGGCGAAAGTGACGTGCGAAGTATGCGTCGGCACAACTCGTTGCGTTTGCCCGCCGATGTCGACGGTGCGCCGACCTGGCAAAACCTGGTTGCCGACCTGAAATCATTGCTGGAGCACTTTCGCCCGGAGGTGATCGTGACGCCCCATCCTGAACTGGACCCTCATGGTGATCATGTTGCCTCCACTCGCGCTGTTCTTGAGGCAATCGCTGCCAGCGCCTGGAAGCCGAAGACTTTGCTGATGTACGCCAACCACCTGCATGACAATGATCGCTGGCCAATGGGGCCTGCCGGGGCTGGCATCGCTTTGCCTCCCGCCGTAGAGCCGCTGCCCGCCGACAGGCTGTGGAGTCCGCTGCTGTCCCGGGATGTGCAATTGGACAAAGCGATGGCCCTGGCGATGGAGCATGACCTGCAAGGGGCGCCGGTATTCAAACGGCAATTGCGACGCTGGATTCAGCAGGTTTTGGCGTGCCGGCGCTGGCCAGTCACGGGCAGTAACGAGTTTTTCCGCAAGGCCGTCCGGCGCCATGAATTGTTCTGGGTACGCGACGTTTCAGAATGAAGCGGACGGCGCTTGCCCCTGTGTTAATATCGCGCCCCTGTTCATTTTGTATGTGGGTTGCTCCATGAAGTTGTCCATGCCGCGATTCGATCAAGCCCCTGTCTTGGTGGTCGGCGATGTCATGCTCGACCGTTACTGGCATGGTGGCACCTCACGGATTTCCCCTGAGGCACCCGTACCGGTCGTCAAGGTCGAGAACATTGAGGACCGCCCGGGCGGTGCCGCCAACGTTGCGTTGAACATTGCCGCGCTCGGCGCTCCGGCCTCGCTGGTTGGCGTGACGGGCGACGATGAAGCCGCCGACAGCCTGGTCAATAGCCTCAAGGGCGCAGGTGTGCGGGCGCTGTTCCAGCGTATCGCGCACCAGCCGACCATCGTCAAGCTGCGGGTCATGAGCCGTCATCAGCAGTTGCTGCGTATCGATTTCGAAGAGCCGTTCGCCACCGACGCCATGGCGCTGGCGGTGCAAGTCGACGAATTGCTCGAAGGCATCAA
The DNA here is from genome assembly GCF_054481335.1 of Pseudomonas fluorescens group sp. PF-1. Classification (NCBI taxonomy): domain Bacteria; kingdom Pseudomonadati; phylum Pseudomonadota; class Gammaproteobacteria; order Pseudomonadales; family Pseudomonadaceae; genus Pseudomonas; species Pseudomonas fluorescens group sp. PF-1. The sequence goes on from NZ_JBTMNG010000002.1 coordinate 819,167, forward strand.
GGTGCTGGTGCTGTCCGACTACGGCAAAGGCGCGCTGAAGAATCATCAGGTGCTGATCCAGGCGGCCCGTGCCCGTGGCATTCCGGTGCTGGCTGATCCCAAGGGCAAGGATTTCTCGATTTACCGGGGTGCGAGCCTGATCACGCCGAACCTCAGCGAGTTCGAAACCATCGTCGGTGGCTGCGCCGATGAGCACGAGCTGGTGAGCAAGGGCGCGAAGCTGATGCACGATCTCGAGCTCGGCGCCTTGCTGGTGACCCGTGGCGAGCATGGCATGACCCTGCTGCGTCCGGATCATCCGGCGCTGCACCTGCCGGCCCGTGCCCGTGAAGTGTTTGACGTGACCGGTGCTGGCGACACAGTGATTTCCACCCTGGCGGCGGCCATTGCTGCCGGTGAGGAGTTACCCCATGCGGTAGCCCTGGCCAACCTGGCCGCGGGCATCGTGGTCGGCAAGCTGGGTACGGCGGCCATTAGCGCACCGGAACTGCGCCGCGCCATTCAGCGTGAAGAAGGTTCCGAGCGTGGTGTGCTTGGTCTCGAGCAGTTGTTGCTCGCCGTTGACGACGCCCGTGCGCACAACGAGAAAATCGTGTTCACCAACGGCTGCTTCGACATCCTGCATGCTGGTCATGTGACGTATCTGGAACAGGCGCGGGCCCAGGGTGATCGCCTGATCGTCGCGGTCAACGACGACGCATCGGTGAGTCGCCTGAAGGGACCGGGTCGTCCGATCAACAGTGTTGACCGACGCATGGCGGTACTGGCGGGGCTGGGGGCTGTTGACTGGGTGATCAGTTTCCCGGAAGGCACGCCGGAAAACCTGCTGCGCGAAGTCAAACCTGATGTGCTGGTCAAGGGTGGGGACTACGGGATTGACCAAGTGGTAGGCGCGGACATCGTGGCGGCTTACGGCGGCACCGTGAAAGTGCTGGGGCTGGTGGAAAACAGCTCCACTACCGCGATTGTCGAGAAGATTCGCAGCCGTTGATTCGTGATTTTTTCAGATTATGTACTGCGCGTCAGCGGGTTCTGCCACAAGGATTTAACGGTTCGGCAGGTGTTTTTTGGTTTGAACCTGATGCGCTTGCCTGCAATTGACGCGTGGTAAATAGCTATATGAAAGTCATGCTCCTGGTAATGGACGAACAGCGAGTCATTCTGGATCGGTTGTACGAAATCGTTCAACGACACTGCGATGAATGCATCGTCTATCGTCTGAGTAAACAACAGCAGATGAACCTGGGGCCGTTCCTTGCTTCTGTCGAGTATCAAAACTTCGACCGGGTGGTGATTTTCTCCAGGGTCAAGCGCCTCACCCGACAACTCAGGGTGTTGAAGTGTATTCGAGGTTTGGTCTTTCTTGAGCACGACGCTTATCAGAACTACATGCCCGCCAGCAAGTACCGCCATGTGTACTCACGTCTGTACAGTCGTTTGCCGAGCTGCCGTGCGCTGGTATCGGGAGCGGTCCTTGCGCGTCAAATGCAGGCAGAGAATATTGACGCAGTGTTCGTTTCAAAAGGCTATGACGAACAGATGCTGCGCAATACCGGCATTGAAAGAGACATCCCCATCGGCTTTCTGGGAAGCCTGAAAAGTACTGAGTACTCTCAGCGCAAGGCGCTCCTAGAGTCGCTTTCAAAGCGTACTGGCATGCTCGTGACCCGAACCAAGTCAGGTGCCGAGTATCTGGAAACGCTCAATCGCATCAAGATTTTTGTCAGCGCCGACATCGGCATGAATGAATTCATGATCAAGAATTTTGAAGCGATGGCCTGTGGTTGCGTGCTGCTGGCCTGGAGTCAGGGGGAAGAGGACGAGTTGCTCGGCTTTGAGGATATGCACAACACGGTGTTTTATCGCAGCGAAGATGAGGCTGTGGAGAAGATCAAGTTGCTGCAGAGCGACCCATTACTCGCGCAACGCATTGCTCGCAACGGACAAGAGTTTGCGCAAAGCCGCTACTCATTTGCCCGTGTGGGTCAAACCCTGGCTACCGAAATCCAGCGTGAAATGCGCGAATGGACACCGCCTTCTGCATTCACTCGCCTGTGGGTAAATCTACGCTACAGGATGAAGGTTCAGGGATAAATGATGCAGCTTCAAACGCCTGAAGCCGGTAAGGAAATGATGCTGGACGCACTGCCCGGTGGTCATCAAATTGTTGCCGATGGCATGCCGCAGCCGCTCAAGGATTGCCTGGGCCGAGCGGCCCGCGTAGTGCTGATCGCCAACAATCCGGCCATTACTGCGACGGACTTTCAGGCGCTGAACATCGGTGCCGATGACATCTTGGTCAGCTTCAATAACTGCATTCCGGCACCGCTGCTATCTGCGCAAAGCGTCAATGTGTTCGTTCATGGGTTCAATGCACCAGACGCCTACTTTTTCGGCCTTCCTTATGGGCCTCGGGTGCAGCGGCTTTTCGAACAGTCGGGTGAGCGTTGTTTCACGATGCTGGTGGGGTGTACTGCGCAGATCTGTCCCTTGCCGCGAGTGGCCCTCTACTGGGAGCGGATTCCATTGCCGGCGCTGTGGAACTACCCGGTGGACCGACCGGGAGGAAAACGTTATGTCGGCCCTTCCACCGGCTTCAATGCCCTGGTGTTGTTCGATTGGTTACGCGGTCATGCTGGTTATACCTATCAGCTCATGACATTAGGTTTTTCCAATGAAGCAGGAAAACTCTGGGGCGGTCATGCGTGGGCTTATGAGCGGGATTGGCTGGAAAAGTCGAACGTCACCGTCGTTCCATTACAGCGTCGCCCCTGGTGGCAAGTACTGCTTCGTCGCAAATGAAAGTTGCGTCGTATATGGTTGCAGGCAGGGGGGTGAAAAGCGGGCTCACATTAATTTTCAAAGGTGTTGGTGAGTGTTGAACATTGCAGTCGCATTTTTCGGTATTCCAAGAAACTCGCAAATCTGTTTTCCCTCCATTGAAGAAAATGTCCTTGCGCAGCTTCCTCCGGACAGCAACGTAAAGTGCTTTTACCACCTCTACAAAATTGACGAAGTGCAAAACTCGCGCTCAGGTGAGCGGGGTGAACTGAAGGCTGATAATTATCAGGTCTTCGAATCGATGACGGGCCTGCTGGCTTCAACGGACGGCGTACTGGATCGTTGGGATTTTGATCGAGTCAAAGCGCTTGGCGACACCTGGGCTGATGACTTTGCGTCACTGCGCAACCTGATCTATCAATTGAATTCGCTGCACGCTGTCACCACGATGATGGAGTCGTTCAATCCTGACTTCGTGGTATTTGTGCGGCCGGACATTTTCTATCACACCCCACTTCCCGCTTATGTGTTCAAGCACCCGGAAGCCAGGCGGCGTAATATTTACATTCCGGATTGGCAGTGGTGGGGCGGATTGAATGATCGTTTCGCCATTTGTGGGCGTGATACTTACGTTGCCTATGGCAAGAGGATTGAGCGTATCTTCGATTTCTGTACGGCGACCGGGCGCAAGCTGCATTCAGAACGCCTGCTCAAATTCGTACTGCAGCAGGCAGGAGCCAAGGTTTGTACGGTGGATACCACGGCTTCGCGCGTGCGGATCAATGGTGCGTTTGCTGAAGAATCTTTCTCTCCCAAGCGCAACATGGGCAAGCGTGAAAATCGTTATTTCCATTTTTTTGCACGGCTACGCACCTTCAGGGATAAGCAGCGCTAGAACTGGATTCAGTCCATCAGCGGGGCGTTTGATCACATTTCTGTAGTTGTTTTTCCCTTACTTATTCAGGCTACCCTTTACCAGCCGGATCAGTCCCAAAGCCTTGGCACTCATCTGCTTGAGCCCTTGTCGCTGCTTTTGGGGTAGGCCAAGTCCTTGCTGCGTGAGCCAGTCCTTCCAGCGGATGCGTTCTTCGCGAACAATCCAGCCTTCCTGGGTCGCAAAACTCTCTGCCAGGTAGAGCCCGCGAGTGCTGGCCGGCATCAGCGAGCCGCTTTTAAGTGTAAACAGCTCGGGAACCGGTACTCCATCTTCAAGCGGCATCAGGTACAAATCGGGACGCTTGCGATCGAGTCGGGCGACCAGTTGATCGCCTTCCAGCCGTTCATCAACATGAAACAAACTCAAGGATTTGGCTTCCTTGGGCACGTCCAGGCGCAAGTCGTAGATCAATTGCAGCGACGCCGTCGGCAGATGCACGTAGGCGCGCGGTCGTTCGATCAACTGCAGGTTGGCGCAACGCACCGGCCGAGCCGAGCCGGACAGCGGCGTCAGGCGAAACGGCAAGGCCTCGCGGTAGTGCAGGGCCGACGAGTAGGGCGCCGGCAGCCAGGTGTCGTTGAAGCGTCCGCCGAGCCAGCCTTCCGGCGTTTCCAGCAGGCATTCCTCGGCAATCTCCTGGATGGCGGTGTGCAACGGCAGGTTCAGCTCGTGGGCCGGGACATAACCGGAGATCAGCTTGAGCACCACGTCGCCGCGGTCCTGGCGACGTTGACGCACCAGCACCCAGTAATCGCGATTCTGCCAGTGCAGCGTCAGGCGTACCGAAACGCCGAGATTGGCCAGTTCAAGTGAAAAGCGCTCCGTGTCGGCGACCGTCACCGGACGGCGACGCTGCAGGATCTGGGAGAAATTCAGCGGCCTCCCGACACTCTGATAGCTCAGGCCTTCGGGAGTCGCTTCGACGTATAACGGCAGGGTCTTGAAGTTGCTCGGGTTCTTTCTTATGAGCGTACGCGGCATGTCGGCTCCTGCTTAAGGCCGCGTGGGCGGCGTCAGTTGCTACGTAGGACCTGGGCAACGGTCGCGACGTTGTGGGCGAGGTGCAGCGGATTGATGGTCCCGACAATAGCACTGGCAACACCCGGATGTTCAAACAACAATTCGAAACTGGCGCGCACCGGGTCCACGCCCGGGCTCAGGCATACATGACCGCTGGCGAGGGCTTTTTTGACCAGAATGGCTTTGCCGTGAGCAGCAGCATAGTCAATGACAGCCTTTTCGGTTTGCTCGTTCAGATTGTAGGTGACCATCGCGCAATCACCTTGCTCCAGGGCCTTCAAACCGCCGTCGACGGTTTTGCCGGAAAAGCCGAACCCGCGAATCTTGCCCTCGGCCTTGAGTTCGGCGAGGGTCGCATAGACTTCGCAGTCGTTGAGGATCGCCAGGTCATTGCCATCGGAATGCACCAGCACCAGGTCGATAAAATCCGTTTCAAGGCGCTGCAGGCTGCGTTCGACCGAGAATCGGGTGTGCGCTGCGCTGAAGTCATGCCGCGACAGGCCGTCGGCGAATTCTTCACCAACCTTGCTGACAATCACCCAATCCTGACGCTGACCGCGCAGTAAAGGGCCGAGGCGCTCCTCGCTGCGACCGTAGGCCGGAGCGGTGTCGATCAGGTTGATGCCCAGGTCGCGAGTCAGCTTGAGCAGCATGCGCGCTTCGTCGTCGTCAGGGATCTGAAAGCCATTGGGGTATTTCACCCCTTGATCGCGGCCGAGTTTCACCGTACCCAGGCCCAGCGGCGACACCAGCAGGCCGGTGCTGCCCAGGGGGCGATGCAAGTCATGCAGGGTGGGTTGGCTCATGGCAGCAATTGCTCCCACGCCGGGACGCCCATCGGCGGCTTTGGCAATTCGGGGAGTGGCGCCACTGGGCCCGGTTGAATGCCATCGCGGGCAAGGCTCGCAATCACCCGGTCGGCGAAGTCCGGCGCCAACGCCAGTTTGGTAGGCCAGCCCACCAGCAGCCGGCCCTCCTCGGCGAGAAACGCGTTATCAGGGCGGGTCAGGCCCGATTGCAGCGGTTCGGCGCGATCCACACGCAAGGTGGCCCATTGCGCGGTGCTCAGGTCGATCCATGGCAGCAACTGGGCGAGTTCTTTCTGCGCAGTGGCGATTTGCTCCGCAGGCTCACGGTTGACGCCTTCGGTTTCGGCGATATCGCCGCCCAGATACCAGACCCACTGGCCATCGGCGGCCGGGTGCGTGGTGACGGTAAGGCGCGGTTTGGTGCCGCCGCCCAGGCAGTGGGCATACAGCGGTTTGAGGCTCGGGCCCTTGGCGATGATCATGTGCAACGGCCGCCGCTGCATGGCCGGCTGGCTCAGGCCCAGCGCTTCGAGCAGCGCAGCCGTTCCGCCGCCGGCGCTCAAGACGATGCGTTGGGCGCGGATCTCGCGCTCGTCCACCTTTAGGCCGACCAGCACGCCACCTTCAAGCAGTGGCTCGACCTTTTGGCCGGCGAGTAGGCCGTCACCTGCCAGATCGGCCAGGCGCTGGATCAGGCTCGGCACATCGATCACCAATTCCGCCAGGCGATAGACTTTGCCCTTGAAACGTTTGTCCTGAAGGGCGGGCGGCAGTTGATCGCCCTTGACCTGATCGACACGACCGCGCACGGCTTTGCTGGCGAAAAAACTGGTGAGGTTGCCGGCGATGGTGCCGGGGGACCACAGGTAGTGCGCTTCGGACAGCAGGCGCACGCCGGACAGGTCCAGCTCACCGTCGCCGGCCAGGGCCTCACGCCAGCGGCGCGGCATGTCGGCGATGGCCTCCGAAGCACCGGTCAGGGCGCCATGCAATGCGTATTTGGCGCCGCCGTGGATGATGCCCTGGGACTTCAGGCTTTGCCCGCCACCGAGACTGGCGCTTTCCACCAGCACGGTCGAAAACCCCTGGCGGCGCAGGCGCGCATTCAGCCAGAGGCCGGCGACACCAGCGCCGACAATCAGAACGTCGGTGGAAATAACGGATGGCATGCAGCGACCTCAGTGTTTGAGTGAAGCGGCAAGTTTCAAGCTTCAAGCTATAAGCTGCAAGCAAGACCTCTTGTTGCTTATAACTTGAAGCTTATGGCGGCAGTTAATGCCCGGCAGTTTTCGAGAACAACTGAATCACCACAACGCCCAACACGATCAACGCCATCCCCAGCATCGCCGGCACATCCAGCTTCTGCCCGTAGATAAACAGCGCTGCCACGCTGACCATCACGATCCCCATGCCGGCCCAGACCGCGTAAGCCACGCCCACCGGCACGCTGCGCACCACCAGCGTCAGCATCCAGAAGGCAATCCCGTAACCGACGATCACCAGCACCAGTGGCAGTGGGGTGCTGAAGCCTTTGACCGCTTTCATCGAAACAGTGGCAATCACTTCGGCGCAGATGGCAATGGCCAGGTAGTAGTAAGCGGTCATGGGTCAATCCTCGTATGAAGTGTTGCTTTCTGAGGTGGCATTCTAGGGATTCGTCAGATGCGGTAAAGTCATTACCTATCTGTTATTGAGATGGGTTTGGGCATGAGTATGCAATGGAACCTGGAGCAGCTGCGCTTGTTCGTCAGCGTGGCGGAGCAACGTTCGTTTTCCGCCGTGGCACGGAACCAGCGCAAGGCGCAGTCGGCGGTCAGCAGTTCGATCGCGCTGCTGGAGGAAGACCTGGGCGTCAGCCTGTTCGATCGCAGCAGTGGCCGACAGCCGAAACTCACCGAAGCCGGCAACGCCTTGCTGGAAGAGGCGCGGGAAGTGCTGCGTCAATGTGAGCGCCTCAATGGCCGGGCGCTGGCGATGATGCGTGGGCAGGAGGCGCGTCTGCGTCTGGCTCAGGATGAGGCCATGCCTTACCAGCCGGTCATCGAAAGTTTCGAAGCGCTGGCTGAGCGCTTTCCCAGCCTGGAGGTGCAATTGACCAGTGCGGCCCAGGGCGAGGTGGCGCGCAAACTGGTGGAGCGTCGTGCCGATCTGGGTTTGTTGTTCTTTCACGACCAGATCCCCGAAGCGCTGGAGCGCCGAGTGCTTGGCAGCGTGGAAATGGTCACCGTGTGCGGCGTCGACCATCCGCTGGCGAAGCAGGTCCAGGTTGATCGCCAGGCGCTGGCCCGGCATCGCCAGCTGCTGATGTCGACCCAGTCCAGCCTCTATCCCGGCAGCGAGCCGGCCAGCCCGCAAGTCTGGCGGGCCGACAGCTTTTACGTGATGGCGGAATGGCTGGTGCGCGGCCTCGGCTGGGCCTGGCTGCCGCGCCACGTGGTGCAGTACCCGACCTATCAGGGGCAAATGGTCGAGTTGAGCAGCGAGTGGACCCCGCCGGCGTTGGTGGTGGAACTGGTCTGGCGCCGCGATGAGCCCCTCGGTCCGGCGGCTCGCTGGCTGGCGGAACGTTTTGCCGTGCACTTGCAGGCGATCGGCGAAAAAACCGATAAACTCCGCCGCCATGAATAGAACTCTTTATACCGCGCTGTTTTACCTTGGGCTGCCGTTGGTAGCGATTCGGCTGTGGCTGCGGGCGCGCAAGGCGCCGGCCTATGCCAAACGCATTGGTGAGCGGTTCTCCTATGGGATGCCGGTGATGCAACCGGGTGGCCTCTGGGTGCACGCGGTATCGGTGGGCGAGAGCATTGCCGCCGCGCCGATGATTCGCGCGCTGTTGCAACGTTATCCCCACCTGCCGATCACCGTCACTTGCATGACCCCGACCGGCTCGGAGCGCATCCAGGCGATGTTTGCCAATGAGCCGCGCATCCAGCACTGCTATTTGCCGTACGACTTGCCGTGCGCCGCCCGGCGCTTCCTTGATCGGGTCCAGCCAAGTCTGGCGGTGATCATGGAGACAGAACTGTGGCCAAACCATATCCATGAATGCGCCAAACGCGGGATTCCCGTGGCGTTGGCCAATGCGCGCCTGTCCGAGCGCTCGGCGAAAGGCTATGGCCGCTTTGCCAAGCTGACCGGGCCGATGCTCGCCGAAATGAGCCTGTTCGCGGTGCAGACCGAAGCCGAGGCCCAGCGCTTCCGCGATTTGGGGGCCCGGGCGCCAACCGTTGAGGTGACCGGCTCAATCAAGTTCGACCTGACCATCGACCCGCAGCTGTTGCAGCGAGCCGCCGAACTGCGTGGCCAATGGCAGGCGCAGGAACGCCCGGTGTGGATCGCGGCCAGTACCCACGAGGGCGAAGACGAGGTGGTGTTGGCGGCCCATCGTCAGTTGCTGGCGAGCCATCCCGATGCCTTGCTGATTCTGGTGCCGCGCCATCCCGAGCGTTTCAATGCGGTGTTCGAGTTGAGCCGACAACAGGGCTTTGCCACGGTCCGTCGTTCCACGGGCGAGCCGGTCACTGCCTCGACGTCAGTGTTGCTGGGCGACACCATGGGCGAATTGCTGTTTCTCTATGCCTTGGCCGACAGTGCCTTCGTCGGTGGCAGCCTGGTGCCCAATGGCGGGCACAACCTGCTGGAACCGGCGGCGCTGGCCAAGCCAGTGTTGAGCGGTCCACATCTGTTCAACTTCCTCGAAATCGCCGCGCAGTTGCGCAGCGCCGGGGCGTTGCAGGAAGTAGAGGATGCCGAAGGCTTGGCACTGGCGGTGCAGCGTCTGTTCGAATTGCCCAGGGATGCGCAGCGGATGGCGGAGGCGGGCTTGAAGGTGATGCGCACCAATCAGGGCGCATTGCAGCGGTTGCTGGATGGGTTGGGGCGGTTGATCGAGCGGGCTTGAATCCCTTCCTGACCCATTGTGGCGAGGGAGCACGCTCGCTCGCCACAAAAGTCTTTCGCCAGGACTTATTTGTTACTGACCCGGTCTTGCATTCAACTGGTCGGCCGCCGCCTTGGCCAGATCCGGCGGCAGGAAGTCCTTGTCCGGGTTGTAGTCAGGCTTGAGCCACCGCGCCAGGTCCTGCAAATCCCCCGGGTTCAACGTGCCGGCCTGTTGCTTGAGGCGCAGGTTGTCGAGGATGTAGTCGTAGCGGGTGTTGTTGTAGTTGCGCACCGAGGTGTACAGCTGGCGCTGCGCATCCAGCACGTCAACGATGTTTCGTGTTCCCACCTGATAACCGATTTCGGTCGCTTCCACCGCACTCTGGTTGGAAATGATCGACTGCTTGCGCGCCTGTACCTGTTCGACGTCGGTATTCACTGCGCGGTGCAGGTCGCGGGTGTTTTCGACGATTTGCCGGCGCAGGGATTCGCGTTGCTGCTCGATCTGGTCCAGTTGTGCATAGGACTGGCGCACCTGGGAGTTGATCAGGCCGCCGCTGTAGATCGGGATGTTCAGCTGCAGGCCCACCGAGGTTTGCTCGACGTTGCCACCGTAGGGTTGGGGAAAGGCATTCGGGTTGCTGAAGCCCAACGCGTCGTTATCGCCTTTTTCGTATTTCGCCACGGCGTCGATGGTCGGCGCGTGGCCGGCCTTGCGCTGCTTGAGGGTTTGCTCGGCAGCGCTGACGGCGTAGTTGCTGGCCAACAGATTGAGGTTCTGTTTGGCCGCCGTTTCGACCCAGGCCTTGGCATCGTTCGGCGCTGGCGGCAGGATCGGCAGGTTGTGGCTGATGCCCTGGATCGAGTTGTACTGACGGTTGGTCAGGGTGATCAGTGCTTCAAATGCATCATCCACCTGGCGCTGCGCGACGATACGGTTGGCGCGTGCGGTGTCGTAGCTGGCTTGTGAGTTGAGCACGTCGGTCTTGTCCGAGAGACCGACATCGAAGCGCTCATTGGACTGATCGAGCTGGCGTTTGAACGCGGCTTCCTCGGCCTTGGTCGAGGCCAGGTTGTCCTGGCTGCGCAGTACGTTGAAGTAACTGTTGGCGGTTTGCAGGATCAGGTTCTGCTCGGTTGCCGAGAGTTGCAGCGCGGCCTGCTCATTGACGTCCTTGGCGGCCTGGAACTGGAACCAGCGATCGGCACGGAACAACGGCTGCGCCAGCGTGGCCTGGTATGAATGAGCATTGCGGTTGGCGGTGGTCGACGGCTGATCGAGCGAGGTGCGCGCGCTGGACACTTGCGCGCCACCCGAGAGATTAGGCAGCAGGCCGGCGCGGGCCTGGGGCACGACTTCCTTCTGGGCGCCGTATTGGGCCATGGCGGCGGCGAGGTCGGCGTTGTTGTTCACCGCTTCCTGGTAGACGCTGACCAGATCGGTTTTGTTGGATAAGGGCGCTTCTGCCCAGGCCATTCCATTGGACGCACAAGACACGGCCAGGGCCAGTGAGAGTTTGCGCAGCATAGGCGTTCCCTACAATTAATATTACACAAGTAATTTGAGCGCCAAGGCTAAGGCGCGACACGTGCAACGTCAATGCGCGCGACGGCGTAGCGAGTGTAGTGGTGCATCGGGGCGCCAACAATCCTGCAATTACGCCATTCATCATGGTATTTGCCGCAGAGTTGGCGTTCTTTGCCAGTTGTGTCTAGACTGGCCGGGTTCTTGTCGGGGTGCCTTGCTATGAGGCTGAGATCGAATAATTTCGGATCCCGTTGAACCTGATCAGGTTAGCGCCTGCGTAGGGAACAAGATTTCTCGTCACCCGGCGAGTCCTCTTGTGCTTCGTCCGGGATGTTGTTCGACAATCGAACACCCCTCGAGCACTGAGCACAGCACTGCTGGAATTCCCAGCGCCCGTGCGTCCATTCGTTTACAGGTTCGCTCCGACAAAAATCCACTGCCTGGATGCTGTCTGGAGAGCCCGTGATGACGACAAAAGCAAAAAACGACACCCACCTGAGCGAATCGGCCAAGGTCGACGAGCAGTCGGTTCAGCCTTTTACCCGCTCGCAAAAAATTTATGTGCAGGGCTCTCGCCCGGACATTCGTGTGCCGATGCGCGAAATCAGCCTGGACGTGACCCCCACCGATTTCGGTGGCGAAATCAATGCCCCGGTCACTGTCTATGACACTTCAGGCCCGTACACCGACCCCAACGTCATCATCGACGTGCGCAAGGGCTTGGGCGATGTGCGCTCGGCCTGGATCGACGACCGGGGTGATACCGAGCGCTTGCCTGGCCTGAGCTCGCACTTCGGCCAGGAGCGCCTGGCCGATCCGGAACTGACCAAGCTGCGCTTCGCTCACGTCAATAACCCGCGCCGCGCCAAGGCCGGGGCCAACGTCAGCCAGATGCATTACGCGCGCAAAGGCATCATCACCGCCGAGATGGAATACGTCGCCATCCGCGAAAACATGAAGCTGCAAGAGGCCCGCGCTGCCGGCCTGATGAAACAGCAGCACGCCGGTCACAGCTTCGGCGCCAGCATCCCGAAGGAAATCACGCCGGAGTTTGTCCGCGAAGAAATCGCCCGTGGTCGCGCCATCATTCCCGCCAACATCAACCACACCGAACTGGAACCGATGATCATCGGCCGTAACTTCCTGGTGAAGATCAACGGCAACATCGGCAACAGCGCCCTGGGTTCGTCCATCGAAGAAGAAGTGGCGAAACTGACCTGGGGTATTCGCTGGGGTTCGGACACGGTCATGGACCTGTCCACTGGCAAGCACATCCACGAAACCCGCGAGTGGATCATCCGCAACTCGCCGGTGCCGATCGGTACCGTGCCGATCTACCAGGCGCTGGAGAAGGTCAACGGCGTCGCTGAAGACCTGACCTGGGAGCTGTTCCGCGACACGCTGATCGAGCAGGCCGAGCAGGGCGTCGACTACTTCACCATCCACGCCGGCGTGCTGTTGCGCTATGTGCCGATGACCGCCAAGCGAGTGACCGGCATCGTTTCCCGTGGCGGTTCGATCATGGCCAAGTGGTGCCTGGCGCACCACAAGGAAAACTTCCTCTACACCCATTTCGACGAAATCTGCGAAATCATGAAGGCCTACGACGTCAGCTTCTCGCTGGGCGATGGCCTGCGTCCGGGGTCGATTGCCGACGCCAACGACGAAGCGCAGTTCGGCGAGCTGGAAACCCTCGGTGAGCTGACCAAGATCGCCTGGAAGCACGACGTGCAATGCATGATCGAAGGTCCGGGCCACGTACCGATGCAGTTGATCAAAGAGAACATGGACAAGCAGCTCGAGTGCTGCGACGAGGCGCCGTTCTACACCCTCGGCCCGCTGACCACCGACATCGCGCCAGGCTACGACCACATCACCTCGGGTATTGGTGCGGCGATGATCGGCTGGTTCGGTTGCGCCATGCTCTGCTACGTGACGCCGAAGGAGCATTTGGGTCTGCCGAACAAGGATGACGTGAAGACCGGGATCATCACCTACAAGATCGCCGCTCATGCCGCCGACCTTGCGAAGGGGCATCCAGGCGCGCAGATTCGTGACAATGCCTTGAGCAAGGCGCGTTTCGAGTTCCGTTGGGAAGATCAGTTCAACCTCGGCCTCGATCCGGACACCGCTCGCTCGTATCACGATGAAACCCTGCCGAAGGATTCGGCCAAGGTCGCGCATTTCTGCTCGATGTGCGGGCCGAAGTTCTGCTCGATGAAAATCACCCAGGAAGTGCGCGAGTACGCGGCCAACCAGCGGATCGAAGCAGTGGACGTGGACGTCGCCCAAGGCATGGCCGAGCAGGCCGAGCGCTTCAAGAAAGAAGGTAGTCAGCTGTACCAGAAAGTTTGACCTGACCTGAAAGGGTGGGGCCTACAGGCCCCATCGCGAGCAGGCTGGCTCCCACACTGGATTTGTGAGCGCCACAAGTCCCTTGTGGGAGCCAGCCTGCTGGCGATAGCGGTCAACACAACAACAATGTCCCTCTGAGATAACACCCTTGAGCATTCAACCCAGTACTTACTCCCCCGACATCGCGGTGCCGTCTGACAGGCGTGTGTTCGGCGGCCGGGATCTGTTTTCCCTGTGGTTTTCCCTCGGCATCGGCCTGATGGTGCTGCAGACCGGTGCGCTGTTGGCGCCAGGTTTGGGGCTGTCCGGCTCGTTGCTGGCGATTTTTCTAGGCACGCTGGTCGGTGTTCTGCTGCTGGCCGCGGTTGGCGTGATCGGTAGCGATACCGGCCTGTCGTCGATGGCCGCGCTCAAACTCAGCCTCGGCGCCAAAGGCGCGAGCCTGCCGGCGGTGTTGAACCTGCTGCAGCTGATCGGTTGGGGCTCGTTCGAAATCATCGTCATGCGCGATGCCGCCAGCCTGTTGGGCGCGCGGGCCTTCAGCGAAGGCAGCCTGCTGTCCCATCCGATGCTGTGGACGCTGTTCTTCGGCGCTTTGGCGACCTTGCTGGCGGTCAGTGGTCCGTTGACGTTCGTGCGCCAGATCCTGCGCAAGTGGGGCATCTGGTTGCTATTGGCTGCGTGCACCTGGCTGACCTGGAACCTGTTCGCCAAGGCTGATCTGGCGGGCTTGTGGGCGCAGGCCGGTGATGGCTCGATGCCGTTCGCCGTGGGCTTCGACATCGCCATTGCAATGCCGCTGTCGTGGCTGCCGCTGATCGCCGACTACTCGCGTTTCGGCAAGCGGGCGAAAAACGTATTCGGTGGCACCGCGATCGGTTTCTTTATCGGCAACTTCTGGCTGATGAGCCTGGGCGTGGCCTACACCCTGGCGTTCGCGCCGAGCGGTGAAGTCAATGCCTTGCTCCTGGCTCTGGCCGGTGCAGGCCTGGGGATTCCGTTGCTGCTGATTTTGCTGGATGAATCAGAGAACGCCTTTGCCGACATTCACTCGGCGGCGGTGTCCAGCGGGATTCTGTTGCGCCTGAAGGTCGAGCACCTGGCGTTGGCCATCGGGGTGGTCTGCACCTTGATCGCCTTGCTGGCACCCTTGGCTCAGTACCAGAACTTCCTGCTGTTGATCGGTTCGGTGTTTGCGCCGCTGTTCGGCGTGGTGCTGGTGGACCACTTCATCCTGCGCAAACGCAGTGGCCAGGTCGCGGCAGCCGCATTGCGCTGGCCGGCGTTGCTGGCCTGGCTGGGCGGGATCAGCACCTACCATCTGCTGGCCAATCTGTATCCGGACATCGGCGCAACCCTGCCGGCGCTGGTGCTGGCAGGGTTGCTGCAACTCGTGCTGGGCCGGGCCTTCAGTTACGGCCGGGAAACAGCTCGGGCTTGATGATGCCATTCAGGCGAGGGTAAGGGATCTTCAGTTCGACATGGCCCAGCGCGTAAGGCGCGATGCTGCTGGTTTCGTACTTGAGGATCACCCCGCCATAGGTCAGCGCCACGTTCTGGGTTTTCTGGAACGGCCAGCTCTTCACGAACTCCGGTTCCTGATCGAGCTTGGTGCTGATCAGCCAGCTGTTGTGCGCCACCTGCGCGGCTTTCCAGAACGCGTCTTCCTGTCCCGGTACCAGCATGTCCGACAGCGTCAGCACCTTATGTTGTTGACGTGAGTAGTTGATGAAGCCGCGGCCAGGAATCCCATGGGCGCCGCCGTTGTCCAGGTAGCTGGACAGTTCGACAATCACCAGTCCGTCATGCTGCTCGCGTACTTTCGATTGCAAATAACTGCTGTTGCGCGGGCCGGCGGTGCGCAAGAACTGTTCGCGATACGCGGCCAGTGTCGGCGCCACGGGGGCATCGGGCGAGGTGCGGGTCATTTGCAGCAGGCGTTTTTCGATGATGCCGTCAAGCGTAGGTTCGGCCGGGAAGTGCACGATATCAATATTCACCAGCGGGCAATCCTGATCCTTGCAGCCAGGCTTGAGCTGTTCGGAGGCGTCGCGAGTGGTTTCCAGCGGCGCCCGATAGTTGGGCTGGAACAGACTCTGGCAGGCACCCAGGGTCAGGGCGATGGCGGCCACGGAGGCGATTTTAAAAAGCGACATGGTTGTCCTTCATAAAACTGGGAAAGGCGAAAAGTTACCCGCTTCGACTGTCAACGAAGCAGTCAGTTCGCCACTAAGCTAATTAGAGTGGGTTTCGCCCTCACCGTCTATCCCGCTGACGGGAAAGGGGCTGCATCAAAGGTCTGCGGCGCGTTAGGATGGCGCGAAGTCGAGGTGGGAACCTCGTACAGGATTAGCAGTAACGAGGATTGTCATGACTGATTTTGCCACCGCCACTCCGACCGCCGTTGATATCGTTCGGCGCGAACAGTGCTACCAGGGCTTCTACAAGCTTGATCGCGTGCACTTGCGCCACGAATTGTTCGCCGGTGGCATGAGTCGCGAGATCAATCGTGAAGTGTTCGTGCGCCATGATGCAGTGTGCGTGCTGCCTTACGATCCGCAGCGCGATGAAGTGGTGCTGATCGAGCAGTTCCGCGTCGGCGCCATGGGCAAGACCGACAATCCCTGGTTGATCGAACTGGTCGCTGGTCTGATCGACAAGGAAGAAGTACCGGAAGAAGTTGCTCGCCGCGAAGGGCAGGAGGAAGCTGGGCTTGTTTTCAGGGCGCTGTGGCCGATCACCCAATATTTTCCATCGCCGGGCGGCAGCAATGAATTCGTGCATTTGTACCTGGGGCGTTGCGAGACAACCGGGGTCGGCGGCCTGCATGGGCTGGAGGAAGAAGCAGAAGATATCCGCGTCTCGGTCTGGGCCTTTGAAGATGCCCTGCAGGCCGTACGCGACGGACGTATTGCCAACGCACCAAGCATCATTGCCTTGCAATGGCTGGCTTTGAATCGCGTTGAAGTGAGGGGGTTATGGTCGTAAACAAGCTGCGCGATCGCTATCGGGTGGATCTGGTGGGGCTGCAAGCGTCCTGCGAGGCGAACTACGCGCGACTGATGCGACTGCTGCCGGACATGCGCAGCGAGCCGGCCGCGCGGCGCATCGCCGTGACCCATGGCGATCAGATGCTCGGGGTGCTGGCGCTGGAAGTGCTGCAAGTCTGCCCGTACACCACGACCCTGCAAGTGCGCCAGGAACACAGCCTGCCGTGGCTGCCGGTGCCGCAACTGGAAGTACAGGTCTATCATGACGCGTGCATGGCCGAAGTGGTCAGCGCCGAACATGCGCGGCGCTTTCGTGGCATCTATCCTTACCCGAACGCCGCGATGCACCAGCCGGATGAAAAAGCCCAACTGAACATGTTTCTGGGCGAATGGTTGAGCCATTGCCTGGCGTTGGGGCACGAGTATGAAGTCGTACGTTAATTGTGAGCCGCAGTTGTGAACTGCGTCAGGTTCACAGGTTTCCCCTTTAGATCGTCCCCCAGCATAATTGCGCCATTCATCCATTCCCGTGATCACGCCCTGGGAGAACACCTTGCCGAGCGTATCCACATTGAGTGCCGCCGATCCGGCGTTGCTGGTGCAGATTTCCGACAGCCATCTGTTCGCCGAGGCGGATGGCACGCTGCTGGGCATGAATACCTGCGACAGCCTGCAAAGAGTCATCGAGCTGGTACGCCAGCAACAGCCGCAGATCGACCTGATCCTGGCCACGGGTGATCTGTCGCAGGACGGCACGCTGGAGTCTTACCAGCGGTTTCGCGACCTGACCGGGCTACTCGGTGCGCCAGCCCGCTGGATTCCCGGTAACCACGACGAGCCGTTGATCATGGCCGAGGCGGCGGTGCAGAGCGCGTTGCTGGAATCGGTGGTCGACATCGGTAACTGGCGGGTCACGCTGCTTGATTCGGCCGTGCCGGGCTCGGTGCCGGGGTATTTGCAGGACGAACAGTTACAGTTGCTGGCGTGCTCGTTGAGTGAAGCACCGGAGCGCCATCACCTGGTGTGCTTCCACCATCATCCAGTGTCGATCGATTGTGCCTGGATGGAGCCGATCGGGCTGCGTAATCCCGAGGCGTTGTTTGCTGTGCTGGATCGCTTTCCACAGGTGCGCGCCGTGCTGTGGGGGCATGTGCATCAGGAAATCGATCAATGGCGTAACGGGGTGCGTTTGATCGCTTCGCCCTCGACCTGCATTCAGTTCGAGCCGCGCAGTGAGGATTTCAAGGTCGGAGAGCAGGCGCCGGGGTATCGCTGGCTGCGGCTGTTGCCCGATGGCCAGCTCGAAACCGGGGTGGAGCGCGTCACCGGTTTCGATTTCCAGATCGATTACAGCTCCAACGGCTATTAGTCATTCCCCACGATTGCATTGCGGCCTTCGCGAGCAGGGCTTCGTGAACGATGCAGATCCATTGTGGGAGCGAGCTCGCTCGCGAAGGCGTCCGCCCGGGCGACCCGATTTCACGGGTATCCCCGATTCCCCCGGCACCCTGTAAACTGCGCCTCTTTATCCGACGCACAGGGAGTTCAAATGTCCGGCTCGATCCTTTATATCCACGGGTTCAACAGCGCGCCTGCGTCGAAAAAGGCCACTCAGTTGAGCGAAGTGATGGAGCGTCTGGGCTTGAGCGATCGATTGCGCGTGCCGGCCTTGCATCACCATCCCCGTGAAGCCATCGGTCAGCTGGAGCAAGCGATTGAGGCGCTCGGACGGCCACTGCTGGTCGGCAGCTCACTCGGCGGCTACTATGCGACTCACTTGGCCGAACGCCATGGCCTCAAAGCCCTGTTGATCAACCCTGCCGTCAGTCCGCACCGGATGTTCGACGGGTTTCTGGGGACGCAGAAAAACCTGTATACCGATGAGACCTGGGAACTGACCCACGACCATGTGACGGCCCTGGCCGAGCTGGAAGTGCCGGCACCGCAGGATCCGCAGCGCTATCAGGTGTGGTTGCAGACCGGCGACGAAACGCTGGACTATCGCCTCGCCCAGCAGTATTACCGGGCTTGTGCCTTGCGTATTCAGGCCGGCGGCGACCATGGTTACCAAGGGTTTGCCGAGCAACTTCCAGCCATGCTGAGCTTTGCCGGCATAGGCGCAGATTTGTATCAGGCGATTGATTTCAGCGCACTGTGAATCGTTGCCCCTTTTTATTGAATCACTGACGACGAGACCCTATGGCCACTCCCAGCGCTAGCTCTTATAACGCAGACGCCATCGAAGTCCTCTCGGGCCTCGACCCGGTGCGCAAGCGCCCCGGCATGTACACCGACACCACTCGGCCAAACCACCTCGCCCAGGAAGTCATCGACAACAGCGTCGACGAAGCCTTGGCCGGGCATGCCAAATCGGTGCAGGTCATCCTGCACGCCGATCACTCGCTGGAAGTCAGTGATGACGGTCGCGGCATGCCAGTGGACATTCACCCGGAAGAAGGCGTTTCCGGCGTCGAGCTGATCCTCACCAAACTCCATGCGGGCGGCAAGTTTTCCAACAAGAACTACCAGTTCTCCGGCGGTCTGCACGGGGTCGGTATTTCGGTGGTCAACGCCTTGTCGACCGAAGTCCGGGTCCGCGTAAAGCGTGACGGCAACGAATACCAGATGACCTTCGCCGACGGTTACAAGAAAACCGAGCTGGAAATCATCGGTACGGTGGGCAAGCGCAACACCGGCACCAGCGTGTTCTTCGCCCCGGACCCGAAATACTTCGATTCACCGAAATTTTCCATCAGTCGCCTCAAGCACGTGCTCAAGGCCAAGGCCGTGCTGTGCCCGGGGCTGCTGGTCAGTTTTGAAGACAAGGCCAGCGGCGAGAAAGTCGAATGGCATTACGAAGATGGCCTGCGCTCCTACCTGGTCGACGCGGTCAGCGAGTTCGAACGCCTGCCGGACGAGCCGTTCTGCGGCAGCCTGGCCGGTAACAAAGAGGCCGTGGACTGGGCGTTGCTGTGGCTGCCGGAAGGTGGCGACGCGGTGCAGGAAAGCTACGTCAACCTGATCCCGACCGCCCAGGGCGGTACCCACGTCAACGGCCTGCGCCAGGGCCTGCTCGACGCGATGCGCGAGTTCTGTGAATTCCGCAGCCTGTTGCCGCGCGGCGTGAAGCTGGCGCCGGAAGACGTCTGGGAACGCATTGCGTTCGTGCTGTCGATGAAGATGCAAGAGCCGCAATTCTCCGGTCAGACCAAGGAGCGTCTGTCGTCCCGTGAAGCGGCGGCGTTCGTTTCCGGTGTGGTCAAGGACGCGTTCAGCCTGTGGCTCAACGCCAACCCGGAAACCGGCATGCTCCTGGCGGAACTGGCGATCAACAACGCCGGCCGCCGCCTGAAGGCCAGCAAGAAAGTCGAGCGCAAGCGCATCACCCAGGGGCCGGCCCTGCCGGGCAAGCTCGCCGACTGCGCCGGGCAGGACCCGATGCGTTCCGAGCTGTTCCTGGTGGAAGGTGATTCCGCCGGCGGTTCGGCCAAGCAGGCGCGGGACAAAGAGTTCCAGGCGATCCTGCCGTTGCGCGGCAAGATCCTCAACACCTGGGAAGTGGACGGCAGCGAAGTACTCGCCAGCCAGGAAGTGCACAACATTGCCGTGGCCATCGGCGTCGACCCTGGCGCGGCGGACATGAGCCAGCTGCGCTACGGCAAGATCTGCATCCTCGCCGACGCCGACTCCGACGGTCTGCACATCGCGACCCTGCTCTGTGCATTGTTCGTCCAGCACTTCCGTGCGCTGGTCGATGCCGGCCACGTCTATGTCGCCATGCCGCCGCTGTACCGGATCGACCTGGGCAAAGAGATTTACTACGCCCTGGACGAAGCCGAGCGCGATGGCATTCTCGATCGCCTGGTGGCGGAGAAGAAACGTGGCAAGCCGCAGGTCACCCGATTCAAAGGCCTGGGTGAAATGAACCCGCCGCAGCTGCGCGAAACCACCATGGATCCGAACACCCGGCGCCTGGTGCAACTGACGCTGGATGATTTCGAAGCGACGTCGGAAATGATGGACATGCTGCTGGCGAAAAAACGCGCCGGCGACCGCAAGACCTGGCTGGAATCCAAAGGCAACCTGGCCGAGGTTCTGGGCTGATGCGTCTGGGCTTTGCCCTGGCGTGTGCATTGCTGCTGACCTCGATCACGGTGTCTGCCGAGCCGGCACCGTCGTTGCGTCTGGTGTCCGAGCATGCCATCGAAGGCATGCGCGGGGGCAACCTGTCCGGGCTGGCCCTGTGCGGCAAGGACTTGTGGGCGGTCTCCGATCGCGACGACGATCAGATCTACCGGCTCGATACCCAAGCTGGCGTCTGGCACGCGCAAGCCGTGGGCATCGGTGTTCCGCCGGTGCCTGACAGCGGTTTGCCCTGGGGATTGCGTTCGCGGACCTGGGCGGCGTCGTTCGTGCGTGGCGGTGATCTGGATTTCGAAGGCATCACCTGCGACAGCGCCGGCAATCGCTACCTCGTCAGCGAAGGCCATGCGGCCGTCCTGCAAGTGCCGCCAACGGGGCCAGCGTCCTGGCTGAAAATCTCGCCGATGATGGTGCGCGAAGCGCGGGCCAGCGGCATGCTGTTGCAATTCAATGCATTGTTCGAAGGGTTGGCGATCAATTCGACCGGGGACCAGTTGTGGCTCGCCGCCGAGCGCCAAAGCCGCGGATTGGTACTCATCAAGCGCAAGCAGACCGTGTGGGATTGCGACGGTGGCTGTGTGCTGTTGAGCGAATCGGGCATGGAAATGCAGCCGCCGCAGTTTCCCAAGGCCAAGGCGGTTTCACGGGATTTTTCCGATCTGTCATTGTTCAACGGCAAGCTGTTCACCCTGGAGCGCAATGCCTATCAGATCTGTCGCCGGGACCCGCAAACGGCCAAAGTGGAGCGCTGCTGGTCTTATGCTGACGAGTTGTTGCAGGAAAAGCGTCGTTATCCACAGAACTATGGCCTCGAAGAGGCATTGATCGTGGACGCGGACGGTGCGTGGATCGGTGTCGACAACAATTTCGGTGCCCGCGCCGATGGCGAGTTACGGCCGATCGTCTGGCGCTTTGCCGCGCCTGAAGGTGGCTGGAGTGCCAAGCCATGAGTCAGCAACCACCGGGCAAGCGCGCCGGCCGGGTATTGATGGTGCTGGCCTGGTGCGCCGCGCTGTTTCTGGCGACGCGTTTTTTTGGCCAGTGGGAAGAGCGCCAGCAAAACCCGAATGTGGCGGTGAGCTCGGAGCAGGGCGAAGGTTTTATCGAAGTGAAACTGGTCAGCAATGGCCAGGGGCATTTCGTCGCCAGCGGCCATATCAATGGTCAGCCGGTGGATTTCATGCTCGATACCGGGGCGACCGACGTGTCGATCCCGGCCAGCCTGGCCGAGCGGCTGAAGCTGGAGAAAGGCTTCGGGGTGACCCTGAGCACGGCCAACGGTTTGAGCGAGGGGTATCGAACCCGCATCGACCGGCTGCAACTGGGCGACATCGTGTTGCGTGATGTACGCGCACTGGTCGCGCCAGGCCTGCATGGCGATCAAGTGCTGCTCGGCATGAGCGCACTGAACAAACTTGAATTTACCCAGCGCGGTGGCACCATGCTGCTGCGCCAGACAACGAATTGATGAGGCCCGCATGAGCGATATCCTTGCAGACAGCTTGGACGGCGTAGAACGCCGTTCGCTGGCTGACTTCACCGAAAATGCCTACCTCAACTACTCCATGTACGTGATCATGGACCGTGCCTTGCCGCATATCGGCGATGGCCTGAAACCGGTCCAGCGGCGCATCATCTACGCCATGAGCGAGTTGGGGCTGGACGCCGACTCCAAGCACAAGAAGTCGGCGCGTACCGTCGGTGACGTGCTCGGTAAATTCCACCCCCACGGCGACTCGGCTTGCTACGAAGCCATGGTCCTGATGGCTCAGCCGTTCAGCTATCGCTACACGCTGGTGGACGGTCAAGGTAACTGGGGTGCGCCGGACGATCCCAAATCCTTCGCCGCCATGCGTTACACCGAGGCACGGCTATCGCGTTACTCCGAAGTGCTGCTCAGCGAACTGGGCCAGGGCACTGCGGACTGGGGGCCGAACTTCGACGGTACCCTCGACGAGCCGCTGGTGTTGCCGGCACGTTTGCCGAACATCCTGCTCAACGGCACCACCGGTATCGCGGTGGGCATGGCCACCGACGTCCCGCCGCACAACTTGCGCGAAGTCGCCAGCGCCTGCGTGCGTTTGCTCGATGAGCCCAAGGCCACGGTCGAACAGCTCTGCGAACACATTCAGGGCCCGGATTATCCGACCGAAGCGGAAATCATCACACCGCGCGCCGATCTGCTGAAAATCTACGAAACCGGTCGCGGTTCCGTGCGCATGCGCGCCGTGTACCACGTCGAAGACGGCGACATCATCGTCACCGCGCTGCCGCATCAGGTTTCCGGCGCCAAGGTGCTGGAACAGATCGCCGCGATGATGCAGGCCAAGCCGTCCAAGGCCCCGCAGATTGCCGACCTGCGCGACGAGTCTGACCATGAGAACCCATGCCGGATCGTGATCATTCCCGGCGCACGCAAAAACTTTGACCACGATGCATTGATGCAACACCTGTTCGCCAGCACCGAGCTGGAGTCGAGCTACCGGGTCAACATCAACATCATCGGGCTGGACGGCAAGCCGCAACTGAAAAACCTGCGGGCCCTGCTGGTCGAATGGCTGGAGTTCCGGGTGCAGACCGTTCGTCGTCGCCTGCAATTCCGCCTCGACAAGGTCGAGCGTCGCCTGCACCTGTTGGACGGTTTGCTGATTGCCTACCTCAACCTGGATGAAGTGATTCACATCATCCGCACCGAGGAGCATCCGAAAGCGGCACTGATCGAGCGCTTTGCCCTGAGCGAAATCCAGGCCGACTACATCCTCGACACCCGTTTGCGTCAGTTGGCGCGACTGGAAGAGATGAAGTTGCGTGCCGAGCAGGATGAACTGCTCAAGGAACAAGCCAAGCTGCAAGCCTTGCTGAGCAGTGAAGCCAAGCTGAAAAAGCTGGTGCGCACCGAGTTGATCAAAGACGCCGAAACCTACGGCGACGACCGTCGCTCGCCAATCGTCGAGCGCGCCGAAGCCAAGGCCCTGACCGAGCACGATCTGCTGCCGAACGAGAAAGTTACCGTCGTGCTGTCGGAAAAAGGCTGGGTTCGTTCCGCCAAGGGGCACGAAATCGACGCCACTGGGCTCTCCTACAAGGCCGGGGATGGCTTCAAAGCCCTGGCGGCGGGGCGCTCCAACCAGTTTGCGGTGTTCATAGACTCCACGGGTCGCAGCTATTCGGTGGCGGCGCACACCTTGCCATCGGCCCGTGGACAGGGCGAGCCGCTGACCGGCCGTCTGACGCCACCGCCGGGGGCCAGTTTTGAATGCGTGCTGATGCCCGAGGACGACGCGCTGTACGTCATTGCTTCCGACGCCGGTTACGGTTTCGTGGTCAAGGGTGAAGACCTGCAGGCCAAGAACAAGGCCGGCAAGGCGCTGTTGAGCCTGCCGAACAACGCCAAGGTGATCCTGCCGCGTCCGGTGGCTGATCGTGAGCAGAACTGGCTGGCTTCGGTGACCACCGAGGGTCGCCTGCTGATCTTCAAAATCAGCGATCTGCCACAATTAGGTAAGGGCAAAGGCAATAAGATCATCGGTATTTCCGGTGAGCGAGTGGCCAGTCGTGAAGAGTATGTGACGGACATCGCCGTTTTACCGGAGGGCGCCACCCTGGTGCTGCAGGCCGGAAAACGCACCTTGTCACTGAAAGCGGACGACCTGGAGCACTACAAAGGTGAGCGTGGGCGCCGTGGTAACAAATTGCCACGTGGCTTCCAGAGGGTAGATGCGCTGCTCGTCGAAAACCTCAATTAGGCGTACTAGAGGCTCCGATCTACGATTTAACCCGTAGATCGGCGCTTTCGCGCTGGAGTCGGAACGCATATTCACGGATGATATGGCCTTTCAAGCGCCGGCGTGGCCGAGCGTTCTTCATATTTATTGAGTATTTTCACTGTGGTCAGCCTTGTGGCGATCACCTGGATGGGACGATGACTGCTCTGCGCCTTCCTTTTATCTTGATGCTCGCTGGCGTTCTTGGCCTGGCGGGTTGCAGCGTTCACCAGCCGGTGTCGTTGTATCAACTGGACAGCGGAAGTCCGGTTCAGCCTGCGCAAAGCGCGGGCATGGCGGTTTTGTTGGGTCCGGTGACCGTCGCTGACTACCTGCAACGCGAAACCCTTTTGCAGCGTCAGCCCGATGGCAGCCTGCAAGCTTCGCTCGATGGCCGCTGGGCCGGTAGCTTGTCTTCCGATATCGACCAGTTGTTACTGCGTCAGGTCTCCGGCCATCTGGACAGCCAGCGTGTCGTCCTGGCACCCGCCAATGCAGGTTTCACGCCGGATGTTCAGGTGTTGTTGACCATTACCCGTCTGGATTCGGGTCAGTCGCAACCGGCGATCCTCGATGCGCAATGGCGCCTGATCGACCGCCGTGGTCAGGTGCGCGATAACCGCATCATTCATCTGCAGGAACAGCATGCCGGTAGTACCGCGGCCCAGGTCCAGGCTCAGGGTGTGTTGCTACAGCGACTGGCTGAACAGCTGTCTGTCGCGCTCAAGCCGTTGGCCAACCAGCCACCGATTGCCGAAGCGCCACGTAAACCGGCCGCCAAACCTGCGGCACCGGCGGTAGAACAGGAAAAACAGCCGAAGATCCCGATGGCTGCACCGATTCGCACGGATATGGAAGTGTTCCGCTTCTAAGTCTGGATCGAGTCAAACCAAAGCCCGCCTTGTGCGGGCTTTGTTGTTTCTGCTGATTGGAGGCTTCCAGTGCGGTTGATGGCCTCATCACTGGCAAGCCAGCTCCCACAAGGGTAACTGTTGAGCGCAGATTGTGTGTACGACATCAACCACTGTGGGAGCTGGCTTGCCAGCGATAGCGACTGTACAGGCAATAAAAAACCCGCAGACGAGTGATCATCTGCGGGCTTCATATGTAAGGCTGAAAGATCGCAGCCTTCGGCAGCTACGGCTTACGCCCGGCGCTCATGCATCCGTGCCAGCTGTCGTTCAAGCATCGACGGATAAGGCTCCATCAAACGCTCCACACAGCAAGCACCTTCAGGGCTGGCAATCGGGCGGATCCGCGCGCGCTGGCGGATCAGCGCGTCGTCGCCGATCTTACGCTCGACCAGCAGCAGATTGCGGCTGTGTTGCGACAAGGCCAAGGCGTCCTGGGCGGTGTCGGTCAGCAGCAGGTCGATCTGGCTCAGGCCGAACAGGTCGTCTCCCAGGGTCAGGCCCAGTTGCAATTGCAGGGTGATGCCGCTGTCGGCGACTTCGATCTGCAACTGATGGCCCAGCGCCCGCAGCAACTCACCGCAGCAAATGGCATTGGTCAGGTAATCGTCGCCACTGTCTTCGCTATGGAACAGCATGAGCGTGCTGCCGTCGTTCAGAGTGTGCAATTCGCTCTGATAGAGCGAGGCGGCCTGGTCGAGGCAGTCACGGTAGCGCTCGAGCAGTTCTTCCAGGCGTGTGCGAGGCAGGCGACGCAGTTGCTCCTGAGAGCCCAGTTGTACCGCCAGTACGGCGCTGTGCTGTGGCACGTTCGAAACGACAGGTCGAGCGGCCGGACTCGGCGCGTTGGCTGTCGAATCATCGAGCAAATCGGCGAAGGCCTCTTCGTCATCGTCATCGTCTTCGACGGTGCTGATGGCACGCCGTGGTGCCGCTTTCATCGCCGCCATCGGACGGCTTTCGTCAAAGCTTGGGTCGCGCAGGTTGCGTACTTCGAAACCCGGCTCTGCATCGTCGATGTCGTCGAATTCCGGCTCTGGCACGGGCTCCGGCTCGGCAGGTTCCGGCGCGAAGTTGGCGTGCAACTGGCGAGCCAGGTCACCAATTTCGTCCTGACGCTCGGTGGCCGGGGTGTATTCGTCGATATTGCGCAGCCACACCCGCAATTGCAGGAGCGGCGTGGAGATGTGTCGGCCCAGGCGCAGGCTCAAGGCCAGGGACAGGGCCAGCAGAATCGCGCTCAGGATGCCCATGCTTTGCAGGCTGATGGTCATCGGTTGCTGGAACTGATCCATGTCGAGGCTGATGCGCAGTTGACCGGCGGTCACGTCCTGGAAGGTGATCTTGCTCTGGTACATGCCCTCGGCTTCACCCAGCAGGCCATGCTTGGGACGCTGTCCGGCTTCGGCGAGGATGCGGTTATCCACGCTATAGATAGCCGCGTGGGCCACCAGCTTGTTCTTGGTCAGGTTGTTGAGCAGTACGTTGAGGCTGAGGATGTCGTTGGACACCAGCAGTTCGGTGGCCGAGGTGGCCGTCTGCGTGGTCAGGCTTTCGCCCAGCGCATCCGCTTGTTCGTGCATGGCCTGCTTGAACTGCAAACCCATCACGCAGGCGTAAATGACCAGGGCCAGAGCGACCAGGATCACGTTATGGCTGGCGATGCGCAATGCAATCGGTACACGGCGGTGGCGCAGTGCCCGGAAGATCAGCAGGAAGAAGTTGTCGGTTTTTACTGGCGTGGGCCGGTTCACTTGAGCTCGGCTCTTTTATCTGTGAAGTTGACGCGCAGTATAGCGACAGGGTCTAGACCGGCAAAGCGCTCACGGTGCCCGATGGTCACTGAAAGTGGGTAGAATGCGGTTTTTTTCCACCTGCGGGGGTGCGCCTTGCGCGAAATCGTCCTGATAAACATCACGGGAGTCGACCGTCCCGGTCTGACTGCGGCCATTACCGGCGTTCTGGCCCAGGGTGGTGTGAACATTCTCGACATCGGTCAGGCGGTGATCCACGACACCCTGTCGTTCGGCATCCTGGTTGAAATTCCTGGTACCGAGCAAGGCAAGTCGGTGCTCAAGGACATCCTGTTCAAGGGCTACGAGCTCGATCAACAGGTACGTTTCACGCCAGTGTCCGAAGAGGATTACCAGCAGTGGGTCGGCAACCAGGGCAAAAAACGCCACATCGTGACCCTGCTGACCCGCAAAGTGACGGCCGGGCAATTGCAGGCCGTGAGTTCCATCACTGCCAAATATGGCCTGAACATCGACCACATCGATCGGTTGTCAGGGCGCATGCCGCTGGATACGCCAGCGGATAAAGGCAAGGGCTGCATCGAGTTTTCCGTACGTGGCGAAGCGGCCGATCCGCAGGCGCTGCGTGCCGAATTTCTCAGCGTCGCCCAGGAACTGAACGTCGACATCGCCTTCCAGGAAGACTCGCTGTTCCGTCGTAACCGTCGCCTGGCGGTGTTCGACATGGACTCGACCCTGATCGAGGCCGAAGTGATCGACGAACTGGCCAAGGCCGCCGGTGTAGGCGACAAAGTCTCGGAAATTACCGAGCGGGCGATGGCGGGCGAGCTGGACTTCCGCGCCAGTTTCAAAGAGCGTCTGGCGTTGCTCAAAGGTCTGGATGTTGGCGTACTGGATTCCATCGGTGCGTCACTGCGCCTGACCGAAGGCGCTGAAACCCTGTTCGCCGAACTCAAGCGACTGGGTTACAAAACCGCCATTCTGTCGGGCGGGTTCACCTACTTCGCCAAGCAATTGCAGGCCAAGCTGGGTATTGACTACGTGTTCGCCAACGAGCTGGAAGTGGTGGATGGCAAGGTGACAGGCGTGGCGATCGAGCCAATTGTCGATGCGCAGCGCAAGGCTGATCTGCTCAAAGAGTTGGCGCACAAGGAAGGTTTGCGTCTGGAGCAGACCATTGCGGTCGGCGACGGCGCCAATGACTTGCCGATGCTGGCAATTGCCGGGTTGGGCGTGGCGTTTCGCGCCAAGCCGCTGGTTAAACAGTCGGCGAAGCAGGCAATTTCCACCCTGGGGCTCGATGGCGTGTTGTATCTGCTGGGCTTTCGCGATCGCGACGGACAACTGTAACGCCGCAAATCACCTGTAGGAGCGAGCCTGCTCGCGATGGACGTTAACGATGACGCGGGCATTCTGAATGTCCGCGGCGCCGTCACGTTTTTCGCGAGCAGGCTCGCTCCTACATGTGTGTGTCTCTATCAGGCTTTCGGTGAGCCCATCCCCTGGCCCATCTGCACCGGCGAACCTGCCGCCAATTCTTCAGCCCACTTCACTTGATCCGGCCCGAACAGCACGATAGCGGTCGAACCCAGTTTGAAGCGGCCCAGTTCCGCACCCTTTTCCAGATGGATCGGCGCACGAGCGGCCTCGTCGTAACGGAAGGTTTTCAACTCGCGTTTCGGCGGCGTCACCAGCCCGGCCCACACGGTTTCGATCGATGCCACGATCATCGCGCCCACCAGCACGACGGCCATCGGCCCGCGTTCGGTGTCAAAGATGCACGCCACACGCTCGTTGCGGGCGAACAGTTCCGGCACGTTTTCGGCGGTGGTCTGATTCACCGAGAAAATCCGGCCCGGGATGTAGACCATTTCGCGCAGGGTGCCGGCCAGCGGCATGTGCACACGGTGGTAGTCCTTCGGCGACAGGTAAATGGTCGCGAAATCGCCACCCATGAACGGCGCGGCGTTCGCCGCATCGCCGCCCAGCAATTCCAGCACGCTGAAGCTGTGGCCCTTGGCCTGGAACACGCGGCCGTGTTCGATCGGACCGAGTTGGCTGACCGCGCCGTCGGCCGGGCTGAGGATCGCGCCCGGTGTCTGGTCCAGAGGACGCGCGCCGTCCTTCAGGGCGCGGGTGAAGAAGGCGTTGAAGTGCTCGTAGGCCGTCAGGTCTTCGACCAGCGCCTGGGACATGTCCACCTGATAACGTTTGGCGAACCACGCGGTGAATGCATTCTTGAACCAGCGCACGCGGCATTCGGCGATGCAGCCGGCCAGTCGCGAAAGCAAATGGTGGGGCAGCAGGTACTGGCTGAGGATAAACAGACGCTTATTCATTAACTGTCCTTAAAAACCTTAAATCTCTACAGGGGTATCGGGGTGGTTGCCCCATTCGCCCCAGGAGCCGGCGTAGCCTTTGACCCGCGGATAACCGAGGGACTTGGCCACCAGATAGGTGAAGCCAGAACGGTGGTGAGTCTGGCAGTGGGTAATCACTTCTTTGTCTTTGCTGATCCCGAGTCGTTCGAGGATCTGCGGCATGTCGTTGCGGATACGCAGGTTCCGGGCCTTGTCCATGCCGGCGGTCCATTCGAAATTGACCGCGCCAGGAATGTGTCCGCCCTTGGCCGCCAGGACTTTCTCACCGGAGTACTCCAGCGGCCCGCGCGCGTCCCAGATCGCCAGGTCGGCGGCGCCGAGACGGCTTTGCAGGTATTCGCGGGTCGCAGTGGGTTCGTCGTGCAGGGTCAATGCAACCGGGCCACCCACAGGAGCGGGGACCTGGATCGACATGGGCAAGCCTTCTGCCAGCCAGGCCGTCAGGCCGCCGTCGACATAGTGATAGTTGCTGTGACCAATGACGTCCAGAAGCCAGATAAACCGCCCGGCCCAACCGCCGCCCTCGTCGTCATAAACCACGTAGACCGCATCGGGATTGTGCCCCAGCTCACCGAACAACGCTTCGAGTGCGGCTTGCGACGGCATCAGGCCTGGGGCGGGCGCCTGGCCGAGCTGTGTGCGTTTCGGATCGACAAACCGCGCACCGGGAATATGCCCTTCGGTGTAGCGGGCGCTGCTGGTCAGGTCCACCAGAATCAGATCACGGGCATCGAGGCGAGGGAGCAAGTCGCTCGGTTCGATCACCAGCGGCAAGCCAGAGAAGTCAGACATGTGAGGTCTCCAGAGCACAAAAGGGAGGATTGTAGCGCAGCGCTATTGGCCGCGGCGGCTAAAGTTTTGCAGCGCTTTCTCGATGCACTGTGCCGTTTTGCCGAAGGCTTGCACGGTGATTTCCGAAAACGGCCCGCCGCCCTGATCCGCCACGACAATCATGATCACCCGGCCATTGTTGACCAGCGAGCGCAGCAGCAGGTGTTCGCCGCTGAACTGCGCGCGCAGGCCGTTGGGCAGCAGGGCTGAAAATTGTGCGTTGTTGGTCGGGTTAATCCGTACCTGGGCCTGTTGCGAAAGCAAGCGTTGCAGCACGGTGCTTTGGCTGACCGCAAAGTTCATCGCCGCCACATCTTTGGGCAGCCCCGCCGTTTGGTGCACTCGCAGGTTGGCGTGGGTGCGGTCGGCCATCAGGATCATCACGCGGCGCATGCCGCAGGCGACGAGGGCGTCCCGGGCAGCGATGGTCAAGTGCATGGCATTGGTGAAGTGACTCGGTTCGACCAACAGCTCGGCGCATTGCTTGCGCCATTTCGCCAGGTCCTCGGCGGTGGGCGCTGGTGCCGGCAGCAAAGCGGCATGGATGCGATTCATGCCCCACGGCCAGATCAACGCTTCGGCGGGGTGCCAAAGGTCAGGCATGGCGTGATGGCGCGCACTGTTGGCGGCCTGTTGGTGCAATTGCTGTTGCACGTCTTCCATCGGTACTTGCAGGTATAGGCTGGTCAGATACTGCCACCGCTGGCTGTGCGGACTGTCCCAGGCCTGGTGCGCCGACAATGCCAGACCATTGGCCAGCAACACGGTATTGGCCGGTTGATTGAGCCAGCGGCGCAGGGTCGGATCGTCATCGAGGCGGTTCTGCTGGCGCAATGGATGCTCGCTGTCGCGGGCAATGCGCAGAACCTTCACCAGTTCCCGTTGCTCGGTGAGCAGCAGACGGTAGCCCTGCTGCACCCAGATCGGCAGGCGCCAGATGTCCGCCAGGGCCTGGCCGATGTCCAGCAGGCGTACGCCAAACAATTGCTTTTCGACCTTGCGCGCCGACTCGCCTTTATGAATGACCCGCAGTTCCCAGTCCTCCAGCAATTGCGGGTGAGTCAGGGCCAGTGGCCATAGCGGCGACAGAAACAACAGGCTGCCCCAGTAGATGTCCTGCCACAGGCGCGCCAGGCGACTGGCAAAAAAACCATTGGCCTGTTGCGTGGCATGCTGGCTGATCATCTGTAATTGACGCAGGGCTTTGGGGATGTCGGTTTGCGGCAGTACGGGCATCCGGTCGAGCAGTTCTTCAGTGCGTTTGAGGCCAAGACGATTGATGGCGACCTCAAGGTTTTCCGCCGGCTCGGTCATGCTGCCATGGGTATGCCGGTTGGCTTCGCGAATCACGCTCAAAGCCAGGGGCGGGCTTTCCTGCATCAATTCGGCGATGTCGCGCAACGAGCTGCGATGGTCGCGAATGGCCAGCCAGACACGGTCATGGATGGCCTTGGGAACCGGCAGGCGCACATCATCCAGAAGCTTGACCCAGCCTTCGAGTGTGGTCGGTTTTGGCGTTGGAACGTTCGTTTCGTTAACCATGTTGGAGGCGATCATCGTCAGCGTTAACTGTGCCCGGAGTGGGTCAAATTGGCTTTTCGCCTGAACTGGCTATAGTCTGGCGCAGTTTTGCCGATAAGTAGAAGAAGAGATTTTTTAACTTCCGAATATGACCTTGAACCCGACTCAGTAAGTGCTCTCCTACCTATGGCTAAAATTATCGGCATCATCGTCGTATTCGCGAGCGTGCTCGGCGGATACGTGCTCTCCCACGGCAAAATTGCAGCCCTGATCCAGCCTTTCGAGGTGATGATCATCGGCGGCGCGGCCCTCGGCGCATTCTTGCAGGCCAACCCCGGCTACATGACGATGCACGTGCTCAAGAAGTCCCTGAGCATGTTCAGCTCGCGTTTCAGCCACGGCTTCTACCTTGAAGTCCTGGGCCTGATCTATGAAATCCTCAACAAGAGCCGCCGTGAAGGCATGATGGCGATCGAAGGTGACATCGAAGATGCCGCCGCGAGCCCGATCTTCGCCAAGTACCCGGCGGTCCTGAAGGATGAGCGCATGACGGCGTTCATCTGCGATTACCTGCGCATCATGTCTTCCGGCAACATGGCACCTCATGAGCTTGAAGGGCTGTTTGACATGGAACTCTTCAGCCTCAAGGAAGACCTGGAGCATCCATCCCACGCCGTGAACGGCATCGCCGACGCCATGCCCGGTTTCGGTATCGTCGCGGCGGTACTGGGTATCGTGGTGACCATGGCGTCCCTGGGCGAAGGTGACCAGAAGTCCATCGGCCTGCACGTGGGTGCGGCACTGGTCGGTACGTTCTTCGGTATTCTCGCCGCCTACGGCTTCTTCGGTCCGCTGGCCACTTCCCTGGCCCACGATTCCAAGGAAGAACTGAACGTCTACGAAGCCATCAAGGCCTCGCTGGTCGCCTCGGCTTCCGGCATGCCGCCATCGCTGGCCGTGGAGTTCGGACGCAAGGTTCTGTACCCGGCGCACCGTCCTAGCTTCGCCGAGCTGGAACAAGCGGTTCGCGGTCGTTAAGCATGGAGAACAATCAGCCGATAATCATCAAGCGCGTCAAGCGCTACGCCGGTGGGCATCACGGGGGCGCCTGGAAAATCGCCTTCGCCGACTTCGCCACGGCGATGATGGCGTTCTTCCTGGTGTTGTGGCTGTTGTCCACGGCGACGCCGGAGCAGAAGATCGCTATCGCCGGTTACTTCAAGGACCCGATCGGCTTCTCGGAAAGCGGCACGCCGTACATCATCGATCTGGGCGGCACGCCGACCCTGGCGCCGGAAAACACCCTCAATCCCGAGGTGAAGTCCCAGCCACAACCGGACAAGGTAACCGTCGACGCCGAACAGGTCGAAGGCATGGCCGAGATGGTCGAGAAGGAGCGTCTCGAACTGTTGTTGCAAGAGTTGCAGAACAAGGTCGAAGAGAATCCGCAACTGCAGAAATTCAAAGACCAGATCATGTTCGAGATCACTCCGGACGGCTTGCGCATCCAGATCGTGGACGCCGAAAACCGGCCGATGTTCGACTCCGGCAGTGCCCGCTTGAAGCCGTATTTCGAAGACATCCTGCTGGCCATGGCCGACACCATCAAAGCGGTGCCGAACAAGATCAGCATCAGCGGCCATACCGATGCCAAGCCGTACACCGGCACCGGTGATTTCGGCAACTGGGAACTTTCGGCCAACCGTGCCAACGCCGCCCGCCGTGCGCTGGTCGCGGGAAGCTATCCGGATCAGCAGGTGGCGCGTGTCGTGGGGTATGCCTCATCGGCGCTGTTTGATCGTGAACATCCGTTCAATCCGATCAACCGTCGTATCGACATCATCGTGCTGACCAAGAAAGCCCAACGCGCCATCGAAGGCTCGCAAGGGGCCGAACCTGCCCCTGATGCCACGAAAGGAAGCGGGACGCCCGGAGCAGCGCCGGCTGCACCCGTCGATCCAAATGCGTTGCCGGCGGACAAGGAACCGTTGCCGGCGCATGAGCTTCGCGAGCGTCTGAATTTGTTCGAAGATCCGGCGCCGAAACCGTCAGCACCCGGGAGTGCGGCACCAGCCCCCGCCACTGCACCGGCCCCAGCGCCGAAGCAATGACCCACAAAAAAGGCCGACATCGCAGTCGGCCTTTTTTGTGGGCGCGATTTCAGAAACCGCGGGAGATTCTGGATTTGAGATCAGTATGAAACCGATCGGCGTTCGTTCTGTTGACGCTGCGCATGGACTCGCGGCCGGTGATCGATTCCAGTGACATCGAGCGTTTGAGTGTCGCTTCATCGCGATAGGCCTCGATGAAAAAATCGATGTCCTTTTCACGCGTCAGTTTCGGCCATTTATCGAGGTAAAGCGGCAATTCTGTCGGTCCGGTCTTGAACGAGCAGATGCGCCGGTTGGTAATGGTCGCCTCGCCAATTTCGAACGGTACCCACCAGGACAGCGCGGTTTTTTCCGATACCACCGCCAGCAAATGCGTGCACTCACTGATATTGCGGGTGATTACGCCGGTGATGTCGTCGGTGGTCTGGGACTCTGGGTCCAGCACATCCAGATAAGTCCTGATGTTGGCCTGCATCAGGCGGCTGTTGATGTTCATCGCATAGGCGCGATCCATGTGGCGGTAGCTGATAAACACAGGCATCAGAAATGTCCCTTGATGGCCAGTTCGCGGTAATAGGCGCCGAGGGCGGTGAGGCGGCATCCGGTGGAGTGAATGGCCGCGTAATACATATGTTCGGCATCCACTGGTTCGACCAGGCTGTGGCGGTTGCACTTTTGCAATTGGGCGAAGACTTCGCCGTGCTCCGGGTTGAATTCAGGTTCGGTGGGCTCAAAGCTGGGGGCGAGGGGGTAGACCGACTCCGCTTCGGCAAACCACTCGGGCAGCTTGCGCAGGATTTCCTTAGGGATCAGCGGCGAGACCTCGCGCAGGGAAATGAACTGCGACACATTGGTCTTGAACACCGGCCGCTGTTCCCAGGCGTCGAGGGCATTGTCTACGAATGAATACAGGCTGCCCGGGGTGATTTTGCCGAGGATGTTCGCGGCCCCGCCATGCAATGCCTGAAGCAGCAAACCGGTGAAGACTCCGTGGCCGGCGCCTTCCATCGCCGGCTGTTCTTTTTTGCACGCCGTCAGAATGGTCATGCCCTCGCCAATCACGCTGCTCTCGCTGCGCAATGCGCGTATTTCGCCGGCCGACCCGCCCTGGCAGCAGTCGAGAATGATCACCTTGTTTTTGATTTTCGTGGCTTTGCTCGCCCAGTTGAGAATGTCGCTGATCCGGATACCGTCCTTCGCGGACTTGTAATCCTGAGGGATCAGCATGCCTTCGTCGGTATCGAGGTCGAAACTGCCGTGGCCGGCGAAATACAGCAGCGCGACGTTGCAGTCGCCGGAGAACAATTCGCGGATCTGGTCTTCGAGCTTTTCTCGACTCAAGTAGTCTTCGGCGGAGGTGAGCACGATGTTCTTGAAGTTCGGATCTCCATTGGCATCGGTCTTCAATACCGAGGCCATGGCCATCGCGTCGTTGTTGCAGCCACTCAGTTGGGAAACATGGGTGTAGTTATTGATGCCGATAAACAATCCTTTGCGCATGGCTACACCGCCGTATGCTGGCGAATGGCACCGACGATGCTGTTGGTGTTCCACGCACATTCGGCATGTGCTGCGTCCCGCACCACCGTGGAAATGCGCTCGGCGCCGAACGGTTTGATCGCAATGATCACCTTGCCCATGCGCTTGGCGATTTCGATCTCTTTGTTGATCCACTTGCTGTAGGCCGAATACATCCCGGCCATGATCAGCACCGCCGAACAAGGGCGGATTTTGTTTTCAATGGCCAGCTCAAGTTGCTTGTCGGTTTGTGCGCCAACGATTGGGTTGTGTGGCGGTACTGAAAAATTCTTGAAGGTGAAGGTCGGGTGCGCGGTGAGCAGTTTTACCAGTCTGTCGTGGGCATCGGAGTAGTTCCACGAATGGCTGATGAACAGGTGATAGGTTTGCATGGGTGCCCTCGGTGTCGCCTGAATGCGAAGAGGGTTCGAATGTATGCAATTGAGGGGCGCTAACAAGGCTTGCGCGGTGAATCAGAAATGCCCTGCAAGTGCGTGGGCAGGTGTCTTACAGAGGCGTCTGACGTTTAAGGCGAGCGGGTATTCGTAGGCAGGAACGAGCGATCGCCCGCCCCACTGGGGGCAGGGCGGGCGATGCGTCTGTTTAGTAGCCGTTTTCCGGCAGGCTGGCGATGATCGAGCGGTAGCTGTTCATTCGTTGTTGCTGCACGCGGCCATCTTCCAGGGCCTTGAGCAGGGCGCATCCGGGCTCGCGGTCGTGCTTGCAGTCGCGGAAGCGGCAGGTGCCGAGCAGGTCGTTGAACTCGATGAAACCGGCTTCGACGTCGGCACGGCTGACGTGGCCAAGACCGAACTCGCGGATGCCTGGGGAGTCGATCAACTCACCGCCACCGGGGAAGTGGAACAGTCGCGCGGTGGTGGTGGTGTGCGTGCCCTGGCCGGACAGTTCGGACAGCGGGCCGACGCGGGTTTCGACGTTGGGCAACAGGCTGTTGACCAGCGAGGACTTGCCGACACCGGACTGGCCGACGAACACGCTGATGCGTCCGTCCAATTGCTGTTGAAGTTGCTCCATGCCGTTGCCATGGTGCGCCGACACTTCCAGCACCGGGTAACCCAGCGTGCGGTAAACCGCGAGCAGAGCGTTCAGTGCCGGCGCGTTGTTTTCGTCGATCAGGTCGAATTTGTTCAACAACAGCAGCGGCTTGATGCCCGCATGTTCGGCCGCCACCAGATAACGGTCGATCAGATTGGCATGGGGTTCGGGCAGCGGGGCGAAGACGATCACGATCATGTCGACGTTGGCCGCAACAGGCTTGAGCTGGCCACGGCTGTCCGGCCGGCAGAGTTCGGTGTTGCGTGGCAATTGGGCCACGATCACGCCGATGCCCTGGTTGCCGGCACGCCAGACCACTCGGTCGCCGGTTACCAGCGCCGGCAGGTTGGCGCGCAGGTGGCAACGGAAAACTTCACCGGCCTGTTCGCCATCAACGGCCTCGACTTCGACTTGCACGCCGAAGTGCGCGATCACCAGACCGTGCTGTTCCGGGCCGAGGTCGCCGCCCTCAAGTGCCTCGACAGCCGAGGACTCGCGTTTGGCGGCGCGGGCAGCGCGTTCGCCCTGAATCTTTTCGATGCGCCAGTTTTGACGACGATTGAGTTGGCGTTTGGCCATGGGTGTTCCGTATCAAGAATGCAGCGATTAGGTAAAACGGCCGCGAGTTTAGCACGCCCGGCCACCGGCCTAGGCTAAACTGCGCAGCATTGCCTAGGAGCTGACACATGCAAAACCCGCAGAATCTGATCTGGATCGACCTGGAAATGACCGGTCTGAACCCTGATACCGACGTCATCATCGAAATGGCCACCATCGTCACCGACAGTGACCTGAATACTTTGGCCGAAGGCCCGGTGATCGCCATCCATCACAGCGACGAAGTCCTCGCCGGCATGGACGAGTGGAACACCCGTCAACACGGCGGATCGGGGCTGACCCAACGCGTGCGCGAGAGCCGCATCAGCATGGCCGAAGCCGAAGCCGAAACCATCGCGTTCCTCGAAAAGTGGGTGCCGAAGGGCAAGTCGCCGATCTGTGGCAACAGCATCTGCCAGGATCGTCGCTTCCTTTATACCCACATGAAATCCCTGGAAAGCTATTTCCACTACCGCAACCTCGATGTGTCCACGCTCAAGGAACTGGCGGCGCGCTGGGCGCCGGATGTGCGTGACAGCTTCAAGAAAGGCAGTACCCACCTGGCCCTGGACGACATCCGCGAGTCCATCGCCGAGTTGCAGCACTACCGCAAGCATTTCATCAAGTTCTGATCATGCATCGCGAGGGCCATTGTGGCGAGGCAGCTTGTCGGGACGTCGCACCGTCCCGCTCGGCTGCGCAGTAGTCGTAAACCTGCAAACACGGTCTGACTGGAAGGCTGCAAGGGAGCGCTTCGCACGCCAACAGGGCGGTGCGGCGTCCCGACTAGCCCCTCGCCTCAGGTTTTCCGATTGCCCTCTTTTGGTGCTTGGGTGAAGTGAGTAGACTGCGCGCCTTTCTGCAAGGACCGCCACCATGTTGCTGATGCTCTACCTGATCGCCATCACCGCCGAAGCCATGACTGGCGCCCTGTCTGCGGGCCGTCGCGGCATGGACTGGTTTGGGGTGGTGTTGATTGCGTGCGTCACGGCGCTGGGTGGGGGATCGGTGCGTGATGTGCTGCTGGGGCATTACCCCCTGACGTGGGTCAAGCACCCGGAATACCTGGTGCTGACCTCTGTCGCGGCCATGGTGACGGTGTTCACGGCACGCTGGATGCGCCACCTGCGTTCGCTGTTTCTGGTGCTCGATGCCGTCGGTCTGGTGGCGTTTACCCTGATCGGCTGCATGACCGCCCTGGAAATGGGCCATGGCATGCTGGTCGCATCGGTCAGTGGGGTAATCACCGGGGTGTTCGGTGGCATCCTGCGGGATATCTTCTGCAACGATATTCCATTGATCTTCCGTCGTGAGCTCTACGCCAGCGTCTCGTTCGCCGCGGCGTGGTGCTACATGCTTTGTCTGTACCTGAATTTGCCCGGCGAACAGGCCATCCTGATCACCCTGTTCGGCGGTTTCCTGTTGCGCTTGTTGGCGATTCGTTTTCACTGGGAAATGCCAAAGTTTGTCTATAACGATGAGCAGTGAAGGATCTGCATAACATGCAAGCGAAGATGCGGTAATTATTTAACGCAGGCTGGGTGGTTGGTTTTTATAAGCTGAAGTTCAACTTCGGTTTATAGGCTGCTTGTATGTTTGATCTATGTTTAGAACATTGCACTGATGACGGTCATAAGCGATTCATTGAAGAAAAAATTCCTGATTGGTTAACCCGGGCATCACCCGACAGACGCTTGGCTTTGCGGCAAGCACCTGTCATCGTTCCTGAATGGTACCGAACGGTATCAGCGGCTTCACACGCAGAGTTGGCGCAGGCTGTCAAAGCCAGTTGGATATCCCAGGCCAAGCTGGACCGGGTGTTCGAGTCGTTGGCCGATGCCCGTCGGTTTGCCGAGCCCTTGCTGCGCCAGGCGCTGAAGAATCGTTTTGGCGTCGAACTCGATGTTACCCGCTCATACTTGCGGCTCTATTTGCCCAAAGGCATTTTGCCGGGGTATCAAGTTAAAACCCTTTCCCTGTTAGACGCGGCCCTGCATAACTTTGAGAAGAAGGAAGCCGCTGACCAGTACTTTGATAATGCATCCTGTTTTATCAGCGAGCCTGATAGCCGTGGCCATTTTCACGTATTGCCCATTAACGAACGAATAACGATCAGCGCCTTTGCTTCAATGTGCCGCGAACTGGATATCGGCGGTCAGTACGCATCACAATTGGAGGCGATTCTGTTACCCAGGGATTCGGTGGCCAAGGCCGGACTGGCGTTCAGGGTCAAGACCAGTCAAAAAGACGCATTCAGGGCGGCTGTGATCCTGGCGCGGATGAAAGGGGACATCGGCACCGATTCCCAGGCGTCGCTGCTGCGGCTGCTGGATGGTGTGGCGGGTCTGGCGTTGCGTTGTTACCAGTTGCAGATCATGACGGCCCGGCTGACCGGGATCATGGTGCTGGCGGATGATCTGGAACGTTCATCCCGCGTGGAACCGTTGATCGTGTATGTGCCTGACGATCCACAGCATCCGATCAAAGAGTACCCGTCGACCCTGGCGTTCAAGACAGCGTTGACGGAGCAACTGCGTTCACCGGCCTACCAACGGTTTTTTGCCCGGTTCATCGCCCATGAGCAGCGCGGTTATTTTTTTGCCGCGCTCGACCAGCACTTGAATGCCGAGACCTGGCATGCAGTACAGCCGGGTGACCCGCGGCCGGCCTGGCGACGCACGCCCGTCGACAACCCCAAGTTGCGATTCCACGCGCACCCGGTTCAGGGTGATCCATGGCAATGGCTGTATCAGGACAAGCTCGACAAAATCCTCAATGACGCGCGCATCATCGCCGTGCCCACGGCCGATGAGGATCGCCAGTCGCGCTGGGCGCTGTGGGACAGCCTGGAAAACGTGGCTTCGATCGTCGTGCAGGTCGCAACTCTGGTGGCAATGCCCTTCGTGCCGTTTCTGGGTGAAGTGATGCTGGCGTATACCGCTTATCAATTGCTCGATGAAGCCTTTACCGGTGTTCTCGATTGGGCTGAAGGGCAAGTGTCCGAGGCCGCTGATCATCTGCTGGTCATCGCCGAGAACCTCGCGCAGCTCGGCGCTTTCGGGGTGGCGGGGGCTGTGGCCGCAAAGGTGCTCCCCCTCAAGCCGTCGGCGTTTATCGAGGGGCTTAAACCGGTAGCACTGCCCGACGGTCGCATGCGTTTATGGAATCCCGACCTGCAACCCTACGAACAAACCGCTGCGCTGCCGACCGGCGGCATACCGGACGAGCAGGGGCTACAGCATCACGCTGGCAAAACCTTTTTGACGCTTGAGGGGCGCACTTATGCAGTGGGCGCCGAGGCTGAAAGCGGTACATATTCCATTCGCCACCCGCAGCGGGCCGACGCCTACCGACCGCGACTCGCCCACAACGGCACCGGCGCCTGGGCCCACGAGGTCGAGCGACCGATGCAATGGCAGGGTGCGCAACTGTTCCGGCGGCTGGGGCACTCGGTTGCAGAATTTTCCGACGAGACCGCGCAACGCATATTGGCGGTCAGCGGGATCGACGAAGCGATGCTGCGGCACCTGCACGTTAACGCGCGGCGTCCACCGGCCTTGCTGGAGGATACGATTCGACGTTTCAAGGTCGATGAGCGGGTTCGGGCGTTCCGTGAATACGTCGCCAGCCCGGACCCTGGCCTTTACGCCAAGGCTGACGTGTCTCTGCAATTGGAGCTGCTGAAGACGCAGGAGGTGGTGTTGTCCGAGGGGCAGTTGCTTGACGGCAACGTGATTCAAACCGTTGTGACCACACTGGAAGAGGGGGCCCTGAAAAGACTCCTTGGGTTGAGCACCGCACCGGGTGACGCGCTGCCGTCAGTGTCGGTTCGTGCCTCGCTGCTGCGCAGCCGCATGGCGCAATGGGCACAAACCCGTCGCGAACAGTTGTTCGAGGCCCTTGAGGAGGCTTTCGAGTCAGGCGCGGACAGCCACACCCGGCAGATGCGCCGGGTTTTTCCACGGTTGCCGCGCACGATCGCGCAGGAGTTGTGGGCCGAGTCCGGAGCCGCCGAACGCCTGCACCTGCACAACAGGCATGGCATGCCGCGGCGAATGGCTCACGAAGCGCTGTACTACCTGCGTGAATTGCGCCTGAACCGCGCCTATGAGGGACTCTACCTGGAGGCGCAATCAAGCACGGATACGGACATGCTGGCCCTGCATATGCTCGAAACGCTCGACGGCTGGTCGGCGGACATTCGCATCGAAGTGCGTGACGTCGATGTGGCGGGCGCTCTGCATGACAGCATCGGCCGCCCCGATGCGCCGATACGCAAGGTTCTGGTCAGGCAACAGGGGCGATACGAGGCTTTTGATGAGCATGGCGAGGCGCTCCATGGCCTGGATAATCTGTTCGGTGCTGTCCAGCATGCGTTGCCCCAGGCGCAGCGCGAAGCCATTGGTTTGCCTCACGTCGGGCAGGGGGGGGAGTTGGAGCAGGCCATCAGGCGTCGGCCATTGCTGCCGCGGTCCGAATTGCGAGCGTTGTTCGGGCAACCGCCTCTGGAACCCGGTACGCGCTCTCCCATGGGGCTGGCGGTTGGTCGTTCCGGTTATTTGCTGGGCGGTGGTGACAGCCTGCCAGCGGCATCCGGCGCGATTGAGCCGCGCTTGCGCAGGCTGTTTCCCACGTTGGCGGAAGAAGATTTACAGGCCTTGCGAGAGACTCGCCTGGGTGCCGATCCGTTGCCAGCCCTGGCCCATCTGGAAAATGAACACCTGACACTGCTCAATGACCTGCAGATCTGGGCCGACGATGTGCCCGCCCGTCACCCTCTGACGGATGCTGAACTGTCTGCCGAGGTGAGCGCCGCGCAAAGGCGTAATCGCGCCGCTTTCATTGAGGTGGTGAAGGCCTGTTGGCGCCGGCAACTGACCCCGGAAAACCGCTTTGACACTAGCCGGTTCTTTTCAAAACTGGACGTCATTGGCGACTTGCCTGAACTGTCGGCGGATTTCAGTCATGTGTCCGAGTTTTTGCTGGTCAACAGCAGTGGTTGTCTAAGGGCGGGCCGCTTTCTTGAACGTTTCCCCAATCTTCAGTTCCTGACGATGAGGGGCGTTCGCCTGGAAGCCTTCCCTGTCGAGACTTTTCAGATGAGATCACTCATCTGCCTGACGCTCGAGAATTGCAACCTTCGTTTGACGCAGGCTACTGCAGAAGGGTTGGCTCATATGGAGAACCTTGAAGAGTTGGACCTGGACAATAATCCGTTGGGTCTCAGCCCTCAGGTGGTC
This sequence comes from Pseudomonas fluorescens group sp. PF-1, assembly GCF_054481335.1. Taxonomy (NCBI): domain Bacteria; kingdom Pseudomonadati; phylum Pseudomonadota; class Gammaproteobacteria; order Pseudomonadales; family Pseudomonadaceae; genus Pseudomonas; species Pseudomonas fluorescens group sp. PF-1. Next base: position 861,296 of record NZ_JBTMNG010000002.1, read on the forward strand.
CACATGAAGAAGCTTGAGCGGCTCCACTTGAAGTCCACCGGATTGAGGGAAGTGCCCGATGGACTGTTTGGGTTGGAAAAGTTGGCGTTTGCCGACTTGACGTTCAATGAAATTGTAGAAATGCCTGATGAGTTGTTCGATGTGCCTGATACCCGCCCTGTGAATTACAATTTTACGGATAACCCCCTGAGTGCTGCGAGTCAGCAACGTGTTGCCGAATATAAAAACAATTTCAGCATTGATAAGCAGATCCTGATTCAGGTGGATGACGAGTTGGTAGACGAATTTCATGATCTGGGTATCGAAACGGAGTCCGATGAAAGTGGGGTGGAAACGGGTGATGAAAGTAGTGTGGATGACGACTAAATACAATCGACGTGTTGATTGTTGTTGCGATTGCTGCGTGTTTTTCTGAGGGCTGTAGTCGGTCTGGATTTAGAAATATAAAGTCAAGAAGAGCTGAGGTTGTCGCGCGCCAAGTGCTTAAGTTAGAGGGCGTGCGGTCTTCAGCTCTTCCGTTTCTTCGAGGGCTGAGTGTTCTCGGTGGTTATAGGGGGTGGTGGAAATAGTCTGTTAATCTTATGAATGGTCGCGATCTATCTTTCTTGTTATTTGTTTTTGGTAAACGCGTGTAGTCAGGCAGTTGGTGAAGTTGCCAGTTGTTGGGTGCAGCATCCAAATGCAGCCAAAAGGTTGCTACTAAAAAATGGCAAGGAATATGGATATGAGTGACTCGAAGGAACTGGGTGTCGAAGTGGGTTCTGTTGAAAATGCGTTGCAAGCGCAGGCATCCGTGCAGATCGATAAAGTAACCCGGCTTGAAGTCAGATTCGAAGCGCCTGGCGTTGAGTCGAAACGGTTATATGCCAATGGCAGAATGCAAGTGAAGGTATGGGTCTTTGTAGAAGCCCAGGATGCAGATGGCAATGCTGTTTCGCTGCCATATTTTCCTGACCTGGTGTCGGCAAGGCTGATTGAATATCACACTGGCAAGCCCTTGCAGCAGGATGTCTATACCGGCAGACCGTTGCAGGGCTGGAACTCCAGCCATGTCGAGAACAAGTATTCCCACGAGGTGCCGGGATGGGGGCTGTCGTCCTTGGTCAGCGATCGTCTTTCCGCATTTCGACAGGCACCCCTGGTGTTTTGGGTGTCGTCCTCTGTGGTCGGACAGACACAAGTCGCGGTAGAGGTGACGGTGCAAGGGAAAGTTTACAGAAGTAACAATACAACTAACCCAGGTGGCACAAAAATAAACAATAGTGTCGTTCTTCATGCAGAGAAAAAGGCGACTTATGCCGTTGAACAGTTTCGCTGGGAGTCGGAGCTGCTCAAGGTTGGTGATGCATTTAACAATTTTAGCTTATACCATCTGGGGCTCTATCTTGGTTCGAGGCAGGTTGAACTGTTCTCTTGGGAAAGTACCAGGTACAACCCGGATAACAGATACCCAATAGAGTTTTGTCGGGTGCGCCCGAATAGTCTCGCGTGGGCGATCAAGTATTTCACTGGTGTTTTACCTTCTGCTACTCAGAAAAGTGTTCGAGTCAATTTGCCCGGCGGGCAATACGATATTGAAGTGCATAAGCGTTCTGGGGAGCTCTCGTTGGTTAATGGTTTTTCGTCAAGACTTGGCGGTAATTTTCAGACTCGAAATGAGGTGTTTCCGTTTACCGTTATTGATGAATACGGTAATGATCATGCCCTGTCGATCGAAATAGACGAGCGTAATCTCAAGTTTAATCTGCGCAGGGGTTGATACTCGCTTGGCGCCTGAATTTTTTCGGAAGTTTGGCGCCAGTCTCGTCTCTATGAAAGAGACTGGGATTCATGCTGATGGGAACGTCAAATGACTACAAGTAATTCAAGAAATATTTATTCGAATGCTTTTAATTTTCATGATTTTATTTCCGGGGGGGTCGACCCACGTACGGGAATTTATACCTGCTCCATAACGATGGGTGAAATCAAGTCCGGTGGGTTAAATGGCCCCTCCTTGCCGATCAACCTGTATTTCAATCCGCTCAACGGCGCTGATATCGGTTTGGGGGTGGGATGGTCGCTGGCATTGACCCGCTATGACTCGGCGGCGCAGACGCTGACGCTGTCCAGCGGCGAAAGTTATAAGGCCAGGACATTGGCCACACGCTTGGCCTTCGATGAACTGAAGCTGGAAACCATCAAGGCCAGTCGTCCCGCACCCAATCGCTACGACATTGTGCATAAGAGCGGCCTGCGTGAAGAACTCGAAGTCTACGGTGCGAGTGACATAGCGGTTCCAAAGCGGATTGTCGCGCCAAATGGCGGCAGCATCACGCTCGATTACACCGCTATAAACGATCAGCCAATACTCAGGAAAGTGAGGGACGATCAGCGTATTTTGCTGAGTGTTTCGCGCACGCCCGGTGCAGTTAGCCTTGTTCAATACCCCGACACCCCCTGTGAGGCGCGCTTTGTTCTGTCGCTCGTCAATGACCGGGTTGTATCCATTGATTTGCCGACCGGTGATGCGTGGATCCTGACGTACGAGGATATCGACGGTCGAAGTTATCTGAAGCAAGTCGACTCGCCGCTGGGTGCACGCGAGTTCATTGGTTATCAGCAGCAGGGGCATCGGTTTCCGCGCGGAGCTCCCCTGCGATCCATTCCCTATGTCAACTCGCATACGGTGTTCCCTCGGCATAATCAGCCGGCGATAACCACCAATTACGAGTTTTCCGACAACAATTTTCTGGGCTTCGACGCCGAGGGCATCAAGTGGACGGAGGGAGGAGATAACCTTTATCAGGCCTCAGAGGACTATTCCTATACTTCGACCGAGCGCTTGATGCTGGATGGGAAGGTTCATCGCTCTACTGTCCGTACCTACAACAAATATCATCTGCAGGTCTCGGAGGTGGCGAATTGCAAGAAGGTGGCTACCTCGCAACTGATTGAGTATCACCTTGATCCGCGCAGAGATTTTTCAGAGCAACCAGCACAGTTCAGGTTGCCAAGAGTTCAGACCCTGCGTTACCACGACCGCGAGACGAACAGATCGCGGGACGAGGTTCTGCGTACCGAATTCGATGCTTTTGGCAACTTGCTCAAACAGGTCGAACCGAGTGGCGTGACCACGGTTTGTGAGTTCTACCCGGCGGCGGGCGCCGATGGTTGTCCGGCGGACCCCTTGGGTTTCGTGCGGTTCGAGAAACAGCGGACAGTCTTTCCCGCACCTGGATTCGCTGCGGCCGAGACCACCACCACGCGTTATCGTTATCAGCTACAGCGTGGGGTGAACGGCGCATCAGTGCAGAACATCGTCCGCGTGCACGAGCAATTTCTTGAACGGGTACAAGGCAGCGAGACGCTCTGCTCTCAAACTGACCTGGTTTACATCGATCGCCCCACCGATCCCCTGGTTCACGGTCTGCTGGAAAAGCAAACCATCACCTGTAATGGCCAATCGACCCAATCTGAATTCCAGTACAGCCATGGTGGCACGACCCGCACGCTGCAAACCACGCTGATAGGATTTGATGGCACCCGCAAAACGGTCACCACCGCCTATTCGGCCCTCAATGGGGTGAAATTATCCGAGCGCAACGAGGATGAAGGGACAGTTGTCTTCGAGTATGACGCTCTTGGCCGAGTGGTGACGGAGACCGTGGCGCCTGACACCGCGTATACCGCCAGGCGCCGCAATATCTATCAGCCTGCGGTTGGCAATAGCACGCCGGCGACGATTGTCAGCACTGACGTAAACGGCCAGCAGCAGCGCGTCACTTTTGACGGTCTGGGGCGTACGATTCGTATCGAGGAGCAAGACAGCGACCACCAGGCCGATGGGCCGCTACGCCGGGTTTACTCGGCGCAATACGACGCGGCAGGCCAGCTCATCGAAGAAATCGGCACTGACTGGTTGCAGGGCGCTCCCCTGGCGATAAAAACCGCCTTCATCCTTGATGAGTGGGGGCAGGTAAAAACCACGCTCCATGGTGACGGTCGAAAAGAGCACGTGGAATTCGATCCAGTGACCCTTCGCAAAGAGCAGTGGCAAGAAGGCATGGGCAAGACCGTCACGCTCTACCAGGGTTTCGGTAAACCCGAAAGTGTCGAGGTGTTCGACCTGAAGGGAAGGAGTCTGGGCAAGACTCTTCACGAATATGATGGCCTGGGAAGGGCTGTCAGTCGAACCGATCCGGTGGGGAATACAACGCGTTATCAGTACGACGTATTCAATCGACTCCGGCGCAGTGTATTGCCCGATGGCCATGCTGTGGAAACCGAGTATGCACTCCATAGTCCCGGACAAATGCCCGTCGAGGTCAAAGTCGCGGGCCGTAGTCTGGGCCAGCAGGCCTTTGATGGGCTCGGACGGTTGATCCAGAGCAACGTCGGCGGTCGAGTGACCAGGGCGGGGTTCGAATCGGGCTTCAGCAAGCCCGCCTGGGAGCAGGCACCAGGCGGTGAAAGGATCGAATACCAGTACGAACGCAACCTGGGCGGGCAAGTGATTCAACGCAGTGCCAATGGATTAGTGGCCAGGTATGCCTACCATCCGACGCTCGGCCTGCCGACGATGTCTACGGAACAAGGACGCGAGACCCGTTTCGAGTATTACCCTTCCGGGCGACTCAAGCGTGAGCTGTCCATGGTGGGAGAAAAGCAGGAGAAGGCCCTCTATAGCTATTCCTTGGGGGGGCGTCCCCTCACGTGCACCGATGTGCTCGGTCACCGACACACGACGGATTACGATGAATGGGGGCGTCCAAAATCGTTTGAACAACATGCACTCAAAGCCGCATTTGCCTACAACGCGTTGGGCCAATTGACTGAGGTCGACGCCCAAGACATGAAGGGGGAAAGTTCGCTGGTCACCCGACTGGCTTACGATGATCTGGGGCGCGAAATCTCACGCCGTTTCGAGGCCAGCGGATCAGGCAGCCAAACCCTGACTTCAAGTTACACACCGACCAGCAAGTTGGCGCAGCGCACATTGAAAAGCGGCGATGACGTCATACGTGACGAGCGCTTCACGTACGACTCGCGCGGCCGCCTGAGCCAGTACAGCAGCCGTGGCACGCACCGACCGCGCGACCCATATGGCAAAGAGATCATCAAGCAAATCTACGTGTTTGATGCGATGGACAACATCGTCTCCCTGGAAACCGAATTTCCCGGCGGTAAAAACCTGGCTTCCTTCGATTACAGTGCCAGCGATCCTACTCAATTGATCGGCATCCGGCACAGCCACAAGGATTATCCGGCGCCGGTCGTGCTGGAGTATGACGCCAACGGTCAGTTGATCAGGGACGAACAGGCCCGCAGGCTGACTTACGATGCGCTAGGGCGCCTGACTCAAGTGGCCAGCGCCGTCGGGGACGTGGTGCGCGGCTATCACTACGACGCGCAAGATCGGTTGGTCGAACTGTCGCAGCCGGTCGGCCCGCCGACCCAGCGATATTACCGCGAAGGCCGCGTGCTGAACGAAGTGTGCGGCCGGGACCAGAGCACCTGCTTGCGCAACGCCGGCATTTTATTGGGGCAGAACCGGCAAGGGCAGGGCGCCGGCACCAGGTTGTTGGGTGCCGACCAGCAGCAGAGTGTGTTGAGCGAAGTCACTGGGTCGCGGCGCCAGGATTTTGCCTACAGCCCATATGGACATCGTCCGGCAGAGGGCGGCCTGTTCAGCGTGCTGGGTTTCAGTGGCGAAGCGCTCGATCCTTCGACAGGCTTGTACTTGCTGGGCAATGGCTACCGAGCCTATAGCCCTGCGCTGATGCGCTTTGTCAGCCCGGACAGCATGAGCCCGTTCGGCGCCGGCGGATTGAACCCCTACGCCTACTGCGGCGGCGACCCCATCAATCGGGTGGACCCGACAGGGCATTTCTGGAAAGCCTTGTTGGGGATAGCGTTGTCCGTTGTCGGCTTTGCCCTGAGTGTCGTGACAATGGGCGCAGCCACGCCACTGGCGGTTATTGGCCTGACGCTGGCGGCAGCTTCTACAACGTTGGGGATTGCCGGCATCATTGTCGACGAGGTGGCGCCGCAGTCAGGGATCGGAGAGATTTTGGGCTGGGCCAGCCTGGCCACTGGTGTGCTGTCGGCAGGGGCCGGCTTGGGCGCCTTGGGCAAAAGTGCCACTCAATTGGGGGGTAAATTGGCTAATGCCTTCAAGCCAGGATTGAGTGGAAAACCCGCGGATGCAGCGAGAGCCATGGCCAGGGGGATGGGACAGGGAACTTCAAGGTCGGCTCGGGCCGCGACAGCCGGTATGGATGACGCTTTCAGAGGGAACGGTCCCTGGAAAATCAAGCTGGCCAAGCCCGACAAGATCATCAAGCAACTGGGCAGATCCCAACAGGGCGAGTACGACAAGTTCAAGAACGCCATTTATCACGGGGGAGTCGACCCTTCCGAGGCCGCGCGAAGCATGGATAACCCTTTTCCAAAAATGCTGCAAAGCGTCTCAAAGGCTGGTCGAGACGCCCAAGGCAACGCAACCAACAAAGTAAACATGTGGGAGGTGCGGATCGGAGGGAAAGATCGTGTCACGTATCTGGTGGATGATACTGATCGGTTAGTCACCATTCTGGAAGTGGGAGGGCATACCTGACCCGGCACTCCGGCTAAGCCTGTCGGGCCGAGTGTTGACGCAGTGCCCACTCCACATGCTCTCTGACCAGTTCCGACGGGTATTCCCGACGCGCCTTCAACGCTTCCAGCACCGGAATCGTTGAAGGCGCATTGCCCAAGCCTACCGCCAGGTTACGCAACCAGTTTTCATAACCCGTGCGGCGCAATGGCGAGCCTTCGGTGCTGTTGAGGAATTTATCCTCGTCCCACATAAACAGGTCGGCCAGCTCGGCGTTGTCCAGATTGTGCCTGGGCTTGAAGTCGCTTTCGCCGGTCGGTCGGGCGAAACGGTTCCACGGACAGACGATCTGGCAGTCATCGCAACCGAACACACGGTTGCCAATCAGTGGGCGCAAGTCTTCGGGAATGGCGCCCTTGAGCTCGATGGTCAGGTAGGAAATGCAGCGCCGGGCGTCCAGCACATAGGGGCCGACGAAGGCGTTGGTTGGACAAATATCGAGGCAGGCACTGCATCGGCCACAGTGCTCGGTGGCGTGGGGCGGGTCCACCGGCAACGGCAAATCGACAAACAGCTCGGCCAGGAAGAAATAACTGCCGGCCTTGCGATTCAAAACCAGCGTGTTCTTGCCGATCCAGCCCAGGCCGGCCTGTTCGGCGATGGCTTTTTCCAGAACAGGCGCACTGTCGACAAAGGCGCGATAGCCGAACGGGCCGATTTCAGCTTGAATCTTTTCCGCCAGTTGTTGCACGCGCTTACGGATCAATTTGTGGTAATCGCGGCCCAAGGCATAACGTGAGACGTAGGCTTTTTCCGGCTGGGCGAGCATTTGCGCCATTTGCGTGTCGCCCGCCAGGTAGTCCATGCGCAGGGAAACGACTCTCAATGTGCCCGGCACCAGTTCTTCCGGGTGCGAGCGTTTGCTGCCGTGGGCGCCCATGTAGTCCATTTCGCCGTGGTAGCCGGCGTCGAGCCAGCGCTCCAGGTGCTGCTCATGCTCGCCCAGGTCGAGACCGCTGATGCCGACTTGCTGAAAGCCCAGCTCGCGGCCCCAGTCCTTGATGGATTGGGCGAGAGTGGGCAGGTCTGGAGTAATAGCGGGCATGAGGCGAGAGAAACCGGAGCTGAGGTGCGTATAATTCTGCCAGACATCGGAGCCTGAAGACGCATGCCGCACACTAAAGATGATTTACCCGACGCGCTGTACAGCGCCGCACAGGTCCGGGGACTTGATGCGAGCCTGATCGCGGCCGGAACAAAGGGCTTCGAATTGATGCAGCGTGCGGCTCGGGCAACCTGGCGAGCGCTGGTTCGTCAGTGGACATCGGCGAACGAATTGAGCGTGTTGGCAGGGCAAGGCAACAATGCCGGTGATGGCTATCTAGTGGCGGTGCTGGCCCGGCGCGCCGGATGGATGGTACGGGTGTTGGCGGTGGGCGATCCGCAACGGTTACAAGGTGATGCGGGCCTGGCCCATGCCGAGGCAATGTCTGAAAAGGTCTCTATTGAAGCGTGGAACGCGCAGTCCGAATTGCGCGGTGTCGTGCTCGACGCCTTGCTCGGCACGGGTCTGAGCGGCGACGTGCGCGAGCCGTATGCCAGTGCCATTGCTGCGATCAATGCCAGCGGTCTGCCGGTGGCGGCGGTGGATATCCCTTCCGGTCTGAGCGCCGATACCGGGCGCATCCTCGGTCACGCGGTCCGGGCGGACCTGACCGTGACGTTCATCGGTTTGAAAGTGGGTTTGTTCACCGGTGACGCGGCGGATGTGGTGGGCGAACTGGTGTTCAACGACTTGCACGCCGATCCGCAGTTGCTTGAGGGCGCGCCGGTCAGTGCGCGTCGTCTGAATGCCGGCAACCTGCCACGCCTGGCTGCGCGTCCTCCTGCTTCTCATAAAGGCAAATTCGGCCATGTGCTGCTGATGGGCGGCGATCGCGGTTTCGGTGGTGCGATCCTGCTGAGTGCGCAAAGTGCGCTGCGCAGCGGTGCCGGCATGGTGTCGGTGGCCACTCGCAGTGAACACGTGCCTGCCGCATTGGCCAGGATCCCCGAGGCGATGGTGGTGGGCGCTTCGTCAGCCAATCAACTGATGGGATTGCTTCAAAAGGTTTCCGTGTTGGTGGTTGGCCCTGGCTTGGGCCAGGCGGCTTGGGGGCGCAGTCTATTGTCGGCTGCCGCCAACGCGCCGGTACCGCAAGTCTGGGATGCCGACGCGCTGAACATGCTGGCCGGGGAACGGGTGAGGTTGCCCAGGGATTGTGTGATTACCCCGCATCCGGGCGAAGCGGCTCGCTTGTTAGGCATCAGCACGGCGCAAGTTCAGGCGGATCGGCCCGCCGCGGCCCATGCGCTGAGCAAAAAATATACAGCGGTCGTGGTGCTCAAAGGCGCCGGCAGTTTGATCGCCAGTCCGGACGGGCGGCTGGCCGTGTGTCACCAGGGTCATCCGGCGATGGCTACCGCCGGGTTGGGTGATGTGCTGGCGGGTTTGGTCGGCGCGTTGCTGGCCCAAGGCATGGAGGCATTCGACGCCGCGTGCCTGGCAGTCTGGCTGCATGCCAATGCCGGTGAGCAACAAGGTAAATTCGGCCGTGGGCTGGCGGCCAGTGATCTGATTCCAGCCATTCGTCAGTTGTTGGAGGAGCAAGCACCGTGTCTGAAGTAACCCTGTACCTGGCTGATGAAGCGGCGATGACTGAATTGGGTACACGCATCGCCCAAACCACGAAAGGGCACGGGCTGATCTTTCTCGAGGGAGATCTGGGGGCGGGGAAAACCACGCTGTCCCGGGGCATCATCCGTGGCCTGGGGCATGTCGGGGCGGTAAAAAGTCCGACGTTCACTTTGGTTGAACCCTACGAGATCGGCGATATTCGTGCCTTTCATTTCGATCTGTATCGCCTGGTCGATCCGGAAGAGTTGGAGTTCCTCGGCATCCGCGACTATTTCGAAGATGACGCGCTGTGCCTGATCGAATGGCCTGACAAGGGTGCAGGCTTTTTGCCAAAGCCCGACCTGACCATTACCATTAGCCCGCATGACAGCGGGCGTTCGCTGAAAATTTTGCCCCAAGGCTCGCGTGGCGAGTCCTGGTGTGCCGCTTTGGCATTGGAATCCAAATAAATGATGGGGTTAGGTATGCGCTTTCGCGCGTTGGTTGCTGCCGTTGGGGTGTTGTTTTTGGCGGTAACCGTCGACGCTGTGGCCGACACGAAGGTCAACAGTGTTCGCCTGTGGCGGGCGCCGGACAACACGCGACTGGTGTTTGATCTGACGGGGCCGGTGCAGCACAGTGTCTTTACCCTGACATCCCCGGATCGCCTGGTCATCGATATCAATGGCGCGACCCTGGGATCGCCGTTGAACGTCAACACCTCGAATACCCCGATCACCGCCATGCGCTCGGCCCAGCGCACGCCGACCGACCTGCGGGTGGTCATCGACCTGAAAAAGGCTGTCACCCCGAAAAGTTTCTCCCTGGCACCGAACGCGCAGTATGGCAACCGGTTGGTGGTCGATCTGTTCGACAATCCGTCCGACGCCGCGCCACCTCCAGCGCCGACGCCTTCGGTCGCGACCGTGCCGGCAGTGCCGGTGACTCCTGCGGAACCTGCAATCAAGCTGCCGCCAGCGCCGGCCGGCAAGCGCGACATCATTGTCGTGATCGACGCCGGCCACGGCGGCGAAGACCCGGGTGCTTCGGGCTCTCGCGGTCAGCGCGAAAAAGACGTAGTGCTGGCCATCGCCCGCGAACTGCAGCGCCAGGTGAGCGGCATGAAAGGCTTCCGTGCCGAACTGACCCGCACCGGCGACTACTTCATTCCCTTGCGCGGCCGTACCGAAATCGCCCGCAAGAAGGGCGCCGACCTGTTCGTTTCGATCCACGCCGATGCCGCGCCTTCAGCTGCCGCATTCGGGGCCTCGGTGTTCGCCCTGTCTGATCGCGGCGCCACGTCGGAGACTGCGCGCTGGTTGGCCGACAGTGAAAACCGTTCCGACCTGATTGGCGGTGCCGGCAACGTCAGCCTCGACGACAAGGACCGCATGCTCGCAGGCGTGTTGCTCGACTTGTCGATGACGGCGTCGCTGACCTCCAGCCTGAACGTCGGTCAGAAAGTCCTGACCAACATCGGCCGGGTCACGCCGTTGCACAAACAGCGGGTGGAGCAGGCCGGGTTCATGGTGCTGAAGTCGCCGGATATTCCATCGATCCTGGTGGAAACCGGGTTCATCTCCAACGCCAATGAAGCCTCGAAACTCGCGGCGTCGAGCCATCAGCAGGCGTTGGCGCGCTCTATCAGCAGTGGCGTGCGTCAGTTCTTCCAGCAAAACCCGCCACCTGGCACCTACATCGCCTGGTTGCGTGACTCGGGCAAAATCGCCCAGGGCCCGCGTGACCACCGGGTTAGCCCCGGCGAGACGCTGGCGATGATCGCGGTGCGTTACCAGGTGTCGCCGGCCACGCTGCGCAGTGCCAATAACCTGTCGAGCGACGAACTCAAGATTGGTCAGCACTTGACCATTCCCGGCACTGAACTGGCGGCCAAAGAATGAATCAGGTGCTGACCAACGCTGCCCGCATCGAGCTGCTCAGCCCGCGACTGGCGAACCAGATCGCCGCCGGTGAGGTGGTTGAGCGCCCGGCGTCGGTGATCAAGGAGTTGCTGGAAAACAGCCTCGACTCCGGCGCCAAACGCATCGATGTCGATGTGGAGCTGGGCGGCGTCAAACTGCTGCGGGTGCGTGATGATGGCAGCGGCATTTCCGCCGATGACCTGCCGCTGGCGCTGGCCCGTCATGCCACCAGCAAGATCCGTAATCTGGAAGACCTTGAGCAGGTCATGAGCCTGGGCTTCCGTGGTGAAGCCCTGGCGTCGATCAGTTCCGTGGCGCGTCTGACCCTGACGTCGCGCACTCGCGATGCCGATCAGGCCTGGCAGGTGGAAACCGAAGGCCGTGACATGGCGCCCCGCGTGCAGCCAGCCGCCCATCCGGTGGGGACCTCGGTGGAGGTCCGCGACCTGTTTTTCAACACACCGGCGCGGCGCAAGTTCCTCAAGACCGAAAAAACCGAATTCGATCACCTACAGGAAGTGATCAAGCGTCTGGCCCTGGCGCGTTTCGACGTGGCGTTCCATTTGCGCCACAACGGCAAGACCATTCTCAGCCTGCACGAGGCCCATGATGATGCGGCCCGCGCCCGGCGAGTGGCCGCGATCTGCGGTCCGGGCTTCCTGGAACAGGCACTGCCGATTGAAATCGAGCGCAATGGCCTGCATCTGTGGGGCTGGGTCGGGTTGCCGACGTTCAACCGTAGCCAGGCGGACTTGCAGTATTTCTTCGTCAACGGCCGTGCTGTTCGCGACAAGCTGGTGGCCCACGCGGTGCGCCAGGCTTATCGCGACGTGCTGTTCAACGGTCGGCATCCGACCTTTGTGCTGTTCTTCGAAGTCGATCCTGCGGGCGTCGACGTCAACGTGCACCCGACCAAACACGAAGTACGCTTCCGTGACGGGCGCATGGTCCACGATTTCCTCTACGGTACTTTGCACCGCGCCCTGGGCGATGTGCGTCCGGAAGATCAACTGGCTGCGCCGGTAGCGACGGCCCTTGTCCGTCCTACCGGGCTTGAGGCCGGCGAGTTCGGTCCGCAGGGCGAAATGCGCCTGGCCGCCAATGCGCTGCTGGAGCAGCCTCAAGCGCAACCGTCGTTCAATACGCCGGCCGGCTCGGGATCTGGTTCGGGCTATCAGTATCAATACACCCCGCGACCTCAGTCCGCGGTTCCCGCCGCTGAGGCCCAGGCTGCCTATCGTGAATTCTTTGCGCCGTTGCCGGAGGCCAATGCCGTAGCGCTGCCCGCCGGCCAGGACGATATCCCGCCGTTGGGTTACGCACTGGCGCAGCTCAAAGGCATCTACATCCTTTCGGAAAACGCCCAGGGCCTGGTGCTGGTGGACATGCACGCCGCTCACGAGCGGATCATGTACGAGCGCCTGAAAGTCGCCATGGCCAGCGAAGGCTTGAGCGGGCAACCGCTGCTGGTGCCGGAGTCCCTGGCGGTCAGTCAGCGCGAGGCCGATTGCGCCGAAGAACACGTCGCCTGGTTCCAGCGCCTGGGCTTCGAACTGCAGCGGCTTGGCCCGGAAACACTGGCCATCCGGCAGATTCCGGCCTTGCTCAAGCAGGCTGAAGCCAATCGCCTGGTCGGCGACGTGTTGGCCGATCTGATGGAATACGGCACCAGCGACCGGATTCAGGCACACCTGAACGAACTGCTCGGAACCATGGCCTGTCACGGCGCGATCCGGGCGAACCGGCGCCTGGCCTTGGCGGAAATGAACGGTCTGCTGCGCGACATGGAAAATACCGAGCGCAGCGGTCAATGCAACCATGGCCGACCGACCTGGACCCAGTTGGGCCTGGAAGATCTGGACAAACTGTTCTTGCGCGGTCGTTGATGAGCCAGCTCCCACCTGCGATTTTCCTGATGGGCCCGACCGCCGCCGGCAAGACCGACCTGGCCATCGAGCTCACCAAGGTTCTGCCCTGTGAACTGATCAGTGTCGATTCGGCACTGGTTTACCGTGGCATGGACATCGGCACTGCGAAGCCGTCAAAAGAACTGTTGGCGCAGTATCCACACCGGTTGATTGATATTCTCGACCCCGCCGAGAGCTATTCCGCCGCAGATTTTCGTCGGGACGCCCTCGAGGCCATGGCCGACATCACCGCACGCGGAAAAATTCCGCTGTTGGTAGGCGGTACAATGCTCTACTACAAGGCTTTGCTTGAAGGTCTGGCGGATATGCCGGCCGCCGATCCAGATGTTCGCGCGCAGATCGAAGAAGAGGCTGCACGCCTTGGCTGGCAAGCCTTGCACGAACAACTGGCGGTCATTGATCCGGTTTCTGCGGCGCGGATACATCCGAACGATCCACAGCGACTCAGTCGAGCGCTGGAAGTTTATCGCGTCAGTGGTCGAAGCATGACTGAGCTACGCTTGCAACAATCTGCGCAAAGTACTGACGCAGCCGCTTCGGGACGGCAACAATTGCCCTATACTGTCGCGAACTTGGCCATTGCTCCGGCAAATCGTCAGGTATTGCACGAGCGAATTAAACAAAGATTCACTTTAATGTTGGAACAGGGATTCATAGACGAGGTCGTAGCCCTGCGTAAGCGAAGTGACCTGCATGCCGGGTTGCCGTCTATACGTGCGGTAGGTTATCGACAAGTCTGGGACTACCTGGATGGCAAGCTGACGTCAGCCGAGATGCAGGAGCGTGGAGTCATCGCCACGCGCCAATTGGCGAAGCGCCAGTTCACCTGGCTACGCAGTTGGGCTGATTTACATTGGCTGGACAGCCTCGATTGCGACAATCTGCCGCGCGCCTTGAAATACTTGGGGACCATCTCCATATTGAGCTGAGTCCTTGCAATTGCCGTCTATCCTTGGGGGTGTGACGGCCAAAGTCATCTGTTTACCTATTTTTTTATATTGAATCCTTAAAGGAGTGCGGCACATGTCAAAAGGGCATTCGCTACAAGACCCTTACTTGAATACTTTACGTAAAGAAAAAGTTGGGGTCTCCATCTACCTGGTCAACGGTATCAAGCTGCAAGGCACGATCGAGTCTTTTGACCAGTTCGTCATCCTGCTGAAAAACACCGTCAGCCAGATGGTCTACAAACATGCTATCTCTACAGTAGTGCCGGTTCGTCCAATTCGTCTGCCTAGCGCAACCGAATCCGAAGCAGGTGATGCTGAGCCAGGTAACGCCTGATAGGAGTCTCCTTTGTTCTTTGAGCGCCACGGTGGTGGTGAGCGAGTCATCCTCGTTCACTTGGATGGACAGGACCCTGAGGCGCGCGAAGACCCGCAGGAGTTTCAGGAGTTGGCTAATTCGGCCGGCGCCGAGACCGTTGCGTTTTTTAACGTGCCGCGTCATCGGCCAACCGCCAAATTCCTGATTGGCAGCGGCAAGGTCGAGGAACTGCGCGACCTGGTCAAAGCCGAAGAGGCCGATCTGGTGATTTTCAATCACGTCCTCACGCCCAGTCAGGAACGCAACCTCGAACGTGTTTTCGAGTGTCGCGTGATCGACCGTACCGGTCTGATTCTCGATATTTTCGCCCAACGCGCCCGTACCCATGAAGGCAAGCTCCAGGTAGAACTGGCCCAGCTTGACCACATGAGCACCCGGCTGGTTCGTGGCTGGACTCACCTTGAACGCCAGGGTGGCGGTATCGGCATGCGTGGCCCGGGTGAAACCCAACTGGAAACCGACCGCCGTTTGCTGCGGGTTCGGTTGCGACAGATCAAGGGCAGGCTGGAGAAAGTGCGCAGCCAGCGCGAACAGTCGCGGCGTGGTCGTTCGCGTGCGGATATCCCTACCGTGTCGCTGGTGGGGTATACCAACGCCGGTAAGTCCACGCTGTTCAATAACGTGACGAAATCCGACGTCTACGCGGCTGACCAATTGTTTGCCACGCTGGACCCGACCCTGCGTCGTCTGGATCTGGACGATCTTGGGCCGATTGTCCTGGCGGACACTGTGGGTTTCATTCGCCACTTGCCCCACAAGCTGGTCGAGGCATTTCGGTCTACCCTCGAAGAGTCGAGCAACTCCGACCTGTTGTTGCACGTGATCGATGCGGCCGAACCCGATCGCATGTTGCAGATCGAGCAGGTGATGGTGGTGCTGGGCGAGATTGGTGCCCAGGACTTGCCGATCCTCGAGGTCTATAACAAACTCGATTTGCTTGAAGGCGTTGAGCCACAAATCCAGCGCGACGAAAACGGCAAGCCCCAGCGGGTCTGGCTGTCGGCGCGTGATGGCACTGGCCTGGAATTGCTTGAGCAAGCCATTGCCGAATTACTTGGCAGTGATTTGTTTATCGGTACCCTGCGCTTGCCGCAACGATTCGCTCGACTGCGTGCGCAGTTTTTCGAACTCGGCGCTGTGCAAAAAGAAGAACACGACGAAGAAGGCATCAGTTTGCTGGCCGTTCGTTTGCCCCGGGTCGAGTTGAATCGACTGGTAAGCCGCGAAGGATTGCAGCCGATGGAATTCATCGAGCAACACACTTTGCAATAAAAGCCTGAGAAAGCGGTTGTGCCGTGGTGACAGGCATTCTGTAGCATTGGTCGGCGCGCCGTGGGTGCGTCTTTGCTTTATCAGATGGAGAGCGCTATGGCTTGGAATGAGCCGGGTGGCAACTCGAATAATCAGGATCCTTGGGGTGGCAAGCGTCGCAATAATGGCGACCGCAAGGGACCACCGGATCTCGACGAGGCCTTCCGAAAGCTGCAGGAAAGCCTGAACGGGTTGTTCGGTGGTGGTAAGAAACGTGGTGATGACGGCAGTGGTCCGGGCAAGAGTGGCGGCTTTGGCGGCCTGCTCGGTATCGGTCTGGTTGTGCTGGCGGCCATGTGGCTGTACAGCGCGGTCTATGTCGTGGACGAGCAGGAGCAGGCTGTCGTGCTGCGCTTCGGCAAGTACTACGAAACCGTCGGCCCGGGCCTGAATATCTATTTCCCGCCGATCGACAAAAAGTACATGGAAAACGTCACGCGTGAGCGTGCGTACACCAAGCAGGGTCAAATGCTGACCGAAGACGAAAACATCGTCGAAGTGCCGCTGACCGTGCAGTACAAGATCAGCAACCTGCAGGATTTCGTGCTGAGCGTCGATCAGCCGGAAATCAGTCTGCAGCACGCGACCGACAGCGCCTTGCGCCATGTGGTGGGTTCCACCGCCATGGACCAGGTGCTGACTGAAGGTCGTGAATTGATGGCCAGCGAAATCAAGGAACGTCTGCAACGCTTCATGGATACCTATCGCACCGGTATCACCGTCACTCAGGTCAACGTACAGAGCGCAGCGGCACCGCGCGAAGTCCAGGAAGCCTTCGATGACGTGATCCGGGCCCGTGAAGACGAGCAGCGTTCGCGCAACCAGGCTGAAACCTATGCCAACGGCGTCGTGCCGGAAGCTCGTGGTCAGGCCCAGCGCATTCTCGAAGACGCCAATGGCTACCGTGACGAAACCGTCTCGCGCGCCAAGGGTGAGGCTGATCGCTTCACCAAACTCGTTGCCGAGTACCGCAAGGCTCCTGAAGTGACCCGTCAGCGTCTGTACCTGGACACCATGCAGGAAGTCTTCAGCAACACCAGCAAGGTGCTCGTGACCGGCAACAAGAATGGTCAGAGCAATCTGCTGTACTTGCCGCTGGATAAAATGGTCGAAAGTGGTCGCAACACCAGCACTCCGGTGACCGGTGCGGCCGCCGCCAGCAATGAAGCGAATGCGCGTGCGGCAGCTGATCTGCAGCAACAGCAAGCACGTACCAGGGAGAGTCGCTGATGAGCAATAAATCGCTGATCGCCCTTATTGTCGGCGTCGTCGTGGCGATCGCTGCCTGGAACTGCTTCTACATCGTGGCTCAGACCGAGCGTGCGGTGTTGCTGCAGTTCGGTCGCGTGGTTCAGGCCGATGTACAGCCTGGCCTGCATGTAAAAGTGCCCTACGTTAACCAGGTGCGTAAATTTGACGCACGCCTGATGACGCTGGATGCACCGACACAACGCTTCCTGACGCTGGAAAAGAAAGCCGTGATGGTCGATGCCTACGCCAAGTGGCGGGTGAAGGACGCAGAGCGTTTCTACACCGCGACGTCCGGTCTCAAGCAAATTGCCGACGAGCGTCTGTCCCGTCGTCTGGAGTCTGGTCTGCGTGACCAGTTCGGTAAGCGTACCTTGCACGAAGTGGTGTCGGGTGAGCGTGATGCGCTGATGGCGGATATCACGGCTTCGCTGAACAAGATGGCTGAAAAAGAGCTGGGCATTGAAGTTGTCGATGTTCGGGTCAAGACCATCGATCTGCCGAAGGAAGTGAACCGCAGCGTGTTCGAGCGTATGAGCACCGAGCGTGAGCGTGAAGCTCGCGAGCACCGCGCCAAGGGTAACGAGCTGGCTGAAGGCATCCGTGCCGACGCCGATCGTCAACGCCGCGTGTTGCTGGCTGAAGCCTATCGTGAATCTGAAGAGATTCGCGGTGACGGTGATGCCCAGGCCGCTTCGATCTATTCCAAGGCCTATGGTCAGGATCAGGAGTTCTACGCGTTCTACCGTAGCCTGCGCGCCTACCGTGAAAGCTTTGCGAATAAATCCGACGTCATGGTCCTCGACCCAAGCAGTGACTTCTTCCACTACCTGGAAAAAGCCAAGCCTTGATACGGCGTTGACCCGAATCATTCCGCCGGGCGGCTAACGCCTCTGGCGGGGTGATCCTTTGGCAAAACGTGTGTATGATGCGGCAGCCGGGAAATTCCCGGCTTTTTTGCGTCTGCACGTTTGATTGCTGTTTTTGGTGCACGCGTACGAGTCGAAAGGCTCGACAGGTTTTTCGAGGAAAGTGGTTGGCGAAGCCGGTTGAAGGCTTTTCGCTCCGTTGTTCATGCGCGGAACAATCATTTTCTGCTTCACTCAAGGCTCGGCCGAGGGCTGGCTGGCCGCCCGGATATAGGGGAATGGCGTAATGGCAACGGTAGACCGCTGGCTGCTGCCAGATGGCATCGAAGAAGTACTGCCACCGGAAGCGGCGCGCATTGAAGTTGCGCGTCGCCAGGTGTTGGATCTGTTCCAGAGCTGGGGTTACGAGTTTGTCGTGACTCCCCATATCGAGTACCTGGAATCCCTGCTGACCGGCGCGGGCCAGGACCTGGATTTGCGTACCTTCAAGGTCATCGACCCGCAGTCGGGCCGGCAGATGGGTTTCCGCGCGGACATCACGCCGCAGGTGGCGCGTATCGATGCGCACACCCTGCGTCGCGAAGGCCCGAGTCGTCTGTGCTATGCCGGCAGCGTGCTGCATGCTCAGCCACGCGCCTTGTCGTCCTCGCGCAGCCCGATCCAGCTGGGCGCCGAGTTGTACGGCGATGGCAGCCCCGGCAGCGATGTCGAAGTCATCAGCCTGATGCTGGCGATGCTGCAACTGGCCGATGTGCCGGACGTGCACATGGACCTCGGTCATGTCGGCATCTATCGCGGCCTGGCTCGCGCTGCCGGTTTGTCCGGTGAAGTCGAACAGCAGTTGTTCGATGCATTGCAACGCAAGGCCATCGACGAGGTCATTACCTTGACCGAAGGTTTGCCTGCCGATTTGTCGGGCATGCTGCGGGCGTTGGTCGACCTGTGCGGCGGTCGCGAAGTACTGGCCGCTGCGCGTGAGCGTCTGGCGGGGGCTCCGGCCCCGGTTCTGGCGGCGCTGAATGATTTGCTGGCGATTGCCGAGCGTTTGTCCTCGCGTTTCCCGGATTTGCCGCTGTACTTCGACCTGGGCGAATTGCGTGGCTATCACTACCACACGGGTGTGGTGTTCGCCGTTTTCGTGCCGGGTGTTGGCCAGTCCATTGCCCAGGGCGGTCGTTACGACGACATCGGCGCCGATTTCGGTCGCGCCCGTCCGGCAACCGGCTTCTCCACCGATTTGAAAACCCTGGTGACCCTGGGGCGTGCTGAAATCGAGCTACCGTCTGGCGGTATCTGGATGCCTGACAGTACGGATGCGGCACTCTGGCAGCAGGTTTGCCAGTTGCGCAGTGAGGGTCAGCGTGTCGTTCAGGCCTTGCCTGGACAACCTTTGGCCGCCGCCCGTGAAGCGGACTGCGACCGGCAATTGATTCAGCAGAACGGGCTTTGGCAAGTATCGCCACTGGCTTCTTGAGTTTTCCTGCCGGCCACCGCCGGCACCAAGTTTGCGCGAATGAGGACAAGTGTTATGGGTAAGAATGTCGTAGTCCTGGGCACCCAATGGGGTGATGAGGGCAAAGGCAAGATCGTTGATCTGCTGACCGAACATGCTGCCGCCGTAGTGCGCTACCAGGGTGGCCACAACGCTGGCCACACCCTGGTGATCGACGGCGAAAAAACTGTCTTGCACCTGATCCCGTCGGGCGTGCTGCGCGAAGGCGTGCAGTGCCTGATCGGCAACGGCGTGGTGGTTGCACCTGACGCTCTGATGCGGGAAATCAACAAGCTGGAAGAGAAAGGTGTGCCGGTGCGTGAGCGCCTGCGCATCAGCCCGTCCTGCCCGCTGATCCTGTCCTATCACGTCGCACTGGACCAGGCCCGTGAAAAAGCGCGTGGCGAGCTGAAGATCGGCACCACCGGTCGCGGCATCGGCCCGGCTTACGAAGACAAGGTTGCTCGTCGTGGCCTGCGCATCGGTGACCTGTTCCACCGCGAGCGTTTCGCCGCCAAGCTGGGCGAGTTGCTGGACTACCACAACTTCGTATTGGTCAATTACTACAAAGAGCCTGCAATCGACTTCCAGAAGACACTGGACGAGTGCATGGAATACGCCGAGCTGCTCAAGCCGATGATGCTGGACGTCACCGCCGAGCTGCACCAGCTGCGTCGCGCTGGCAAGGACATCATGTTCGAAGGCGCCCAGGGTTCGTTGCTGGACATCGACCACGGTACCTACCCGTACGTCACCAGTTCCAACACCACTGCTGGCGGTATCGCGACCGGTTCGGGTGTTGGTCCGATGTTCCTGGACTACATCCTCGGCATCACCAAGGCCTACACCACGCGTGTCGGTTCGGGTCCGTTCCCGACTGAGCTGTTCGACGACGTTGGTGCGTTCCTGGCCAAGCGTGGCCACGAATTCGGTGCAACCACCGGCCGTGCCCGTCGTTGCGGCTGGTTCGACGCCGTTATCCTGCGTCGCGCCATCGATGTGAACAGCATCTCGGGCCTGTGCCTGACCAAGCTGGACGTTCTGGACGGCCTGGAAACCATCAACATCTGTGTTGGCTACAAGAATCAGGACGGCGCAGTGATCGACGCACCGACCGACGCCGACAGCTACATCGGTCTGGAGCCGGTGTACGAGGAAATGCCGGGCTGGAGCGAATCGACCCTGGGTGCCAAGACCCTGGAAGAGCTGCCTCAGGCTGCACGCAACTACATCAAACGTGTCGAAGAGTTGGTCGGTGCGCCGATTGACATTATTTCGACGGGCCCGGACCGCAACGAAACCATCGTTCTGCGCCATCCGTTTGCTTGATAACACATTGATGTGAAACACAAAGGGCCCATCATCGGGCCCTTTGTCGTTTTTGCCTGCTGAACGGCATGACCTTTGCTGTGAACATTGAAAAGAGCCTCCTTTCAGGTGTGCTATCAATTTAATGGCGCCAAAGCAGAGGGATTTCTAGTGTCGGCCGTTCTCTCATTGTTACAAAGCCGTTTGTTGAGGCCTGTGTTCGTTACGCTTGGTATCGCTCTATTGGTGCAAGTGGTGGTGGCGGTCGCTCTGACACGGAGCACGGTGACTGCTTTGGAAGCCGATCTGGGCATGCGCCTGGGCGCGGACAGTCAGAAGCTCTCTGGCGAACTCGAGCAGGCGGGACGTGAAGTCACGTCGAGCCTCGATAGTCTCTCCACCAGCACGCGTCAGCGCCTCACGGCCGGGTTGTCCTCGCGTTTGGAGGAGGAGCAGGCACAACTGCGCGAGACGTTGGAAAAGGACCTGAAGGATTCCGCCGGCGACATGGCGCAACTCCTGGCATCGGTTGCGCCGCGCGCCATGTGGGACAACGACATTCCAACCTTGTCCGAGTTCGCGCGCAGGGCCCAGCGCAATCCCAATGTACTGTTCGTGGTGTATGACGACGCCACGGGTCAGCACCTGACGCGCTACCTCAACCGGGAAAACCCGATCAACAAGGCGCTTCTGGAGAAGGGTCAGGGTGAGCGGGCGCTGGACAAAGTACTGGATGCGGCGAAGAACGATCCTTCGGTCTTCTACATCGAAGCCTCGATCAACCCCAATGGCGTGGAAATCGGCAAGGTCTTGATGGGTGTCTCGACCGCGTCGGTTGAGACCGATCTGGCGGCGTTGGACAAACGCTTCTCCGCCTTGATCGCCAGCAGCGATCAATTGGTGGGTGACAGTCTGAAGGGGGCGGCGGCCGATAGTGCGACCGCCATGCGTTCGCGACTGCAATCGGCCCAGTCCACGGCGGCTGAAATGAAAGCCAATACCACCAGTACCGTGCAAGAAGCCGCGGCCACCCTGCGCTGGCGTATCGGTATCTGTCTGGCGGTCGTGGGCTTTGGTGTCCTGTTGTTGCTGGCGGTGGTGCTTGGGCGTCGAGTGGTCAATCGCTTGAAAATGCTGATTATCGCTATGGATGACCTGGCGGCGGGCGAGGGTGATCTGACCAAGCGCGTGCAAATCAACAGCAAGGACGAGATCGGCGACATGGCGTCGGCGGTCAATCGGTTTGTGGATAAGTTGCAGCCGATCGTGCGCGAAGCAGGCGACGTAGCCCAGCGGACCGGCGTGGAAATCGGCGCCATGACCCTGCGCAATGCCGGAGCCGATGCGGCAGCGGGTATGCAGCGCGATGAAGTGGCCGAGAGTCTGCGTGCTTTGTCGCAAATGGCAGACGAAGCCCAATCTGAAAGCCAGGCCATGCAGGCGGCTTTGAAACAGGTCGTGGATATCCGTCAGGCCACTGACGAAAACACCCGGACTTCGGCGAAAGTCGGCAGCCTGATCGAGGCGCTGGCGGGTCAAGTCGAAACCGGAGCGCAGGTGATCGAGCGACTTGCGCAACAAAGCGAGCAGATTGAGGTGGTGCTGACGGTCATTCACGGGATTGCCGAGCAGACCAACCTGCTGGCACTGAACGCGGCCATTGAGGCGGCGCGTGCGGGTGAGACCGGGCGCGGATTCGCGGTGGTGGCGGACGAAGTGCGGGCACTGGCGAGCAAGACCCAGAGTTCCACCGGCGATATTCAGGCGCACATTGTGGCGTTGCAGCAGGGTGCGCGTGAGGCGGTGGCGGCGATTGGCCAGGCTGGGCGCCAGGCCGACGAAGGATTGTTGGTGCTCAGGGACAGTGCGCGTCTTCAGCAATCTGTGCAGGCCTCGGTGGAGCAAGTGCATGCGGCGATCGGTCTGGCGACCCAGGCCGCCGCGCAACAGGCTCAGGGTGCGCAAGCGGTGCGTGGTCGGGTCGAGACCATTCATGCGCAGGCCGAGAAAGCGGCTCAGGCAGTGGTGGAAACCACGGCCAGTGGCAAGGTGCTGGACGGCTTGGCAGCGCAGTTGAAGGCGAGTCTGGGGCAGTTCAGGGCTTGATGCGTTGTCAGGGGTGATATCGTCGCGGGCAAGTTTGCTCGCGATCGGCAAGAGCGATAACGCGTTCTGTCTGCGAGAGAGCGCCGCCTTTTAAATGCATCGCGAACAAGCTCGCTCCTGCAGGGGGAGGGCGTGTTGATTTTCAAAGCCAGAAACGCAAAAACCCGCTTTCGCGGGTTTCTGTGAAATTCAAGGCCGTAACCTTGAATTTGAATTGGTGCCCAGAAGAAGACTCGAACTTCCACGGCCGTAAGGCCACCAGCACCTGAAGCTGGCGTGTCTACCAATTTCACCATCTGGGCATTTATCTTCAGCGTTGCCGCTGTTGATGTGGCGCACTATACGGAGCGCAATTTGATCTGTAAACCCCTGATTTAAAATAAATAAATCAACGGCCTGAAATGCAAAAACCCGCTTTCGCGGGTTTTTGTGTGAGTCTTGAAATTGAACTAATCTCAAGCTCGAAATTGGTGCCCAGAAGAAGACTCGAACTTCCACGGCCGTAAGGCCACCAGCACCTGAAGCTGGCGTGTCTACCAATTTCACCATCTGGGCAGTATCGGCAACGTTGTCTGTCGTCGATGGCGCGCACTATACGGAGCGTCTTTTTAACTGTAAACCCCTGACATCAAAAAAACCTGAAAAATTTCACCAGCGGTCTTCAAATCAGCTTTGTGACGTCGATAAAAGGCTTTAGAAGGGCCGTCATAGCTTGAAATTTCCCGTTTCATTACGCCTATGCCAAACTAACCCGTATATAGACAAGGTGAAAACTCTCTAATGGCCGATTGGCAGTCCCTCGATCCCGAGGCCGCTCGTGAAGCGGAAAAATATGAAAACCCTATTCCTAGCCGCGAACTGATCCTTCAGCACCTTGCTGATCGAGGTTCGCCTGCTAACCGCGAGCAGTTGGTCGAAGAGTTTGGTCTGACCACAGAGGACCAGATCGAAGCCCTGCGCCGCCGCCTGCGCGCCATGGAGCGCGATGCTCAACTCATCTATACCCGTCGTGGCACTTATGCACCGGTAGACAAGCTCGACCTGATCCTGGGCCGCATCAGCGGTCACCGTGACGGCTTCGGTTTCCTGGTTCCGGACGATGGCAGTGACGACCTGTTCATGAGCCCGGCGCAAATGCGTCTGGTGTTCGATGGCGACCGCGCCCTGGCGCGGGTTTCCGGCCTCGACCGTCGCGGTCGCCGCGAAGGCATGATCGTCGAAGTGGTCTCGCGTGCTCACGAGAGCATCGTCGGTCGCTATTTCGAAGAGGGCGGTATCGGTTTCGTGGTTGCCGACAATCCGAAGATCCAGCAAGAAGTGCTGGTGACGCCGGGTCGCAATGCCAACGCCCAGATCGGTCAGTTCGTCGAAGTGAAGATCACTCACTGGCCGACGCCACGCTTCCAGCCTCAGGGCGATGTGGTTGAAGTCGTGGGTAACTACATGGCGCCGGGCATGGAAATCGACGTCGCCCTGCGCACTTACGACATTCCTCACGTCTGGCCTGAGGCGGTGCTCAAGGAAGCGGCCAAGCTCAAGCCCGAAGTCGAAGAGAAAGACAAAGAGAAGCGCATCGATCTGCGTCATCTGCCGTTCGTCACCATCGACGGCGAAGATGCCCGTGACTTCGATGACGCGGTCTATTGCGAAGCCCGTAAGGGCAAGTTGCGTCTGTTCTCGGGTGGCTGGAAGTTGTACGTGGCGATTGCCGACGTCTCCAGCTACGTGAAGCTCGGTTCGGCGCTGGACGCTGAAGCCCAGGTGCGCGGCAACTCGGTGTACTTCCCCGAGCGCGTGATTCCGATGCTGCCTGAGCAGCTGTCCAACGGTCTGTGCTCGCTGAACCCGCAGGTCGATCGTCTGGCCATGGTTTGCGAGATGACCATCTCCAAAACCGGCGAAATGACCGATTACTGCTTCTACGAAGCGGTGATCCACTCCCATGCACGCCTGACTTACAACAAAGTCAGCGCCATGCTCGAAACGCCGAAAGCCACCGAAGCGCGCAAGCTGCGTGGCGAGTACACCGATGTCGTGCCGCACCTCAAGCAACTGTACTCGCTGTACAAGGTGTTGCTGGCGGCGCGTCATGTGCGTGGCGCGATCGATTTTGAAACCCAGGAAACCCGGATCATCTTCGGCTCCGAGCGCAAGATCGCGGAAATTCGTCCGACCGTGCGCAACGATGCCCACAAGCTGATCGAGGAATGCATGCTGGCGGCCAACGTGGCCACTGCCGAATTCCTGAAAAAACACGAAATCCCGGCGCTGTATCGCGTCCACGATGGTCCGCCACCGGAGCGCCTGGAAAAACTGCGCGCCTTCCTGGGTGAGCTCGGCCTGTCCCTGCACAAAGGCAAGGACGGCCCGTCGCCGAAGGATTACCAGGCACTGCTGGCCGGTATCAAGGATCGTCCGGATTTCCACCTGATCCAGACCGTCATGCTGCGTTCGTTGAGCCAGGCGGTGTATAGCGCTGATAACCAGGGCCACTTCGGTCTGAATTACGAGGCTTACACCCACTTCACCTCGCCGATCCGCCGCTACCCGGACTTGCTGACTCACCGGGCAATCCGCAGCGTCATCCATTCGAAGCAGGACACCCCGCACGTTCGCCGTGCTGGTGCGATGACCATTCCGAAGGCGCGTATCTATCCGTACGACGAAGCGGCCCTGGAGCAACTCGGCGAGCAGTGCTCGATGAGCGAGCGCCGTGCCGACGAAGCGACCCGCGACGTGGTGAACTGGCTCAAGTGCGAGTTCATGAAAGACCGCGTGGGCGAATCGTTCCCGGGTGTGATCACCGCCGTAACCGGCTTTGGTCTGTTCGTCGAACTGACCGATATCTACGTCGAAGGCCTGGTGCACGTCACCGCGTTGCCGGGCGATTACTACCACTTCGACCCTGTGCATCACCGCCTGGCCGGTGAGCGTACCGGTCGCAGCTTCCGTTTGGGCGACACTGTTGAAGTGCGGGTCATGCGCGTCGATCTCGACGAACGCAAGATCGACTTCGAAATGGCCGAAAAAACCCTCAGCGCGCCAATCGGTCGTAAAAAACGCGGTACTGAAACTGCGGCGCCAGCGGCATCTGCTGCAAAAACAGCCGCAGAGCCGGTGCCGGAGAAAACCGGTCGTCGTCCTGCCAGAGAAAAGGTTGTAGAAGCCTATCGCCCAAGCGATGCGGCGGCGAAAAACGCCGAAGTACGCAAAAGCCGTGAAATGAAGCAGGCCTTGCTGGCCGATGCGAAAAGCGGCGGTAAAGCGGCGTCTGCGGGAAAGACCGGAAGGTCGACGCCTGAAAAGGCCGTCGGCGGCAAGCCTGCCAAACCGAGCAAACATCGTAAAGGCCCGCCAAAAGCGGGCTCGGCCCCAGCCAAAAGTGGCGGGGCGCGTAAACCTAAGGCCAAGCCATGAGTCAGTTGGAAAAAATCTACGGCGTGCATGCTGTAGAAGCATTGCTGCGTCATCACCCGAAACGCGTCAAGCAGATCTGGCTGGCCGAAGGTCGCAGTGATCCGCGCGTACAGACGTTGATCGAACTGGCCAACGAGAATCGTGTCCAGGTCGGCCAGGCTGAGCGCCGTGAAATGGACGCCTGGGTCGAAGGTGTGCATCAGGGTGTAGTCGCGGACGTGAGCCCGAGCCAGGTCTGGGGCGAAGCGATGCTCGACGAACTGCTCGACCGTACCGAAGGTGCGCCGTTGCTGTTGGTGCTCGACGGTGTAACCGATCCGCACAACCTGGGTGCCTGCCTGCGTTCCGCGGATGCGGCGGGCGCGCTGGCGGTGATTGTTCCGAAGGACAAGTCGGCGACCCTGACGCCGGTAGTGCGAAAAATCGCCTGCGGTGCTGCGGAAGTGATTCCGCTGGTCGCCGTGACTAACCTGGCGCGCACCCTGGAGAAACTCCAGCAGCGTGGCTTGTGGGTTGTCGGTACGGCGGGGGAGGCCGAAGTCAGTCTGTATGACCAGGACCTGACCGGCCCCACCATCCTGATCATGGGTGCCGAAGGCAAAGGCATGCGCCGCCTGACCCGCGAGCATTGTGACTACCTGGTCAATTTGCCGATGGCCGGTAGCGTCAGCAGCCTCAACGTTTCCGTGGCGACGGGCGTATGTCTGTTCGAGGCGCAGCGTCAGCGCCGCGTCAAGGCTGCGGCTGCCGCCAAGAAGGCCTGATCCGGCTGCAATCCCTGTGGGAGCGAGCGTGCTCGCGATAGCGGTGTAACATTCGGCATCAATGTTGAATGTTGCGTCCTCATCGCGAGCACGCTCGCTCCCACAATGGTTTCTGGCCAGCCAAAAAATGGCGGGCAAACGAACTGTTCAAATAATCACCAATTACCTTGCGCCTCTCTCGCCCCTTCTCTACAATTGCGCCCCTTGCTGCGATGGCAGGCACGCATGTGTCTAGCGTCCACAAGTCCATAAGTGTCATTCACTCCTTGTCTGACCGCTTTTGAGCGGCAGGCTACAACCCGTAAGGAGCATTCATGCGTCATTACGAAATCATCTTTTTGGTCCACCCGGATCAAAGCGAGCAAGTCGGCGGCATGGTTGAGCGTTACACCAAGCTGATCGAAGAAGACGGCGGCAAAATCCACCGTCTGGAAGATTGGGGCCGTCGTCAACTGGCCTACGCAATCAACAATGTTCACAAGGCTCACTACGTGATGCTGAACGTTGAGTGCACTGGCAAGGCCCTGGCCGAGCTGGAAGACAACTTCCGCTACAACGATGCAGTGATCCGTAACCTGGTCATCCGTCGCGAAGAAGCCGTTACCGGCCAATCCGAGATGCTCAAGGCTGAAGAAAACCGCAGTGAGCGCCGTGAGCGTCGCGACCGTCCTGAGCACTCCGACGCTGAAGGCGTTGATGGTGATGACAGCGACAACAGCGATAACGCTGACGAGTAATCCACGGACCTTTTGAGGAGCCAATTACATGGCACGTTTCTTCCGTCGTCGTAAATTCTGCCGCTTCACCGCTGAAGACGTGAAAGAGATCGATTACAAAGATCTCAACACTCTGAAAGCTTATGTATCCGAGACCGGCAAAATCGTTCCAAGCCGCATCACCGGTACCAAAGCTCGTTATCAGCGTCAGCTGGCCACCGCTATCAAGCGCGCCCGCTTCCTGGCCCTGCTGGCCTACACCGACAGCCACGGCCGCTGAGACCGGGCAGTCGACACGTAGCAAAGGATTGAATGTATGCGTGCCTTAGCTGAGTTCATCATGCGGGGCCGTATGCAGGCCACTCTGGTAGTGGCCGGATGCGCGGCATTGCCGTTGTTGTATTGGTTGGGTGCTGCCGCCGGATGCCTTGTGCTCCTGCGGCGCGGATTGAGGGACGCCTTGGGCGTTCTTGCTCTGGGGCTGCTGCCGGCGTTGATCTGGTGGCTGAAATTCGACGATCCACGGGCACTTCTGGTGCTGCTGGGGTCTGCGAGCCTTGCGTTGGTTTTGCGCGCAAGCGAGTCCTGGAACCGCGTGCTGCTGGTCAGCATAGCGATGGGAGTGGTGTTTTCAGTGGTGCTGGGGGCGGCTTTTGGTCCTCAGATCGAGATGCTGGCGCAGGCTTTGATAAAAGTCATGCCGTCGCTACTCGGTGAGGTCTACCAGAAGATGTCGGTAGACGAGCAAGCGCGTTTCGCGTCCCTGATTGCACCAATCCTGACCGGCCTGATTGCGGCTTTGTTGCAAATCGTCAGTGTGCTGAGCCTGATTGTCGGGCGCTACTGGCAGGCGTTGTTGTACAACCCGGGTGGTTTCGGTCGCGAGTTTCGCGCCATTCGAATCCCGCTGGGTCCCGCGATGTTGCTGCTGGCCGGCATGGTTGTGACACCGAACTTCGGTGTCCAGATGTCCATGCTCGTGCCGTTGTGCAGCGTACCGCTGGTTTTCGCCGGGCTGGCCCTGATTCACGGGCTGGTGGCGCAAAAGCGACTGGCCAGATTCTGGCTGGTGGGGTTGTACGTCACGCTGTTGCTGTTCATGCAGCTGATCTATCCGTTGCTGGTGGTCCTGGCCATCGTCGACAGCCTGATTGATTTTCGCGGTCGTCTGGCGCCGAAAGACGCCGATAACGCGAACGGTGAAGGTTAAAAGTTAAGAGGATTTTCACATGCAACTGATCCTTCTGGAAAAAGTCACCAACCTGGGCAACCTGGGTGACAAAGTGAACGTTAAGGCTGGTTACGGTCGTAACTACCTGCTGCCTTACGGCAAAGCTACCGCTGCGACCCCAGCCAACCTGGCTGCGTTCGAAGAGCGTCGCGCTGAGCTGGAAAAAGCTGCAGCAGACCGTAAAGCATCGGCTGAAAGCCGCGCTGCCCAACTGGCTGAGCTGGAAGTGACTATCACTGCCACCGCTGGTGACGAAGGCAAGCTGTTCGGTTCGATCGGTACTCACGACATCGCTGATGCACTGACCGCCTCTGGCGTTGAAGTGGCAAAAAGCGAAGTTCGTCTGCCGAACGGCACCATCCGCAACGTAGGTGAATTCGACGTAGCCGTGCACCTGCACGCCGAAGTTGAAGCCACCGTACGCGTTGTCGTGGTAGCAGCTTAAGCAGCACTTGTCGGCTGGCACCCTCGGGTGCTTGCCGGTAACATCGGGCACGATCCTGTTTACAGGTCGTGCCCTTTGTCTTTCTGGCAGTTCCGTTTTTTAACCCCTGCTTCTCCAAAAAATACCAAGTGGCCATGAACGAAATTTCCGCTCCCGAGCAATACGATCTGCAAACCGCCGCGCTGAAAGTGCCGCCGCATTCCATCGAAGCCGAACAGGCTGTACTCGGTGGTCTGATGCTGGACAACAACGCCTGGGAACGCGTCCTCGATCAAGTCTCCGACGGTGATTTCTATCGACATGACCACCGCCTGATCTTCCGTGCGATCGCCAAACTGGCCGATCAGAACTCGCCGATCGACGTCGTGACCCTGGCCGAGCAATTGGACAAGGAAGGTCAGACTTCGCAAGTCGGCGGCCTTGGGTATCTTGGCGAACTGGCGAAAAACACGCCGTCCGTCGCCAACATCAAGGCCTATGCGCAGATCGTTCGTGAGCGGGCCACCTTGCGCCAGTTGATCGGCATCAGCACCGAAATCGCCGACAGCGCGTTCAACCCGGAAGGCCGTACCGCCGCCGAGATTCTCGACGAAGCCGAGCGGCAGATCTTCCAGATTGCCGAGGCCCGGCCGAAAACCGGTGGCCCGGTGGGCGTGAATGACCTGCTGACCAAGGCCATCGACCGCATCGACACCCTGTTCAACACTGACAACGCCATCACCGGCCTGTCCACCGGCTACACCGACCTCGACGAGAAAACCAGCGGTCTGCAACCGGCCGACCTGATCATCGTTGCCGGCCGTCCATCCATGGGTAAAACCACCTTTGCGATGAACCTGGTGGAAAACGCCGTGCTGCGCAGCGAGAAAGCGGTTCTGGTTTACTCGCTGGAGATGCCAGGTGAATCGCTGATCATGCGTATGTTGTCGTCCCTGGGACGCATCGACCAGACCAAGGTCCGTTCCGGCCAGCTGGAAGACGACGATTGGCCGCGCCTGACCTCGGCGGTCAACCTGCTCAACGACCGCAAGCTGTTCATCGACGATACCGCCGGCATCAGCCCGTCGGAAATGCGCGCCCGGACCCGGCGTCTGGTGCGTGAGCACGGTGATGTCGGCCTGATCATGATCGACTACCTGCAACTGATGCAGATCCCCGGTTCCAGCGGCGACAACCGGACCAACGAGATTTCCGAGATCTCCCGGTCCCTGAAGGCGCTGGCCAAGGAGTTCAACTGCCCGGTGGTGGCGTTGTCCCAGCTCAACCGTTCCCTGGAACAGCGGCCGAACAAGCGCCCGGTGAACTCCGACTTGCGGGAATCCGGAGCGATCGAGCAGGACGCCGACGTCATCATGTTCGTGTATCGCGACGAGGTGTACCACCCGGAAACCGAGCACAAAGGCATCGCCGAAATCATCATCGGCAAGCAGCGGAACGGGCCGATCGGCTTTATCCGTCTGGCATTCATCGGCAAGTACACCCGGTTCGAGAACCTGGCACCGGGTAGCTATAACTTCGATGACGACGAGTAATTCAGCGTCTTGAAGGGCCCCATCGCTGGCAAGCCAGCTCCCACAGGGCTGATGCGATCCCGGTGGGAGCTGGCTTGCCAGGGATAGACGCGCCGCAATTTCCGACCATAGCCGTCGGAATTGGTCAAAATTTGTGCTATATTCCGCGCCCGCGAAATTCAATGAAAGCCAACACCGGTTATCGACATGCAAGCAGCCAAGCCGTTATTTGACTATCCCAAGTACTGGGCCGAATGTTTCGGGCCTGCGCCATTCCTGCCGATGAGCAGGGAGGAGATGGATCAGCTTGGCTGGGATTCCTGCGACATCATCATCGTCACCGGTGATGCCTATGTCGATCACCCGTCGTTCGGCATGGCGATCATCGGCCGGCTGCTGGAGTCCCAGGGTTTCCGCGTCGGGATCATTGCCCAGCCGAACTGGCAGTCCAAAGACGACTTCATGAAGCTCGGCGAGCCGAACCTGTTTTTCGGTGTCGCGGCCGGCAACATGGACTCGATGATCAACCGCTACACCGCCGACAAAAAAATCCGTTCCGATGATGCCTACACGCCGGGTGGCCTGGCGGGCAAGCGGCCGGACCGCGCGAGCCTGGTTTACAGCCAGCGCTGCAAGGAAGCCTACAAGCACGTGCCCATCGTGCTTGGCGGTATCGAAGCGTCCCTGCGCCGCATCGCTCACTACGATTACTGGCAGGACCGCGTTCGCAACTCGATCCTGATCGACGCCAGCGCCGACATCCTGCTCTACGGCAACGCCGAGCGTGCCATTGTCGAAGTCGCCCAGCGCCTGTCCTACGGTCACAAGATCGAAGACATCACCGACGTGCGCGGCACCGCGTTCATCCGTCGCGACACGCCGAAAGACTGGTACGAAGTCGACTCCACGCGCATTGACCGTCCGGGCAAGGTCGACAAGATCATCAACCCGTACGTCAACACCCAGGACACTCAGGCCTGCGCCATCGAGCAGGAAAAAGGTCCGGTTGAGGATCCGCAGGAAGCCAAGGTCGTGCAGATCCTGGCCAGCCCCAAGATGACCCGCGACAAGACCGTGATTCGTCTGCCGTCGGTGGAAAAGGTCCGTAACGACGCGGTGCTTTACGCTCACGCCAACCGCGTGCTGCACCTGGAAACCAACCCGGGCAACGCCCGCGCACTGGTCCAGAAACACGGTGAAGTCGACGTCTGGTTCAACCCGCCACCGATTCCGATGACCACCGAAGAAATGGACTACGTGTTCGGCATGCCTTATCAGCGCATTCCGCACCCGGCGTATGGCAAGGAGAAAATCCCGGCCTACGAGATGATCCGCTTCTCGGTGAACATCATGCGTGGCTGCTTCGGTGGCTGCACCTTCTGCTCGATCACCGAGCACGAAGGCCGGATCATCCAGAACCGTTCCGAAGAGTCGATCATTCGCGAAATCGAAGAAATTCGCGACAAGGTTCCAGGTTTTACCGGCGTCATCTCCGACCTCGGCGGCCCGACCGCGAACATGTACCGCATCGCCTGCAAAACGCCGGAAATCGAATCCGCGTGCCGCAAGCCGTCGTGCGTGTTCCCGGGCATCTGCCCGAACCTGAACACCGATCACTCGTCGCTGATTCAGCTGTATCGAAGTGCCCGTGCCTTGCCGGGTGTGAAGAAGATCCTGATCGCTTCCGGCTTGCGTTACGACCTCGCGGTCGAGTCGCCGGAATACGTCAAAGAGCTGGTGACCCACCACGTTGGCGGTTACCTGAAGATCGCCCCGGAACACACCGAGGAAGGTCCGCTCAATCAGATGATGAAACCGGGCATTGGCAGCTATGACAAGTTCAAGCGCATGTTCGAGAAGTACTCCAAGGAAGCCGGCAAAGAGCAGTACCTGATTCCGTACTTCATCGCTGCCCACCCAGGCACCACTGACGAAGACATGATGAACCTGGCCCTGTGGCTCAAGGGCAACGGTTTCCGTGCCGACCAGGTGCAGGCGTTCTACCCGTCGCCGATGGCCACCGC
The DNA here is from genome assembly GCF_054481335.1 of Pseudomonas fluorescens group sp. PF-1. Classification (NCBI taxonomy): domain Bacteria; kingdom Pseudomonadati; phylum Pseudomonadota; class Gammaproteobacteria; order Pseudomonadales; family Pseudomonadaceae; genus Pseudomonas; species Pseudomonas fluorescens group sp. PF-1. The sequence continues at coordinate 894,147 of NZ_JBTMNG010000002.1, forward strand.
CACCGCGATGTACCACTCGGGCAAGAACCCGCTGCGCAAGGTCACCTACAAGAGTGACGCGGTGACCATCGTCAAGAGCGAGGAGCAGCGCCGTCTGCACAAGGCGTTCTTGCGTTATCACGACCCGAAAGGCTGGCCGATGCTGCGTGAAGCATTGATCCGCATGGGCCGCAGCGACCTGATCGGGCCGGGCAAGAACCAGTTGATCCCGTTGCACCAGCCGTCCACCGACAGCTACCAGAGCGCCCGTCGCAAGAATTCGACGCCGGCCGGCAGCCATAAAGTGGCCAAGGAAACGACCAAGATCCTGACCCAGCACACCGGCCTGCCACCACGCGCCAGCGACGGCGGTAACCCGTGGGACAAGCGTGAACAAGCCAAGGCTGCGGCATTCGCCCGTAACCAGCAGGCGGCCAAGGAGCGCAAGGATGCGGCCAAAGGCAAAGGGCCGAAACCGGCTCGCAAGCCGGTCGTACCGCGCTAAACCGCGCTTGGGCTGAACAAAACGCCAACCTTCGGGTTGGCGTTTTGCATTTCCGGGCCGCGTAACGCCACAAATACGTGCAATGCCCCCCAACCAATTTCCCGCCTCGCCCGATTTTGGTGCTGTACTGCCTCCAGTAACCGGAGAAAGCGCCAGCACTGCTGGGTGGCATAAGTCTTGCGCGCTTTCACATACGCTTAGGGCTCGCAGGAGGCACGCCGTGTCGATTCATGTCGCATTGCATCACGTTACGCATTACCGCTACGACCGTGCCGTTGAGCTCGGTCCGCAGATCGTTCGCCTGCGTCCGGCCGCCCACAGTCGCACGCGGATCCTGTCCTATGCGCTGAAGGTTTCGCCCGAGCAACACTTCATCAACTGGCAGCAGGACCCCCAGGGCAATTACCTGGCGCGGTTGGTGTTTCCGGAAAAAACCGATGAGCTGCGGATCGAAGTCGACCTGGTGGCGGAAATGGCGGTGTTCAATCCGTTCGATTTCTTCCTTGAGCCCTACGCGGAAAAAATTCCGTTCACCTATGCCGCCGATGAGCGCAAGGAGCTGGCGCCCTACCTGGAAACCTTGCCGCTGACGCCGAAGTTCAAGGCGTACCTGGAGGGCATCGACCGCACACCGTTACCCGCTGTGGATTTCCTCGTTGCGCTCAATCAGCGACTGAGCGAAGACATCGGCTACCTGATCCGCATGGAGCCAGGGGTACAAACGCCTGAGCACACCCTTGAACACGCTTCCGGGTCTTGCCGCGATTCCGCGTGGTTGCTGGTGCAACTGCTGCGCAACCTCGGACTGGCCGCGCGTTTTGTCTCCGGCTACCTGATCCAGCTGACGGCCGACGTCAAAAGCCTCGACGGACCCTCGGGCACGGATGTGGATTTCACTGACCTGCACGCCTGGTGCGAGGTGTATCTGCCCGGCGCCGGCTGGATCGGCCTGGATGCGACCTCGGGACTGTTTGCGGGTGAAGGCCATATTCCCTTGGCCTGTAGTCCCGATCCGTCCTCTGCGGCACCGATCAGTGGCCTGGTGGAGCCGTGCGAATGTCAATTCAGCCACGAAATGTCCGTGGAGCGGATTTGGGAAGCGCCTCGGGTCACAAAGCCCTACACCGAAGAGCAGTGGCTGGCGATTCAGAGCCTGGGCCGGCAGATCGATGCCGACCTGCTGGAAGGCGATGTCCGCCTGACCATGGGCGGCGAGCCGACGTTCGTGTCCATCGATGACCCGGACGGTGCCGAGTGGAACACCGCAGCGCTGGGGCCGGACAAACGTCGCCTGTCTGCCGAACTGTTCCAGCGCATGCGTCAGCATTACGCGCCCAAAGGCCTGGTGCATTTCGGCCAGGGCAAGTGGTACCCCGGTGAGCAACTGCCGCGCTGGTCGCTCAACTGCTACTGGCGCCGCGACGGGGTGCCGATCTGGCACAACCCCGCGCTGATCGCCGACGAGCAGCAAGACTATGGCGCCGATGGCGAACTGGCCGGGCGATTCCTGGCGAGTGTCGCCGAACGCCTGAAAATTCCGACACGTTTTGTGTTCCCCGCCTACGAAGACAATTTCTATTACCTCTGGCGCGAAGGCACCTTGCCGCAGAATGTCAGCGCCGAGGATTCACGTCTCGAGGAGCCGCTGGAGCGTGCGCGACTGCGTAAAGTCTTCAGCCAGGGCCTGGACAAGGTGATTGGCCAGGTGTTGCCGCTGGCGCGGACCGCCAAGGGCGACCAGTGGCAGAGCGGACGCTGGTACTTGCGCGACGAGCACTGTCGCCTGGTGCCAGGGGATTCACCGCTGGGCTATCGCTTGCCCCTCGGCTCGCAGCCCTGGGTGAAAGCGGCGGAGTATCCGTTCATTCATCCGCAGGACCCGAACCAGGATTTCCCGGATTTGCCCGACACCGCTCAATTGCAAAGCCAGGGCGCTGCCGTTGTGGTTGATCGTGCACCGAAAATCGATGAATCCGCCGACTGGCTGACCCGCACCGCGTTCTGTGCCGAGGCGCGGGAAGGTCGGTTGTACCTGTTCATGCCGCCGCTGGAGCGGGTTGAGGACTACCTCGAACTGGTCGCCGCGATTGAAGCCACCGCTGAAGAGCTGCATTGCCCGGTATTGCTGGAAGGCTATGAACCGCCGAGCGATCCGCGTTTGAGCAACTTCCGCATCACGCCGGACCCGGGGGTGATCGAGGTCAACGTGCAGCCGTCCGCCACCTGGGATGAATTGGTCGAACGCACTGAATTCCTTTACGAGCAGGCGCGGCAAACCCGGCTCACCACCGAGAAATTTATGATCGATGGCCGCCACACCGGCACCGGTGGCGGTAACCATTTCGTACTGGGTGGCGCGACACCGGCCGACTCACCGTTCCTGCGGCGTCCGGATCTGCTGCGCAGCCTGATCAGCTACTGGCATAACCACCCGTCCTTGTCCTATCTGTTTTCCGGGCTGTTCATCGGCCCGACATCGCAGGCGCCACGGGTCGATGAAGCGCGCAACGATGCCCTGTATGAACTGGAAATCGCCTTTGCCCAGATGCCGCAACCCGGCGAGGAATGCGCGCCGTGGCTGGTCGACCGGTTGCTGCGCAATCTGTTGATCGACGTGACGGGCAACACTCACCGCGCCGAGTTCTGCATCGACAAGCTTTACTCGCCGGACGGCGCAACGGGTCGCTTGGGATTGCTTGAGTTGCGTGCCTTTGAAATGCCGCCTCACGCACGGATGAGCCTGGCTCAACAGCTGTTGCTGCGGGCGCTGGTCGCACGTTTCTGGCGTGAGCCCTATGCACCGCCGAAACTGGCGCGCTGGGGCACGGAGCTGCACGACCGGTTCCTGTTGCCGCACTTTATCGAGCAGGATTTCGCCGACGTCATCGTCGACCTCAACGCCGCCGGTTATCCGGTGCAGCCCGAGTGGTTCGCGGCGCATCTGGAGTTCCGCTTTCCCAAGGTCGGCGATTACGCCGTCAGTGGCATTGCGCTGGAACTGCGCCAGGCACTTGAGCCGTGGCATGTACTGGGCGAGGAGGGCGCGGTTGGTGGCACGGTGCGCTACGTGGATTCGTCCCTGGAGCGTCTGCAGGTCAAACTCAACGGGTTGCCGCCGCAGCGCTATTTGCTGACCTGCAACGGCATCCCGGTGCCGCTGCAGCCCACCGGGCGCGTCGGCGAGTTTGTCGCCGGGGTGCGTTTCCGCGCATGGCAACCGGCCAACTGCCTGCAACCGACCATTCCCGTGCATGCGCCGCTGGTGTTCGATCTGCTCGACACCTGGATGGGGCGTTCGCTGGGCGGTTGCCAGTATCACGTGGCCCATCCGGGCGGGCGCAACTACGACAGCTTGCCGGTCAATGCCAACGAGGCCGAGAGCCGCCGGATGGCGCGCTTCTTCCGGATCGGACACACACCCGGGAAACTTCCTGTGCCGATTCTGGAAATTAACGACGAACTGCCGATGACGCTCGATTTACGACGTTTCTAAACCGTACGCGACGCCCGGATGTTTCGTCTATCCGGGCGTCATGAGCCTGCGTTAGTCTGACCTTTCCCTGCTGTCTGCCGAGCTTTCCAATGCCTGACCTGCTTGACCGCTACCCGCTGACGGCGGGCACTTATCATGAACTGCTCGACGACAGCGGCGCCGTGCGTGCGCACTGGCGACGGTTGTTCGACCAATTGCAGCGCAGCACGCCTGCGCAACTGGTGCAGCGCCAGGCACTGCTGGCCCGGCAGATTCATGAAAACGGTGTCACCTATAACGTTTACGCCGATCCCAAGGGCGCCGATCGTCCCTGGGAGCTGGACCTGCTGCCCCATGTGATTGCCGCCGATGAATGGGAACAGCTGTCGGCCGGCATCGCCCAGCGCGCCCGTTTGCTCAATGCCGTGCTGGCCGACCTGTACGGCCCGCAACGCCTGATCGCCGAAGGCTTGCTGCCGGCCGAGCTGGTATTCGGCCACAACAACTTCCTCTGGCCCTGTCAGGGTATCAATCCGCCTGAAGGGGCCTTTCTGCATTTGTATGCCGTGGATCTGGCGCGCACCCCCGATGGTCGCTGGTGGGTGACGGCAGACCGCACGCAAGCACCGTCCGGGGCCGGTTACGCGCTGGAAAACCGCACCATCGTGTCCCGCGCCTTTCCCGAGTTGTACCGCGATTTGAAGGTGCAGCACCTGGCCGGGTTCTTCCGCACGCTCCAGGAAACCCTGGCTCGCCAGGCGCCAAGCGATGAAGAGGTGCCGTTGGTAGTGCTGCTGACGCCGGGGCGATTCAACGAAAGCTATTTCGAACATCTGTACCTGGCGCGTCAGCTCGGTTACCCGCTGGTGGAGGGTGGCGACCTGACCGTGCGCGACGCCACGGTCTACCTGAAAACCCTCAGTGGCCTGCGCCGGGTCCACGCGATCATGCGCCGGCTCGACGACGACTTCTGCGACCCGCTGGAGCTGCGTACCGATTCGGCTCTGGGTGTGCCGGGCTTGCTCGAGGCCGTGCGGCAGGGGCGGGTGTTGGTGGCTAACGCCCTCGGCAGCGGCGTACTCGAATCGCCGGGACTGCTGGGGTTCCTGCCGAAGATCAATCAGTTCCTGTTTGGTGAAGAGCTGATTTTGCCGTCCATCGCCACTTGGTGGTGCGGCGAAGCGCCCGTGCTGGCACAGGCCCTGGAGAAATTGCCGGAATTGCTGATCAAACCGGCATTTCCGTCCCAGAGCTTTGCACCGGTATTTGGCCGTGATCTGAGCGAAAAACAGCGGCAATCGCTCGCTGAGCGCATGCAGGCGCGTCCTTACGCTTATGTTGCGCAAGAACTGGCTCAACTCTCCCAGGCGCCCATCTGGCAGGCCGAGGACGGTCAACTGCAACCCCGGGCCATTGGCATGCGTGTGTACGCCGTGGCCAGTCGCGATGGTTACCGTGTCCTGCCCGGTGGTTTGACCCGCGTCGCCGCTGAGGCGGACGCTGAAGTGGTGTCGATGCAGCGCGGCGGGGCGAGCAAGGACACTTGGGTCCTGGGCGACCGGCCGCCGAGCGGCGAGCAATGGAAAGCCCAACGCAACATCGGCGTACATGATCTGGTGCGCCGCGACCCGTACCTGCCGTCACGGGTGGTGGAAAACCTGTTCTGGTTTGGCCGCTACTGCGAGCGCTGCGATGACAGTGCGCGGTTGTTGCGGATCATGCTGGCGCGCTATGTCGACGGCGATGACCCGCAGGCGCTGGACGCGGCGGTCGATCTCGGGGAGCGCTTGATATTGCTGCCCGAAGAAGGCGAACTGCCTGAGCGCTTGCTGGCCGCGATACTGGGCGATGACTGGCCCTTCAGCCTGCGTTCCAACCTGCAACGTTTGCAATGGGCGGCCTCGCAGGTGCGTGGCAAGCTCTCTCGGGAAAACTGGCAGGCGCTGGTGGAATTGCAGCGCGAAGCCATGGAGCTGGAAACCGAAGAGCCGGACTTCGGCGAGTTGCTGGATTTTCTCAACCGATTGGTGATGTCCCTGGCGGCACTGTCGGGGTTTGCCCTGGACGACATGACCCGCGACGAAGGCTGGCGCTTTTTGATGATCGGCCGGAGGATCGAGCGTCTGCAATTTCTCAGTGGCAGCCTGGCGGCGTTCCTGCGTGGCGCCGGGGCCTTCGATCAGGCGGGGCTGGAATGGCTCCTGGAGCTGGGCAACAGCAGCATTACCTACCGTTCGCGTTACCTGGCGGTGGCGCAATTGATCCCGGTGCTCGACCTGCTGCTGCTCGACGAGCAGAACCCCCATGCCGTGCTGTTCCAGCTGAAACTGGTGACCCGCACACTCAAACGCCTGAACGACGACTTTGGCGTGCCTCGTGAAGCCGGTCTGCCGCAGTTGGTGGAGCGTCTGGCGCGCTTCGATCTGGGCTGCCTGGAAAACCCGTTGTTTGGTGCCGCCAGCGTGCGTGCCGCCGTCGAGGGGTTGGCCGATCTGCTGCAAGAAATCGCCGATGCCAGCGGGCAAGTGTCGGATCGCCTGGCCTTGCGCCATTTCGCCCATGTCGATGATGTCAGCCAACGCACGGTGTCCGTCTGATGAGTGCCCATTACCAGATCTTGCACGACACCCATTATCACTACGACAGCCCGGTATCCCTGGCCCAGCAACTGGCGCACCTGTGGCCGCGCCCCTGTGCCTGGCAGCGCTGTACCGCACAGCAATTGCAGATCAGTCCGGAACCCACCTCGCGCCGTGATGAGCTGGATGTGTTCGGCAACCCGTTGACCCGGCTGGCGTTCGAACGTCCCCATGATGAATTGCTGGTCAATGCGAGCCTCACGATCGAAGTGCTGCCCCGGCCGGTGCTGGACTTCAATCAGTCTCCGGCCTGGGAAGACACCCGCAATGCACTGACCTACAGCAGCCAGCCACTGTCCCCACAAATCCTGGACGCCTGCCGCTACCGGTTCGAATCACCCTACGTGCATCTCAAGCGCAACTTCGTCGAGTTCTCACAGAGTTGTTTTCCTCCGGGGCGGCCATTGCTGCTGGGGGTTCAGGCCCTGATGGAGAAAATCTTCAGTGAGTTCACCTTCGACGCCGAAGCGACGCAGGTGGCGACGCCCCTGGTGGAAGTGCTGGAGCGTCGGCGGGGTGTCTGTCAGGACTTCGCCCACCTGATGCTCGCGTGCGTGCGTTCCCGTGGATTGGCCGCGCGGTACATCAGCGGCTACCTGCTGACACAACCGCCTCCGGGCCAGCCACGGCTGATCGGCGCCGATGCGTCCCATGCCTGGGTTTCGGTGTTTTGCCCGGTGCTGGGTTGGGTAGATTTCGACCCGACCAACAACGTGCAACCGGCGCTGGAGCACATCACGCTGGCCTGGGGTCGGGATTTTTCCGATGTCTCGCCGTTGCGCGGGGTGATTCTGGGCGGAGGAAACCACGACCCTGAAGTGCGCGTCACGGTGATGCCTTTGGAATAATGAAGATCAACTGTAGGAGCGAGCCTGCTCGCGATGGACCAACGGGCGCCGCGTCAATCCAGATAAAACGCGTCATCGTTGACGACCATCGCGAGCAAGCTCGCTCCCACAGGGAGTGCGTGGGCTGTTCTGGATAGGGTGTTTCAGATCGGCCTGTGAGGGCCGGCAGCAACGCTGCCAGCCCTGGACACAGATCCGGTGGGCCTGACTGGATCATCCGGCCCGGAGGGACTCAGGCGTCCGGCGCCTGATCTTTCGGTGCATCAACATCATCTTCTGCAGCGACTTCACCGTCAGGGTTCAGTGCAGTGTCTTCAGCCATCGCTTTCTTGCGCTGAAGCTTTTCCTCTTTCTTCTGTTCCTTGGCCAGGTCACGCTGACGTTTGGCGAAGGAGTAGTTGGGTTTAGCCATGGGCGATCCTCTGGGGTCGAAGGTGAGGTTGAGCGGCGCGTATTCTGCCCTGTATCGGTGCCAAGTCGTTAGTCGGGTTTTTGCTCGACCCACTTGGGCAGTACGGTGGGTTGCCACTGATCGAGGGCGTCGAGCAGAGATTTTGGCGATTCGCTCACCTGCAGCATGTCACGGTGCGCTGCGCGAACGAAGCCTTCGCCGACGATATGATCGAGAAAACCGGTGAGTTGGCTGTAGAAACCGTTCACTTCCAGCAAGCCCAGCGGCTTGCCATGGTAGCCGAGTTGGCCCCAGGTCCAGACCTCGAACAGCTCTTCCAGCGTGCCCAGGCCACCCGGCAGGGCGATGAAGGCATCGCTGAGTTCGGCCATCCGTGCCTTGCGCGCATGCATGCCGTCCACCACTTCCAGGCGAGTCAGCCCTTTGTGGCCGATTTCCTTGTCCATGAGGCTTTGCGGGATGATGCCCACGACTTCGCCACCGGCCGCCAGCGCGGCATCGGCCACGATGCCCATCAGTCCGACAGCGCCGCCGCCGTAAACCAGCGTCAGCTTACGCTCAGCCAGTGCCCGGCCGAGGGCCTCGGCCGCTTCCCGATAAGCGGGATGGGTCCCGGTGCTGGCACCACAAAATACACAAACGGATACTAAAGACATGCCTTACTCCATGGTCGATCAGGGCCACAGAGTAAAGGCAGGCGCGCGACGCTCCAAGGGCTAGACTTCGCGCTTGGGTGTTTCGTAAGTGCCGCTGGCGCCACAGGCGTAGGCGGCAAGCAAGCTGCACAACAAGCTATTGAGGGACATGGCAGACGCTCCGGTTGGGGGTGATGGCCTGATCATAGGCCCGGTCCAGAGGTCTGGCTGGTAGATTGTTTCGATGGGTGTCATAGCCCGAAAGTTGTATACAATTTTTGATTCAGGTCATAGGAACTTGCGAAGTTTTCAGGCAGTCTTCTGTCCACTCGCATTTCTGTTAACCCTGCCTTGGAGATTCACCATGTTTGCCAAACTCGTTGCGGTATCTCTGTTGACACTGGCCAGCAGCCAACTGATGGCTGCAGAGTGCAAAACGACTATCGACTCCACTGATCAGATGTCCTTCAACACCAAGGCCATTGAAATCGACAAGAGCTGCAAGACCTTCACCGTGGAACTGACCCACTCCGGCGCTTTGCCGAAAACCGTCATGGGCCATAACTGGGTGCTGAGCAAGGAAGCCGACATGCAGCCGATCGCCACCGACGGCTTGGGCGCCGGTATCGAAAAGAACTACTTGAAAGAAGGTGATGCTCGCATCATCGCGCACACCAAAGTCATCGGCGCTGGTGAGAAAGATTCGGTGACCTTCGACGTGTCCAAGCTCGACGCCGCTGAAAAATATGGCTTCTTCTGCTCGTTCCCTGGCCACATTTCGATGATGAAAGGCACCGTGACGCTGAAGTAAGCCGAAGCACCGCGTTAACTTTCATTGCGGGCAAGCCCGCTCCCACAGGTATGGTGGTGTTTCATGTGGGAACGAGCCTGCTCGCGAAGGGGTCATCAGCATCAGTGAATGCAATGGCCAAAGAAAAGCCCGCTGAAGATCAACACTTCAGCGGGCTTTTTCATTCATTCACGAATCAAGGCGCAAACGGCATCACCCGCTTGTGGTGCGTCTTGTTGTAAGTGCCAACGATGATCTTGAACGCTTCCTCGCGCACCGGTTCGCCATGCAGAAAGGCGTCGATCTCGGCGTAAGTCACGCCGTGGGACGCTTCGTCCGGTTTGCCAGGGGACAGGTCCTCGAGGTCGGCGGTTGGTACTTTCTCTACCAGCGACTCCGGCGCACCGAAGCTGCGGGCGATCGCCCGGACCTGGTTTTTCACCAGGCCACTGAGCGGTGCCAGATCACAAGCGCCATCGCCGAACTTGGTGAAAAAGCCCATGACCGCCTCTGCCGCGTGATCGGTACCGATCACCAGGCCGTGGGCCGCGCCGGCGATGGTGTACTGGGCGACCATGCGCATCCGCGCCTTGGTGTTGCCGAGTACGAAGTCCACCGAGACCGCGTGCTTGCCTTCAAAGGCCGCGACTTCGTTGGCCAGCGACTTGACCGCCGGACCGATGTTCACGGTGTGGCGCTCATCCGGATCGATGAAATCCACGGAGGCCTGGGCGTCGTGTTCATCGAACTGGGTTTCGTACGGCAGGCGCACGGCGATGAACTTGAATTGGTCGTCTCCCGTGCGCTGGCGCAGTTCACGCATGGCACGCTGGGCCAGCAGGCCGGCGGTCAGGGAGTCGACACCGCCACTGATGCCCAGTACCAGGGTCTTGAGCCCGGAATTGACCAGGCAGTCTTGGATAAAGGTAATCCGCCGGGCGACTTCAGCCTTGAGGGCGGCCTCGTCGGCAAACGGCGGTTGGACCTTGAGCTGTTCAGCAATCTCACGCTGTACGGCTTGCATGAATTCACTCCTTGCTAGATACGCTGGGAAGGGCAGGAACTTGGAAAACATGTCGCAAATAGGCGACGAAATTCGGGTCTTTGCAGTGAGTCTTGCCGGGCTCGTCGGAGATCTTTGCCACCGGTTGGCCGTTGCAGGCGGTCATTTTAAGCACGATGCTCATCGGTTCGACACCCGGTATGTCACACGTCAGGTTGGTGCCAATGCCAAAGCTGACGTTGATCCGCCCACGCAGCGCACGGAATATTTCCAGGGCCTTGGGCAGTGTCAGGCTGTCGGAGAACGTCAGCGTCTTGCTCATCGGGTCGATGCCGAGCTTGTGATAGTGGGCGATGGCTTTTTCCGCCCAAACCACCGGATCGCCCGAGTCATGGCGCAAGCCGTCGAAAAGCTTGGCAAAAAACAGGTCGAAATCACCGAGGAAGGCATCCATGGTGATGCAGTCGGTCAGGGCGATGCCCAGCAGGCCACGGTATTCTCGGACCCAGCAATCGAGCGCGGCAATCTGGCTGTCGACCAGTCGCGGGCCGAGCTGCTGGTGGGCCATGATCCATTCGTGGGCCATGGTCCCCAGCGGTTTCATGTCCAGTTCCCGGGACAGGTGCACGTTGCTGGTGCCGACAAAACGTCCCGGGAAGTCATGCTTGAGCACGTTCACCACTTCTTCCTGCACACGGTACGAGAAGCGACGGCGAGTGCCAAAATCGGCGACCTGCAATTCGGACAGCTCGTCGCTGCTGGCGTTGGCGGTCAGCCAGTCGAACTTGCGATAAAGCTGCTCGCGCGCCTGTTCCAGAACGACTTCCCGATAGCGGTAGCGGTTGCGCACTTCACTGACGATCGCCAGCATCGGCACTTCGAACAGAATCACGTGAAGCCAGGGGCCGCGCAGGCGGATGAACAGTTCGCCGTTTTCGATACCGGTATGGACGTAGCGCAGGTTGAAGCGAAACAACCCGAGAAAGCGCAAGAAATCCGGCTTCATGAAGCTGATGCGTTCCAGGAAACTCAGCTGGTCGGCGCTCAGGCTTAACTCGGCCAGGCGCTCGAGCTGGTAACGGATTTCCGCCAGATAAGGGCGCAAATCCTCACTGTTGCGGCAACGAAACTCCCATTCGACTTCCACGTTCGGGTAGTTGTGCAGCACCGCCTGCATCATCGTCAGTTTGTAGAAGTCGGTGTCGAGCAGGTTCTGCACGATGCGATCGGCAAACACACTCTCGCTCATAACGGGAATCTCCAGCGTTGCAGCGGTATTGATCAATGGCGCTAGTGGCGCATATCAGAGGGCTGGATTGCCAGCGATTTCTTGGATCACAACAGATCCCCTGTGGGAGCAAGCTCGCTCCCGCAGGGGATGGCTAAAGCCTAAAGTGGTGTAGGCTCCGGGCTATCAACCTGCTCCAGCATCCACTTCACGAAGTCCCGCACCTTGGGCACTTCCGCCGAATGCTCCGGGTACGCCAGGTAATACGCATCAGTGCTGGGCATCGCATGCTTCCAGGGAATGACCAGTTTGCCGTCCGCCAGTTCTTCTTCCACCAGAAACCGTGGCAGCAGTGCCACGCCACAGCCAACCTGCGCGGCGCGGATACACATGTAGAAGGTTTCGAAACGCGGGCCGTGGTAGCTGTGTTCGGTGTGGTAGCCCTGACTGTCGAACCAGTCATGCCAGGCCTGGGGGCGCGAGGCGTTTTGCAGCAGGACCAGATCGGTGAGTTGCGTGGGATCGGTGAACGGCTCGGCCGGCAGGCTGCCGGGGGCGCAGACGGGCACCAGTTCTTCACCGAACAGCTTCAGGCATTCGGTGCCGGGCCGTGAGCCCTGGCCAAAGTAGAACGCCAGGTCGCTGCGCCCTTGCAGCAGGTCGTCGGCCTCCTGTTCGCTGCACAGGTCCAGGTGAATCGATGGATGACGCAGGCGCCAGCCTTTGAGGCGTGGCACCAGCCAGCGCGCGCCGAACGTCGGTGGCGTGGAGACGCGCAGGACTTCGGTTTCACCGCCATAGGAGCGCAGGTAATGGGTCGACATCTCGACCTGCGTGAGGATTTTTCTGACCTCGACCAGGTACAAGTCGCCCGCTGGCGTCATTTGCAGGCGTCGACGCACCCGGCGAAACAGCAGGTGCTGCAACAGCTCTTCGAGTTGCGCGACCTGTTTACTGACCGCACTCTGGGTCAGATTCAACTCTTCGGCGGCCCGGGTGAAGCTCAGATGCCGGGTCACGGCTTCGAAACACTGCAGTGCAGCGATCGATGGCAAATAGCGTTTGTTCAGCATGGGCGGTCCTTTGTTCTTGTCTCTTTATTGCCAGCAATGCACAGCATGAATAAACGGAATGATATCTCTCTTAAAGGTCGTTTGTTGAGTAACCTCCGGAGAGCTAAAACTACAGGCCTGATCAGCCGTGATTTTCCGGCTGCACCCGTTCCGTTTTTTGCTTGAGGAGTCACCCATGGTTGCCGCATTGCTTGATCGTCTTGGTGTAAACCCGGCCCTGTACCAGAACGGCAAAGTGCCGGTGCATTCGCCTGTCGATGGCAGCCGCATCGCCGCCGTGAACTGGGAAGGTGCCGCCGAAGTGGAGCAGCACATCAGTCGCGCAGATCATGCGTTCGAGCTGTGGCGCAAGGTTCCGGCGCCACGCCGTGGCGAACTGGTGCGTCAACTGGGCGACATCCTGCGTGAATACAAGGCTGATCTCGGTGAGCTGGTGTCTTGGGAGGCCGGCAAGATCACTCAGGAAGGCCTGGGTGAAGTTCAGGAAATGATCGACATTTGCGATTTCGCCGTCGGCCTGTCCCGTCAGTTGTACGGTCTGACCATCGCTTCCGAGCGTCCTGGCCACCACATGCGCGAAACCTGGCACCCGCTGGGCGTCGTCGGTGTGATCAGTGCGTTCAACTTCCCGGTCGCGGTCTGGGCCTGGAACGCCACGCTGGCACTGGTCTGTGGCAACCCGGTGATCTGGAAACCGTCGGAAAAGACTCCACTGACCGCACTGGCCTGCCAGGCACTGTTCGACCGCGTGCTGAAGAACTTCAGCGATGCGCCTGCGGGCCTGAGCCAGGTCATCATCGGTGGCCGCGATGCCGGCGAAGCCCTGGTCGACGACCCGCGTGTCGCGCTGGTCAGCGCCACCGGCAGCACCCGCATGGGCCGTGAAGTGGCGCCGAAAATCGCCGCACGCTTCGCCCGCAGCATTCTGGAACTGGGCGGCAACAACGCCATGATCCTCGGCCCAAGCGCCGACCTGGACATGGCCGTACGCGCCATCCTGTTCAGCGCCGTCGGTACCGCCGGTCAGCGTTGCACCACGTTGCGTCGTCTGATTGCCCACGAATCGGTCAAGGAAGAGATCGTCACCCGCCTCAAAGCCGCTTACTCCAAAGTGCGTATCGGCCATCCACTGGAAGGCAACCTGGTCGGCCCGTTGATCGACAAGCAAAGCTTCGAAAACATGCAGGACGCGCTGGAGCAGGCCCTGAGCGAAGGCGGCAAGGTATTCGGCGGCGAGCGTCAGCTTGAAGACAAATTCCCGAACGCTTACTACGTTTCGCCGGCCATCGTCGAAATGCCGGAGCAGAGCGACGTGGTCTGCCACGAAACCTTCGCGCCGATCCTGTACGTGGTCGGTTACAGCGATTTCAACGAAGCCCTGCGTTTGAACAACGCTGTACCGCAAGGCCTGTCTTCGTGCATCTTCACCACCGACGTGCGTGAAGCCGAACAGTTCATGTCGGCGGTGGGCAGCGATTGCGGTATCGCCAACGTCAACATCGGCCCGAGCGGCGCTGAAATCGGCGGCGCGTTTGGTGGGGAGAAAGAAACCGGCGGTGGTCGCGAGTCCGGCTCCGACGCATGGCGCGGCTACATGCGCCGTCAGACCAACACCGTGAACTACTCGCTGGAGTTGCCATTGGCACAGGGTATTACGTTCGACTGATGCTTGAGTCGATCCCTTTGTAGGAGCGAGCTTGCTCGCGAAAAACGTCAGGGCAACGCAGTCATCCAGACAGCGCGCGTCATCGTTGACGTCCATCGCGAGCAAGCTCGCTCCTACAGTTGAATTGTGTGTTGGTTAGGTTTCTGTTGGAGTCTGGCAATGCCGTTACGCGAAGAGTGTCTTTGGGAAAAACTGACGCCGCAAAGGCCTGACAACGCGGCGCTCAAGGGAGAGGTGAAGGTCGATGTCTGCGTCATCGGCGCCGGTTTTACCGGTCTGTCGGCGGCCGTGCATTTGCTGGAGCAGGGTAAAACGGTTTGCGTGCTCGAAGCCCATCGCGCCGGTCATGGCGGTTCCGGGCGCAACGTCGGGCTGGTCAATGCCGGCCTGTGGATTCCACCGGACGACATTGAGGCCGGGTTTGGCGAGGCGGTCGGCAGTCAGCTCAACCGCATGCTCGGTGCGGCACCGGCCCTGGTGTTCAGCCTGGTCGACAAATACAACATCGATTGCCAGTTACGCCGTGAAGGCACGTTGCACATGGCGCACAACGCCCGCGGTGAAGCGGATCTGCGCAGTCGCGAAGAACAGTGGAAGCGCCGTGGCGCGCCGGTCGAGCTACTGACCGGGCAGGCTTGCGAACAAGCCACGGGCACCAAAAAAATTGCCGCCGCCTTGCTCGATCGGCGTGCCGGCACGGTCAATCCCATGGCCTACACCACGGGGCTGGTCAAAGCGGCCATCGGCCTCGGTGGTCAATTGTTCGATCATTCTCCGGTCACCCGACTCGAACGTCAGGGCCAGCGCTGGTCGGTGCAGACCGCACAGGGCTCGGTACTGGCCGAGCAAGTGGTGATTGCGTCCAACGCTTACACCGAGGGCGACTGGACGGAATTACGGCGCAATTTCTTCCCCGGGTATTACTACCAGGTGGCATCGGTGCCGCTGACGGAAGAGGCCGCGCAACACATTCTTCCGGGTGGCCAGGGTTCCTGGGATACCCGCCAGGTGCTCAGCAGTATTCGCCGCGATAAAGACGGCCGTCTATTGCTCGGCAGTCTGGGCAACGGCAATCAGAAACCGACCTGGTTCCTCAAGGCGTGGGCCGATCGCGTCCAGCAGCATTATTTCCCTTACCTCAAACCGGTGGAGTGGGAGTGCACCTGGACCGGTCGCATTGCGTTCACCCCCGATCATTTGATGCGATTGTTCGAACCGGCGCCCGGTTTAGTGGCAGTCACCGGTTACAACGGCCGGGGCGTGACCACGGGTACAGTCGTTGGTAAAGCCTTTGCCGATTATTTGTGTAACGGAAATCCTCAAGCGCTACCGATTCCCTTTGCACCCATGCAGCCATTGGCCGGGGTCGGGTTGCGCAGTTGTCTCTATGAGGCGGGCTTTTCGCTGTATCACGCGGGCCAGTGCCTGCGGATCGTCATTTGATGGTTGAAATCGTGCTGGAGAGCGGCGCTTTTTCGCGCAGCGACTAGCCTGTAATGGTGCGGGTTGTAGCAGTACCGCACCAGCAGTGTGCAGTTCGGTGACGTGCGTTGTTACAGGCGGGTTGCACACCGTTTGGTGTAGTGGTTGCAATGATGGCACGGGAGGGTTGCGCCTCAATAAATAAAAGGTTTCACCTTCTCCGGTTTAGACGGTTGCACGCCCAATGAAAATGGGATCGAAACAGTCAAAATAACAATAAAGCAGCGACTTTTTTCAGAATAAAAAACCGATGGCACGGCACTTGCTCTGAGCATTAATGAAGTCGCAGTGCCAACTAAAAAAACCTTGGAGCACCACCTCATGTCCCAGACGTTTTACAAGAAAGGCTTTCTGGCCCTCGCAGTGGCAACTGCGTTGGGTGTTTCTGCGTTTGCTCAGGCTGACATCAAGATCGGCGTAGCGGGTCCAATGACGGGCGCCAACGCGGCATTTGGCGAGCAGTACATGAAGGGTGCGCAGGCAGCTGCCGATGCGGTCAACGCAGCGGGCGGCGTAAACGGGGAAAAAATCGTACTGGTCAAGGGCGATGACGCCTGCGAACCGAAACAGGCTGTGACGGTCGCCAAGGACCTGACCAACCAGAAAGTCGCCGGCGTGGTCGGTCACTTCTGCTCCTCGTCGACCATCCCGGCCTCCGAGATCTACGACGAAGCGGGCATCATCGCGATCACTCCAGGTTCCACCAACCCACAGGTTACCGAACGCGGCCTGAGCGCCATGTTCCGTATGTGCGGTCGTGACGACCAGCAAGGCATCGTGGCCGGCGACTACATCGTCGACGTGCTCAAGGGCAAGAAGGTTGTCGTGCTGCACGACAAGGACACCTACGGCCAGGGTCTGGCAGATGCCACCAAGGCTCAACTGGTCAAGCGCGGCGTGACGCCAGTGCTGTACGAAGGCCTGACCCGTGGTGAGAAAGACTTCAGCACCATCGTGACCAAAATCCGCGGTGCTGGCGCCGATGTCGTCTACTTTGGCGGTCTGCACCCGGAAGCCGGTCCTCTGGTTCGTCAACTGCGTGAACAAGGCCTTAAAGACGTCAAGTTCATGTCCGACGACGGCATCGTGACCGACGAACTGGTGACCACCGCTGGCGGCCCGCAATTCGTCAACGGCGTGCTGATGACCTTCGGCGCCGACCCACGCCTGCTGCCAGACAGCAAGACCGTGGTAGACGAGTTCCGCAAACATGGCACCGAGCCAGAGGGCTACACCCTGTATGCCTACGCGTCGGTCCAGACCCTGGCAGCAGCGTTCAACGGCGCCAAATCCAACAAGGGTGAGGACGCTGCCAAATGGCTGAAAGCACACCCGGTCAAGACCGTCATGGGCGAGAAGTCCTGGGATAGCAAGGGCGACCTGAAAGTCTCCGACTACGTGGTTTACGAGTGGGACAAGGACGGCAAATACCATCAACTGGAAAAACAGAAGTGACATGAACAGCTGATTTGCCCGACGCCCTGGGTGTCGGGCAATCCTGAAACATGTCCGTGCAGTACCTGTCTTTTCTCGTAGAGCTGCACACAACCGTGTTGCGCCGGTGGCTGAACCCCGGTCCGTCGCAACCGGCTTCTGTGCAGTCTCTCAAATGCGTGAGATTGCGTTATGGATGGTATTTTCCTGCAGCAACTGGTCAACGGCCTGACCCTCGGGTCGGTCTATGGCCTGATCGCCATCGGCTACACAATGGTCTATGGCATCATCGGCATGATCAACTTCGCCCACGGCGAGGTTTACATGATTTCCGCTTACCTCGCGGCAATCAGTCTGGCTCTGCTGGCATACTTCGGTATTGAATCCTTCCCTCTGCTGATGCTCGGCACTCTGATCTTCACCATCGTCGTCACGGCGGTGTATGGCTGGGTCATCGAGCGTGTCGCCTACAAACCCCTGCGCAACTCCACCCGACTGGCACCGCTGATCAGCGCCATCGGTATTTCGCTGATCCTGCAAAACTATGCACAGATCGCCCAAGGCGCGAAGCAACAAGGTGTACCGACCTTGCTGACGGGTGCCTGGCGCGTCGACATCGGCACCGGTTTCGTGCAGTTGACGTACACCAAGGTCTTCATTCTGGTCGCCGCGTTTGCCGGCATGGCCGTGCTGACCTACATCATCAAGTACACCAAGCTCGGCCGCATGTGCCGCGCAACACAGCAAGACCGCAAGATGGCCTCGATCCTCGGGATCAACACCGATCGGGTGATCTCCTATGTGTTCATCATCGGTGCAGCGATGGCGGCCCTGGCCGGCGTGCTGATCACCATGAACTACGGCACATTCGACTTCTATGCCGGCTTCATCATCGGCATCAAGGCGTTCACCGCCGCCGTACTCGGCGGGATTGGTTCGCTGCCTGGCGCCATGCTCGGCGGGATCATTCTCGGGATTTC
The DNA here is from genome assembly GCF_054481335.1 of Pseudomonas fluorescens group sp. PF-1. Classification (NCBI taxonomy): domain Bacteria; kingdom Pseudomonadati; phylum Pseudomonadota; class Gammaproteobacteria; order Pseudomonadales; family Pseudomonadaceae; genus Pseudomonas; species Pseudomonas fluorescens group sp. PF-1. The sequence continues at coordinate 912,293 of NZ_JBTMNG010000002.1, forward strand.
CGAGTCGCTGTTCTCTGGTCTGGTCAACTCGGACTACAAAGACGTTTTCAGCTTCTCGCTGCTGGTTCTCGTTCTGGTCTTTCGGCCTCAAGGCCTGCTCGGCCGTCCTCTTGTGTCGAAGGTGTAAGCGATGTCTTCAACCACTAAAAAATCCATTGATGTCAAAAAAAGTCTGGTTGACGCGATTCTTGCCGGTCTCATCGCCCTGATTGTGTTCGGACCGATCGTCGGCGTCGTGCTCGACGGTTACGGCTTCAATCTGGAAACGACCCGGGTGGCATGGATTGTCGCCATCGTCATGGCCGGTCGCTTTATCTTGAGTCTGTTCCTGCAAACCCCGAAGGGCCTGAAAATCCTCGAAGGTTTTGAAACTACCGGCTCCGGGGTGCATGTACTGCCACCCGATTACAAATCCCGCTTGCGCTGGATCATCCCGCTGGTGATCGTCATCGCGGTGGTGTTTCCGTTCTTCTCCAACTCCTACCTGCTGGGCGTGGTTATCCTCGGCCTGATCTATGTGTTGCTGGGGCTGGGGCTGAACATCGTGGTCGGCCTGGCCGGCCTGCTCGACCTGGGTTATGTGGCGTTCTACGCCATCGGGGCCTACGGTCTGGCGCTCGGGTATCAGTACCTGGGACTGGGTTTCTGGACGGTGCTGCCTCTGGCGGCGATCACCGCCGGTCTGGCCGGTTGCATCCTCGGGTTCCCGGTGCTGCGTTTGCACGGTGACTACCTGGCGATCGTGACCCTGGGTTTCGGTGAAATCATCCGCTTGATCCTCAACAACTGGCTGTCCCTGACGGGTGGCCCGAACGGCATGCCGGCACCGTTGCCGACATTCTTCGGCCTCGAGTTCGGCAAGCGGGCGAAGGATGGCGGGGTGCCTTTCCACGAGTTCTTCGGTATCGCCTATAACCCGGACGTGAAGTACTACTTCATCTATGCGGTGTTGTTCCTGGTGGTGCTGGCCGTGCTCTACATCAAGCATCGTCTGGTCAAGATGCCGGTGGGGCGTGCCTGGGAAGCCCTGCGTGAAGATGAGATCGCCTGCCGCTCCATGGGGCTGAACCACGTACTGGTCAAGCTCTCGGCGTTTACCATCGGCGCCTCGACGGCCGGTCTGGCCGGGGTGTTCTTTGCCACTTACCAGGGCTTTGTGAACCCGACCTCGTTCACCTTCTTCGAATCGGCACTGATCCTCGCCATCGTGGTGCTCGGCGGCATGGGTTCGACCATCGGTGTGGTGATGGCAGCCTTCGTGCTGACCGTGGCCCCGGAACTGCTGCGCGGCTTTGCGGAGTACCGCGTGCTGCTGTTCGGCATCCTGATGGTGTTGATGATGATCTGGCGACCGCGCGGTCTGATTCGGATCAGCCGTACCGGTGTGACCCCGCGTAAAGGAGTAGCGCCATGAGCGAAGTCGTACTCTCCGTAGAGAAGCTGATGATGCACTTCGGCGGCATCAAGGCATTGAATGATGTCAGCCTGCAGGTCAAGCGCAACTCGATCTTCGCCCTGATCGGCCCCAACGGTGCCGGCAAGACCACCGTGTTCAACTGCCTGACCGGGTTCTACAAGGCCTCGGGCGGCAAGATCGAACTGAATGTGCGCGGCGAGAAAACCAACGTCATCAAGTTGCTCGGCGAATCGTTCAAACCGACCGATTTCGTCTCGCCGAAATCCTTCGCCAGTCGCCTGTTCTACAAGGCGTTCGGCGGCACCCACCTGGTGAACCGTGCCGGCCTGGCGCGGACCTTCCAGAACATTCGCCTGTTCAAGGAAATGTCGGTGCTGGAAAACCTGCTGGTGGCCCAGCACATGTGGGTCAACCGCAACATGCTGGCCGGCATCCTCAACACCAAGGGCTATCGCAAGGCCGAAAGCGATGCGTTGGACCATGCGTTCTACTGGCTGGAAGTGGTGGACCTGGTGGACTGCGCCAACCGTCTGGCCGGTGAACTGTCTTACGGCCAGCAACGTCGCCTGGAAATCGCCCGGGCCATGTGCACCCGCCCGCAGATCATCTGCCTCGACGAACCGGCCGCCGGCCTCAACCCTCAGGAAACCGAAGCGCTGAGCGCGATGATCCGGCTGCTGCGCGACGAGCACGATCTGACCGTGGTGCTGATCGAACACGACATGGGCATGGTAATGAGTATTTCCGATCACATCGTGGTGCTGGACCACGGCATCGTCATCGCCGAGGGTGGCCCTGACGATATCCGTAACGACCCGAAAGTGATTGCCGCCTACCTGGGCGCCGACGAAGAGGAGCTCGTATGACTAACGGTGCCATCCTCGAACTCAAGGAGCTGGACGTGTTTTACGGGCCGATCCAGGCCCTGAAGAAAGTCTCGCTGCACATCAATGAAGGTGAAACCGTCAGCCTCATCGGCTCCAACGGCGCCGGCAAGTCGACCCTGCTGATGTCGATTTTCGGCCAGCCACGGGCGGCGAGCGGGCAGATTCTCTATCAAGGTGTGAACATTACCCAAAAGTCGTCGCACTACATTGCCTCCAACGGCATCGCGCAATCGCCGGAAGGGCGGCGGGTGTTCCCCGACATGACCGTCGAGGAAAACCTGCTGATGGGCACCATCCCGATCGGTGACAAGTACGCCAAGGAAGACATGCAGCGCATGTTCGAGCTGTTCCCGCGGCTCGAAGAGCGGCGCAACCAGCGCGCCATGACCATGTCCGGCGGCGAGCAGCAAATGCTCGCCATCGCCCGTGCGCTCATGAGCCGCCCGAAACTGTTGCTGCTGGACGAGCCTAGCCTCGGGCTGGCGCCGATTGTGGTGAAACAGATCTTCGCCACCCTGCGGGAACTGGCCAAGACCGGCATGACCATCTTCCTGGTCGAGCAGAACGCCAACCACGCCCTCAGGCTTTCGGACCGGGCTTATGTGATGGTCAACGGCGAGATTCGCATGACCGGCACCGGCAAGGAGCTGCTGGTCAACGAGGACGTGCGTAACGCCTATCTCGGCGGGCACTGAGTTATACCTGTTGTACACAAGCCCCGGCGCGCAATCGCCGGGGCTTTTTTACACCTCCAATTCGCCACAATCCCTTGTAGGAGCGAGCCCGCTCGCGAAGGTCTTCAGTACTACGCGTTTATTCAGAATATTCGCGTTTTCGTTAACGTCCATCGCGAGCAAGCTCGCTCCTACAGTGGGCTGTGGTGTGCCTTCGGGAAATTGTGGAAAACAAATTAGCCAAGCTCTGAAAGCGCGACATAAAGCCGCTGCAAATAGTTGTTTTGCCGAGGTTTTGACTTGTCCCCGTTTGCTGTGGAGCTGGCTGTGAATAACGTGGGAGTAGCTGGCTGAACGCCTTTGAATTCGAGGCCTGCAGGCGTGTGGTTGTTTTTTGATCAGGCGTTTTTACGCAGCCATGAGGCCGCTTTGTCAACCTTTTTATTGGCGTCGAAAACCGCTTGAAAAGGCGTGGACAAGCCTGTGGATAAGTCTGTGATTAAACTCTGGAAAGACCCGGATAAAGGCCGTAGTTAGAGGCTTGGCGCCATCATCGACTTGACCGCCCGGTCGGGTTGTTTGCCCTTTGGTGCACAGCAGACCAATGAGGGTCAAGTAAAAAAATTTCAAAATCCGTCGCAAAGCCTTGTGGATAGCGGCTTTCAGCTTTTTACACTTGCCCCCAAAGACTGTGGACCCACCTGTGGATAACATGCGCGCACCTGTCTGCAGGCCACGCTGGACAAGGGGTGACGAGGTCTGATCGTTTTTTGTACAGGTTGGGTGGTGGTTGCCGCTGTGGACAAGGCCGGGCATGCTGCCTGCTGATTTTCTATTCCAATGGCTGTCGATCAGCCGAAGCAAGGAGAACACGATGTCCAACACCCTGTTTATTACCGGCGCGACCTCCGGTTTTGGTGAAGCCTGTGCCCGTCGTTTTGCCGAGGCCGGCTGGAAACTGGTGCTGACCGGTCGTCGTGAAGAACGCCTCAACGCGCTGTGCGCCGAACTGTCGAAGCAGACTGAGGTTCATGGCCTGGTCCTCGATGTGCGTGACCGCAAGGCCATGGAAGCGGCCATCGCGAACCTGCCGCCGTCCTTCGCCAAGCTGCGCGGGCTGATCAACAACGCTGGCCTGGCCCTGGGCGTTGACCCGGCACCCAAGTGCGATCTGGATGATTGGGACACCATGGTCGACACCAACATCAAAGGCCTGATGTACAGCACCCGTCTGCTGTTGCCGCGCCTGATCGCCCATGGTCGCGGGGCCGGCATCGTCAACCTGGGTTCCATCGCCGGCAACTACCCTTACCCGGGCAGCCACGTGTATGGCGCGAGCAAGGCGTTCGTCAAACAGTTCTCCCTGAACCTGCGCTGCGATCTGCAAGGCACCGGCGTGCGGGTCAGCAACATCGAGCCTGGCCTGTGCGAGAGCGAATTCTCGCTGGTGCGTTTTGCCGGTGATCAGGAGCGTTACAACGCCACTTACGCCGGTGCCGATCCGATCCAGCCGCAAGACATCGCCGACACCATTTTCTGGGTCCTCAATGCGCCGGCCCATATCAACATCAACAGCCTGGAGCTGATGCCGGTGAGCCAGACCTGGGCCGGGTTTGCCATTGATCGCAGTGGTGGCAAGGCTTAAGACCGCTTCGCGGTCAATCGCGAGCAGGCTCGCTCCCACAATGGAACTGCATGCACAGGACCGAGTGTGGGGGCGAGCTTGCTCGCAATCGCTATCTGAATGTCAGCGAAGATACTCGGCCAACCCGCGATAACAGGTCGCCAAGTGATAAGGCGTGGTCGACGGCATGTCCCGACGGCTCACTTGACCCTGCTCGTCACGGCACTCGTACCAGCCACGCGAGTGCAGCGAATGCTGTTGCAGCGCCTGCAACTGGCGCAACACCGCGGGCTCGCTGTCCGGACGCAGGGTCAACGCGCGCAGGTATTCGGCCTGGGCCCAGATGCGCTGTGTGGCGTCCCGAGAGCCGCCGTCCGGTCCGAAGTCGAGCATGGCCCGCACCGCACCGGTCTGCTGATCGACCCCCAGTTGCTCGGTGAAGGCAAAGGCGCGCTCCAGGGACGCATGCAGTGTCGAGCCGCGTAGCAGCGGCGATGACTCCAGCAGGAAATACCATTCGAACTGGTGCCCCGGTTCAAACCAGTTATCCACAGTCCCCAGCGGCTTCTCCATCAACACCCCATGTTGCGGGTCGATAAAGCGCTTCTGCATGGCTGTGCATAACTCGACGAGCGCACGTCGCACTGCGCGGTCTTCGCGTACCGAGAGCGTGGCGAGAAAGGCTTCCGCCAGATGCATCAATGGGTTCTGCAGCGGCCCGCTGCCCAGGGACGACCAGTTGCGGTCGAGGCTGGCTTCGTAGAGGCCATCACCCGTGGCGAATCGCCGGGCGATCACTTCCAGGGCGGCGTTGAGCACGGACTCCACCAGCGGCTCGCGGACTTTGTCCCAGTAATGGGCGCAGGCGAACAGAATGAAGGCGTGGGTGTAGAGGTCTTTGCGTTGATCCAGCGGCGCGCCGTGCGGGTCGATGCTGTAGAACCAGCCGCCATGCTCGGCGTCGTGAAAATGCCGCTGCAAAGAGCGGAACAGGGCTGCCGCGCGTTCTTCGGCGGCCGGCACCTGGCCGATCAGGCTGGAAAACAGGTACAGCTGTCGCGCACAGGCCATGGCCCGGTAGCGCTGAGGGGGCAGAGGCTGATGCTCGGCATCCAGCGCCTCATAGGGCAACGCCATGTCGGCATTCCAGCCGGGGCCTTGCCAGAGGGGCACGATCACGTCCTGGAAGTGCTGTTGCACCGAGGAGAACAGGGCGGTCAGTTCAGGCTGGGAGGCGGAGCGGGAAACATGCGGCATTGGCTGGCGTCGTCACGGCAGGGGCGATTGCGCGACATGTTAGCAGGCCTGAGCGGTGTGTTGTCTGTCAGGCCGCTTTGGCGAGCAGGCTTGCTCCCACAGGGGCAGGCATTTCATTGTGGGAACGAGCCAGCCCGCGAAGAGCTCATCACAGGCTATGAAGAATCAACCTGCCAGCAACCACCCCCCCGTCGCCGCCGAAGCCGCACCCGCCAGTCGAACCAACGGTGCTGCTGCCCGGGGCAGCACGCGTACCACGGCATAACCCGCCGCATGCAGCGCAGCTGTCGCCACTACAAAACCGGCGGCGTACGTCCAGGGGCTCGACATGTCCGGCAGTTCCAGGCCATGGGCCACGCCATGGAACAGCGCGAACAGCGCTGTTGCAGCCACCGCCACGCTCAACGGCGGACGCACCGCCAGCGCCACGGCCAGGCCCAGCGCCAGCACGGACGCGGCAATCCCGCTTTCCAGCGCCGGCAGGTTCAGCCCTTCAAAGCCCAGCAGCCCGCCCATCAGCAGGGTGCCGACGAAGGTGCACGGCAGCACCCAGCGCGCGGCGCCTTGTTGCTGCGCCGCCCAGAGGCCGACGGCCAGCATCGCCAGCAAGTGATCGAGGCCGCCGAGTGGATGGCTGATGCCAGCGATCAAGCCGTTGTCGCCGTGCCCGGGGTGGGCGAAGGCGATGGCAGGGGTCAGCAGCAGGGCCAGGGTGCCGAAGATGCGTTTGAGTGTCATGGATAAGCTTCCTTGTTGATAAGTGATGATCAGGCTGCCGTCAGCAGGCCCTGGCGCTCGATGAAGGCGATGATCTCTTCCAGGCCCTGGCCGGTTTTCTGGTTGCTGAATACGAAAGGCTTGCCGTTGCGCATGCGGGTGGTGTCGCTGTCCATCAGGGTCAGTGATGCTCCCACCAGCGGGGCGAGGTCGATTTTGTTGATCACCAGCAGGTCGGATTTGCAGATCCCCGGCCCGCCCTTGCGCGGCAGCTTGTCGCCGGCCGACACGTCGATCACATAGATGGTCAGATCCGACAGTTCCGGGCTGAAGGTCGCCGACAGGTTGTCGCCACCGGACTCCACCAGAATCAGGTCCAGCCCCGGAAAGCGCCGGTTCAGTTGATCCACGGCTTCGAGGTTGATCGAGGCGTCTTCGCGAATCGCCGTGTGCGGGCAGCCGCCGGTTTCCACGCCAATGATGCGTTCCGGCGCGAGCGCTTCATTGCGCACCAGAAAGTCGGCGTCTTCGCGGGTGTAGATGTCGTTGGTGACCACCGCCAGGTTGTAGCGGTCGCGAAGGGCCAGGCACAGGGCCAGGGTCAAGGCGGTTTTGCCGGAACCGACCGGGCCGCCGATGCCGACGCGCAGAGGTTGTGTGTTCATGTGACTCTCCAGAATAAAAGGTCCTAGGAACGGAACAGACGGCTGTACTGGCGCTCGTGGGCCATGCACGCCAGGGACAGGCCGAAAGCGGCGCTGCCATAGTGTTCGGGGTTGATTCGCGTAGCGTCCTGCTGGGCTTGCTGCAACAGCGGCAGCAATTCGCTGGTCAGGCGTTGCGCGGCTTGCTGGCCCAGTGGCAGGGTTTTCATCAGCACCGCCAGTTGGTTTTCCAGCCAGCTCCAGAGCCAGGCGGCCAGCGCGTCCTGCGGACTGATCTGCCAGGCTCGAGCGGCCAGCGCCCAGCCGAGGGCCAGGTGCGGTTCGGCGCGCTGTTCGAGGAAGGTGCGGGCCGGTGCATCGAGTTCGGGCAAGCCATTGAGCAGTTGTTGCAGGGAGTAGCCCATTTGCCGGCTCTCCTGATGCAGCTCGCGGGTTTCCCGACTGGCGCGGTGTTCTTCGCAGCGCAGCAGCAGGTCGCTCCAATTGTCCTCGGCCGCCGCCATGCAATGGGCGAGTAACAACGGGGCCTCGAAACGGGCGAGGTTCAACAGCAACTGATCGCTGATCCAGCGCCGAGCGCTGGCAGGGTCATGAACGCGACCATTCTCCACGGCCATTTCCAGGCCTTGGGAATAGCTGTAGCCGCCAATCGGCAATTGCGGACTGGCCAGACGCAGCAGCGCCCAGGCCGGGTTCATGGGCGCACGCCGAACTGGTGCAGTTTGGGCGGGTAGTTGAAGTCTTCATCGCCGTGGCGCGAATGGTGATGGCCTCCGCCGTAAGCCCCGTGTTCCGGCTGGAACGGCGCTTCGATGTGCTCGGTGGTGGCGCCGAGTTGTTCGAGCATGGCCTTGAGCACGTAGTCATCGAGCAGGCGTAACCAGCCGTCGCCGACCTGCAAGGCGACGTGCCGGTTGCCCAGGTGATAGGCGGCACGGGTCAGTTCGAAGGCATTGGCGCAGGTGACGTGCAGCAGTTGTTCGGGGCGGGCGCAAACGCGGACGATGCGCCCGTCTTCGGCCTGGAGGCATTCGCCGTCATAAAGAGGCGACTGACCACGTTCCAAAAACAAACCGACGTCTTCGCCCTCGGCACTGAAACAGCGCAGCCGGCTTTTGCTCCGGGCTTCGAAGGTCAGGTGCAACTCGGCGGCCCAGACGGGTTGAGGGTCGATTCTGCGGTGAATCACCAGCATCGGAAAGCTTCCAGCAATGGACAATGCTCAGGCTAGAGCAAGGGGCTTGCCAATCGATGGAATTGTAGGAAATGCCTGTGGGAAAGGTGGGGCGAGGTCGGTCTTGGTGCAGGTTTTGGATGATTTTGGTGCATTGTTTTTTTGAGCGCACCGATTTAATGCGCGACGATTTGCTGGAGGGGCGCGAACCTGCTCGACAGGGTTATTCAGTGCTGCCGAGCCCTTGCCAGTGCTTCAAGCCAATAAAGATGAACCGCAGTTGCTGGGTAATCTTGGCCTGAGGGGTCAGGTGTGCAGGCAGCGCCTCTAGAGGCGGGTCGATGATGTCTGGCAACGTGGCGAACACGCTTTTGACGATCAGGTCCGCCATAACGCTCAGGCCGGCGATGTCCAGGTGTTGCAGCTTCGGCATCAACGACAGGTCGGCGGCCAGGTCCGAGCTGATGTCCTCGCGCAGGCGGCCGATGGCCTGGCGCACCGGCAGCGAGCCGCCGTACTGCTCGCGGGCGAGAAACAGAAATTGCGAGTGGTTGGCGCTGACGACATCGAGAAAGATCCGCACCGAGGCGTCTATGATGCCGCCCATGACAAACTCGTTGTGCCGCACCAGGCGGATGGTTTCACGGAAGGTCTGACCGACTTCACTGACCAGCACCAGACCCAGTTCGTCCATGTCGGCGAAGTGCCGGTAAAAACCCGTGGGGACAATCCCGGCGGTTTTCGCCACTTCGCGCAGGCTCAAACTGCCGAATCCTCGGCCGCCTTCCATCAAATGGCGAGCAGCGTCCATGAGGGCAGTGCGGGTTTGTTGCTTCTGTTCGGCGCGAGGCAGCATCGCAAGGGCGTTTTCTGGAGAAGGAGAGCGGCGCACTCTAGCAAATCGGCTTTGCTGGCGTCGAACGACGAGAGGAGATCAATTGCACAGAGGCGATTTCGATCAGGTGAATCGCCAGAAAATCAAAAGCCCAATCGAGTGATTGGGCTTTTTTCATGGCCGCCATGGGCTTAGCTCATAGCGCTGTTGCGTTCGATCACACGATCACCACCACCTTCGGCCAGGGTTTGACCAGGGGTGCGGTCAGAACCATCGGCAGCCAGGGTTTGGCCTGGGGTACGGTCGGAACCGTCGGCAGCCACAGTTTGGCCCTGAGGGGTCTTGTCGTAGCCATCTTCGGTGATCAGACCTTTTTCTTTCAGGCGATCGTTACCACCTTCGGCCAGGGTTTGACCAGGAGTGCGGTCGGAACCGTCAGCGGCGAGGGTGTGACTGAACACCGAGTGGCTGTCTTTCACTTGTGGAGTGGCTTGCTCGGCGGCCGGCAGTGCAAATGCAGTGCTGGCCAACATAGAGAGTGTCAGGCTAAGCAGAAGTTGGCGTTTCATGTTCGGGTGCTCCGTAGGAGGGCGATAAATTGGGTACGAAGACAATGCTACTCTCGATAAGTCGATATAAAAGTTCATAAACGCAATGGTAATAATCAACGGAATTGATTGTTCTCTGCAGCCCTTGTAAAACGGGCCTTTGCGGTGCACCGAGGTGGGTATTTTCGACTCACTGGCGCCACGCAAAAGTGCGGGCAAGGTAACGCTGGGGGCGCAAGAGCGCTGCGTTCGGTGGGGCGATGGCGGCAAAATCGGCTTTTCGATTAAACCTGCGGGCGGTTCTTCAGTCGTAGATTCCATAGCGGGCCGGTTCTGGCTCCGCGTTTCTCATGTGCGTCGCGGTCGGGGCGCTCAGTCGTATCAGGAGCCCTGTGCAATGACGCGCACTCGTAAAATTCTCGCCTGGAGCATCGCCAGCCTGGTTGTTCTGCTGGCGGCCCTGGTTCTGATCATCGTGTTCTTCGATTGGAACCGGATCAAACCAGCCCTCAATGCCAAAGTCTCTGAAGAACTGCACCGCCCGTTCGCCATCAACGGCAACCTGGCGGTGGTCTGGCGGCGTGAGCTCGATGAGGGTGGCTGGCGGGCGTGGGTGCCCTGGCCGCATGTGGTGGCCGAGGACCTGAGCCTGGGCAACCCGGACTGGTCGAAAGCGCCGCAGATGGCCAGTCTCAAGCGTGTCGAACTTCGCATCTCACCCCTGGCCCTGCTGGCCCAGCGCGTGGTGATCCCGCGCATTGACCTCACTGAGCCCAATGCCGAGTTGCAACGTCTGGCCGACGGTCGCGCCAACTGGACCTTCAAGTTCGACCCCAAGGACCCGAATGCCCAACCGTCTCCGTGGGTGGTGGATATCGGCGCGATCGGCTTCGACAAGGGGCACGTCACCCTGGATGACCAGAGCCTCAAGACCCAACTCGACCTGCTGATCGACCCGCTGGGCAAACCGATTCCATTCAGCGAGATCGTTGGCGACAAAGCCGCGAAAACCGCGCAAGAAAAGGGCGCAGCCCCCCAGGACTACGCCTTCGCCTTGAAGGTCAAAGGCCAATACCACGGGCAGAAACTCGCGGGTCAGGGCAAGATCGGCGGCTTGCTGGCCTTGCAGGATGCCGCCAGACCGTTTCCGCTCCAGGCACAGGCAACGATTGCCGACACCCGCATCGAACTGGCCGGCACCCTGACCGATCCGCTGAATCTTGGCGCCCTGGATCTGCGTCTGAAACTGGCCGGCACCAGTCTGGGCAATCTCTACCCGCTGACCGGCGTGACCCTGCCGGACACACCGCCTTACGCCACCGACGGTCACTTGATCGCCAAGCTGCACGAGCCGACTGGCGCGGTGTTCCGCTATGAGGACTTCAACGGCAAGATCGGCGCCAGCGACATCCACGGCAGTCTGGCTTACGTCGCCAGCCAGCCTCGGCCGAAACTCAGCGGCTCGCTGCTTTCCAATCAATTGTTGTTTGCCGACCTGGCGCCGCTGATCGGTGCCGATTCCAATGCCAAACAGAAGGCCCGGGGTGGTGAGAGCAAGCAACCGGCGGACAAAGTGTTGCCGGTCGAAGAGTTCAAGACCGAGCGCTGGCGCGATATGGACGCGGATGTCGAATTCACCGGCAAGCGCATCGTCCACAGCGAAAAACTGCCGTTCAACGATCTTTATACGCACCTGGTGCTCACCGATGGCGTCCTCAGCCTCGAGCCGCTGCGATTCGGCGTGGCAGGCGGCAAACTGGATGCGCAGATTCGCCTGAACGGTCAGACCGAGCCGCTGGAGGGCAAGGCCAAACTCACGGCCCGGGGGTTCAAGCTCAAACAGTTGTTCCCGACCTTCGAACCGATGAAAACCAGTTTCGGCGAGCTCAATGGCGATGCCGACATCACCGGTCGCGGCAACTCGGTGGCCAAATTGCTGGGCAGCGCCAACGGCACGCTGAAGATGCTGATCAACGACGGTGCAATCAGTCGCGAATTGATGGAGCTGGCCGGGTTGAACGTCGGTAATTATGTGGTCGGTCGGATCTTTGGCGACAAGGAGGTGAAGATCAACTGCGCGGCCGCCGACTTCGACATCAAGACCGGCTTGGCCACCACGCGGCTGTTCGTGTTCGATACCGAGAACGCGATCATCTACATCGATGGCACGGCGAACATGGCAACCGAGCAACTGGACCTGACCATCACCCCGGAATCCAAGGGCTGGCGCTTGATTTCGTTGCGTTCGCCGCTGTACGTGCGGGGCAAGTTCATCAAGCCTGATGCCGGGGTGAAAGCCGTGCCGTTGATGTTGCGCGGCGCCGGCATGGTCGCATTGGGCGTGATCGCCGCGCCGGCGGCAGGCTTGCTGGCGCTGGTGGCCCCGAGTGGGGGCGAGCCGAACCAGTGTGCGCCGCTGCTGGAGCAGATGAAGTCGGGCAAGGCCCCGGTGACCGTCAAGCCCACCCGGTAATCGGGCGTCCATCAGGGCCCCATCGCGAGCCGGCCGCTGAGTATTGCCTGCCCGTGATCGAGTCGCTCTCGTCGGGCTGATCGTCGCGGGGGGATCTGAAGCAGGGTGGATGTCATAAACTGGTGTATGAGTTGTCATCTTTGCTGGCGATGCTTGGCGAGTCTTTGCTTCGCGCCTTGCATCGCCTCATCGATCATCAGGATGTCCGCCCATGTCGCAAGATTCCGCTCCGCGTTACCCGCTGGTGCTGGTCCCGGGAATGCTCGGGTTTGTCCGGTTACTGCTCTATCCCTATTGGCACGGCATCATTTCCGCGCTGCGTCAGGGTGGGGCGGTGGTGATTGCGGTACAGGTCTCGCCGCTGCATTCCAGCGAAGTGCGCGGTGAGCAACTCCTGGCGCGGATCGACGAGATTCTGCGCGAAACGGGGGCCGAGAAGGTCAACCTGATCGGTCATAGCCAGGGCTCGTTGACCGCTCGATACGCCGCCGCCAAACGCCCCGACCGGGTGGCGTCAGTCACATCGGTGGCGGGGCCGAATCACGGCTCGGAGCTGGCGGACTACCTGCACGAACACTATCCCCATGACAGTGTCAGAGGGCGGATGCTGAGCAGCCTGCTACGGTGGGTCGCGGCGTTGATGAGCCTGCTCGAAACCGGCTATCGCGGGCCGAAGCTGCCGGTGGATATCCATGCCTCCCACCATTCACTCACCAGCGCAGGCGTGGCGTTGTTCAATCAACGTTATCCACAAGGCCTGCCCGAATCCTGGGGTGGGCACGGACCGGAAGAGGTCAACGGCGTGCGGTATTACTCCTGGTCCGGGACCTTGCAACCGGGCAAGACCGACCGGGGGCGCAATCCGCTTGATGGCACCCATCGCAGTTGCCGATTGTTCGCCAAAACCTTCGTGCGCGAATCCGGGTATTGCGACGGGATGGTCGGGCGCTACAGCTCGCACCTTGGAAGGGTGATTGGCGATGAGTTTCCGCTGAACCATTTCGACATCGTCAATCAGCCCTGGGGGTGGGTGGGCAAGGAGGCCGAGCCGATCCGATTGTTTGTCGAACATGCGGCCCGGTTGAACGCGGCCGGCCTTTAGACCGACCCTGTGGCGAGGGATTACGCGCGGCCCAACACCGTGGTCCACCGCTCGGACAGAATCACCCCGCCCAAGGTCAACAAGCCGCCCACCAAGTGATACAGCGCCAACTGCTCATGCAGTACCACCGCCGCAATCAGCGCGGTGATCAACGGCAGCAAGTTGAAAAACAACGTGGTCCGGCTCGGTCCAAGGCGAACCACGGCCTGCATCCAAGCCAGGGGAGCGATCATCGAAGCCAGCAGGCAGGCGTACAGCACCAGCGGAATATTCTGCAAAGTCAGGCCGACTTTCGGGGACGCGAGAAACAGTGGGAACAGCACCACCACCGCGACCAGCACTTGCAAGTACAGCAACACCAGGGGCGGCAAGCGCAGCTGCCATTTTTTCAGCAGCGTGCTGTAGATCGCGTACGCCAGGGTGGCGATCAGCATCATCGCATCGCCCAGGTTCACGCCATGCTCGAGCAGTACCGCAAGGCTGCCGGACGAGACGACCACCAATACCCCGGCAAACGACAGCACCGCACCGGCCAGTGCGCCGATGGTCAGGCGCTGGCCGAGGCTGATGATCGCCATGGCCAGTGACATCAAGGGCATCAACGACAGGATGATGCCCATGTTGGTGGCCGAGGTCAGTCCTGCGGCGAAGTACGCCAGGCTTTGATAAACCGCCATGCCGAGCACGCCGAGGACAAAGATCTTGCCCAGGTTCGGGCGGATCGCCGGCCAATGGGCGATCACCGGTTTGAGCATGAAGGGGGTGAACAGCAGTCCGGCGAGCAGCCAGCGGTAGAAGCCGATCTCGGCGGGGAAGATCGCCCCGGCCGACATTTTGGTGATCACGGTGTTGCCGGCCCAGATAAAGATGGCCAGCAGGGGATAAGCGTATTGCATCGGGTGAACCAGAACGTTAATGGAGGTCAATTATCCTCTGTCTGGATACAAGCCTATACTTCGATCCAGACAACCTGCCCCTGAATCCGGACAGCATGACCCGTAAACACATCGACCTGCTGGATTTCAGCGAACTGCCTTCAGCGGTCTACTTCCGCTACGCCGACTTCGATACCCATGAATTCGCCGCACCGCACCGCCACCCCTGGGGCACGCTGGAGTATGCGGCCCACGGGGTGCTGCACATGGACGTCGACGGCAGCCGGTTCATGTCGCCGCCGCAATACGCCGTGTGGGTGCCGCCGCGAATCGAGCACAGTTTCTACAGTCATCAGCCAATCAATTACCGCGCCGTTTGCCTGGCGCCGACGGTCTGTGCCGATCTGCCACAGCAGGCATGCACGCTGGCCATCAGCGACATTCTCAAGGCAATCCTCAAGGACTTCGCGGCCCGGGACGTGAAGATCCCCGAGCGGGATGCGGACAAACGCCTGGCCCAGGTCCTGGTGGACCAGTTGCAACAGGCACCGGTGCATGAGTGCTACTTGCCCTACGCCAGCAGTCCCGGGCTGCTGGGCATACTCGAGGCGCTGCAAGCCGATCCCGGGGATAATCGGCCACTGGCGGATTGGGCCGGGCGCATTCATGTCAGTGAGCGCACCCTGGCGCGGCAGTTTATCCGCGAACTGGGCATGAGTTTCGGCGAGTGGCGCCAGCGTTTGCGCTTTCTGACGGCGATTGAGGCGCTGGACAGCCAGCGCAGCATTCAGGAAATCGCCTTTGACCTGGGCTATAGCACAGGCTCGGCATTTATCGCGATGTTCCAGCGCCAAGCTGGATGTACACCGGATTACTATCGGCGCAATAAGATGTTTTAACGACCTCATCGAGAGGGGGCGTTTATGTCTGGAGGAAGGTGTAACAAGGCTTGACTACACTCCTCGGGAAGGCTGCATCGCTCGATGCGGCGACAAGGAGAAAACTCCATGAAGATAGTGCGTGTCCCTTTGTTGATGATCGGTTTGCTGCTCTGTTCCCAGGGTTTCGCCGCCACTGACCAGCAGAACAAGATGACCACTTGCAATGCCGACGCTACCGCTAAAAGCCTCAAGGGCGATGAGCGCAAAGCCTTCATGAGCAATTGTCTGAAAGCCGCTCCAGCGGCCAACGATGCCGGCAAAGCCCTGACCCCTCAGCAAGAGAAGATGAAAACCTGCAACGCCGACGCCACCACCAAAGCCCTCAAGGGTGACGCGCGCAAGGCGTTCATGAGCGATTGCCTGAAGAAAAAATGAGTCATGGGCCGGGGCGCGGGCCTGCGGTGACTGTTCGGGCCCCATGGCGGGCTTGCCTGCGATGGGGCCGGTACGGCCGCAGAAAAATAGCCGAACGCCGCACCACCAAGGTCGTCCCACACAATCTCTAGTGCTGCCACCGGATCGCTGGCAGACTGCCCATCCTTTTACGCCGTTCGTTTTGAGGCTGTATGCCAACGTTTTCTCAGCGTCAAGTGTTGCTGGTCATCAGCTGGGTCATCATTTTCGGCGGGCTGCTGCTGGTGATTCCGTTGCGGTTGCTGCCCAGCCTGCTGGCCGGGTTGCTGGTGTTTGAACTGGTCAACATGCTCACCCCGCAGCTGCAGCGGCTGATCGAAGGGCGGCGCGCGCGCTGGCTGGCCGTGGCGTTGCTGGGGACATTAGTGGTCAGTGTGCTGACGCTGATCTTCGCCGGCGCCATCAGTTTTCTGCTGCACGAGGCGGAGAACCCCGGCGCTTCCCTCGATAAATTCATGCACGTGGTCGACCGCGCTCGCGGACAGCTGCCGCCGTTCATCGACGCTTACCTGCCGGCCAGCGCCGCCGAGTTTCGCGTGGCGATTGGCGAGTGGATGAGCAAGCACCTCAGCGACTTGCAACTGGTGGGCAAAGACGCGGCGCACATGTTTGTGACACTGCTGATCGGAATGGTGCTGGGTGCGATCATTGCCTTGCAGCGCGTTCCGGATCTGACCAAGCGCAAGCCATTGGCCGCGGCGCTGTTTGATCGCCTGCACCTTTTGGTCCAGGCATTCCGCAACATCGTGTTCGCGCAGATCAAGATTTCCCTGCTCAATACATTCTTTACCGGGATTTTTCTGGCGGTGATCCTGCCGCTGTTCGGCATCAAGCTGCCACTGACCAAAACCCTGATCGTGCTGACCTTCCTGTTGGGACTGTTGCCGGTGATCGGCAACCTGATGTCAAACACCCTGATCACCATCGTCGGCCTGTCGCTGTCAATCTGGGTGGCCGTGGCGGCATTGGGTTATCTGATCTTTATCCACAAGCTCGAATACTTTCTCAATGCGCGCATTGTCGGCGGACAGATCAGTGCCAAATCCTGGGAGTTGCTCCTGGCGATGCTGGTGTTCGAGGCCGCGTTCGGCCTGCCTGGGGTGGTGGCAGGGCCGATTTATTACGCGTATCTGAAGAGCGAGTTGAAGCAGGTAGGGATGGTTTGACGGCAGCCATTAGCTGCGAGCTGTGAGCTGCAAGCTTCAAGTAAAAGCAGGACGGTGTTCGCTCTGGGTTCTTACTTGCAGCTTGAAGCTTGCAGCTGCTCCTCAGCCATAGCGTTTTGCGGCCTCGATGGCCAGACCACTGCCGATGCTGCCAAAGATGTTCCCTTCCACGTGCCGCGCATTCGGCAGCATCGCCGAAACGCTGTTGCGCAGGGCCGGAATCCCGCTCGAACCACCGGTGAAGAACACGGTGTCCACCTGATCGACCCGCACATCGGCGTCCGCCAGCAATCGGGTCACGCTGTCGCGCACGCGCTCGAGCAGGTTCTCGATGGCTGACTCGAACAGTGCACGGCTCAATTCCACGCTCAGGCCGGGTTCGATGCGGTCCAGCGCGACGTGGCGGCTGTCGGCATGGGTCAGCTGGATCTTGGTTTCTTCCACTTCCATGGCCAGCCAGTGTCCGGCGCGCTGTTCGATCAGCTTGAACAGGCGATCGATGCCACCGGTGTCTTCGATGTCATACCGCATGCTGCCCAGCGCCAGGGTCGACTTTTGCGAGTACACCGAGTTGATGGTGTGCCAGGTCGCCAGGTTCATGTGGTGGCTGGTGGGCATGTAGGCGCCGCTTTTCATCCGGCTGCCGTAGCCGAACAGAGGCATCAGCCCCTGCAGGCTCAGTTGCTTGTCGAAGTCGGTCCCGCCGATGTGCACGCCACCGGTGGCCAGGATGTCGTCGTGACGGTTGTCGTGGTTGCGACGTTCCGGGGACAGGCGCACCAGGGAGAAGTCCGAAGTACCACCGCCGATGTCGACAATCAGCACCAACTCTTCTTTTTCGATGGTCGACTCGTAGTCGAATGCCGCGGCAATCGGTTCGTACTGGAAGGACACGTCTTTGAAACCGATGGCGCGGGCGACGTCCACCAGGGTGTTTTCCGCTTCCTGGTCGGCCATTTCATCGTCATCGACAAAGAACACCGGGCGACCCAGCACGACTTCTTCGAATTCCCGACCAGCGGCAGCCTCGGCACGCTTTTTCAGCTGCCCGATGAACAGTCCGAGCAGGTCCTTGAACGGCATCGCCGTGCCCAGCACGCTGGTGTCGTGCTTGATCAGCTTGGAACCCAGCAGGCTCTTGAGCGAGCGCATCAGGCGCCCCTCGTAGCCTTCCAGGTACTCGTGCAGCGCCAGCCGGCCGTACACAGGGCGACGTTCTTCCATGTTGAAGAAGACCACCGAAGGCAGGGTGATCTTGTCGTCCTCCAGCGCGATCAGCGTTTCCATGCCAGGGCGAAGCCAGCCGACGGTGGAGTTGGACGTGCCGAAGTCGATGCCACAGGCACGGGCTGGAGATGCGTTTTTCATGTCTTTCAAGTTCCGGTTAAAAAACGGCCGCGCAGTGTATGTCAGTGCGGCACAGAATCGAAGGCCGACCATCCGCTAAATCTGCCGATCAACCGCTTGAAAGACGCGCGATCACCCCCAAACTACCCTGCATCAACCGGACAGCCGCAGGGCAATCGCAAGAAGTCCCGCCGGCTGCCGATAAACTTATGAAGCGCTGCCCGGTCACAAACTTGAGATCGGTCAAACTCTGTGCGGCAAATAAGGCGCATGCTGTGTCAGGTGGCGCGATTTCGATAACGGATGGTGATTCCCACGATGGACTTCAAAGACTATTACAAGATTCTCGGTGTGGAGCCGACCGCAGACGACAAGGCGATCAAGGCCGCCTATCGCAAGCTGGCGCGCAAATACCACCCCGACGTCAGCAAGGAAAAGGACGCCGAGGCCAAGTTCAAGGATGCCTCCGAGGCCTATGAAGCGTTGAAAAGCGCCGACAAACGCGCCGAATACGACGACTTGCGCCGCTATGGCCAGCATGGTCAACCGTTCCAGGGACCGCCAGGCTGGCAAAGCCGTGGCGGTTTCGGTGGCGGCGGTCAGGACACTGGCGATTTTTCGGACTTCTTCAGTTCGATCTTCGGTAACCGTGGCCCCGGCTTTGGCGGGGCGGAGTCGCGTCGCAGCAGCGGGCGCCGAGGACAGGACGTGGAAATGGAACTGGCGATTTTTCTGGAAGAAACCCTCTCGAACGAATCGAAGAAGGTCACCTTCCAGGTGCCGCAGTACAACGCCGCCGGCCAACACGTCAGCAATACCACTAAAAGTCTGAACGTGAAGATCCCCGCCGGCGTGACCGACGGCGAGCGCATTCGCCTCAAGGGCCAGGGCGCACCGGGTATCGGTGGCGGCGCCAATGGCGACCTGTACCTGACCATCCGTTTTGCGCCGCACCCGAAATTCGATGTCGAAGGCGAAAACCTGATCATCACGCTACCGCTGGCCCCCTGGGAATTGGCCCTGGGCACCGAAGTGGCCGTGCCGACCCTGACCGGCAAGATCAACCTCAAGGTGCCGGCCGGCAGCCAGAACGGCCAGCGCATGCGCGCCAAGGGCCATGGCCTGCAGAGCAAGGCCGGCGAGCGCGGTTACCTGTTCGTGCAACTGAAGGCCGTCATGCCGAAAAAATCGGACGATGAGGTCAAGGCCCTGTGGCAGGAACTGGCGAAAAAAGCCGCGTTCGACCCGAGAGAAAATTTCTGATCCAAGACCCGGAGTAGCCCGTAATGAGCAGCCCTCTGATCGTTCAACTGGACCTGGCCGAATTCTGTGAGGCGACCGACCTGTCGGACGTCTACGTGATCGAAATCGTCGAACACGGCATCCTCGAACCCCAAGGGGGCACGCCGAAGGATTGGCGCTTCACCGATTACGAACTGACCCTGGCCAAGCGCGCCGCCAAGCTGCGGCGCGACCTGGAACTGGAATGGGAAGGCGTCGCCCTGGCGCTGGACCTGCTCGAAGAGGTGCAGCAACTGCGGGCGGAGAACCGGATGTTGCGGCAGCGGCTGGGGCGGTTGGTGGTGGAGTAGGCCAAGGTTTGGAATACGCGTAAACCAATGAGCTTGGATAATTGTCCACGCTGGTTGCTGCCCTACGTTTTTCTTCTCATGTGTTGGCTGTAAGTGTTCAAATCCACACGTACTTCACCGGTTGAGTCCATGCTCAAGCCCATTGCGTGATCATCGGGAGTAAGAGGCAAAGGGCGTTGGGCAGATTTGCGGATCTTCGGCTTTGTGGACCTGTCCACCGGTGGGCCAGGAGGTGATTGGCTTGCCAGGCCTGGCATCGAGCCCCCTCCAGTGTGACCTTGTCGTTGAGCCATTTCCTCATAAGTCATCATCTCTCTTGGTAGCGGGGATGATGACGGCGGAGTCCAGTACCGTCGTCCGCTAGGCAAAGTACTGTGGATATATTCTCTAGTGGTCGGGTCCCGTCGCGGTGTCATGCTGTCAGAACTCCGCATGGGTGGTCGTTCGCTGACAGTATCGAGACTGGTTGATGCAGGCCCATTGGCTGAACCCACTGGACGGGCAACAGCCCTTGTTAGTAGGGGAGATCCATCGGCAGGGATTAGTTGAGTCAGGCTGGACGTACTGTCATTTCGGCTTACACGATGGCGAGGCAGGTTAATTTTTTTTAAAAAGTTAATAGGCATATGCCCCGTCGGATCCGAAAAATTCACCGGATCGCCCGCGCAATACATATACGCATTCAAACCACCCTCCCCAAACGGACTCCAACTGTCCGGGCTATGAAAACGCATCAGTCGCGGGTTGTAGACGCGATAGCCATTGCCCAGGAAATACCAGTTCAATGCCTCGCGAAACTGGCCATTGAATCCCAGTCGCGTGTCCACCTCATGTTCGGTGGATTGAAAACCATAGGCGCTGTAGGCCATGCGATTGATGCCGTCGCCACCGATATCGGCGAGCGCCGAGTTTTTCTGATCGGTGGCCAACAGGACGGTGCGTTGCTGACGCGAGTTGTTGGGGACATTGGTATCTGAGCGAGTCACGGCGGCCTTCCTTGGGAGTCATAAGGTTGACGTTAAGCGGATCATCCTTTTGTACTCGCAATATTCGGGGCCCGGTACTAACAGATCTGATAGGACTGGAAGCTGACGTTATGTGCGCTTTGGTAAAACGACGGTGAACGTCGTGCCCTCAACTTCATTCGAGCTGACCTCAATCGTCCCCTTGTGGGCATCCACCACCTCCTTGACGATAAACAACCCCAAACCCAGGCTGGTTGAAGGTTGGCCCAGTTCTTCGCCGGCGTTGCGCACCAGTGGATCGAAAATCGTGGCGATGGCGTCTTCGGGGATGGGTATTCCGAAATTGTGCACGGTAAGACGAACGGAGAGCGGCTCGCCTTTGAGGGTCACGATTACGTCGCGTTTGTTCGAACCATGCTGCAAGGCGTTGCCGATCAGGTTTTGCAACATCTGGGCGATGCGCCCCGGATCCCAGTTACCACGAGCGTCGCCCAGCACTTGCAGCGTCGGATCGCACTCCGGATTGCCCGCACAGGCTTCGGCAATCGCCGCGTGTGCTGCTTCGGCCATGTCCATGGGCGCCGGTTCGATCGGCAGACTCCGGCCCAGGCGGCTGCGCACCAGTTCCAGCAAGTCGCTGACCATCACCGTCATATGGCGTGTGCCACGCTGGATGTGGGTCACGCAGGCCAGGGCATCGCCCTCGAGTGCGGTTTTGCGCAACAGCAGTTCAGTGGACATGCTCACCGCTTGCAGCGGCGCGCGCAGGTCGTGGCCGAGAATCGCCAGAAAGATGTCCCGCGAACGATTGACTTGCTCGGCATAGGCCGCGGTGGACTCGGCCAGGGCTTCGTCGATGGCTTCGTTGAAACGGATCATGTCCTGGAAGTAAGCCATGTCGGGGGACACGAGGCTGTCGACCCACAGGCGGATCACACAGGCGCGCAAATGGCGAAATTCACTGGTCATCTGCACCAGATCGAAACCGACGTTGTGACGCAACTCGCCGTGGCTGGCGCCGGCCTGGTCCAGGCTCGGGGTTTTTTCCGGGCCTTCGCCCTTGGCCTTGGCCGCTTGTTCATCGGGCGTTTGAGGCTTGGTCATGTCCCGCGCGGCGGCCAGCAGGATCGCTTTCGCATGATCGCGTAACGCGGCACTGTCCATGAGCTCGGCGGCAGGGGTGATGGTTTCGGCGAACAGCTCCCATTCATCGACGATGCGATCGACATGTAACACGATGAATTCGGAAAGACGCATGGCAGGTACCTGAGCATGAAACATGGAAGATCGACTCGAATAGTAGCCCCTTTGGCGAGAAATACACGACCGCTCATTCAGTGGCATAACCGGCCGCTTTTGTGGCGGTACATACCTATTGAAGGCTCCTTGATTTTCGAAGCGTGCAGGCCATTTCAGCGCATTGGTCCAACAGTTTTTTGGTCTTTTTTTTCGAAGGTGGATCAATAAGCTGGTGATTCCTATCCTGTCATCAAGGTGATTGAACAGTGTCTGATTTGCATGGAAGCAACTCGCGGGCAACGCCCGCGCAAAATAATGGGGTTTATTACCGTCGTGTACTCGCGGTAATACCTGAGGCGATCAAAAAGGCCTCGATGTCGAGACTGGAAAGCCTTGAAACGCTCAGGCCATTGCCCCCCGAGTGGTATAGCAATGCACGGGAAACAGACCGCCAATACCTGAAGGAATTGATTGAAGAACAGGGGCGTCTGCAAGGCGTACTGGACAGGACCCTGGGCGATTTGCAGCACGACATCAATGCCTTCGCCGAGCCACTGCTGCGCACGGCAATGCAATCGAATTTCAAAAACGTCAAAGGCATCGACGGGCTCAGCGTACAACTTGAAGTGCCCAGCAAAATTGGCCTTGTCATTGATACCGGGGCCAGTCGCGTTCGGCAGTCCTCGTTGCTGGAGGCGGCGCTGCACAATTTCGAGGAATCTGAAACCGCCGAGGACGCCTGGCGCAGCAACTCCGGCATCTATCGCAAGGATGAGCGTGGCGCTCTTGCGCTTGAGCCCGCGATTTCCTTGTCCGGGTTTGCATCGATGTGCCGCGGCCTCGACCTTGGCGGACAGTACCAGCGGCACATCACATCCGTCCTGCTGCCGGCAACAGCCAAAGCCCGGAGCGCCTTGCAGGACCAATCCGTGGCCAGTGAAAAAGCCACGTTTCAGCTGGCGTCACTGGTCGCGCGATTGAAGGGCGATATCAGCGACCATGCCTACGGCAAGCTCAGGCAAATATGCGAGGGCCAGGCCAATACCACGCTGTACGATCGACCGTTGCAGTGCCACCGATTGTCGCTGATGGGCTTTCGGTTGACGGGCATCGTGCTGTTCAGCGCCGTGAGCGATCCGTCGCAGATCAAGCAGGCGATCGATGCCTTGACCCCTGAGTTGTTGAAGTTCTGGAGCGAATGGTCGCAGCGTATCCCGGTATTGCCCGGAACAGAGTACGAGCGGTTCAAACTGCTGCAGGCGTTTTTTGCCAATGGGCCCCAGGGTCTCAGCGATGAGCTTCTGCGCCGGGACGACGTCTACCATCAGAGTCGTTTGTCCGGCCACTTGATCGCCTATGTTCCGGATGATCCGGAGCATCCTCTCAAGGAATACTCGTCGCTGACCGAGTTCATGAAAACCCTGATCGGACAGCTGCGCGACGCTGAGTACCAGGCCTTTTTCAGCCGGTTCGTGGCGCAAAAGGACAAAGGGCTGTTTTTCCACCGGGTCAACGAGCGCCTCAAGACGTTTACCTGGCAGCAACGCGAGCCGCTGGACATGGGGCCGTGGTGGCGCGAAACGGCGGTGGAGAATCCCGATGCGGAACCCATTACCAATCAGATCACCGGCGATCTGTGGGCGACACTGTTCGTGCAGCGCCGCGACAAGGCCATCGCCGATGCCCGACGCATCGCGGTGCCGACCGACGACGAGGACGCCAACGCCCGCTTCAAGCGCCTGACCAGTTACCTGGACATCGGCTGGAACCTGTTCAATTTCGCCGCGATGCTGGTGCCCGGCGTGGGCGAAGCGATGCTCGGCATCATGATTGCGCAGATGCTCGCCGAGGTAGCCGAAGGTATCGAAGACTGGAGCAAAGGCGACAAGGAAGAGGCCTCTGCCTACTTCAATGGCGTGCTGATCAACTTTGCACAGCTGGCGCTGATGAGCGCCGGTCATGCATTGCCAAGCGGCCAGCTGACACCGCTCAAGGTCTCGCCCTTCGTCGAAGGGCTCAAGCCTGTGGAGGTCGCGGGCAAGCAGCGGTTGTGGAATCCGGATCTGACGCCCTATGAGCAATCGGTCACCGTGCCCAAGGAGGGCGTCGTCGGTGAAAAAGGCTTGTACCGGCATCAGGATCGGGACCTGCTGCGCATCGACGAAAAATGCTATGAAGTCAAACAGGACCCGGACACGGGCCAGCATCGCCTGCAACACCCAACCCGTGCAGACGCCTATCAACCCTTGCTGGAACACAACGGCGCGGGCCTGTGGAAGACGGAGCTGGATCAACCGCTGGAATGGGATCGGCGTCAATTGCTTCAGCGTTTGGGCGCCTCGGTGGATGGATTCACGGATCAAACCCTGGAGCAGATCCTGACCGTCAGTGGCGTTCACGAAGATGCATTGCGCCGGCTGCACGTGGAACACGAAACCCCGCCCGCGCTGCTGACCGATACCCTCAAGCGCTTCAGGGCATACGCCGACGCCGAGGCCTGTGCGGAACAGATTCAGGCCAATCGAGTCGGCCAGGACTGGGGCGATTATGCCGTGCGCTTCATGACGGAACTGCCAGGCTGGCCCGAGGGCAAGGCCATCGAAGTGTTCGAGGGGCCGGGCCTGTCGGGGGCGGCGATCAAGGAGGGCTATGCCGACGCGTTGCCGGCCGACACCTTGCAAATGACCTGGCAGGATTTGTTGGCTGGTGGCTTGCCTGAGCGTGTGGTCGGGTTCTTGGATGAACAGGCCCTGCGCGAAATGCTGGGGCAGTGGTTTTCCGGGGATTCAAAGGCGCGTGTCAAGGCGTTGCGCGATCGTCTGGCCGATCAGGCACGAGGCAGTAAAAGGCGTTTGTTCGACAAGTTGTACGAGCGCCGGGAGGGTACGGACGATGCCCGATTGAATTTGCTCAAGGGCGACGAGTCCTCGCTCTCGACCAGCGTGGCGCAAGCGCTTCTGGATCACGCAGACCCTTCGGACCTGCAGCATCTGGCCGAGAAAAAACGCGTGCCCTTGAGGCTTTCGCAACAGGCCCGGGAAGCGGCGCACCAGCTCAGGGTGGCGCGAGCGTATGAGGGCCTGTACCTCGGCGAATTGCACAACACCGACACCGAGCGACTGCAGCTGCACTCCCTGGCAGCCCTGCCTGGCTGGCCTGCGGACCTGCGTCTGGAGATTCGTGAATATTCATTTTCGGGCACGTTGCGCGACAGTCTTGGCCCGGAGGACGCGCCGATCCGCAAGGTGCTGATTCTGGGCGAGGATGGCCGATATGAAGCGCGGGATGCGCTCGATCAACATCTGCACGGCGCGGACACGCTTTATGCCGCCGTGCTGCACGCATTGCCCGACCAACAGCGCGTAGCCCTGGGTTATGAAATCCATGATGCAGCGGGACTTGAGCAAGCGATAAAGGCACGTCCGCTGGATCGATCCGTGTTCGAACCGGTCCTGCGGGACAACCCGGTCCTCAAGCCGTCCTACGACCCGAGCGTCATGCGCTTGCGCGGCGGCATGCCAGGTTATGCACAGGTCCCGCGCGGCATGGGATTGCGGCGCCGGGCTCGTTCGCTGTATCCGGGTTTCACTGCGCAAGAGGTTGAAACGCTGTTGACCGAGTTCACTCAGAACGGTGGTTCGGCCCATGAAAGGCTGACCGCGCTGGAGGCCGAGTTCGATCAATTGAACCGGACGATGCAAAACTGGATGACTTCACCGACGGCGTCCTTCCGTTTCACGCCGTCAGGGATTGCCGAATTGCGCGCCCGGGAGCGCTTCTACAAGGCGATCCGGCAATGCTGGCAGCGCAGCGGGCCCGAGGGCGTGCAAGTGGCAGGTGCGGCGCACACGCAATGGCTGCAGCTCGACGATTTTCCTCTGATCCGTCGGCTGCTTGAGACGCTGCCGAAACTGGAGGCCAACTTCGATCACGTCACCAGTCTGAGCGTGCGCAGCGGCGAGTTGCGCAACGAGCACCTGGGGTTTCTCAGCTCGTTTCGCCGGGTGCGTTATCTCAACCTGCAGGACAACCTGCTGACCGCCGTTCCAGAGGCGATCAACGAGATGAGTCATCTCACGGACCTTTCCTTCAATGAAAATCGTATCGAACTGGACGCACTGGCGGTGGATCGCCTGAAAAAGCTGGTTCAATTGCGTTCGCTCGGCTTGCGGGGCAACCCGTTGAAGCTCGCGCCGAACATCAGCCGGATGCCGCAATTGCAGGTCATTTTGCTCAACGAAACGGGCCTGGACAGCTGGCCCGTCGGACTGTTTTCCCAGTCGCGGCCGCGCAGTATTTACCTCGATCTGCGACACAACCCGATCACCCGGATCCCGGAGGTCGCACCGGGATCGTTTCGCGCCGAACTGCTGGCGCGCACCTTGATCAGCCGTGAACCCCGCTGGATTTCGCCGGATAACCTCGACACCCTCAAGTCCTACATTGAATCGGTGGGCATGGACCCGGAGCGACCGTACCCACCGCGCGGCACGCTGGACAGCTCTGACTGGTGGATGGGCATGACCGATCGGCAATGGCAGGAAAAACAGGAAATCTGGAACGAGGTCGAGGATGAGTTCGACTCGGTGCCATTCTTCAATGAAATCCGCAAGCTCACTCAATCGGCCGACTTCACGGCGGGCGGCGCCTACAAGACGGACCTGACCGCCAAGGTCTGGCGCATGCTCGAGGCCATGGCCAAGGACAGCGAACTGCGGGTCAAGTTGTTCAACGAGGCCGCGACACCCACCGAGTGCGTGGATGGCGGCACCCAACTGTTCAACGCCATGGGCCTGCAAGTGCTGATTCACGAGGCCTACGCCCTGGGCAGCGCGGACCTGATCGAAACTCGGTTGCTGGAGCTGGCCCAGGGCAAATCCAGGCTCGATGAATTGGGCGCCATCGCTCGTCAACGGGTCGCGTCACGATTGGCGGCGGGAGAGCGGTTTCGGCGACTCGACGGGCAGGGCAATGTCACCGGGACCATCGATGAAGTGGAAGTGCACTTGGCGTACATGACGGACCTGGCGCAGCGCCTTGATTTGCCGTGGCAGGCCCGGGGCATGCAGTTCCGCAAGATTGCCGGGGTCAGCAAGGAAATGATCGACGCGGCATTCCGGCGAATCGTGGCGCTGGAGGAGGGCGACTTGCTCACGGATCGAATCCTTGAACAGCCCTTGTGGAACACCTGGCTGGAGTCTTCCCGCGCTAAAGAACTGGACAGTTTGAAGCGACAGATCGACGCGACCACGGAGTTGCAAGATGCGTTGCTGCGTCGTTCCGAGGCCGTGGAACCGACGGCGAAGGTGGCGTTTGAGGTGGAGATCAAGGCGCTCTGTCGCGAGTTGAACCGCGACGAAAACGCCTTCAGCGAGGGGCAGGTCATGAGTGATGAGGACTACATCAAGGCGTTGACCGACATCGACCGGCAGATCCGGCAGACGCTGAAATCGATCACTCAACAAGCGATCGAACGAGCCCGGTTACCGCTCCTTGAGCTTCCACCCGCTCAATAACCGCGAACCAGAACGTTCATTTAAGAGGTAGAGCGAGCAATCAGTAACCTGTGGCGAGGGAGCAAGCGCCCTCGCCACAGGTACGGTGTTCGTCTTGAACTGAACAGAGCCTTTTTGAGGTTCACGCCCGATTATCCAGCACCCGATTCACCGCCAGCTCACTGAGCATGATCACCTGCTGAAGCGCCAGCATGGCGTTGCGGTTCGCACCGTCCAGCATCCCGGCAAACTCACTCGCCATCACGCTCGCCGACGCCAACGACTCGCAGGCATGGGCCAATAACGTTTCGTTGTCGACGTCCGGTGCAACGACAAAAATGGTGCTGGGCGAGCGCGTCGCGGCCGTCGTCGGCATATTGGGTTTGAGGTAATAGTCCAGTGCGCGGTCGACGGCGGGGTGGAGCTTTTTTGAAGGGGGGCAGAGGTTCGCGTGATTGCATTGAGCGTCTGATCCAGCGGGTGTGTCGGTGACGTTGGGCATGGTGAGTCTCCGTGGTAGGTCTGGAGATGCCACGCTACCCCTCTGACTTCCGACGGCCAACCCTAAAAAAGCGTCAGACGCGTCCTCGATTTTTCAAGGGTTTTCATCGTTTCTAAACGTTGCGTCTTTGTCCGCTAAACGCATTTCGACAGGGCTTGTTTAAGCGTTTTCAGGGTTTTGTCATCAGAGCTACAAAATCTTTGACCATTGCCTACAGTTACGCCAGTTGATGCGTACGGCAGAAAAAGCAAACCCGATGGCGGGTGACCGCCATCGGGTTTTTATCTGGCGAGTCGCTCACCTTCAGAACAGGAAATACCGCTGCGCCATCGGCAACACATCCGCCGGCTCACACCACAACAACACGCCGTCGGCCTTGACCTGATAGGTCTGCGGGTCGACGTCGATGTTCGGCAGGTAGTCGTTGTGGATCAGGTCGGTTTTCTGCACCTGGCGACAGCCTTTGACCACGGCGATTTTTTTCTTCAGGCCCAGGGCTTCGGGCAGGCCGGCCTCCTGTGCGGCCTGGCTGATGAAGGTCATGCTGGTAGCATGCAGCGAGCCGCCAAAGCTGGCGAACATCGGGCGGTAATGCACCGGTTGCGGCGTCGGAATCGAAGCGTTGGCGTCGCCCATCAGGCTGGCGGCGATGGCGCCACCCTTGAGGATCAGCGTCGGTTTGACCCCGAAGAACGCCGGGCGCCAGAGCACCAGGTCGGCCCATTTCCCGACTTCCACCGAGCCCACTTCATGGCTGATGCCGTGGGTGATCGCCGGGTTGATGGTGTATTTGGCGATGTAGCGTTTGGCGCGGAAGTTGTCGTTGCCTTCACCGTCGCCGGGCAGCGGGCCGCGCTGCTTTTTCATCTTGTCGGCGGTTTGCCAGGTGCGGGTGATGACCTCGCCCACGCGGCCCATGGCCTGGCTGTCGGAGCTGATCATCGAGAACGCGCCGAGGTCGTGGAGGATGTCTTCGGCGGCAATCGTCTCGCGGCGGATGCGGCTTTCAGCGAAGGCCACGTCTTCGGCAATGCTCGGGTCCAGGTGATGGCAGACCATCAGCATGTCCAGGTGTTCGTCGATGGTATTGCGGGTGAACGGTCGGGTCGGGTTGGTGGAACTCGGCAACACGTTGGCGAAACCGCAGGCCTTGATGATGTCCGGGGCATGACCACCGCCCGCGCCTTCGGTGTGGTAGGTGTGGATGGTGCGGCCCTTGAAGGCGGCGAGGGTGGTTTCGACGAAGCCGGATTCGTTGAGGGTGTCGGTGTGGATCGCCACCTGCACGTCGTACTGGTCGGCGACACTCAGGCAGTTGTCGATGCTCGCGGGCGTGGTGCCCCAATCCTCGTGCAGCTTCAGGCCAATGGCGCCGGCCTTGACCTGTTCGATCAGCGGCCCCGGCAGGCTGGCGTTGCCTTTGCCGGTCAGGCCGATGTTCATCGGGAAGGCATCGGCGGCTTGAAGCATCCGCGCCAGATGCCATGGGCCGGAAGTGCAAGTGGTGGCATTGGTGCCGGTGGCCGGGCCGGTGCCGCCGCCGATCATGGTGGTGACGCCGCTCATCAGCGCTTCTTCGATCTGTTGCGGGCAGATGAAGTGGATGTGGGTATCGATGCCGCCGGCGGTGAGGATCATGCCTTCGCCGGCGATGACTTCGGTGCCGGCGCCAATGGCGATGGTGACATCGGGCTGGACATCCGGGTTGCCGGCCTTGCCGATCGCGGCGATGCGCCCGTCCTTGAGGCCGACGTCAGCCTTGACGATGCCCCAGTGGTCGATGATCAGCGCGTTGGTGATCAGGGTGTCGACCACGTCGGCGGCGAGCAACTGGCTCTGGCCCTGGCCATCGCGGATCACTTTGCCGCCGCCGAATTTCACTTCTTCGCCGTAGGTGGTGAAGTCTTTTTCCACTTCGATCCACAGGTCGGTGTCGGCCAGACGCACCTTGTCGCCGACGGTAGGGCCGAACATGTCGGCGTAGGCCTGACGGGAGATTTTCATTCGTTTGCCTTGAGATTCAATTGAATTTGAAATCGTTCGCTGCGCTCAGTTTCGTGAGCAGGCTCGCACACAGTTGATCGCATTCTCCTGTGGGCGCGAGCCTGCTCGCGAAGGGGCCGGAACAGACACAGCCTTAATCAGAGACTCCCCATGATCCTGCCGGCAAACCCGAACACCCGCCGATGCCCGGCCAGGTCGACCAGCTCGACCTCGCGGCTCTGCCCCGGCTCGAAGCGCACGGCGGTGCCGGCGGGAATGTTCAGGCGCATGCCACGGCTGGCGGCACGGTCGAAGGTCAGGGCGTCGTTGGTTTCGAAGAAGTGGTAGTGCGAGCCGACCTGGATCGGCCGGTCGCCGCTGTTGGCCACCGTCAGGCTCAGGGTGCGACGGCCAGCGTTGAGTTCGATGTCGCCGGGCTGGATCTGGTATTCACCGGGAATCATCAATGGGCTCCTTGCAGAATCTTGTAGTAGAGGGCGGTCGGCTTGTAGCGCCCGCTCGGGTCGCAGGCGTAGTCGGGGATTTCGCCGGCACGGGTGTAACCCAGGGCCTTGTAGAAATCTTCCGCCACAGAGCCCGCTTCGGTGTCGAGGTAGAGCATGCCGCGCTTGTGCTGCAGGGCCGCTTGCTCAAGAGCATTCATCAACTGTTGGCCCAACCCTCGACGCCGCGCGTGTTCGCGCACCAGCAGCTTTTGCACTTCGGCACGGTTCAGGCCGTTGGCTTTCTGGCACAGGGTCAGTTGCACGCTGGCCTGCACTTGTTCGTCCTTGACCACCACCCACAGCAGCACATGGCCCTTGTTCAGGTTTTCCTGGACTTCATCGAAATACGCGCGGGCCTGAGTCGCATCCAGGTCGGCCATGAAACCGACGCTGGCGCCATAGCCCACGGCGTCGAGCAGCAGGTCAATCAAACCCTGACGATAGTGCGCAAAGCTTTCAACATTGACGCGTCGCAGTTGGGCGGGGTTCATCGGGTATCACTCCTTGTTGGCGCTCGGTGGTTGGGCGCCAGGATTGAGGGTCAATTGCATAAAGGTCAGGTCCAGCCAGCGCCCGAACTTGGTGCCCACCTGAGGCATTTGCCCGGTGGTCACGAAGCCGATGCGCTCATGCAGGCGAATGGACGCGGTGTTGCCGCTTTCGATGGCGGCGACCATCACGTGTTTGTCGCAACCCTTGGCGCGTTCGATCAGTACCTCCATCAACCGAGGACCGAGGCCATTGCCGCGCTGATCGCTGCGTACGTAAACCGAGTGTTCGACGGTGTGACGGAAGCCATCAAAAGGCCGCCAGTCGCCGAATGAAGCGTAGCCCAGCGCCTGGTTTTCGGCGTCGACGATCACCAGGATCGGGTACCCCTGGGATTGCCGGGCGCTGAACCAGGCCTGGCGATTGCCCAGGTCCACGGCCTGTTCGTTCCAGATGGCCGTGGTGTTGAGCACGGCGTCGTTGTAGATGTCGCGGATGGCCGGCAGGTCGGCATGTACCGCATCGCGGATGTGGTAAGTCATGGCGTGGCCTCAGGCGATCGGTTGATGGACGGTGACCAGTTTGGTGCCGTCGGGAAAAGTCGCTTCGACCTGGATTTCCGGGATCATTTCCGGGATGCCTTCCATCACTTGTTCGCGGCTGAGCAGGGTGGTGCCGTAGTGCATCAACTCGGCCACGGTCTGGCCATCGCGGGCACCTTCGAGCAGCGCCGCGGAGATGTAGGCCATGGCCTCCGGGTAATTGAGTTTTACGCCGCGCGCCAAACGCCGCTCGGCCACCAGGCCTGCGGTGAAGATCAGCAGCTTGTCTTTTTCGCGTGGGGTCAGGTCCATTGGTGCAATCCATCAGGGCAGATTAAAAAGGTATTCGGGTACATAAACACGACCCCTGTGGGAGCTGGCTTGCCAGCCAGTTCCCACAGGGATCGGTGTTCAGGTGTTCCATATTCGGGGTGGGACCGCTTCGCGGCCGAGCAGCACAGGCCTGAGCATTCGCCACACATCAATCAGCCAGCCACGGGCCAGCAGCGCCTCGCTGGCCAGGCACCGGGCGACCAACAGCCCCGGCAATTGCGTCAGATCCCCGCGTACGGCATGGGGCAACGAGCGACAGCGTTCCAGCAACTCGCTATCGATTTCCCCGGTCACCAACAGGGTGGCGAACACCGGTTGCCCGTCCAGGCCAATCGGTGAGTCGAGCAAACCGTCAGCCCCGACAATGCGCTGGCGTTCGTGCCAGAGCAACTGGCCATCGCGGCGGATATCCAGTTGCGCCTGAAAGTGTCCGAGGTCGAAACGCTCGCCACTGGCCGGGCGCCCCAGTGCCACGACGTCCCAGTAGAACAACCGCGCATCGCCTTCAAGGTCGATGGCGGTGCTGAGTTCAGCCTGCGCCGCGCTGAAGATGATCGTTTCCTGTGGCAACCACTCCAGTGTCGCACCGGCCGCGACCTGCAATTTCAATTGCTGATAAGCGGGGCCGGCGGCGCGATACCACTTGGCCGCGCCGGGGCTGGTGATCTGTGCCCAGGCATCGCGGCCGACGCTGGCCGAGATGTTCAGGCGATCACCGCCGGCGATTCCGCCCGGCGGGTGGACGATGATGTGCTGGCAGACCTGCGGCCCTTCGGCGTACAGGTGCTTCTGCACCCGCAACGGGCCCAGGTGGCGGCGCTGCACCGGACGTGTGCTGTCACCGAAACGGGCGTAAGCCAGTTCGAGTTCGGCATGCCAACTGGGCGTGAACAACGGCGAGGCGGGTAGATTCATGATGTCTAATTATCGTTAGGATGCTACGGATCAGATCGCAACTTTAGATGGTAACCAGGCCGCGCACACCCTCGGCTTCCATATTTTCACCGCGACCCTGTTGCACGATCTCGCCCCGTGACATCACCAGGTATTGATCGGCCAGTTCGGCGGCGAAGTCGTAGAACTGTTCCACCAGCAAAATCGCCATGTCACCGCGGGCTGCGAGTTTTTTGATCACGGCGCCGATCTCCTTGATCACCGACGGCTGGATGCCTTCGGTGGGCTCGTCGAGAATCAACAGACGTGGACGGCTGGCCAGGGCGCGGCCGATGGCGAGCTGCTGTTGTTGGCCACCGGACAGGTCGCCGCCGCGTCGGTGCTTCATTTGCAGCAGCACCGGGAACAGCTCGTAGATGAACGCCGGGACTGCTTTGGCTTCGGAGCCGGGAAAGCGCGACAGGCCCATCAGCAGGTTTTCTTCCACGGTCAGGCGTCCGAAAATTTCCCGACCCTGGGGCACGTAAGCGATGCCGGCATGCACCCGCTGATGCGGCTTGAACGTGGTGATCGGTTTGCCTTCCCAATTCACCGCGCCCTCTTTGGCCGGCAGCAGGCCCATCAGGCATTTGAGCAGGGTGGTCTTGCCTACGCCGTTACGCCCGAGCAGGCAGGTGACCTCGCCGACCTTCACGTCAAACGTCAGGCCGCGCAGGATGTGGCTTCCGCCGTAGTACTGGTGCAATTTGTCGACTTGCAGCATAGGGCCCTCCGGGCAGTTGTCAGCGGCAAGCTACAAGCTGCAAGAAAAAGCCGGACGGCTTTTCGCTCGTAACTTGCCGCTTGTCGCTGAAAGCTTGTAGCTGGCCGATTCACCGACCCAAATAAACCTCAATGACTCGCTCATCGGCCTGCACCTGCTCCAGTGATCCTTCGGCCAACACGCTGCCCTGGTGCAACACGGTGACGTGGTCGGCAATCGAGCCGACGAAGCCCATGTCGTGTTCCACCACCATCAGCGAATGCTTGCCGGCCAGGCGCTTGAACAGCTCGGCGGTGAATTCGGTTTCGGCGTCGGTCATGCCGGCCACCGGCTCGTCGAGCAGCAGCAGTTGCGGGTCCTGCATCAGCAACATGCCGATTTCCAGGAACTGCTTCTGGCCGTGAGAGAGCAAACCGGCAGGGCGATTGACCGAAGGGGTCAGGCGGATGGTGTCGAGCACTTCGGCGATGCGATCCTTCTGCTCGCCATTGAGCCGTGCCCGCAGGCTGGCCCATACCGACTTGTCGGTTTTCTGCGCCAGTTCCAGGTTCTCGAACACGCTCAGTGCCTCGAACACCGTGGGCTTCTGGAACTTGCGACCGATGCCGGCCTGGGCGATCTGCACTTCGCTCATCTGCGTCAGGTCCAGGGTTTCGCCGAACCAGGCCTTGCCATGACTGGGGCGGGTCTTGCCGGTGATCACGTCCATCAGCGTGGTCTTGCCCGCGCCGTTGGGGCCGATGATGCAGCGCAGCTCGCCGACGCCGATGTACAGGTTCAGGTCGTTCAACGCGCGGAAGCCGTCGAAGCTGACGCTGATGTCTTCCAGGGTCAGGATGGTGCCGTGCCGTGTATTGAGGCCTTTGCCGGCGCGCTGACCGAGGCCGATCGAATCGCGGCTGGTGCCGGCGTCCTTGTTGGGCTCCACGGGGAAAAACGCCGGTTCGAGCATGAATTCAGCCGTCGCAGTGGTTCTCATTTTACAATCCTCATTGTTCGCCGTTCTTCTTCAGCAAACCGATCACGCCCTTGGGCAGGTACAGGGTCACGACGATGAACAGCGCGCCGAGGAAGAACAGCCAGTACTCAGGGAACGCCACGGTGAACCAGCTCTTCATGCCGTTGACCACACCGGCACCGAGCAGCGGGCCGATCAGCGTGCCGCGACCGCCCAGTGCCACCCAGACTGCCGCTTCGATGGAGTTGGTTGGCGACATTTCACTGGGGTTGATGATGCCGACCTGCGGTACGTACAGCGCACCTGCGAGGCCACACAACACTGCGCTGAGCACCCAGACGAACAGCTTGAAGCCGCGCGGGTCGTAGCCGCAGAACATCAGGCGGTTTTCCGCATCGCGCAGCGCGGTCAGCACCCGGCCGAACTTGCTCTGCGCCAGGCGCCAGCCAATGAACAGGCTCGCCACCAGCAACAGCACCGTGGCGAAAAACAGCACGGCGCGGGTGCCCGGTTCGGTGATGCCGAAGCCGAGGATCGTGCGGAAGTTGGTAAAGCCGTTGTTGCCGCCAAACCCGGTTTCGTTGCGGAAGAACAACAGCATGCCGGCGAAGGTCAGGGCCTGGGTCA
This sequence comes from Pseudomonas fluorescens group sp. PF-1, assembly GCF_054481335.1. Lineage (NCBI taxonomy): Bacteria > Pseudomonadati > Pseudomonadota > Gammaproteobacteria > Pseudomonadales > Pseudomonadaceae > Pseudomonas > Pseudomonas fluorescens group sp. PF-1. The sequence continues at coordinate 947,297 of NZ_JBTMNG010000002.1, forward strand.
TGATCGAGAAATACACGCCCTTGATCCGCGAACGGAAGGCGAAGAAACCGAACACCAGCGCCAGCAACCCTGGTGCCAGCACCACCAGGCACAAGGTCCAGAGAAAGCTGCTGGTGCCGGTCCAGAACCAGGGCAGTTCGGTCCACGACAGGAAGGTCATGAACGCCGGCAGGCCATCGCCTGAAGCCTGGCGCATCAGGTACATGCCCATCGCATAGCCGCCCAGGGCGAAGAACAAGCCATGGCCGAGCGACAGCAATCCGGCATAGCCCCAGACCAGATCCAGCGCCAGGGCGACAATGGCGTAGCACAGGATCTTGCCCACCAGCGTCAGCGTGTAGGCCGAAACGTGAAAGGCGCTGTCCGCCGATAACAGCGACAGCAACGGCAACGCCAGCAGCAGGATCAGGATGACCGCACCCACGACAATCGTGACTTTGGGGCCGGCTTTTTGTGTTGCGGTAACGAGCAGGGGCTGGTTCATCAGTCGATCACCCGTCCTTTCAGTGCGAAGAGGCCTTGCGGACGTTTCTGGATGAACAGAATGATCAGCGCGAGGATGAGGATCTTGCCGAGCACGGCACCGATTTGCGGTTCGAGAATCTTGTTGGCAATGCCTAAGCCAAACGCCGCCAGCACGCTACCGGCCAATTGCCCGACGCCGCCAAGCACCACCACCAGGAACGAATCGATGATGTAGCTCTGGCCCAGGTCCGGGCCGACGTTGCCGATCTGGCTCAGGGCCACGCCACCGAGGCCGGCGATGCCAGAGCCGAGGCCGAAGGCGAGCATGTCCACGCGTCCGGTGGGCACGCCGCAGCAGGCGGCCATGTTGCGGTTCTGGGTGACCGCACGCACGTTCAGGCCAAGACGGGTCTTGTTCAGCAGCAGCCAGGTCAGCACCACCACAAACAGCGCGAAGGCAATGATGACGATGCGGTTGTACGGCAGCACCAGATTGGGCAGCACTTGAATCCCGCCCGACAGCCAGGCCGGGTTGGCCACTTCGACGTTCTGTGCGCCGAACACCAATCGAACAAGCTGAATCAGCATCAGGCTGATGCCCCAGGTGGCGAGCAGGGTTTCCAGCGGGCGGCCATACAGGTGACGAATCACCGTGCGCTCCAGGGCCATGCCGATGGCCGCCGTGACGAAAAATGCCACCGGCAAGGCGATCAGCGGATAGAACTCGATGGCCTGCGGGGCAAAGCGCTGGAACATCAACTGCACCACGTAGGTCGAGTAGGCGCCGAGCATCAGCATCTCGCCGTGGGCCATGTTGATCACGCCGAGCAGGCCGAAGGTGATCGCCAGGCCAAGCGCCGCCAACAACAGGATCGAGCCCAGTGACATGCCGCTGAAGGCCTGACCGAGCAACTCGCCGACCAGCAGTTTGCGTTTGACTTGAGCCAGGCTGGTTTCGGCGGCGGTGCGCACGCCGGCATCGGTTTCGACGCCCGGTTCCAGCAGACTTTCGAGGCGGGTGCGGGCCAGCGGATCGCCGGTTTCGCCCAACAGTCGCACTGCGGCGAGGCGCACGGCCGGGGCGCTGTCGACCAGTTGCAGATTGGCCAGGGCCAGGCTGAGGGCGGCGTGAACGGTTTCGTCCTTTTCGCCAGCCAGTTGCTGATCGAGGAATTTCAACTGCGCGGGTTTGGCACTTTTCTGCAATTGCTGCGCGGCACCGAGACGGATTTTGGCGTCGGCGGCGAGCAGTTGATGGCTGGCCAGCGCGGTGTCGATCAGACCCCGCAGGCGGTTGTTCAGGCGCAGGGTTTTCGGCTGGCCGTCGATGCTCAACTCACCTTGTTGCAGGGCGTTGATCAGTTCGATGCGCGCCGGATCGGGCTGCGCGGCCCAGGCTTCCAGCAGTTTGGCTTGCTGCACGGGATTGGCCGCGACGAAGTCTTCGGCGTCGCCGGCGTGGGTAGCCATTGGCAGCAAGAGTGCGATGGTCAGAACAAGTCGGTAAAGGGCAGTGGGCATAGAGAGTCGCCTTGACGCGGACATTGTGGGAGCTGGCTTGCCAGCGATGGCGTCACCTCGGTGCATCAGGTACATCGAGTCGTCTGCATCGCTGGCAAGCCAGCTCCCACAGGGATTTGTGTCGGGTCCGAATGCCCGGGCCCGACCTCCAGTGGCTTAGTTGCTCTTCACCGCATAGTCCGGCTTCTTGTCGTTGCCCTGAATGAACGGGCTCCACGGTTGGGCGCGGATCGGGCCTTCGGTCTGCCAGACCACGTTGAACTGACCATCAGCCTGGATCTCGCCGATCATGACCGGCTTGTGCAGGTGGTGGTTGGTCTTGTCCATGGTCAGGGTGTAGCCCGACGGCGCAGCGAAAGTCTGGCCGGCGAGGGCTTCGCGGACTTTGTCGACGTCGGTGGACTTGGCTTTTTCTGCGGCCTGGGCCCACATGTGGATGCCGACATAAGTGGCTTCCATCGGGTCGTTGGTCACCGCTTTGTCGGCGCCCGGCAGGTTGTGTTTCTTCGCGTAGGCTTTCCAGTCAGCGACGAACTTCTTGTTCACCGGGTTCTCCACCGATTCGAAGTAGTTCCACGCCGCGAGGTTGCCCACCAACGGTTTGGTGTCGATGCCGCGCAGTTCTTCTTCGCCCACCGAGAACGCCACGACCGGTACGTCGGTGGCTTTCAGGCCCTGGTTGGCCAGTTCTTTATAGAACGGCACGTTGGAGTCGCCGTTGACGGTGGAGATAACGGCTGTCTTGCCGCCTGCGGAGAATTTCTTGATGTTGGCGACGATGGTCTGGTAGTCGCTGTGACCGAACGGGGTGTAGACCTCTTCGATGTCCTTGTCCGCCACGCCTTTGGAATGCAGGAACGAGCGCAGGATTTTGTTGGTGGTGCGTGGGTAGACGTAGTCGGTGCCGAGCAGGAAGTAGCGCTTGGCGCTGCCGCCTTCTTCGCTCATCAGGTATTCCACTGCGGGGATCGCTTGCTGGTTTGGCGCGGCGCCGGTGTAGAACACGTTCGGCGACATCTCTTCGCCTTCGTATTGCACTGGGTAGAACAGCAGGCCGTTGAGTTCTTCGAACACCGGCAATACCGATTTACGCGACACGGACGTCCAGCAGCCGAACACCACGGCGACCTTGTCCTGGGTCAGCAACTGGCGGCCTTTCTCGGCGAACAGTGGCCAGTTCGATGCCGGGTCGACCACTACCGGCTCCAGCATCTTGCCGTTCACGCCACCCTTGGCGTTGATTTCGTCGATGGTCATCAGCGCCATGTCTTTGAGCGATGTTTCGGAGATCGCCATGGTCCCGGACAACGAATGCAAAATACCCACCTTGATGGTCTCGGCGGCCTGGACGGTCCAGGTCAAGCCCATCGCGGCAATCGATGCCGAGAGTGTGAAAGCCTTGATCAAGCTACGACGCTTCATTGTGCGATCTCCATGAACTTATGAATTTTTCTGGTTGGCAGATGCGGACTACTGAAGGGTCTTTAGCAAGGGCTGTGCCCGGTCGGGAAAAGACAGGGAAATGTCGGTTTGGCGCCGTTGCGCGAGTGGCTGGCGCACCATGAAGGATCGTGTCCGGCACCTTGGTGCGCAGGGGTGCGCCAGATTGGGGCGAAGAGGTGTTGGCTGGCACCGATCACTGCGGGTGCGCAGCAGTGCGGTCAGCGACGACGCATCAAACCGATGAAGAACAGGCCGCCAATCGCCGCAGTGGCGACGCCGATGGGCAGGTCCTCCGGCGCGATCAACGTCCTGGCGGCTACATCGACCCACACCAGAAATACGCTGCCGAGCAACACGCACACTGGCAGCAACCGCCGATGCTCGGCCCCCACCAGTCGCCGCGCAATGTGCGGCACCATCAGGCCGACAAAGCCGATGGAACCGCTGATGGACACCAGCACGCCCGTCATCAGCGAGGCAATCACGAACACCCGCAGCCGGATCGTTCGTGCATTCAGCCCCAGCGTCACGGCGGTTTGTTCACCGGCCATCAACGCGTTCAACGGCCGGGCCATGCCGAGCAGCAACAGCAACCCCAGCAGAACGCTGGCAGCCGGCACCGCGAGCAATTCCCAGCGCGCCAGGCCGAGCCCGCCGAGCATCCAGAACATCACCGCCGAACTGGCGCGGTGATCGCCCATGAACAGCAGCAGATTGGCCATCGCCATCATCACGAACGACACTGCCACGCCACACAGCAGCAGGCGATCGCTGTCCAGCCGACCGTTGCGGTTGGCGATCATCAGCACCAGCAGCATGCTCGACAAGGCGCCGATAAACGCCGCGATGGGCAACGTCAGCAGGCCGACGATTTCACCCACGTGCAACACCACGATCACCGCACCCAGGGTGGCGCCCGAGGTCACGCCGAGCAGATGCGGGTCGGCCAGTGGATTGCGCGTCACCGCCTGGAGCGTTGCGCCGATCAACGCCAGCCCGGCACCGACCAGTGCACCGAGCAACATCCGTGGCACGCGAATCAGCCAGACGATGTGTTCCTGTCCGGTGCTCCAGTCGGGTAAGCCGAGACCGCAGAGCTTGTGCAGCAGAATCCGCCAGACGACGTCCAGCGGCACCCGCGCCGGGCCGAAACCCAGTGACATCACCGCCGACATCAGCAACAGCGTGCCGAGCGCGATCAGCAACCAGGGGTAGTGACGGTTAATCATTCGCCGTGAAAACCCTTGGCCAGGGTGGCGACGGCCAGCACGTTATCGATCCCCGGCGTGGCCTGCACGTAAGGAATGACGATGAAGTGCTGGTGCTTGATCGCGTCCACCGATTGCAGGGCTTTGTTGTTCAGCAGAAACCGGATCTTCTGATCGGCGGTGATCTCGCTGTAGTCGACGATCACGATCACCTGAGGATTGCGTTCGACCACGGTTTCCCAATTGACCCTGGTCCAGCTCGCCTCGACATCGTCGAGCACATTTCGCCCGCCAGCGGCGTCGATCAAAGCTTGCGGCATACCGAGGCGGCCCGAGGTCATGGCCCGGTCTTCACCGCTGTCGTACAGGAACACGCGTGGTTTTTCGGCGGGCAGACCCTGGCGGATCTCGGCGACTCGCGCCTGCATGGCGCCGATCAAGGCATTGGCGCGATCCTGCACATCGAAGATTCTGCCGAGGTTGCGCAGGTCGTTGTAGGTGTCTTCCAGCGTGGCCGGCGGGCGCTTCATCACGAAGGCGCAGGACTCGGTCAGCTCATAGACATTGATGCCTAGAGGCTGAAGGGTTTGCGGCGTGAGGTCGCCGCCCACGCGCATGCCGTAGTCCCAGCCGGCGAAGAAGAAATCGACGTTGGCATTGAGCAGGGTTTCCACCGACGGGTACTTCGCCGCCAGTTCCGGCAAGCCATCAAGAAGGGTCTGCATGTCAGGCGTCACCGCCTTCCACCCGGACACACCGCTGTACCCGGCCATCTGTGGCTTGAGGCCGAGGGCGAGCATCATTTGGGTCATGTTGATGTCATGGCTGACCGCGTGTTTCGGCGCCTGCTGGAAGGTCACCTCGCGGTTGCAGCTCTGAATGGTCAGCGGGTAATGCGTCGCCTCGGCCAAGGTGTGGGCGCTGCCCAGCAGTAAAACGAGGGTGAAACTGCGGCGCAGCAGGGAGCGCAAAATCATGGTCGGGTTATCCAGGTCATTCGTGGGTAGCCGTGCAAGGGGTGTTCATCGATCAGCGCTTCGACGCCGAAGACGTTACGCAACAGCGCGGCGTTGAGGACTTCTTTGGGCGCGCCGCCGGCGACGATGCGGCCGTGGTTGATCACGTACAGTCGATCGCAAAAGGCGGCGGCCAGATTGAGGTCGTGGATGCTGGCCAGCGTGCCGATCTTCAGGCGCTTGACCAACCTCAACAGCTCAAGCTGATAGCGCGGGTCAAGGTGATTGGTTGGCTCGTCAAGGATCAGCAACTGTGGTTGCTGGGCCAGGGCCCGGGCGAGGATCACGCGCTGTTTTTCACCGCCGGAGAGGGTGGAGAAGGCATGGTCCTCGAAGCCCTTGAGGCCGACTGATTCCAGGGCCTGGGCCGCGAGATTCCGGTCTTCGAGGGAGTCGCCATCGAACAGGCCTTTGTGGGGCGTACGGCCCATGGCGACCACTTCGTTCACGGTCAGGCCGAACGCCTCGGGGAATTCTTGCAGGACCACGGCGATGCGTTGCGCGCACCAGCGTGAGGATTGCTTCCAGACGTTGTGATGCTCGAGCCGGACTTCGCCGCCCTGCGGTTTGCTGAAGCGCCAGGCGCAACGCAACAGGCTGGTCTTGCCGCTGCCGTTGGGGCCGATCAAGCCGACGAACTCACCGGCAGCCACGTGCAGCGAGGCATCACGCAGCTGGAACTGGTGATGACAGTGGCCGTGGCCCAGGGGCGACCAGGTGATGTTGTTGAGGTGAAGCGAGGTCATGCCGCTACTCTTGAGGTGAAGCTGATGGTCTCTTCGCTGGCAAGCCAGCGCCCACAGGTGTTGTGCAAATTCTGTGGGCGCTGGCTTGCCAGCGAAGGGGCCCGAAAGAAAACCCGGAACTGCCGGGGTGATGCGCGAGGCAGTCTACAGTGCTGACAACCCCGCGCATCTCGCCTGTCTCAAGATGAAGATGAGGCCGACTCAGTTTGCCGGCCCAAGCGCGAAAACAGCACACGATCGAGCACCCAGATCACCACCAGCGAGGCACCCACCAACGGAAACGCCACGGCCAACGCGAACATGATGACCATCGCGGTTTTCCATTTCGGCAGGTCGTGACGCAGCGGCGGAACGCCGAACTTGCCTTGTGGGCGACGCTTCCACCAGATCACCACGCCACTGACGGCGCTGAGCAGGATCATCAGGCAGATCAGCAGCACAATGATCTGATTGAACACCCCGAACATCTTGCCTTCGTGCAACATCACGCCGATTTCCGTGGCGCGGGCAACGGTGCCGTATTGCTCAAAACGCACGTCGGCGAGGACCTTGCCGGTGTACTGATCGACATGCAGGGTGGCGTCATTGCGCGGGTCATCGGCGAACACGGCGATGGTGAACACCCCCGTGGCGGTGGTCGGCAAGGTGATGCTGTAACCCGGCTCGACCTTGCGTTGCACGGCGATGTCCTGCACGTTTTGCAGGCTGATGACCGGTGCCGCAGGGCCAGCTTGCGCGCCGCCATGGGCCATGTGCTCGGCATGGTCACCGGACATCGGCATCGGCGTATTTTCCATGGCCCACGGCACGGTCTGGCGCGCGGCGCTGTTGAGGCTGCGGGCCTCGACGTCGGACTTGGGGACGTCATCCCACATCGCGGCGGGGAACACGTTCCATACTTCGGCGTATTGCTTGCCCCAGAACCCTGTCCAGGTCATGCCGCTGAGCAGCATCACCAGGAGCAGCGAGGCCCCCCAGAACCCTGTCACAGCGTGCAGGTCACGCCAAAGCACCCGTCCGCGACTGTTCAGGCGTGGCCACAGAATCCCCGCCGCCTGGCCGCGCGGCCACCACAGGAATACCCCGGAAACCACCAGTACCACGCCCCAACCGGCCGCCAGTTCGATGAGTCGGTCACCCACGGTGCCGATCATCAGCTCGCCATGAATCGCACGGGCGATGGCTTGCAGGTTCTTCTTGGCATCTTGCTCGCCGAGGATGTCGCCGTGGTACGGGTCGACGAATACATTCAGTTCGTTGCCGCCATTGAGCACGACGAACTGGGCACTGCGTTCGGCGTTGACCGGTGGCAGGTACTGCTTGATCGTTCCTTGTGGATACGCGTCTTTCACGCGCTTGAGCAGGTCGTCGGCCGGGACGGTGTGATGGCCGGCGGGGACGTTGAGCAGGCTGCTGTACATCAATGAATCGAGTTGCGGCTTGAACAGGTAAATCGTGCCGGTCAGGGCCAGCATCACCATGAAGGGGGCCACGAACAGGCCGGCATAGAAGTGCCAGCGCCAGGCCAGGTTGTAGAAATTCACTTTGGGCTGTTTCATCTTGTGTGCTCCGCTTGGCTTGGATCTTTTTGTTGTCTGTTACGGTTGCTGCGCAACCGATCGCGAGCAAGCTCGCTCCCACAGGGGGAGCGGGTTGCCCTCGAGGGTTAGAAGCTCATATCCACCTTGGTCCAGAATGTGCGCCCGGGCTCCTTGATGGCTTGCGGGTCATTGGCCGGGTAACCGAAACCGGCGTTGCCCGCCAGGTTCAGGTGTTCGGCGTAGGCCTTGCCGAACAGGTTGTCGACGCCAGTACTGACTTTCCAGTTCTGGTTGATCCGGTAGGCGCCGTTGAGCGAGAACACGCTGAACCCCGGGGTCTTGTCGAAGTCCTTGCCGACGACATTGCCTTTGTTCTGGTCGATGCGGTTTTGCGCGGCGACCACTCGCCACAGTGCGCCGGCGCTCCAATTGTCTTCGCTGTAAGTCAGGCTAAAACGTGCGTCCAGCGGCGGCATTTGCGGCAACGCACTGCCATCGCTGCTGTTCTTGCCCCAGGCGTAGGCCAGGGTCGCGTCCGTTTTCCAGCGGTCGGTGAGCTGGTAGGCCGCGCCCAATTCACCGCCCATGATTCGCGCGTCGATGTTCTCGGCCTGCGAGGTGGTGCCCATCATTCCCGGCGTGTAGTCGAACAGAATGTAATCGCGCACCTGACCGACATAAGCCGAGGCCCAGGCTTCGAGCGCTTCGGTCTTGTATTGCAGGCCGACGTCGAGTTGGGTGGTTTTCTCCGGTTTGATCGAATCGAAGGCGTTCACCGAACCGGCAGGACCGGAGTTCGGCGAAAACAGCTCCCAGTAATCCGGGAAACGCTGGGTGTGCCCGAGGCCCGCGTACAGCGTGGTCGGGCTGTCAGCCAGATCGTGTTCATAACGAATGAAGCCGCTCGGCAGGGTGTCGGCGCGGGTGTCGTCGGCGGTCGGATTGGGCTGGGTCATCATGCCGGAGCCGGTGGTTTGCCGGTAATCCTTGGCCGAAGCACGGTCCAGGCGTGCGCCGCTGATCAAACGGTCACGCTCGGCGGCATACCAGGTCAGCTCGCCGAACACTCCGTAGTTATGGAAGTCAGCGTCCTTGGTGTAGGGCAGGTTCTGGTAGGTGTCGACACCCATGGCGCTGCGTTGGCGGTGTTCGTTGGTCTGCGCATCGATGCCACTGATCAGTTGCACATCGGCCCAGTGCCAGGTGGCCTTGATGCGGGCACCGAGGGTGCGGCGGTCGACGTTGGAGGCCATGGGGCCGGCCATCATGCCGGTGCCGGACGGCGTGCGCAGGGTGTAGTTGTCCATCACGTGGTCGGCGTAGTTGTAGTAGACCTGAGCCTCGAGCTTGTCCAGGACGTCACTGATGTTGGACTTTTCGAAGCGCAGGCCAAGGCTTTCGCGCTTGAACTGCGAACCGTCCATGCCGCGCCCGGCGTAACGGGCCTCGCCGTCGCCCTTGCCGGCGGTCAGTTCCAGCAAGGTATCGGCGTCGGGGGTCCAGCCGACAGCGACGTCGCCGTTCCATTTGTCGTAGCGCGACGCGACGGTGTCGTTGTTGCCGTCTCGATAATCATCAGAGTGCGCGGTGTTGCCGATGACGCGCACGTATCCCAGCGGCCCACCGGCAGCAGCGTCCACCAGCTTGTCGAACCGGCCGTTGGAACCGGCCAGCACGCTGGCATTCACCCGGGTGCCGAGTTCGCCGAAACGTTCCGGTTCACGGTCGAACAGGATGGTGCCGGCCGAAGCGCCAGGCCCCCAGAGCACGGTTTGCGGGCCTTTGATGACGGTCAGCTTGTCGTAGGTTTGTGGAGAAATGTACGAGGTGGGTGCATCCATCCGGCCGGGGCAGGCGCCGAGCATCATGCCGCCGTCGGTGAGGATGTTCAGCCGTGAACCGAACATGCCGCGCAGGACCGGGTCGCCATTGGTACCGCCGTTACGCACCATGGCGAATCCGGGAATGGTTTTCAGGTAGTCGGCACCGTCGCTGGCCGGCACCGGTTGGCGCGGCTCCTTGGGGTTGGTGACGATGGTCAGCGGTGAACTCGGCGCAACGGCGGTGATGACCGTCGGGCTCAGTTCTTCAACATGATTGGCGTGTTCATCGGCCAGCGCCACCGGCGCCAGAAGGGCACCGCACAGGATGGCGGTGGCGTGCCTGAAGCGGATGCTGGCTTCGTTCAGGGCAAAAGAGGCTTGGGTAGGGCTCAAGCGTGAGTCAGCAGAAAACCTGGACATGACAATTTCCATCGAACAGTCGTAAACGACACGGCCGACAACCTGCGCAATCCCTGTGGGACCGAGCTTCGGTTGTCTTGCGAACGTGTGAAATCAGTGGTGGGTGTTTACGCGAGGACGGGCGGGGCGCGGGTGCGGGCGCCGGGGAAGAAGGTTTGCCGGGCATGGCCCAGGCGCGGGGAAGGTGGGGTGAAAGTATTGACGGGCGGGGTGTCGAATGCGGTGAATGACACGCCACCGGTGAGCGCCGGGCAGTTGAACAGCAGGCTGCAATAGCCGCATTTTTCCCAGAGGACATGATGCCCGGCTTGTGGCGGGCAGTGCTCGGCGGCGGGTTGCGCACCGTGGTCGGCGTGCTCCATTGCCGACATGTCCATGCTCATGTCCATCGACATGTTCATGGACATGGCCGCACGCGAATCCATCGGCATCGACTGAGATATCAGCGGACCGATGAAAATCATCAGCATGGCGAACAGGCTGATCCAGCTGCCGCGTGTCAGGCTCAATGGCTGACGACGTGACCTGGATGACCTGGCGCTAAGCGCGCGCATGGGCGTTTTCAGCTCAGGCGATTACGGGGTATGCGCGTGTGCTGGCATGCCATCCGGCGCCTGCTTCTGCACCGTGACGTCGACCTTCACGTCACCGGCTTTCTCGAAGTGCAGGGTCATCGGGAACCGTTTGCCGTCAGTGAGCAGGCTGCGGTCTTTCAGGTTCAGGAGCATCACGTGATAGGCCATCGGCGCAAAAGTGATCTCGCCGCCAGCGGGGATCTCCACGCTCGGTACGTGCTGCATTTTCATCATGTCGTTTTGCATGACGTGCTCGTGCAACTGAGCTTCACCTGCAATGGGGGTATCGGCGCTGAGCAGGCGGTCGGCGGTTTTGCCTTGGTTGTGAATCACGAAGTACGCCGCAACGGTCGGCGCATTGGGCGGCAACTCTTGCGACCACGGGTGGGCGATTTCCAATTCGCCAACTTTGTATTCGTGGGCATTGGCAAAGCAGGCAGGCAGCAGCAACGCGGCCAGAACGATGAATTTGTTCAACATGGCAGTTCTCCGGAACGATTCAAAACGCAGTTCAATTGCGAGAAGGAATCACACCAGAGGGGAGGCACGGGGATTGAGACTGGGCCATTGCTGGCGCGGAGTCGGGGTGTTGAGGGACGACGGAGGCAAGCTGCGATTGGATTCGAAACTGGCGAAATACAACTGCGGTTCATGCCCGGGCAACGCCACCAGCGGCGCGGAACCGGAGCAGCACCAGCAATGCTGCATATTGGAATGTTCGTCGCTTTGCGGTGCCTTCTGCTCACTCTTGCCCAGAGAAATCGCCACCATTTTGGTGCCGCTGGATGAACAGAAACTGCCCCACAACACTTGTTCGGCAGGCGCTTTGGCCGTCTGCGCCATCGCTCCGGACATCGGCATGGCGAGCATGTTGAACAGCACTGCGAAGCAGGCTATCCAGGCAATTGCGAGCCGTTGTCGGGACATGGAAAAAATCCGTTTGGGTGGGCGATCAGGCGCGGGCTATTTAGCCTGATCAGGGCCGATAAGTAAAAAGGCTGCGTGCGGTGTGGTGTCGCAGTGCGATCAGATCGCAATGGCATGCAAACGCATACCCAACGCTTTCATGACCTTCATGATAGTCGCGAATTCTGGATTGCCAGTGCTGCTCAACGCCTTGTATAGGCTCTCACGACCTAACCCTGCGTCACGGGCAACTTGTGTCATGCCTTGCGCGCGGGCTATGTCGTTGAGCGCCGCGCGGATCAGAACACCGTCACCTGCATCTTCTTCAAAGCAGGCATCCAGATAGGCAGCCATTTCTTCCGGAGACTTGAGAAATTCCGCTGCATCGAAACGGGTGAATTGTTCGGTCATGATTTACTCCTCATTACCGATGTTTTGCGCCATTTGAATGGCACGTTTGATATCTCGTTTTTGAGTCGATTTATCACCGCCTACCAGTAGTAAATAAACCACTTGGTCCCTACGGGCGAAGTAGATCCTGTAACCGGGACCCTGGTGTACGCGCATTTCATAAACTGCCGCGCCTATTGGCATGCAATCACCAAAGTTTCCATGCTGAGCCGCCCGGAGTCTTGCGATGATGCGAGCCTTGCCGATGGTGTCTTTCAATGAGTCGAGCCAATCGGCAAACGCTCGGGATCGTTCAAAGTCGATCATGTTGGGGATCGTATTCCTTGGGATACAAGTTGGCAAGCAGTGCTATTCCGAGGATGAATCCAGGTCTCCTCTTGAATGGCTAATCTGTTGACTTGATCGATTTAGAGGAATCCGAATATAGGGGGAGCGATTTAGAGTAACAGCCAGCTTTTTCTCGGTTTTTTGCCGGAAAATTCGCGGATTTTTGCAGGTCTTAGGAATGGTCTGGCAGCGACAAGGCTTTAAGTAATTGCCCGACCGAATCAAACTCCCGCTCAACCCCCGGCAACACCGGCCGCTTCAACACCAGCACCGGCACCCCGCGTTCCCGCGCCACTTCCAGCTTCGGTTCGGTGGCGGTGCTGCCGCTGTTTTTGCTGATCAGCACGTCGATCTGCCGGCGTTCGAACAGCACACGCTCATCCTCGATCAGGAACGGCCCGCGTGCACCGATCACTTCGCAGCGCTCGTTGCCGGGATAAACGTCCAGTGCGCGCAGGGTCCAGAATTGATCCGGCGGGATTTCATCCAGGTGCTGAAGGGGCTCGCGTCCGAGGGTAAACAGCGGTCGCCGAAAGGGTTTGAGTGCCTGGATCAGTTCGGCCCAGTCGCTGACTTCGCGCCAGTCATCCCCGGGCTGTGGTTGCCACGCCGGACGCCGCAGCGCCCAGCAGGCGATGCCACTCAAGCGGGCGGCGGTCGCGGCGTTTTGGCTGATTCGGGCGGCGTAGGGATGGGTGGCGTCGAGCAGCAGATCGATCCTTTCATCGCGGATAAACTGCGCCAGGCCTTCGGCACCGCCATAGCCACCGACGCGCACCTGGCAAGTCAGATCCGTCGGCACCCGACCGACACCGGCCAGGCTGTAGATGTGTTGTGGCCCCAAGGTTCGGGCAATTGCCAGGGCCTCGGTGACGCCACCGAGCAACAGCAGGCGTTTCATTGGAAGGCACTCGCGTGGCCGACGATCCCGCCCTGGCGATCGATCGCGAACACTTCGACCTGAACCTGCGCCGGCACCACGCTGCGGGCAAAGTCCAGGGCATGCCGACACACCGCATCACCGAGGGCGATGCCGGCATTACTGGCCATGGCCAACGCTTGCTGACTGGTGTTGGCTTCGCGGATGCTTTGCTGCAACGCCGCGTCGGCGCCAAACGCTGCCGCCCATTCGGCCAGTTGTGGCAGGTCGATGCTGGAGTGCCGACTGTGCAAGTCCATGTGCCCGGCCGCCAGCTTGCTGATCTTGCCGAAGCCGCCACAAAGACTGAGTTTTTCCACCGGCACTTTGCGCAGGTGCTTGAGCACGGCGCCGACGAAGTCACCCATTTCGATCAGGGCAATTTCCGGCAGGTTGTAGACCCGACGCATCGCGTCTTCGCTGGCATTGCCGGTGCACGCGGCGATGTGCAGGTAACCGTTGGTCCTGGCGACGTCGATGCCCTGATGGATCGAAGCAATGTACGCCGCGCAGGAAAATGGCCGGACGATGCCGCTGGTGCCAAGAATCGACAGACCGCCGAGAATCCCCAGGCGCGGGTTCATGGTTTTCAGCGCCAGTTCCTCGCCGCCTTCGACGTTCACCGTGACCTCGAAACCGCCGCCGTAGCCGAATTCATCGGCCAGTCGGGTCAGGTGATCGGTGATCATTTTGCGCGGCACCGGGTTGATCGCCGGTTCGCCGACGCCCAGCACCAGCCCCGGCCGGGTGACGGTGCCGACACCACGACCGGCCCTGAAGCTGACGCCCGGCTCGCCCACAAGGCGGACCCGGGAGTAGAGCAAGGCGCCGTGGGTCACGTCAGGATCATCGCCAGCGTCTTTGATGGTGCCCGCTTCGGCGCAGTCCTCGGTCGTGCGGCAAAACTCCAGGCGCATCTGCACCTGTTTGCCTTTGGGCAAGATGATTTCTACGGCATCCGAGCTCGCGCCGCCGAGCAGCAGGCGAGCCGCCGCAAGGCTGGTTGCCGTCGCGCAACTGCCCGTGGTCAGGCCACTGCGCAGGGGGGCGGGTTGTTCGGCGGTTTCGTCACGCATCGAAAGGCTTCGTCACGTCCAGCAAGGTAATCGGCAACGCCTGACGCCAGGTATCGAAGTCGCCCAGCGGTTGTGCCTGAGCGATATGAATCCGCGTCAGGTCTCCGCCGTGTCGGTCGCGCCAGGCCATCAAGGTCATTTCACTTTGCAGCGTGACCGCATTGGCGATCAGCCGGCCGCCGGGTTTGAGGGCTGCCCAGCAGGCGTCGAGCACGCCTTCGCGGGTCACGCCGCCGCCGATGAAAATCGCGTCCGGTCGCTCCAGCCCGGTCAGGGCCTGCGGTGCACTGCCGCGAATCAGTTGCAAGCCTGGGACGCCGAGGGCATCGCGGTTGTGTTCGATCAACTGCTGGCGCCCTGCATCGGCTTCGATGGCCAGCGCCCGGCAGCTTGGGTGGGCGCGCATCCACTCGATGCCGATCGAGCCGCTGCCGGCACCGACGTCCCACAAGAGCTCACCGGGGATCGGGGCCAGGCGTGCGAGCGTGACCGCGCGTACATCGCGCTTGGTCAGTTGGCCGTCATGTTTGAACGCCGAGTCCGGCAAACCGGCCAATCGTGACAGGCGCGGTGTAGAGGCTTCGGCAATGCAGTCGATGGCGATCAAGTTCAGGTCGGCAATCGCGGGATCGCTCCACTCGCTGGCAATGCCATCGATCCGCCGTTCCGCGGGGCCGCCCAAGTGTTCCAGCACGCTGAGGCGACTGGGGCCGAATCCTCGATCACGCAGCAATGCGGCGATGGCGGCGGGGCTGCCCCCGTCGTTGCTCAGGACCAGCAAGCGCACGCCGCTGAATAATTGCGCGTTGAGGGCGGCGACGGGGCGGGCCACCACCGATAACGTCACGACCTCCTGCAAGGGCCAGCCCATTCGGGCGGCGGCAAGCGAGCAAGAGGAGGGGGCTGGCAGAATTTGCAGGTCGTCGCTGGCCAGTTGTCGGCTGAGGCTGGCGCCGACCCCGAAAAACATCGGATCGCCGCTGGCGAGCACACACACGGGCTCACCGCGCAGGGCCAGCACGGGCTCGACGGAAAACGGGCTCGGCCAGCTCTGGCGCTCGCCCCGAATGCACGCCGGCAACAGGTCCAGGTGCCGCTGACCGCCGAAGATCCGTGAGGCATGCAACAGGGCGTGCCGGGCGTTCTTGCCCAGGCCTTTGAAACCGTCTTCACCGATGCCTACTACCGTCAGCCAGGGGGCCATGCCGTTCCTCTTCTGTAAACCGAAGCCAAATCACTCTGCGCAACCTGCGTCGACTCACGCAGGTTGCGCATCATAACTCGGCGGCGAATGCATTCGCCTGTGGCAGCGTGCGAAATCGTTGTTGACGGTGATAGAGGTGTTAATGGGGGCGGTGGATTTAATTTTATTGATGACGCTTTCTCAGATCGAATCTCTTCATTCTGATTTCGAGGCGCTTTTTCTCGATCATTGATCTTTTGCTTTCAAGTATTCTTTTATCCAGTTTAAGGCTGGCTCGATGCTGGATGATTGTTGCGGGCTGTTCTTCCCAGCTCCAGAATATAAAACTGTTCTTTTTGGCGTTGGCTACCAATTCCAGATTGAACACTGCAACTTCAAGAAAGCCTTTTGAGTCATACCGCACAGGGATAACCTGAAAGCGCTTGCCATTAAGGCTTTCCTTATCCAGTGAGGCGATCGCCGGATTGTCCGGTTTCAACGCGTCGAGGGTATCGATCATGGCGTTCCCTTGTCGGGAGTCGGGCATGCGCTGTGCGCTCTGAACCAGAAAATCCGCGATGCTCGTCGAGATGTCGTATCGCGTGCGAGTGAAGATGGCGTCCTGAAAGACAGACCAGCCAAAAAAATTCAGCGTCACTACATACTCATGTAACCATTTTTCCGAATCGGTAAATCGGCTGCTGACCAGGTCCGCGGAATGGGTGGCTATTTGTGTGCAAAAGGTAAAATCATCGTAGTCCGCGGGTGAGAGTTCACTGATGCATGAAATAAGATTGGGGCCGGTTAATGTTCCAGAGGGTTTGTCCATAACCATACACTGCTCCTTGTAGGTGGTGTTTGTGTTGTGATGCGAGTTTTTAATGGTTGATGAAACTACAAAGAATCATCGGTCGTTGAAATGATGGCGGGTTATAAATTTGATTCTTGCTGTTAAGCGTTATCGTGGCGTTATTGCCTGAATGAATTGCCCATGCGCAATGCAGGCTCGAACAGCGCAAACCGGCCCCGGGATCGCTTTTCGTCGTCAATCTGCGCGGGCTTTTCATCCGGCCAGACAAAGCAGGCATAATGCTGCCCTTCATCTCGTACCGGTCATCCTGTGAATCCACATCAGAAACCCACCCTTTTGCGCCCTTCGGCCTGTCCCGGGTTGTTGCGGGTCGTCCAGGCATTGGACGGTGGTATCTGCCGGATCAAACTCAGCGGTGGCTCGATCAAGGCCCGGCAGGCGATCACCGTGGCAGAGGGCGCCGAACGATATGCCGCCGGGGTGATCGAGGCGACCAACCGCGCCAACCTGCAGATTCGCGGGATTGGCAGCGAAACGGCGGCGTTGATCGACAGCTTGCTCGCCGCTGGATTGGGGCCGAGCCATGCCGAGGGTGATGATGTACGCAATCTGATGCTCAGCCCGGCTGCCGGGATAGACCCTCAGATGTTGTTCGACACCCGCGCACTGGCGGAGCAGGTGCTGGACACGCTGCAAACTCATGCACGCTTCCACGATCTGAGCGCCAAGTTTGCTGTGCAAATCGATGGCGGCGAAGCGCTGGCAATGCTGGAGCACCCTCATGATCTGTGGCTGAGCGCGACAGAGCAGGATGGCACCCATTGGCTCGTCTTCGGCCTGGCCGGCACCCCCATGGATGCTGCGCTCGGTGCGGTGAGGCTGGACGATGGTCACGCATTGGTGGTGGCGGTGCTGGAGTTGTTTCTTGAGCTCGCACGACCCGATCAGACGCGAATGCGCCACTTGTTGGCCGAATACCCGGTCGCCACGTTCCTCGCCCGGCTGCAGGCACAGTTGCCAATCAATCCCGTTGTTGGCTGGCAACGCCGCGTGAGCCCGGACTTTCTGCACATTGGCGCGCACCCACAGGCACAGGCGAGCCTGGTGTACATCGGCGCCTTGCCGCCGCTGGGCCGACTGACCCCGGATATGCTCCGAGGCGCGTCGCAACTGGCGCAAGCGTTCGGCGACTCGAGCCTGCGTTTCACCCCTTGGCAGAGTTTGCTGCTGCCCAATATCCATGAGGAAAACGCCGCTGAAGTCATCCGGCGCCTGGAGTCATTGGGCTTGTTATGCGCAAGCGCTCAACCATTGTCCCGGTTGATCGCCTGTACCGGATCCAGCGGTTGCGGCAAAGGCCTGGCTGACACCAAGGCGGACGCGTTGCAACTGGCTGCTTTGCTGCAACGCCATGGGCATGCATTGAAGGTGCACTTGAGCGGTTGCTCACGATCCTGTGCTGCCGCGCATATTGCTCCGGTCACTTTGCTGGCCGTTTCTCCCGGTCATTACGACCTCTATTTTCGCGATGCAGCGCAGCCGGGATTCGGCGCCTTGCACGCACGCAACCTTACTATCGACGCGGTCGGCGCCTTGCTCGACGCCCGCTCACGGAGCCCCCTAGATGCTTGATTACATCCGCGACGGTCAGGAGATCTATCGCAATTCCTTCGCGATCATTCGCGCCGAGGCCAACCTCGCGCGAATCCCGGCCGATCTGGAAAAACTCGCGGTGAGGGTGATTCACGCCTGCGGGATGGTCGATGCCATCGACGGTTTGCAGTTTTCCGAAGGCGCGGGCAAGGCCGGACGCGATGCGCTGGCGGCCGGTGCGCCGATCCTGTGTGATGCGCGGATGGTCTCCGAAGGCGTCACCCGTGCGCGCTTGCCGGCGAACAACCCGGTGATTTGCACCTTGCGCGATGAAAGCGTTCCGGAGCTGGCCCGTGAGTTGGGCAACACCCGCTCCGCCGCCGCGCTGGAGCTGTGGCGCCCGCATCTGGAAGGCAGTGTGGTGGTGATCGGGAATGCGCCGACCGCGCTGTTCTATCTGCTGGAAATGCTCGACGCCGGAGCACCGAAACCGGCGCTGATCCTCGGCTTCCCGGTGGGCTTCGTCGGGGCCGCCGAATCGAAGGCAGCGCTTGCCGCCGACAGCCGTGGCGTGCCCTTCGTCATCATGCAAGGCCGGCTGGGCGGTAGCGCCATGGCCGCGGCCGCCGTCAATGCCCTCGCCACGGAGATCGAATGATGCAGCAACCAGGACGTTTGATCGGCCTCGGCGTCGGCCCGGGTGATCCTGAACTGATTACCGTCAAAGCCCTGCGTCTGCTGCGCGAATCGCCGGTGGTGGCGTACTTCGTCGCCAAGGGAAAAAAGGGCAATGCGTTTGGCATCATCGAGGCCCATTTGCAGGATGCACAAACCCTGCTGCCGCTGGTTTACCCGGTGACCACCGAGGCACTGCCCGCGCCGCTGTCGTATGAGCAAGTGATCAGCGACTTCTACGATACCGCTGGCGAAACACTGGCCGCGCACCTGGATGCCGGTCGGGACGTGGCGGTGATCTGCGAAGGTGATCCGTTCTTCTACGGTTCTTACATGTACCTGCACGATCGCCTGGCCGAGCGCTATGACGCCGAAGTCGTGCCAGGCGTGTGCTCAATGCTCGGCGGTGCTTCGGTACTCGGGGCGCCGCTGGTGTATCGCAATCAGAGCCTGTCGGTGTTGTCCGGTGTATTGCCGCACGATGAACTCAAGCGTCGCCTGGCCGATGCAGACGCGGCGGTGATCATGAAGCTGGGGCGCAACTTCCCCAAGGTCCGCCAGGTTCTGGAAGAGCTCGGTCTGGCCGAGCGCGCGCTGTACGTCGAGCGCGCGACCATGGCCAATCAGAAAATCGTCCCGCTGGATGAGGTCGAGCCGATGTCTTCGCCGTATTTCTCGCTGATCATCGTTCCCGGCGAAAGGTGGCAAGGCTGATGCCCCGTCCAGTTCCGGCGATTGTCATACTCGGCCATGGCAGCCTTGCGACCGCGCGCAAGATTCAACAACTCTACCCGGATGCGCTGATCCACGGCCTGGCCGAACGGGTTGAAGGCGCGGACTGTCTCTATCGCGAGTTCGGTGCGACGTTGCGCGATCTATATCGGCAAGACACGCCGATCATTGCATTGTGCGCGGCCGGGATCGTGATTCGTACACTGGCGCCGCTGCTACTGGAAAAGGGCAGTGAGCCGCCGGTGCTGGCCGTGGCCGAAGACGGCAGCGCAGTGGTGCCGCTGCTCGGCGGCCTGGGCGGGGTGAATGTGTTGGCGCGAGAGATCGCCGCTCATCTCGAGGTGGCGGCTGCGATCACCACCAGTGGCGAGCTGCGTTTTGGCACTTGCCTGCTCAATCCACCCAGCGGCTATGCCTTGGGTGACCTGGAGCTGGGCAAGCGTTTCGTCTCCGATTTGCTGGCCGGTGAAACGGTGCGCATCGAAGGTTCGGCGCCCTGGCTGGCGCAGGCGCAGTTGCCTGAGGACGGGCAGGCGCGGTTGACCGTTCATGTCGGCCATGCCGAGCGAGCGGTCGCGGCCAATGAACTGCTGATCTATCCACGTTGCGTGGTGGTCGCGGTAAGGCCCGGCGTTGCGGATTTGCCGAAGGTGATTGGTGATGTTTTGCATCAGGCCAATATTGCCCGGCAATCGCTGGCCTGCCTGTTGGCTGCCGACACGGAAATGGCTGACCCGGCTCTGCGTGAAGCCGCACTCGAATTGGGCGTCCCCCTGCGTTTTTCCAGCGCAGTTGGAACGCTCAGCGAGCTGGCCCGCGATGCCATCGGGCAGGCTGTTTCCATCGCTGGCGATGAAACCATCAGCGTAGCGATCGCCGAACAGCCAGTGGACCCGCTGCAGATCGGCCGACCTCGTGGGCGCCTGGCCGTGATCGGGCTGGGGCCCGGTGCGGCCGAGCTGATGGTCCCGGCGGTGAAGGCCGAACTGGCGCGTGCCAACGATGTGCTGGGTTATGAAACCTATGTGCGCATGGCCGGGCCATTCCGGGCTGATCAAGTGCTGCATTGCACCGACAACCGTGAAGAAATGCAGCGCGCTCGCCACGCCTTCGAACTGGCGGCCCAAGGGCGGTCGGTGGTGGTGGTGTCGTCTGGCGATCCGGGTGTCTTTGCCATGGCTGCCGCCGTGCTGGAAGCGCTCGACGAGTCTACGGACGTCCATTGGCACAACGTCGATCTTGAGATCCTGCCGGGCGTTTCCGCGTCGCTGGCAACTGCCGCACAAGCAGGCGCACCGCTGGGTCATGACTTCTGCGTGTTGTCGCTGTCGGACAACCTCAAACCCTGGTCGATCATCGAAAAGCGCCTGGATCTGTCGGCCCAGGCGGACCTGGCCCTGGCGTTCTACAACCCGATCTCGCGCTCGCGCCCTTGGCAGCTGGGGCAGGCGCTGGACATCGTCGCCAGGCATCGCACACCTGAAACGCCAGTCGTGCTGGGGCGCGATATCGGTCGCCCGGGTCAGACCTTGCGGGTGACGACACTCGGGCAATTGACTGCCGATCAGGTGGACATGCGAACGATGGTGCTCATTGGCTCCTCGACGACTCGTGTGATTCCTCGCCCAGGCGGTAGTACCTGGGTGTACACGCCACGTAGCTACGGCGATAAGCTCAATCCCGCCCGATAATAACGGCTTCATTTTTTGTATCGAATAACCCCGGATCGCCCGAACTATTGTTCGGTGGCGGTCCGGTTTGTTTTGTGAGCTTTTTGTTGTGGTCGTAATTGTGTGCATGATTATTTGATGCGCGCTACATATGTTGTATTTAGTTATGGTTGTTGGTTGAGTGTGGTCGCGTTAGATTTGATTCGCTCCGGGAGGGAGCGGTTATTAATAAATAAAAGGATATTATTGTGAGTGAGTTTGAAAGTTCTTTAAGCGTTTCTGAACGTATCGATCTGGTAAGGGCGCGCGTTGAAAGACGCAAAAAAGCCGTGGCAGGCAAGCGGCTTAAAAGGTCGGTGCCGTCGACGGTTGCAACGAGTCCAACAAAAGAGCTGGATGCACTGGTGCTCGGCAATAGCCTGATTGGTTATGGTGACAAGATAAGCATTGAGAACATGGCGATTATCGAGAACTTGATCACCATGTCGAAAATGGAGGCTAATTACGAAGTTCCAGGAAATAAAGATCCCAAGGCCTGGTATCACGCCTTTACGACGTGCATGGAAGACCTGGGATGTTTTGTTCCAGATAAAGGCTACTCGAAGTACAGCGCAATGTCGCTGAAGCTGGAAATCGATAATGTCATGGTTGATATTGTCCGGGCTGCCGTCGAGGCGGCCAAAGCGGCCTTCCCAGGCGCCGCGGTGCTTAGTGCGGTCGCGAACTCTACATTGGACGCACTAAAGAAAGAGCCTGAAGCCATTAACTTGCTGAATATAGGGGCGAAGAGTGCTAAAGGCGTACGTTTGTCCACGATTCCCTGCGAACAAATGTCTAATGGAATTATCCTGGTTGCGCTAGCCGCTGTTGATCATCAAGGTGGAGGCCGTGAGGGGGGCGTGCTGTTTGTCGACTGGAAAACTTCCTCGCTGGATATTTTTCACGGGAAGTCGTTCGTCACCTTCAATCCTGCCCGATATGCGGAAATAAGGGCGGACATTGAAGAGTATCTTGGCGAGCATCGAAAGGAAATTTTGGTCAAGCGTTTCAGGCGTCGCAAGTAACACGAAAGGGTCAGAGGCATCTGCTGCCTCTGGCCCGTCTGAAAAATGGCTCGTTGATTGATGCTGGCGTTATCTCTCCCGAGTGAAGTCGCGGAGCGGGCGGTGCCAGTCAAGGAATCAGATAGCCCTTGACCCCGGTGAAAATAATCTGCGCCGCCAACGCACACACGAACAACCCCATCAACCGGCTGACGATCTGCAATCCCTGATCGCCGAGAATGCGCTCGATATGATTGGCCAGGTACAGCACCACGCCGACCGTGAAACTGGCCAGGGCAATACTGAGGATTGCGGTGAGCTTGTCGTCCCAGTGCGGCTGGCTTACACCCATGACCAGCAAGGCACCGATGGTGCCGGGGCCGACCGTCAGCGGGATGGTCAGCGGGACGATGGTCACGTCCTGTTGCACGTTGTCGGTTTGCACTGCCGACTTGCCTTGCGCCATGCCGAGTGCCGAGATGAACAGCACGCTACCGGCACCGATGCGGAACGCATCCACAGTGATGCCGAAGACGCTGAAAATCACTCTCCCGAACAGGTACAGCAAGACGCTGGAAACCAGCGTGGCGATTGCCACTTTCCAGGCCAGGCGACGCTGTTCCTTGCGCGAGTAACCGCGGGTGAGACTGATGAAGCAGGACAATACGAAGAACGGGCTGTAGAGCACCAGCATCTTCAGGTAAACACTGAACAACACGTGAAGCATGGTGCAGGCTCACTGGCGAGGGAAGTCGAGGAGGGGAGTCTATCAGGCGTTGCGGGGTCTGTCGGCTCAGGACGTTGGGGTCGTGGCGCGGTCTTGTTGATCACGCTGGGCAACCCAGTGTTCGATCAGTTCGCGCAATTGCGACAATTCGACGGGTTTGGCCATGTGTCCGTCCATGCCGGCCTGGCGCGCGCGCTCCTTGTGCTCGGCGAGAATGTGCGCGGTCAATGCCACCACGGGCGTGCGAGTGCGCTGGTTGCCGACTTCCCAGGCACGCAATTGCTGGGTGGCCGAGAAGCCATCGAGGACCGGCATCTCGCAATCCATCAGTACCAGGTCATAACGCTGGGCCTTCATGGCCTGCAGGGCTTCTTCGCCATTGCTGGCGGTGTCCGGTTGCAAATTGAGCTTGCCCAACATGCCGCGGATGACCTTGGTCGAGATGCTGTTGTCTTCGGCCACCAGAATGCGGAAATCGCTGGGGACCTTGATCGGCAGAGGTGGACCCAATGGCTGCTGCATCACGGCGAGGCCCTTGTTGCGCTGGGTCAACTCGTCGGCCAGGGTTGTCTTGAGGGTGTAACCGGCCACGGGTTTGGCGAGGATGCGTTTGATTCCTGAGTTGCGTGCGATGATCTTGCTCGGCGCATTGCTGATGCCGGTGAGCATGATCAGCAGGATGTCATGGTTCAGGCTCGGGTCTTCCTTGATCTTGGCGGCCAGTTGCATGCCGGTCATGCCGGGCATGTTCTGGTCCAGCAGGACCACGTCGAAGTAGTCGCGCAGGTGCGCCTTGGTGCGCAGTAAGGCCAGCGCTTCCTTGCCGGAGGGTACGGCGCTGACGTTCAGGCCCCAGGCGCTGCATTGCTGCACCAGCACTTTGCGGCAGGTGTCGTTGTCGTCCACCACCAACACCCGTGCGCCCTGCAAAGGACCGTCGAGGTCGGACGTCGGGTGTTCGAGACGGTCAGGGTCCAGCGGCAAGGTCAGCCACAGTGTGCTGCCCTGGTTGGTGCCACTCTTGATGCCGAACTCGCCGTGCATCAGGCGAATCAACTGACGGGCAATGACAAGGCCCAGATTACCGCCCAGCCGGTTGGTCGAGAGGAAATGCTTGCTGTGCAATTCGGCGTGCATCAGCGCGTCACGCTCTTCAGCGTCCATGGGTTCGCCGCTGTCCTGTACGGCAATGCGCAGGCGTGGTTTGGGACTGCGTTCGTCGAGCGCGACGACGATCAGGATTTCGCCTTCATCGGACTTTTTAAGGGCGTTTTCAACCAGGCTCAACAGGGTCTGGCGCAAACGTGTCGGATCACCGCTGATGACCCGCGGCACTTGAGGCTGGATGAAGCTGATCAATTCGACGTTCTGCTGTTCGGCCTTGGCGCGGAAGATGCTCAGGCAGTCTTCGATCAGGGCGTTGAGGTCGAATTGCACATCGTCCAGTTCGATCTGTCCGGATTCGAGCTTGGAGATGTCGAGAATTTCGTTGATCAGCGTCAGCAGTTCGTTGCCGGCGCTATGAATCGTCTGCACGTAGTCGCGCTGCTTGACCGAAAGTGGCGTGCCCAGCAACAGCTCGGTCATCCCCAGTACGCCGTTCATCGGGGTGCGGATCTCATGGCTGATCTTCGCCAGAAACTCTGCCTTGGCGTTGATTTCGGCGTTGCTGGCGGCCAGGTCGCGACTGATGCTGAAGCGGTCTTCGGTGATGCTGCGCTGGCGCTCGCTCAAGGCGATGCTCATCAGCAGGCCACTGATGCAAATGAATGCCAGCAGGGTGGTGATCAGGCCATGGGGTTCGATGTGGGTCAGCCCCAGCAGGGCAGGCAGGATGATCAGTACGCCGAGGTTGAACACCACCATGGCGGCCACGAACAGCCGCGCCGGGCGATAGCCTTTCTGCCAGTGGAAGGCGCTGACGAACAGCATCGTCAAGCCTGCAAGGGCCACCAGTCCGTAGGTGATGAAGTTCAACGGCAGCGTGTTGACGAACAGCAGTAGCAGCCCTGAGATCGCGATCAACAGAATTTCGCCCGCGATCACTTTGTTCAGCGGGTGGAAACCGAGGGGGGCGAAGAAGCGTAGCGCAAACATCAGGCCGCAGGGTGCCGTCAGCAACAAGGCGAGGTACGCGCCAGGGGTTTTCACCGCTTGCCACTCCGCAAGCCAGGGGCCGGCCAGGTTCAACAGCAGGACCAGGCTGAGCATCAGGCAGCCTTCGGATGCCGCCAGCCACAGGCTGCTGCGTGAGCGGGTGTAGGCGTAACGGATGAGGTTGTGCAGG
This sequence comes from Pseudomonas fluorescens group sp. PF-1, assembly GCF_054481335.1. NCBI lineage: Bacteria > Pseudomonadati > Pseudomonadota > Gammaproteobacteria > Pseudomonadales > Pseudomonadaceae > Pseudomonas > Pseudomonas fluorescens group sp. PF-1. The sequence goes on from NZ_JBTMNG010000002.1 coordinate 972,415, forward strand.
ATCAGCATGCCAATGCAGCCCAACAGCAGGCCGTAGATCAGCGTCTGGCTCTGGTTGGCTGCGGTCATGACCGCTGATTGCAAGGTGATGTAAGGGCGTAGCTGGTGTTCGGAAACCAGCCGCAGGTAAACGTCGAGAGGCTTGTCGCTTTGCGGCAACGGCAGCATCAGGTCGCTGCTGGGCAAAGGTCGATCGGTACTGGTTTGTTCGCTGCCTGTCTTCGATTGCTCGATCAGCTTGTCGCCGTCCAGCACATACATATTGAAGTGCAGCAAATCGGGTGCGAACACCCGGAGCAACTGTTCATGCTTGCCGGGAGCAAGCCGGAACCGCAGCCAGAGTGCGCCTTCGGGCTCGGCGGCGGTGAGCTCGTCGAGTTCGATAGGGCTGAATTGATTGGTATAGCGTGTGGAACGGATGTCGCTCAGCTGCAGGTCGCCCTGTTCGTCGAGCAAAACGGACCAGCCGCTGCCTTGTGCGGCCTGAGCCGTAAGCATGCAGAGCAAGGTCAGCAGAGTGACGGTAAAACCTATGGCAATCCTGAGCCAGCGCACGGCGAAATCCCTTCGTAGGTTGATGCCAGAATATAACTATGCGCGGCGCCGGAATAGTCAGGCAAGGGCTCGAAGCCCTTGCCCGGCTGAATGGGTAGCTTATTCCTGATTTTCGCCACGCTCGCGGGCAATGGCACGGTAGCCAATGTCCTTGCGATAGAAACAGCCTTCCCAATCAATTTTGGCTGCCAGCTTGTATGCCTGCTGTTGAGCGGCATCGACGCTTGCGCCCATGGCGGTGGCGCACAGCACCCGACCGCCGGCCGTCACGACTTGTCCGTCCTTGAGTGCAGTACCGGCGTGGAAGACTTTGCCTTCCAGTGTCGCGGCTGCGTCCAGGCCTTTGATGGCCGCGCCTTTGGCGTAGTCACCTGGATAGCCGCCAGCGGCCAGAACGATACCGACGCTCGGACGTGGATCCCATTGCGCTTCAACTTTGTCCAGCGCCTGGGCCAGGGCTGCTTCGACCAGCAGTACCAGGCTCGACTGCAGGCGCAGCATGACCGGCTGGGTCTCAGGGTCGCCGAAACGGCAATTGAATTCGATAACTTTTGGGTTACCAGCCTTGTCGATCATCAGACCGGCATACAGGAAACCAGTGTAGACGTTACCTTCCTCGGCCATGCCGCGAACCGTCGGCCAGATCACCAGGTCCATGACGCGCTGATGCACTTCGTTGGTGACCACCGGAGCAGGGGAGTAGGCACCCATGCCGCCCGTGTTCGGGCCGGTATCGCCGTCACCGACGCGTTTGTGGTCCTGGCTGGTGGCCATCGGCAAGACGTTCTTGCCGTCAACCATGACGATGAAGCTGGCTTCTTCGCCGTCCAGGAACTCTTCGATCACCACGCGGGAGCCGGCGTCGCCGAAAGCGTTGCCCGCCAGCATGTCGCGTACGGCGTCTTCGGCTTCGGCCAGGGTCATGGCAACGATCACGCCTTTACCAGCGGCAAGGCCATCGGCCTTGATCACGATTGGCGCGCCTTTTTCACGCAGATAAGCCAGGGCTGGCTCGATCTCGGTGAAGTTCTGGTAGTCGGCGGTCGGGATCTTGTGGCGAGCCAGGAAGTCCTTGGTGAACGCTTTCGAACCTTCCAGTTGAGCGGCACCGGCGGTCGGGCCGAAGCAGTCGAGGCCGCGGGAGCGGAACAGATCGACGACACCAGCGACCAGCGGTACTTCAGGGCCGACGATGGTCAGGGAAACGTTTTTCTCGGCAAAGTCTGCAAGTTGCTCAAGCGCCAGCACATCGATGGCGACGTTCTCGCACTTGGCTTCAATGGCGGTGCCGGCGTTGCCCGGAGCCACGAAAACCTTCTGCACACGCGGATCCTGAGCCACTTTCCAGGCCAGGGCGTGTTCACGGCCACCGCTGCCAATGATCAAAACATTCATTTCAAAAACCTCGGATGACGCTAATTCTGTTGAGCACCGCAGAGGTGCTTTTCTGTGGGAGCTGGCTTGCCGGCGATGCAGGCAACTCGGTTTATCAGCTAAGCCGAGGGGATGCTATCGCTGGCAGGCCAGCTCCCACAGTTGATCGTGTACTTAGTGACGGAAGTGGCGCATGCCGGTGAACACCATGGCGATGCCGGCTTCGTCGGCGGCTGCAATCACTTCGTTGTCACGCATCGAGCCGCCTGGCTGGATCACCGCAGTGATACCGGCCTTGGCCGCATTGTCCAGACCATCGCGGAACGGGAAGAATGCGTCGGAAGCCATTACCGAACCGGCTACCTGCAAGCCAGCGTGTTCTGCCTTGATCGCGGCGATACGTGCCGAGTTCACGCGGCTCATCTGGCCAGCGCCGACACCGATGGTCTGACGGTTCTTGGCGTAGACGATGGCGTTGGATTTAACGTATTTGGCGACTTTCCAGGCGAAGATCAGGTCGTGGATTTCCTGTTCGGTCGGTGCGCGTTTGGTCACGACTTTCAGGTCGTCGGCGCTGATCATGCCGATGTCGCGGCTCTGCACCAGCAGGCCACCGTTGACGCGTTTGTAGTCCCAGGCCGCCGAGCGGTCAGCCGACCACTCGCCGCAGGCCAGCAGGCGTACGTTGGCTTTGGCGGCCACGATGGCGCGGGCTTCTTCGCTGACGCTCGGGGCAATGATGACTTCGACGAACTGACGCTCGACGATGGCTTTGGCGGTTTCAGCATCCAGCTCGCGGTTGAACGCGATGATGCCGCCGAAAGCGGATTCGGTGTCGGTGGCGTAGGCCAGGTCGTAGGCCTTGCGGATACCGCCTTCGGCGTCCGGGCTGACGGCCACGCCACACGGGTTGGCATGCTTGACGATCACGCAGGCTGGCTTGACGAAGCTCTTCACGCATTCCAGCGCGGCATCGGTGTCGGCCACGTTGTTGTACGACAGTTCCTTGCCCTGCAGCTGGGTCGCGGTGGCGATGCCGACTTCGGCAGGCTTGGCTTCCACGTAGAACGCCGCGCTCTGGTGCGGGTTCTCGCCGTAGCGCATTTCCTGGGCCTTGATGAACTGGCTGTTGAAGGTGCGCGGGAATTCGCTGCGACCTTCAGTGCTGAGGGTATCAGCGGCCTGGTTCACGGTGCCCATGTAGTTGGCGATCATGCCGTCATAGGCAGCGGTGTGTTCGAAGGCCTTGAGCATCAGGTCGAAACGCTGGGCGTACGTCAGGCCGCCGGCCTTGAGGTTTTCCAGGACGTCGGCGTAATCGCTGGCGTTGACCACGATGGCCACGTCTTTGTGGTTCTTCGCTGCCGAACGAACCATGGTCGGGCCGCCGATGTCGATGTTTTCGATCGCGGTCGGCAGGTCGCAGCCTGGCTTGTTGATGGTGGCTTCGAACGGGTAGAGGTTAACTGCTACCAGGTCGATCGGCTTGATGCCGTGCTCGTTCATGATGGCGTCGTCGATACCGCGACGACCCAGGATCCCGCCGTGGATTTTCGGGTGCAGGGTTTTCACCCGACCGTCCATCATTTCGGCAAAGCCGGTGTAATCAGCGACTTCCACTGCGGCAACGCCGTTGTCCTGCAGCAGCTTGAACGTCCCGCCGGTGGAGAGGATCTCGACGCCCAGTGCTTCAAGTTCTTTGGCGAATTCGAGGATCCCGGTCTTGTCGGAAACGCTGATCAAGGCGCGGCGGATCGGCAGGCGGGTAGTCTGGTCGGTCATTTCAATTTCCATCAAAAGCAAAGGAGTCAGCAAAAAAGGCGACCGGTTTTACGCGGGCGCCTTTCTGGTTTGATTGAATGCTTACAGCAAATCGTACTGCTTGAGTTTCTTGCGCAGCGTGCCTCGGTTCAGCCCGAGCATCTCGCTGGCTTTGGTCTGGTTGCCCTTGACGTAGTTCATCACGCACTCGAGCAGGGGAGCCTCGACTTCGGAGAGCACCAGGTTGTACACATCCGTGACGGCAGCGCCCTCAAGGTGGGCGAAATAATTGTGCAGCGCTTTCTCGACACTCCCGCGAAGGGTCTGGCCTTCTTCACTCGGGGTATTGAGGTGCTGTTTCAAATTCACGTTGTCGCTCACGGGTGTTGTTCCACTCACTAAAGTCTCGGTCATCATCGTCATGCGGCCACCCCCTCTCCGTCCCCTGTCAGGCTCTTGTAACGTTCTGCGAAGAAGCCCTGAACGTTGGCGCATTGTGCTTCCGTATCTTCCAAACGATTGAAGTGGGCGCGAAACTCCCTGGCGCCCGGCAAGGTTGCGAGATACCAGCCCACATGCTTTCGAGCAATGCGTACGCCCATCACGTCTCCGTAGAAGGCGTGAAGCGCAGCCAGATGCTCTAGCAGTATGCGTTCCACTTCGATCAGTTCCAGCGCCGGGAGCTTCTCGCCGGTTCGCAGGAAATGGTCGATCTCGCGAAAAATCCATGGCCGTCCCTGGGCGGCCCGACCAACCAGCAGGCCATCGGCACCGGTCGCATCGAGCACGTATCGGGCCTTCTCTGGCGAGTCGATATCGCCATTGGCAAAGACCGGCATCGACACCGCCTGCTTGATTGCGGCGATGGTGTCGTACTCGGCTTCACCGGTGTACAGATCGGCACGGGTGCGGCCATGGACCGCCAGCGCCGAAATGCCCGCCTGTTCAGCGATCTTCGCCACGGTCAGGCCATTCTTGTTGTCCCGGTCCCAGCCGGTACGGATCTTCAGGGTCACCGGCACATCAACCGCAGCCACGACGGCCTGCAGGATCTCGGTAACCAATGCCTCATCCTTCAACAGTGCGGAGCCGGCAGCCTTGTTGCAGACTTTTTTTGCCGGACAGCCCATGTTGATATCAATTATCTGTGCGCCCAGCTCGACGTTGGCCCGGGCCGCATCCGCCAGCATCTGTGCGTCACCACCGGCGATCTGTACCGAGCGTGGCTCGGGATCGCCTTCGTGGATCATGCGCATGCGCGACTTGCGGGTGTTCCACAAACTCATGTCGCTGGTGACCATCTCGGAGACTACTAGCCCCGCGCCCAGTCGCTTGCACAGCTGACGAAAGGGTTGGTCGGTGACGCCCGCCATTGGGGCGAGAATCAAGCCGTTGTGTAATGTGTATGGGCCGATGCGTACCGCCGACATAGGACTTCCCTGTTGTGGGGCCGGATCATGAGAGTTCGAAAAAGGGTTGGCATGATACCCGCTCTCGATGACTGGATAAAGGCTGAATTGAACAAAATCTGAACAGTTATTCTGTTATCGCCAGCGGTTTGGTCCGGGCGGGTAAAGTCAGAAAGTTGTCGTCAATTCAGGATCGGTGAACCGTTTCACTCCGGTGAGTGGAAGCTGAGGCTGTAGTTCACCGCTTTGGCGCCTGGATCGAGAATGTCCAGTGCGATGTGGATCGGTGTCTGCGGGGGCATTTCGGCCATGCCTTCGAGGTCGCCGCTCAGGTACTCGCCGGGCTTGAAGCGACGGCTGGCGATCAGATGGCCATTGAGGTCGGCAAAGCGCAGTTCCAGCAACGGGAATGGCTGGGAGAAAGGCGCGCGGTTGTAGATGATCGCGTCGACCACCAGGGCGCCGTTGAATTCCGGGTGACTGCGCACCACCAGGTTGCTGCTTTTGATTTTCGCGATGTCGACTTTGGATGGCACTGTGCAGCCGATTTGCGGGCACAGTTGCTGGAACCACGGACGGTATTGGTCCTGACGTGCCAGTTCATCGAAGTGGTAAGCAACGTACTGGCCGACGAGCGCACCAGCGCCGAGCACGATCAACAGTAGCCAGAAGAGTCGGCGACCCCACGGGGAGCGACGTTGTTGCCAGTCCAGTTGCAGCGGATCGTCGGTCAGGTCTTGCAACACGTCGGTGCGCACGCCGGGTTCACTGCGTTCGCGGCGCTTGCGCAATGGCTCGATCGAGGGCAGGTCGTCGTCATGTTCGTCGCTTGCAGTGGCCGACAGGCGTTCATGATGAACCGGTGTGTCGAGCGGGTCGTGCAGGCGCAGTTGTGGCGGTGTTGCTTCGTCCTCCGGTTCTACGGGTTCCAGGGACAGCGAAGGTTCAGTGCGCGAGGGTTTGTTCGGGACCTGCTCCGGTTCCGGCAAATCCTCTTCTTCGGTCTGGGCACGATCGGCAGCCGATTCGCTGAACAGGCTGTCGGACCAGGGCTCTTCGGTCTCGGCGGTGTCGCGACGGGCGCTGAGCGTGTCTTCGCGATGCCGGGTGAACTCCGTGGTCGGCTGGATTTCCCGCTGCTCGAGTCGGGCCAGCTCTTCGTCGAGGTCGAGGCTGTCGAGGTCCAGCTCGGCGGCCGTCCATTGTTTTTGGCTGATGGCGCGGGGTTCTGCGGGTGGCGGTGCTTCGACGATGGCCGGGACGACCGGTGCGACAGGTTCTTTGCCGGCCTGCTCAAGCAACTGCTTGGCGGCATTGAACACCTGCAGGCATGAGCCGCAGCGAACAACGCCGCGAGCCACGCTCAACTGAGCATGGCTGACGCGGAAGCTGGTTTGGCAATGCGGGCACTGAGTGACGAAGCTGTCGGTCATGCGGCGATCCGGATTATGCAGAGGCTCATTCTAGCGCCGACGGCCGGTTATGCGCACCCAGCCATCGCGATTGGCGATCGGATCCAGGTCGAAGTCCTTGGCATAGGCGGCGGCCACTTCTTCGCCTTGCTCGGCAAGGATGCCCGACAGCGCCAGGCGACCGCCCGTCTTGACCAGTCCGGACAGCTGCGGTGCCAGGGACACCAGCGGGCCGGCGAGAATGTTGGCGACCAGCACGTCGGCCTGAACCTGCGGCAAATCTTCCGGCAGATACAGCGGGAAGAGCTCTTCGGCAATATTGTTGCGTCCGGCGTTGTCGCGGGAGGCTTCCAGCGCCTGAACGTCGATGTCGGTGCCCACGGCTTCCTTCGCACCCAGCAGGAGGGCGGCGATTGCCAGAATCCCCGAGCCACACCCGAAGTCCAGCACATTGCAACCTTTCAAGTCCTGGCCGTCGAGCCATTCCAGGCACAGCGCGGTGGTGGGGTGGGTGCCGGTGCCGAACGCCAGGCCCGGGTCCAGCAACAGGTTGACCGCCTCAGGTTCGGGGGCGGCGTGCCAGCTCGGCACGATCCACAGGCGCTGGCCAAAACGCATCGGCTGGAAGTTGTCCATCCAGCTGCGTTCCCAGTCCTGGTCTTCGATCACTTCGCTGTGGTGCTCGGGCAATGGGCTGCCGGTCAGCAGTTCCAGATGGGCCAGTACCGGGCCAGCTTCCGTGCCGCCTTCGAACAGGGCCAGCAGGTGGGTGTGCGACCACAGTGGCGTGGTATTGAGTTCCGGCTCGAAGATCGGCTGATCTTCGGCGTCCATGAAGGTCACCGACACGGCGCCCACTTCAAGGAAAGCGTCTTCATAGGTTTCGGCTTGTTCTGGGCTGATGGCGAGACGGACTTGCAGCCAAGGCATGGCGGGCACCTTTGAAAAGTATTGATTGCAGCCTAGCGGGCTGCGAGAAGCGCGCAAGTTTACGCGAGCGCGGGGGGTTTGTGGGAGTGGGTTGGCCCTCCGGAAACAACAAGGCCGCCCGAAGGCGGCCTTGTTGATGAGGTCGAAGCTTAGTGCTTCTCGCCCGCCAGCTTGTGCTCGAGGTAGTGAATGTTCACGCCCCCTTTGCAGAAGCCTTCATCGCGAGTCAGGTCGCGGTGCAGCGGGATGTTGGTCTTGATCCCGTCGACCACGATCTCGTCCAGGGCATTGCGCATGCGCGCCATGGCTTCGTCGCGGGTTGCACCGTAGGTGATCAGCTTGCCGATCAACGAATCGTAGTTCGGCGGAACGGCATAACCACTGTACAGGTGCGAATCGACGCGAACGCCGTTGCCGCCCGGGGCGTGGAAATGCTTGACCGTGCCAGGGCTCGGCATGAAGGTTTTCGGGTCTTCGGCGTTGATCCGGCATTCCAGCGCGTGACCGCGGATGACCACGTCATCCTGGGTGAACGACAGCTTGTTGCCGGCGGCGATGCTCAGCATCTCCTTGACGATGTCGATGCCGGTGACCATTTCCGATACCGGGTGCTCTACCTGGACGCGAGTGTTCATCTCGATGAAGTAGAAGCGACCGTTCTCGTACAGGAACTCGAAGGTGCCTGCGCCACGGTAGCCGATATCGATGCACGCCTTGACGCAGCGGGCGAAGACTTCCTGGCGAGCCTTCTCGTCGATGCCCGGTGCCGGCGCTTCTTCGAGAACTTTCTGGTGGCGGCGTTGCAGCGAGCAGTCGCGGTCGCCCAGATGGATGGCGTTGCCCTGTCCGTCGGAAAGTACCTGGACTTCCACGTGGCGCGGGTTAGTCAGGAATTTTTCCAGATAGACCATCGGGTTGCCGAACGCTGCGCCCGCTTCGGAGCGGGTCAGTTTCGCCGAGGAAATCAGGTCTTCTTCCTTGTGCACAACGCGCATGCCGCGACCACCACCGCCGCCAGCGGCTTTGATGATCACCGGGTAACCGACTTCACGGCCGATGCGCAGGGCGGTTTCTTCGTCCTCCGGCAGCGGGCCGTCGGAACCCGGAACGGTAGGCACACCGGCGGCGATCATGGCGTGCTTGGCCGAAACCTTGTCGCCCATCAGGCGGATGGTTTCAGCTCTCGGGCCGATGAAGGCGAAGCCGGATTTCTCGACCTGTTCGGCGAAGTCGGCGTTTTCCGCGAGGAAACCGTAGCCTGGGTGAATGGCGGTGGCGCCGGTCACTTCGGCCGCGGCGATGATCGCCGGGATGTGCAGGTAAGATTGGGCGGCCGATGCAGGACCGATGCAGACGGACTCGTCTGCCAGGCCCAGGTGCATCAGTTCCTTGTCAGCCTTGGAATAAACGGCGACGGTCTTGATGCCCATCTCTTTGCAGGCGCGCAGAATCCGCAGTGCGATCTCACCGCGGTTGGCGATCAGAACTTTTTCCAACTTCGCAGTCATCAAAGGCTCTCCGCGGTTCAAACGATGGTGAACAGCGGTTGGTCGTACTCAACCGGCTGGCCGTCTTCGACGAGGATGGATTCGATCACACCGCTGGTTTCAGCTTCGATGTGGTTCATCATCTTCATGGCTTCAACGATGCACAGGGTGTCGCCTTTCTTCACAGTCTGGCCGACTTCAACGAAGGACGGCGAGGTTGGCGAAGACTTGCGATAGAACGTGCCGACCATCGGCGAACGGGCAACGGTGCCGTTCAGCGCTGGTGCGGCCGCAGCAGCAGGGGCGGCAGCGGCAGCCGGAGCAGCAGCGACAGGCGCGGCAGCCGGGGCATGCATTGGAGCCGGTGCGTAGTACTGCTGAGCCGGGGTCTTGCTATGACGGCTGATGCGTACGGACTCTTCGCCTTCCTTGATCTCGAGCTCGTCGATGCCGGACTCTTCCAGCAATTCGATCAGTTTCTTAACTTTACGGATATCCATGAATCATCAACTCCCAAGGGTCGGTCAGGGGCGTTTAACGCTTGTTGTTCAAGCTGTTGCCTGTTTTTCAAGCTGCTCTAGGGCGGCCTCCAGGGCCAGTCGATAACCGCTGGCGCCAAGGCCGCAGATCACTCCCACCGCTACGTCGGAGAAGTAAGAGTGATGGCGGAAAGGTTCGCGTTTGTGCACGTTAGACAAATGCACTTCGATGAATGGGATGCTCACCGCCAGCAACGCGTCACGTAATGCGACACTTGTATGTGTAAAAGCTGCTGGGTTGATCAAAATGAAATCCACGCCTTCAGTGCGAGCGGCGTGGATGCGGTCGATCAATTCGTACTCGGCATTGCTTTGCAGGTGCAGCAAATGGTGGCCGGCTTCACTGGCCCGGCGTTCCAGGTCCTGGTTGATCTGCGCCAGTGTCGTGGCGCCGTAGGTGCCCGGTTCACGGGTGCCAAGCAAGTTCAGGTTGGGTCCGTGCAGAACCAGTAGGGTCGCCATCGGCTGTTCCTTTGTTATCCGTGTGCAATTGTCAGAACCCGGCGACTATGCCGCAAAGCCTTTGTGACTGTCCAGTTCTCTGCAATAGCCAGCACGATGCCCGATGTTTGCGCGAGTTATATGACCGCTTGATTAAATCTGGTCATTCGCCCTGGCGACACGTTCGGCGAAGTCCGCCGCATTGATCTCGCCGATCACCCGCACTTCGGCACGTTCGATGCCGTCCTTGCCGAAAAACATCAGTGCCGGAGGCCCGAACAGTTTGTAGCGGTCGAGCAGGGCGCGTTGCTCGGCATTGCTGGCGGTGATGTCGAAGCGAATCAGCCGGTAGCGCTTGAGCCGTTCAACAACCGTGGAGTCGTTGAGCACTTCGTGTTCGATGACTTTGCAACTGATGCACCAGTCGGCGTACCAGTCGAGCAGCAGCGCAGTGCCCGACGCGCGGGCTTCGGCCAGTGCGCGGTCGAGGTCGGCCGGGGTGCTGACGGTCTGCCATGCATTGCTGTTGGGCGCTGGCGGGTTGCCGGCAACCGTGCGCGTCTGGCCGATCGGGTTGAACGGATCGGTCTGTCCGCTGAACGCGCCATACCAGCAGGCCAGCGCATAAAACAGCAGAAACAACCCGAGCAATTGACCCAGGCGTTTTCGAGGCGGTTTGTAGACGAACTCCAGCGCGCCCATGAAAAGGCCGACACCACCGGCCAGCAAGCCGATCAACAGCAAGGTGACCTGCCCGGGCATGACGCGGCTGAACAGGCCGATCGCCAGCCCGAGCAGTAATACGCCAATCGCGTTTTTCACGTAGACCAGCCACGGCCCGCTCTTCGGCAACCAGGCGGCTCCCCCCGTGGCCACCAGCAGCAACGGTGCACCCATGCCGAGGCCGAGCATGAACAGTTTCAGGCCTCCGCCCAAGGCATCGCCGCTGGCACTGATGTAGAGCAGCGCGCCGGCCAGAGGTGCCGAGACGCAAGGTGAAACCAGCAGGCTCGAGACCACGCCCAGCACGGCGGCGCCCCACAACGAACCGCCTTCGGTGCGTCCGGCGATGCGATCGAGTCGGCTGCTGATCGCGTGTGGCAACTTGAGTTCGAACACGCCGAACATCGCCAGGGCGAACACGGCGAAAAACATCGCGAACGGCACCAGCACCCAGGCTGATTGCAGGCGTGCCTGCAAGTTGAGCTGCGCGCCAAACAATCCCATCAAGGCCCCGAGGAGGGCGAAGCAGGTGGCCATCGGCAGTACATAGGCCAACGACAGATTGAACCCGCGCCAGCCACCGACCTGGCCGCGCAACACCACACCGGAAAGAATCGGCAGCATGGGCAGTACGCAGGGCGTAAAGGTCAGGCCCAGGCCCGCGAGAAAGAACAGCGCCAGTTCACGCCAGCCCCAGTCACGGGCTGTCGTTGCGCCGTTGCCATTGATGTTCAGGCGCTCGGTCTCGGGTGGGTAGCACAGGCCTTTATCGGCACAGCCCTGATAGGTCACGGCCAGGGTAAAGGCGCGTTGATCAGTGCGCGGCAGTTCCACGTCGAGAATGCCGTGGTAGACCTCGACGTCGCCAAAGTACTCGTCATGCTTCTTTTGCCCGTCCGGCAGTCGTGCAGTGCCGAGGACGATATCGGCTGGGTCGGCGCGAAACTGAAAGCGGTGGCGGTAGAGGTAATAACCTTCGGTGGCCACGAAGCGCAGCTTGATCGATTGCGGCGTGCTTTCCACCAGGCTGAGCTGGAAGGCTTCGCGCACCGGCAGGAAATCGGCGCTGTTGTTGATCGAACCCAGCGTCGAACTGGGCCGACTCTCCAGCAGCCCGGTGGCGGTGGCCGGCAGGGCGAGCACTAAAAGCAGCAGGCAGAGCAAACGGCGCATGACAATCTCGCGTATCGGAATTGGGGGCATGATAGCGGACAGTCGTTCGGTGTGCAGAGCCACGGAAGTGTGGTGAGTGAACTGACGCCATCGCGGGCAAGCCCGCTCCCACAGTGATCTTCAGTGAACACAAACATTGTGTACTGCCAAGAATCCAGTGGGAGCGGGCTTGCCCGCGATAGCAATTCGTCAGACGCGGAACGCCTGAACGGCCGTATGCAGTTGCCCGCCCAACACCAGCAGGTTTTCCCCTTGCTCTCGCCCTTCGCCAATGCGCAGCAAGTTATCCCCACCCAGTTGGTGAATCCGCTCGCTGTGATCGCGGATCTCGCTGACAGCGCCACTCTGCTGGGCGGTGACATCGGCAATGCGCACGGCTGTCTCGGAAATGGTCTGGATCGCTCCGACGATTTTATCCAGCGCACCGTCGGCCGCCTGGGCCTGGTTGGCGGTGGCTTCGGCGTGTTCGACCTGGGCGCGCATGCCTTCGACCGATTGCCGCGCGGCAGTTTGCAGGCCGGCGATCAGGGTCTGGATTTCTCCCGTGGCGCCGGCGGTGCGTTGTGCCAGGGAGCGCACTTCTTCGGCCACTACGGCAAAGCCGCGCCCCATTTCCCCCGCGCGAGCGGCTTCGATGGCCGCGTTCAGGGCCAACAGGTTGGTCTGGTCGGCAATCGAACGGATCACGGTCAACACACCGCCGATGGTGGCCGACTCCTCGGCCAAGTGTTCGATCATCTGCGCATTGCCTTGCACTTCACCCACCAGCGCATGCAGGCCGGTGAGGCTCAGGCCGATGACTTGCTGCCCGTGCGCGACGGCCTGGCCAGCGTGGCGGCTGGCATCGGCAGCCTGACTGGCATCGCCGGCCACTTGTTGAATGGTCGCTTCCAGTTCGCTGAGCGAATCACGGATCATGGCCGTGTCACCGGCCTGATGTTCGGCGCCGCTGTGCAGGTCATTGCTCAACTCTGCCAGGGTTCGGCTGCTGCCGGCGACCTGCTCGGCGTTGAGGCGGATGGTGCCCACCAGATCCACCAGATAGGCGCGCAGGCGATTGAGCGAGGCTTCGATGTCTTGCAGTTCGCGGTTGGTTTTGCCCAATTGAATGTCGCGACTGAAATCGCCTTCGGCCCAGGTGGACAGGGCCGGAGCGAGGTTGGTCAGGGTTCGGGCCAGCTTGCGTTGCAGGGTGTCGATGAGCAGGGCGATCAGCAAAATCAGGCCGATCATCACGCCTTGCATCAATCGCACTTCGCTCTGGATCTGTCCGTGTTGGGCGCGTACCACGGGCTCAAGACCGGCGATCGCTTGCTGTACGGCGGTGATTTTCAGGTGGGTCGCGGCACTGAGGTCGGCGCGTTTCTGGATCTGCTCGCGGGTGCGCGCCAGTTCCGCCGGGTAGCGGGTGAGGAGGCTGTTCAGTTCACGCTTGAGGCCGACGCCGGCATCTTCCGCAACGGCTTTTTCAGTGTTTTCCAGCCCCATCATGGCGGCGAAATCATCCGTATTCGATTCAGCGCTGACGGCCACGCCCAGCAGTAGCAGGGCATCCAGCTGCTCAGCCTGTGCACGGATGTTGGCGACTTCGCGCTCGACATCGGCAGCCAGTTCGCTGCGGCCGCTGCTGACCAGTTTGTCGCGAGCCAGGGAAAGTTTGCCCAGGTGCTGGGCGGCGGCGAGCAATGGTGTCAGGTAAGCCGCGTTGCCACTGGCGTACTGGCTGAGTTGGTCAAGGCTGGCGCCGAGTTCCCGTTCGGCTTGCAGCAACAGGGCTTGCGGGTCTCCCGCGAGTTTGCCGGCGGCGAGCAGGTCGGTTTTGCTGAATTCGTCCAGGGTCGACAGGCTGGGGCGCAAGGTTTCGGCCAGGGCCGGCGGCAATTCGCCGAGTTCGTTCTGTAAACCATCGATCGCCTGGCTGGCGCTGCTCAAGCGCAGGGCATCGCCGCTGGCGAGATAGTCTTCGACGTTGCGCGCGACTTCATTTTGAAACCGCTGGGACAGGCCGAGGTATCGCTCCATCAACAGATAGGGGCGTTCGAGGGCCTTTTGCGACCACCAGAGTGTCGCGCCAAGGGCTACGCAGACGGCAACTAAAAGAAGGGTATTGAGATTGGTCAGCAGCTTAAGGCGCATCGTGTCTACCAACGGCAGATTGATAAGCGCCTGAATTTATTGCGTTTCTGTTACAGGGTTATGACTGATGGAGTGATTTGCGATGAAAAAGTGGCACTTTGCTTTGACGTCCTGGCCGCCTGTACGCGATTGCGCCCGGCGTCTTTGGCCCGATAGAGCGCCTCGTCCGCCTGGCTGGCCATCAACAGGCTGTCCGAGTGTTCACACAACTCGACCACCCCGGCACTGAAGGTGCACCAAAGATCGTGGGGTTGAGCGGGGTAATGAATTTCGGCAAACCGCTGACGTATTTCATCGAGTACCCGGTAGGCCGCCTCAAGGTCTGTGTCGGGCATGACGATGGCGAACTCTTCGCCGCCGTAACGGCCGATAAAGTCGGTCTTGCGCAGTCGTTGCTTGAGAAACAGGGCCAGGCTCTTGATCACGCGGTCGCCCATGGGATGGCCGTGGCTGTCATTGACCCGTTTGAAGTGGTCGATGTCGAGCATCGCAAAGCTCAGCGGCTTGTTCTCGCGGCGGGCGCGGAACGAGCAGTCTTCGAGCAATTGCAGAATGTGGGTGTGGTTGTACAACCCGGTGAGGCTGTCGCGGACCATCCGTGCCTTGAGGTTGCGTGCCCGTGCCGCGCGGTTGCGCACGGTGGTGATCAGGTGCCGGGGCTTGATCGGCTTGGTCAGGAAGTCGTCGCCCCCTTCGCTCATGGCGTCGAGTTGCTTGTCCAGATCGTCTTCGGCCGACAGGTAAATGATTGGCACGCTGACGTAACGGTCGTTGTGGCGAATCACCTTGGCCAGTTCCGTACCGGTGCACGCCGGCATGTACATGTCGAGGATGATCAGGTCCGGTTGAAAGTCCGCCAGCTCGGCCATGGCCTGGATCGGCTCGATCAAGGTCCGGGTGACGATCCCTGCGCTATTAAGGAGGCGTTCGGTGTGCAGCGCCTGGGCGCGGGAGTCGTCGATGATCAGCACTTTATAAGGTTCGTACTGGGCGACGCAGGTCAGGACTTCGATTTTCTCCAGCAGGCTCGAGGCTTCGAGGGTACCGGTGAGAAACTCCTGGCCACCGGCTCGCACTGCGGCGAGGCGGGTCGGGGTGTCGGTTTCGTGCAGGCTGAAGAACAACAGCGGCAAACGATGATCGAGGCCTTCCTGGGCTTCGGCGGCCAGTTTCAGGCCGATGCCGGGGCCGCTGAAATCCACGTCCATGACAATCGCCGCTGGCAGGCGCTCAACCATTGAGGAACGAAACGCCGCCACGCTGTCCAGGGACTGGGCGCTGAGGCCAAAGAACTCAAGCTGTTTGGCCAGACGTTCGGCACGGTCATGATCTTGCAGCATCACGTAGATCGGCTTGCGCAGGGGCGGCAGGAAGGTTTGGTCGAGCTGATCGCCATGACGTAGGCCGGTACGCGACAAGCGTTGCATCAAGCGATTGAGGTCGGTGATCAGGCCGCTGCTCAGTCGTCCGCGATTGGCGTCGACAGCTTCCAGCGACTGGCTGATATGGCGGGCCAGTTGCGTGTGTTCCGGTTGCTCGAAACGTTCGGCGAAACGCAGCAGGCGCAGATTGGCCTCGCTCAGTTCCGACAGGTCATTGGTCGACCACTCGCTGCGCTGCAGGCGCTGCCATATCTCAAGAATCTGACGTGCTTGATGAATTACCCGCTGGGCAAAGTGATGCTTGAGGCGCTCGCGGCTGGGGTCTTCTGGCTCGGTCATATCCTGACTACTAGTTAGGGTGCACGCTGAGGGTCGACTGGTGGCTCTATGCTAGCACCTCTTTTCGATTGTATGAGTGTTGTAAGTCAATAATCTGTAAAGCACCTTCATTCAGTTTGTGACTGTTCGGTCTTTAATTGAATGGCTGTTCTTTGGAGGGCCTTTTAGATCGGGGCTTTCAGGGTTTTTCTGGTTTGGCAGGGTGCCGATTCTGGTGGTTTTCCAGCCTTGCCCGGCAACGATTCGCGGCGTTTTGACGGGACGGATTGACGACGATTTTCGTTTTTCGGAGGTAGGGGAATCCCCTACAAGCTTTCTGTCAGGCCCTGAGCCGTCGTCGCAAAAAACAACCGATCAATACCGGCCCTGATAGTCAGCCGCCGGCAACCCCGGGTTTTTTCGCGAACGAGGCGACTAATTTTCAGCATCAACCCAACGGCGGGTGCCGGGCCAAGGCACGTTGTTGTATGGTTGTGGTCGAACCGATGAACCCAAGTGATTGAAAGGATATCGCCATGCTGGACTGGAAGAACCGCGCCGGTAGCGCGCCTGAACGTGCCGCTGAACCGAAGTCGGCTACCCGCAGTTATCTGGGCGGCCTGTTGTTCAGTCGGGCGCTGCTCACACTGCTAGTGATCTACCTGGTGGTAACGAGCATTCTGGGCTGGTACTGGAGCCAGGAGCCATCGCTGTTTCCGGTGCAGCAGAATGCCCAAATGGCGGCCGAGAAAGAAGGCAAGCAGATGGTGGTCGGCTATACCACGGTCGAAACCCTCAAGACCGTCGCCGGTACATTGCTGAACAAGCCAGGCGGCTACATTTCCAACGACCGTTTCCCGCCGGGCCTGTGGATGGACAACATGCCGAGCTGGGAATATGGCGTGCTGGTCCAGGTGCGTGATCTGAGTCGTGCGATGCGCAAGGACTTCGCCCGTTCGCAATCGCAGTCCACTGAAGACGCCGATCTGGCCAAGGCCGAGCCGCGTTTCAACTTCGACAATAAGAGCTGGGTGTTGCCGTCCAGTGAGTCCGAGTATCAGGAAGGCATCAATTCCCTGAGTCGCTATCAGGCGCGCCTGTCTGATCCGAACCAGAAGACGGCCCTGTTCTATGCCCGTGCCGACAACCTGAACAACTGGCTGGGTGATGTCGGGACTCGCCTGGGGTCGCTGTCGCAACGCCTGTCGGCCAGCGTCGGCCGAGTCAAGCTCAACACGGCGTTGAAAACCGAAGTCGTGGCACCGGGTGTGGCGCCGCAGGTTGACGAAGAAATCGTCGAAACCCCGTGGATGCAGATCGACAACGTATTCTATGAAGCCCGTGGTCAGGCCTGGGCCCTGTCGCACTTGCTGCGCGCTATCGAGGTCGATTTCGCCGATGTGCTGGCGAAGAAGAACGCCACGGTCAGCGTGCGCCAGATCATCCGTGAACTGGAAGCTTCGCAGGAACCGGTATGGAGCCCGATGATCCTCAATGGCAGCGGCTTCGGTGTGCTGGCCAACCACTCGCTGGTCATGGCCAACTACATCTCCCGCGCCAATGCGGCGGTGATCGATTTGCGTCAACTGCTGAATCAGGGCTGAGTCATGGTCGATAGTGCCAAGGAGGCTGCCCACCGGGCAGCTTCGGATGCTGAACAGATCGCCTGGGTCGACGAGCAGGACAACCCGCTCGGAGCCTTGGTGCGTGCCGATCTGCGCGAGCGCGGGCTGATCGGGCGGGGCACCTACATCATGCTGTTCAATTCCGCCGGTGAGCTTTGCGTGCACCGTCGAACCCTGAGCAAAGCGATTTATCCCGGATATTGGGACGTCGCGGCGGGTGGTATGGTGCTGGCCGACGAAAGTTATGCCGAGTCGGCGGCCCGCGAGCTGGAAGAAGAGCTTGGCGTGAGCGGTGTGGAATTGACCGCCCATGACCATTTTTTCTTCGAAGACACCGGCAACCGGCTCTGGTGCTCAGCGTTTTCGGCGGTGTGGGACGGTCCGTTGGTCCTGCAACCGGAGGAGGTGCTTGAGGCGCGTTTTCTGCCAATCGACGAAGTGCTTCGGGAAATCGACGAAAAGCCTTATTGCCCGGACTCATTGGCCGCGCTGAAACGCTATCTCAGGGCCCGCGGCGGCGACGTCGCAAAAGAGCTGTAAATTGGCGCCGATTGGCTCTTAGCAATCGGCGTTTTTGCCGTTACACTGCGCGACCTTTTGTAGGAGCGAGCCTGTTCGCGAAAAACGCAAGGACGACGCGTGCTGCCGAGTGCCGCGCGTTATCGTTGATGTCCATCGCTGCGATGCGGCGACCCGACAAGCCAGCTCCTGCAGTGATGTACTGTTTCACTAGCGCTGCCCCTGCCTGAGTGGGGTTTCGCGGTCGATAGCCTTTCCCAAGTGCTGCGACCAGTCTTTGTCCTCCCAAGAGGATTGCCGGTGGCCAAAAAAGCCGCATCCTTCGCCGCCCTCGGTGGCCTGGTATTTTCCACCGACGCAGGTCGTCATTGCCCGGATTGCAGTAAACCGGTGGACGCCTGTATCTGCAAACAGACCGTTATTCCGGCCGGCGACGGCATCGCTCGCGTGCGTCGCGAAAGCAAGGGCCGTGGCGGCAAGACGGTGACGACCATCACCGGCGTGCCGCTGGCTGAAGACGCGCTCAAGGAGCTGGCCACGACGTTGAAAAAACGTTGCGGCACCGGTGGGGCGTTGAAAGACGGGATCATTGAAATCCAGGGCGACCATGTCGAGCTACTCTTGGCCGAGTTGACCAAACACGGTTTCAAAGCGAAGAAATCCGGCGGCTAGCAGCCTCTGTGAAAACCACCCGTGGCTTGACCCGGTCCTGATGAACGTCAGGTCTGGCGTCGTCATCATGGTTTTCACAGAGCCTGTTCATGACCGGTTTCTAAACTCACTGCCGTCGACGGGGTCTACCCCTCGTTGACGAACCGTCATTTTCATTCTTTAGACTGCGCCGGCCTGAATCCAGGCGACGCACTATGACTTCTTTATAGGGGACTTCGATGTCCGTACGACGCACACGCAAAGACGATGGCAGCCAATGGACAGTTGCGGACAGCCGCAGTGTTTACGGGATTCGCCATTGGGGGGCCGGGTATTTCGCGATCAACGACGCCGGTCGCGTCGAAGTTCGTCCGAACGGCCCGAGCAGCGCGCCGATCGACCTGTTCGAGCAAGTCGACCAGTTGCGTAAAAGCGGCTTGTCCTTGCCGCTGCTGGTCCGTTTCCCGGACATTCTGCAAGACCGCGTGCGTCAGTTGACCGGTGCGTTCGACGCCAACATCGAACGCCTGGAATACCAAAGCAAATACACCGCGTTGTACCCGATCAAGGTCAACCAGCAGGAAGCGGTGATCGAAAACATCATCGCTACCCAGAACGTCTCCATCGGCCTGGAAGCCGGCTCCAAGCCTGAACTGCTGGCGGTACTGGCACTGGCGCCGAAGGGCGGCACCATCGTCTGCAACGGCTACAAGGACCGTGAGTTCATCCGTCTGGCGCTGATGGGCCAGAAACTCGGCCACAACGTGTTCATCGTGATCGAGAAAGAGTCCGAAGTCGGCCTGGTGATCGAAGAAGCGGCGTCGCTCAAGGTCAAGCCCCAGGTCGGGCTGCGCGTGCGTTTGTCCTCCCTGGCGTCGAGCAAGTGGGCGGACACCGGTGGTGAGAAATCCAAGTTTGGTCTGTCGGCGGCGCAGTTGCTGTCAGTGGTCGAGCGTTTCCGTGCTGCCGGCCTGGATCAAGGCATTCGCCTGCTGCACTTCCATATGGGGTCGCAGATCGCCAACCTGGCGGACTACCAGCACGGTTTCAAGGAGGCGATTCGCTACTACGGCGAACTGCGCAACCTCGGCCTGCCGGTGGATCACATCGACGTCGGCGGCGGCCTGGGCGTCGACTACGACGGTACGCACTCGCGTAACGCCAGTTCGATCAACTACGACATGGACGATTACGCGGGTGTCGTGGTCGGCATGCTCAAGGAGTTCTGCGACGCGCAGAGCCTGCCGCACCCGAACATTTTCTCCGAGAGCGGCCGTTCCCTGACGGCGCACCACGCCATGCTGGTGGTGCAGGTCACCGACGTCGAGAAACACAACGACGACGTGCCGCAGATCGAGAACAAGGAAGCGCTGCCGGAAACCGTGCAGTGGCTGGTGGACCTGCTCGGCCCGACCGATATCGAAATGGTCACCGAAACCTACTGGCGCGCCACGCACTACATGAGCGATGTGGCCTCCCAGTATGCCGACGGCAAGCTGACCCTGGCGGAAAAAGCCCTGGCCGAGCAATGCTACTTCGCCGTGTGCCGTCGCCTGCACAACTCGTTGAAGGCGCGCCAGCGCTCCCACCGCCAGGTGCTCGACGAACTCAATGACAAGCTGGCCGACAAGTACATCTGCAACTTCTCAGTATTCCAGAGCCTGCCGGACACCTGGGCCATCGGCCAGGTTTTGCCGATCCTGCCGCTGCACCGCCTCGACGAGGAGCCGCTGCGTCGCGCCGTGCTGCAGGACCTGACTTGTGACTCGGACGGAAAGATCAAGCAGTACGTCGACGAGCAGAGCATCGAAACCAGTCTGCCGGTGCACGCGCTGAAGGACGGTGAAGACTACCTGCTGGGCATCTTCCTGGTCGGCGCCTATCAGGAAATTCTCGGCGACATGCACAACCTGTTCGGTGACACCGACTCGGTGAACATCTATCAGAACGCCGACGGCAGCGTGTATCACGCGGGTATCGAAACCCACGACACCATCGAAGACATGCTGCGTTACGTGCACCTGTCGCCAGAAGAACTGATGACCCACTACCGCGACAAGTGCGCCAGTGCCCGCATCACTGCCAGCGAGCGCACCCAGTTCCTCGATGCCCTGCGTCTGGGCCTGACCCGTTCGTCTTACCTGTCTTCTTGAGGTAAGCCCCGCTCTCATCAGGTTGTCTGAAAATTTACCGTACGCTGCGGAAACTTCAGATGACCTGGTGCGACACCTCTCTTTCTCTAAGCGAAACGACCTACGTCCTCGTCCATCCAGGCCATTTAGTCCTCTTTTCGCGTAGGTCATTTCCTAAGTTGTACTTCGCCTCTCTACTCGGCCATGTCTCTCGGCGAGAATCCCCGACCGCCCCTCCTGTAGAGAATCGCCGATGTTCGATCCAGTCAACGAACCCGCATTTCGTCTGGACGTAGCTGGTCTGTCCGACACCTTCGAGGTCCTGGCCTTTACCGGTAGAGAATCCATCAGCGAGCCATTCGTGTTTGACATTGAGTTGCTGATCGATGACCTGAGCCTTGACCTCTCCAGCCTGTTGTACCGTTCGGCCTCCCTGCATTTCGGGCCACCGGGAAACCGTGTGCACGGACAGCTGCATGAGCTGGTCCAGCGCGACCACGGGCCGTTGGCCAGGCTCTGTCATGTTCGTCTGGGCCCACGGTTGGCTTGCCTTTCCCAGCGTTCCAGCCAACGCATCTTCAGTGCCCGCTCGGTGCCGCAAATCCTCGATCAGGTGCTCAAGGAGCACGGCATCGTCGGTCCGAACCGGCGCTTCGAACTGGGCGGTGATTACCCGCCTCATGATTTCTGTACGCAGTACCGGGAATCGGATCTGCAATTCGTTCAGCGCCTGTGTGCCCAGGAACGGCTGCACTACCACTTCGAACATCGGCCGAGAGGACACTGCGTGGTGTTTTCCGATGGTCGGGGCTGTTTTTCTCGTGGCGAAAGGGCGTTGTTCAACAGCGATGGCGAACAACCGGCGGTGCGTCGTTTCGAGGTTCGACAATGCGCGCAGAGTGCGGTGCAGCGCGCGCAATGTCACACGGATCTGCCAACACTGCGCAGCGGGCAGATGATGCCGCTCGCCGAACATCCGGTGGCCGAGTGGAATCGATCGTGGTTGCTGACCCATGTCGAGCATCAGGGCTGTCAGGACCCGGACGTTCCCTACAGCAACCAGGTGCGTGCGATGCGTTGGGAGGTGTCGTTCGAGTCGCCTCATTCTGCACGCAAACCGGTCATGCACAGCCTGCAACGGGCCTGGATTGTTGACGTCGATGAGCCCCGGCCCGATCCGTCCAGGCCTGTGGCGGTGCAATTTGACTGGCTTTATCAAGGCGAGGGAGCAGCGCCCAGTCATTGTTGGCTGCCGATATCACCGGAGCTGGAAGCGGCAAATGTCGCTCGTTTGAGTGAAGGCACGGAAGTGGTGGTGAGTTTCATCGAAGGCGATCCGGATCAACCATTGATTATCGGCGTTCTTAACCCGATGCAGATGCCCGAAGCGGTCGAGACACCCGGTTCGCTCTCTATTGACGACGATCCGCCCGAAGGTATTCAGGGCTGGTTGTGCTCTGGAGAGCCCTTGTTGTTGCTGTGCCTGCTTCCCGGGGGCGGCAGTTTCAATCATTGTGAACAGGCTTTTTGTGCCTGTCGGGCGGCGTTGCGGCTTGGCCAGAGTGGTGCGGCATGATCGCCGTCGAGATGCCCGAATCGACCCCGCTCTGGTTTTTGCTGGATACACCGGGTGTGCCACAAGCGGGCGCCGCCCTGCCGCACCGGTTTGCGCATGCGCGGTGGTTCTGGCTGTTCGAAGGCACGGAGTGGCATGCGCTGCGCGAGCAAGGTCCGGCCCTGATCGATCTGCGGAGCTGTCCGATTCTGGCCCGGGCGTGCCAGCGCGATGCGCGGTACTGGCGTGGCCTGCTGTTGATCAGCGAGACATCGGCATCGGCCTTGCTGGCGCACTTGCGGCGCATGCTCACGGTCGGTTTCGGCGCGCATCACCGCGCCTTGCTGAGTTACTACAACCCTTGCACCGCCAGTTACTTCTTCGATGCCTGCGACGCCGGGGAGCTGAGTCGCTGGCTGGGGCCGATCAGCCAGTTGCGCTGGTTCGGTGGCACCTGGGCGGACCGGGCCAACGGCAGCCAGGGCTGGCAACGGCTGCTCAATCCGGGACTTGCCGTCAGCCCGCTGGCGATCGAAGAAGCACTCAGCCCCCATCAGAAGGCAAGGCTGCAAACCTGCCTGCTGGAGCACCACACCTGGCAATGGTTCAAATCCACCGGCACCGATTACCGCACGCTGTGGTCCCATCTCCAGGAAGGGCTGGCATTGGGGTTCAGCGAGCGCGCGGTGCTCGATGGCTGGTTATGGCTACGCTTGCAGCACCCGGAGGCTGTTCCCGATCTGCCGCTGCCGGGCGCTACCCAGAAAGAGCGCCTCGATTTCCTGCGCAACCGTTGGCAGAACCCTCAACCCTGAATCTGCACGAACCAGCCATCGTTGCGCCGCAGACGCCAGGCAATCGCGCCCAGGGTCAGGCTGCGCAACACCATGAACAACAGGAAGGTTATCCACAGGCCATGGTTGCCGAAACCTCGCAACGCCCAACCGAACGGCACCAGCAACGCCACCGTCAGCAGCATGCCGTTGCGCATTTCCCGGGCGCGGGTCGCGCCGATGAACAGGCCATCGAGCAGGTAGCTCCAGACCGCGATCAACGGCAGCGCCGCGAGATAGGGCAGATAGATGAACGCGGTGTCGCGCACACTTTGAATATCGGTCTGCATCTCGATGAACAGATGCCCGGCAAACAGGAACAACGCGGCAAAACCGAGACTCGCCAGCAGCGACCAGCCGCAGGCGACCACCAATGAGCGGCGCAGGGCCTCGCGGTCACGAGCCCCGATGGCATGGCCGCAAAGGGCTTCGACGGCGTGGGCCAGACCATCCAGTGCATGAGCGGTCAGCAGCAGGCCGTTGAGCAACAGGGCGTTGGCGGCGACGGTGGCATCCCCCAGTCGTGCACCTTGCACCGTGATCAGAAAAAACACCGATTGCAGGGCCAGGCTGCGGATGAAGATATCGCGATTGACCGCCAGCAGAGGTCGCCAGCTCTGCCACAGCGCCAGTGCGGCCCAGGCGATGTGGCCAGGGTAGGCGCGCAGGGCCTGGCGGGTCATCAGCAGGCCGATCAGGGCGCCGGTCCACTCGGCGATGACTGATGCACGGGCGGCACCCACCACGCCCCATTCCAGGCCGAGGACAAACCAGAGATTCAGCGCAATGTTGACCAGGTTGGTGCTCAGCAGAATCACCAATGGCGCGCGGGCGTTCTGCGTGCCGAGAAACCAGCCGACCAGTGCATAACTGGCCAGCGCCGCTGGCAGGCCGAAGAGCCGCGTGTGGAAGAACTCGCGGGTCATTTGGTCCAGTTCCGCCGACGGCTGCATGAAATGCAGGGCGACGCCACTCAACGGCACACCCAGCGCACCCAACACCACGGCCAGTCCCATGGCCAACAGCAACCCTTGCAATAAAATCTGTCGCAGCGCCGCGCCATCGCCACGGCCGGCCGCCTGGGCAGCGAATCCGGTGGAGCCCATGCGCAGAAACCCCATGGCCCAGGCGAGAAAGGTATACAGGCTGGCCCCGACCGCGACGGCACCGAGTTGATGGGCGTGGGGCAGGTGGCCGATGACGGTGCTGTCGACCAGCGCCACCAGGGGAACGGAAATGTTCGAGAGGATCATCGGCGCAGCCAGCGCCCAGACCCGGCGATGGGTCGGGCGGTCGCGCCAGTCGGCAATCAGGTTGGACATGCAGGCTCCTTGAGGAGCGGGCATTGTAGCGACACATTTTGGATTTGCCGCGCTCCTACAGGGTGTCAGTGAACCACCCAGCTCAACAACCAGAGGCCCAGCATCAACCAGATGATTCCCATGATGAACGAGGCGTTCATGAACGCGCGGATCGCCGACCACAACACCACCAATCCCAGGATCAGCGTGGCAATGCTGATGATCGACGTGTCCATGCCCAGGGCGCGGGACAAGCCTTCGACAAAATTGCTGCTGGCGCGGCTCATCATCTGGAACAACCCGCTGAGGCCATCAACGATGAAACGGATGACGGAACCGAGGGCCTGGCCGAGCCATTCGAAAAAACCTTCTACCTGCATGGAATGAGCGTCCTGATAATGAAAGGCGGGGTTGCCGGACTTAAGCCTTGGGCTGTCGATTGCAGCGCCGGGTTCCCCACAAGCATAGAGGGTTGTCTTGCCGCTGTGGGAACGATCCGGTGACCACGATTCGCCTCTGCCGCTTGCCTTCATCCGCCATCCCCCCGAAGCTATACGCCTTCAGGAGAACCCGATGAACCTTGTTGAACTGACCGAACGCCTGCACGCTATCCGTGATCGCAATGACTGGCGGCAATTTCACAGCCCGAAAAACCTGGCCATGGCCGCGAGCGTCGAAATGTCCGAGCTGGTGGAAATTTTCCAGTGGCTGACCGAAGACCAGTCGCGCCAGTTGCCGGCGGACCAACTGGCTCATGCCGGGCAGGAAGTCGGCGACATCGTCCTCTATCTATTGCTGTTGTGCAGCGAGTTGGGTCTGGACATGAATGAAGTGGTGCGCAGCAAGCTGGCGGACAGCGAACGGAGGTTCAGCTGATGAGCGATCGTCATTTCGACCAGTTGGCGACCCGCTTCGCCGAAAAAATCTACGGCGGCGCCAAAGGTGCGATCCGGCTGGCAGTGCTGCAGGCGGATCTGGCCGAAACCTTGCCGGATCGCCCGCTGCGCGTACTGGACATTGGCGCAGGCCTCGGCCACATGTCGCTGTGGCTGGCACAACGCGGCCACCAGGTGACGCTGGCCGAGCCCGCCGAACCCATGCTCGAAGGCGCCCGCCAGCGTTTCGCCGAGGCCGGGCAAGCGGCAACGTTCATTCAGGCGCCCTGGCAGGATCTGCTCGGCCAACTCAACGAACCTTACGATCTGGTGCTCTGTCATGCGGTGCTGGAGTGGCTGGCCGAACCCCATGCGATCCTGCCGGTGCTGCATCAACTGACCAAGGCAGACGGCTGGCTCTCCCTGGCCTTTTATAACCGTGATGCGTTGATCTACCGCAACTTGCTCAAGGGCCATTTCCGCAAGATGCGCAAGAACGACATGGCGGGCGAGAAGCAAAGCCTGACCCCGCAACAGCCCCTTGATCCACGGGAGTTGGCGGCGCAACTTGAAGGTCTGTGGCAAGTCGAAACCCAGAGCGGCGTGCGGGTTTTTCACGATTACATGCCGGTGGAATTCCAGGCCCGCGCCGAGCTGGTGGACTTGCTGGAAATGGAACTGGCCCATCGTCGTCACCCAAGCTTTGCCGGGCTTGGGCGTTATTTGCACTGGATTTGTCGGCCGGTCTGATCGGAGTATGAAATGAGCAGTCGTTCAGGGTTGTTAGTTCTGTGTCTGGGGTTGGCGGCTTGTCAGGGCAGCAATCCCTATGTGGCAACCTCCAACCCTTTGCCACCGGCGCCGCCTCAGGCAGCCAACACCTTCGATCGCAGCGCTTACCCGGCTGCGCCACGTGATTACGGTCGCTACCGCAGTTGGGCCTGGCTCAATGGGCAACTGCCGCCGGGCAGCGCATGGGCCGACTCGGCGCAGGTCGCCGAAGCGGTCAGCAATGCCCTCGATCAGCGCGGCTTGCGCCCGCTGCATGACAATCGCCCGGCGGACCTGTTTGTCAGCGCCAACCTGCGCCTGGAAACCCGCCTGCGCCAGGTCCAGGATGACTATGGCTATTACGGCGGCGGCTACTACGGCGGTCACGGCGGTTATGGCAACGGCGTTGGCATGTACAACACGGTGCCGATCGTCCGCACTTATCAGGAACAGGTCGTGGTGGTGCAGGTCGATATGTTCGACGCACAAAGCGGCCAGCCGGTCTGGAGTTCCAGCGCCGAAACCCTGCGCAAGGGCACGCAGATGGAACAGGCCGATGCGATTCGGGAGGCTGTGGAAAAGGCAATGTCGGCGTATCCTCCGAGTTAGCTTCTGTCGTTATGGAGCGTTTCGCAGGTTCATGCCTTCTACCGGAGAATCATCATGTTCCGCCGTTTCGTTTTACTGGCAGTGGCCGCGCTGCTCAGTGCCTGCGCCGCCAACCAGGTCAATCATGACTTCGACGCCAGCCGCGATTTCTCCGCCTATCGCAGCTGGAGCTGGAAAGAGCCCGCCCTGCAATATCGCCCCGACGACCCACGGATCAAGAGTGACCTGACCGAACAGCGCGTGCGCCAGTCGGTGGCCGATCAACTGGATCAGCGTGGCCTGCGCCCGGCTGCCGCAGGTGCCAAGGGCGATTTGAATGTGCAGACCTACCTGATTGTCGAGGAGCGCCAGCAGCAGATCAGCACCAACTATGGCGGCGGTTGGGGTAATCCCTGGAACGGCTATTGGGGCGCGCCGATGTACAACGAAACCCGCGTGGTTCCCTACAAGGTCGCCACTCTCCAGATCGATCTGCTCGATGGCAAGGACGGCAAACTGGTGTGGCGCGGCAGTGACGAGCAGATACTCAGCCGCACACCGAACCCTTCGGACCGCAGCGACGCGATACGCGAAACGGTCACCCGGATACTGTCCAACTATCCCCCACGATAAATACAACACAGCCGGCCTTGAGTGGTGCATTGCGCTTGAGGGCCTCTTCGCTGGCAAGCCAGCTCCCACAGGAATTTTTGTTGTCTGCGCTGGCGAGTTGCCAGCAGTCCTGATTTCCCTTGTCTATACTGCTTCACACCAACGGAGGTAGCGCTCGGCAGTGCGCCGGCAAAGGAGTGCTCGATGTCTCCCTGCTTGCAGTTTCGCGGTCCGGCCCGGCAACGGGGGGCGATTGGTTTGATGGCTGCCGGTACGCTGGCGCTGGCGCTGGGTTTCATGCTGTTGGTGATCGATAGCGGCAGGCTTTACCTGGAGCAGCGCAAACTGCAGCGCGTAGCAGACACCGCCGCACTGGAGGCGGTGACCCGCGATGGCAACTGCTCGTCCGGGGCGAGTGCCACCGCTTACGCCACCCAAAGCGCTACCCGTAACGGTTTTACCGTCAACGCCGACAACACGCTGACCGTCAGTTGCGGCACCTTGCAGATCGGCGCCGATCACTTGCGCGCCTTCAGCGCCGACCCGAAGAAGTCCGCTGCCGTTCAAGTCATCGCCACCCGCACGGTGGCCACCAGCGTCGCGGCCGGTATCGGCGCGTTGCTCTCCGGTGGGCCGGCCAGCCTCACGACCCGGCTCAGCGCCACGGCCGTCGCCGCCGAACCCAAGATCTCACTGGCGCAATTGAGCATCCGCAGCACCCTGTTGGGCGTCGATAGCTCACAATCCAGCCTCTTGAATCCGCTGTTCTCGACGCTGCTGGGGGGCAATGTCAACCTGAGCGTTGGCGGCTGGGATGGCTTGGTCAAGACCGATATCAAGCTGCTCAAATTCATGGACCAGCTCGCCATCGAACTGGGCGTGTCGGCCGGCAACTACACCACACTGTTGAACACGCAAGGCAACGTCACCCAGTTCATCAAGGCTGCGGCCACCGTGGTGAACCTCAACGGCGCCACGGCGGCCGTCACCACCGCGTTGGCCAACTTGCAGGTAGCGGCCACCAGCGCTTCGCCCATCAAACTGGGTGATTTGCTTCAGCTGCAAACCGGAACGCAGGCGGCAGGGCTGGACGCTACCGTGCAGTTGTTTCAATTGATTCAGGGGTTCGTTCAACTGGCCAACAAGAACAGCGCGGTGACTGCTGTGTTGCCAGTCAATGTATTGGGACTGGCGGGCGTGACCACCCGCATCAAGGTCATTCAACCGCCGCAATTCTCGGCGGTCGGCGACCCGGCGCTGGCGAAAGCAGCGCCGCTGGGCGTGAACAGAATCTACGTGCGCACTGCGCAGGTTCGCATCCTGGTGTCGGTGGACCTGTCGGTGATCAATGCCGTGCTGCAGTTGGTCAACTCGCTGTTGAGCCCGGTGGTGGGGCTGGTCAACACACTGCTGGCGCCCGGTTGTCTCCTGGGCAATTGCACCCAGACCGACCTGCAGATACTGCCCAATGGGCTCAACCTCGATCTGGGCATTGAAGCCGGCACGGGCAGCAGTTACGTCACGGACTATTCCTGCGCCAGCCCGACCAACAAAAGCCTCACCGCCACCACCAACATTTCCGCAGTGCAGGTCAAGGTCGGCCAGATCGACGACGCCATCTGGCTATCGTCGTCGCCGGCTCAAAGCCTGTCGCCGCTGACGCTGGTCGATATCGGTTCGAAAACCTGCAGTTTCTCAGGGTGTGGCGCACGAACCCCTTTCGGCGGTGGCGGCAGCGAAATCATGATCGACAGCCCGGTCGCCGGCACCACCGAGCCCAATTACACCTTTGCCAACCCCCATGAGATCAATGTGTCTGCGGACCCGACGCACCCGGTGATGGTGTCGGGTGTGGTCGGCAGTCTGAAGGGCACGCTCGGCGGGATCACGCTGATTCAACACACGCCCACCATTGGCAGTCTGTTGGGCAGTTTGTTGAGTACGTTGCTGTCGACGCTGTCCAACGTCGTCGCGCTGTTGGCATCGGCCATCAGTGGCCTGTTGGCGCCGCTGGTCGACCCGATCGTGAACAGCCTGCTGATGAACCTGGGGATCGACATCAACAAAGTTGACGTCGGCTTCAACCTGACCTGCGGCGAGAAAGGCAAAGCCTACCTGGTGATCTGATCCTCCTGCACAACCGGCAACTCGATACAAAACCGCGCACCCTCGGTGGAGTTGCGCACGCTCAGTTTGCCCCCCATGTTTTCGACGATGCCGTAGCTCACCGACAGGCCGAGCCCGGTGCCGATCCCGACCGGTTTGGTGGTGAAGAACGGTTCGAAAATCCGTTCCAGCAGTCGCGGGTCGATGCCGCCGCCGTTGTCCTCGACCCACAGGCGCACCGACTGCGGGTCACGTTCGGCGTACACCGCGATCCACGGTTTGAATTCGGGGTGGGTTTCACGCTTGCTCAGCAATGCATCCCGGGCGTTGACCATCAGGTTGATCAATACTTGTTCAAGCTGATCGACGTAACCGCGAACTTGCACCTCGAACCCGGTTTCGCTGATGCGCAGTTCCACCCCTTTGCCACGCATGCCTTCGGCCAATAACGACAGCGTGCCTTCGATGGCCTGGGCCGGATTGAACGGTTGTTGCTCGATCTCCGAGCGGCGGCCGAACACCCGCATGTGATCGACTACCCGCGCGGCGCGCTGTACCTGCGCATCGATGCGATTGAGCTTGTCGGTCAGGTAATCGACCTGCACGTCACCGTTGCCCAGGCGCTTGAGCACATTGATGATCGCCATGCGCATCACGTTCAGAGGCTGGTTGATTTCGTGGGCCAGGCCGGTGGCCATTTCGCCGAGGGTGGCCATTTTTGCGCTTTGGGTCAGTTGCTGCTGGGAACGCCGGACTTCAGTGTTGTCGCGGCCCACGGCCTGAATCTCCAGCAACTGGCCCTGCTCATCGAACACCCCGCGATCCGACCAGACCCACCAGGCGTGTTCCCGTCCCGGCAATTGCAGGTTGATTTCCGCGGTGCTCACCGGGAACTCCGGGCTCAGACGGGCCAGGCGCTGGAGGAAGGATTCGCGCTGTTGCGCCGACATCCAGTTGCCCAGGTTCAGCCCTGGCAGTTGCTCGGGCGTGCACTCAAGATACGCCGCCAGTGGCCGGTTGCCGAAGGTCAGGGACAGGTCGGGGCGGTATCGGCAGATCATCGCCGGAGAGTCTTCCACCAGAATCCGATAGCGCTCTTCGCTTTGCTTGACCTGTTCGGCCGCCACGGTCGCTTCGGTGACATCCAGCCACAGGCCCACGGCTTCCACCGGCAGACCCAGGTCGTCGCGCAAAAGCTTGGCCTCATCGAGCAACCAGTGGTAATCGCCACGACTGTCACGCAGTCGATAGCGGGCGCGCACCGAGCCTTCACGCAGCAGTTGCCGGGTACGCTCGAAATAACGATCACGGTCTTCGGGGTGGACCCGTTCAACCAACGCAGTCGTGGCGCAATCGGCGAGCGTCCAGCCGAGCAGCGGCAGCAGGCTGTCGCTGAAGAACGTCGGTTGCAACGCGCCTTCCCCATAACGCTGCACGTAAATCACCGCGGGCGAACTGGCGATCAGATTGTCCAGGCGTGCGTGTGCGGCGGCGGCGTGTTGTTCCTGGTTTTTGATGTCGCTGATGTCGAGCATGAAACCCACCAGGCGCCGATGGCGGCCGACACCCAGGGCCTGGCCTTGCAAGCGATACCAGCTCGGCGGCAGCGCGGCGTCGGGGCGATAGAAACGCACGCACAGCATCAAAGGCGTGCCTTCGTCCAGCAGGTCTTGCAAGCGACTGCGCAGTTCTTCGCGGTCAGCGGGATGTACCTGATCGAGCCAGTCGTTCAGCGGTAAACGCCCGCTGGCAAGGTTCAGGGTGCTGGCCAGCGAGGGCGCCAGTTGCACCTCGGCCCTGTCGCTGAACACTTCCCACCAGCCGGCGCCCAGCAAAGCCTGCAGCGATTCCAGGCGCTCCATTTGCAGGTGATGCCGTTGCTCACGGGAGCGTTCCAACAAGGGACCGGCGAGCGCTGAGGCAAACTGCAGCCAATCGCGCTCGCTGACATCGGGCGCCCGTTGTTGCACCGGATAGCAACCACACAGCAACCAGGCCGCCACGCCTTGAGCATCGTGATAAGGCACGACGAACCCCTCGGCATTGCCAAAGATAACTTGCAGACGGGGGTGTTCGACAGGGTTCAGGTGCTGCGGTGCGGAGCCGTTCAGGCTGTCCAGGCCGGTCCCCAGCCGTTGTCCGGTGTGCCACAGTTGTGGCGCATCGAAGCCTGCAAAGTGCTGGTGAATCTGCCAGCCCTGTTCTTGCTCGTCGAGCAATGCCAGGGCGATGCAGGGGATGTGAAAGCGTTGGGCCAGGCATTGCAATTGATCGGTGAGCATTTCCGGCAAGCGCGTCAGGCTGCACAGACGCAATTGCTCGCCGATCTGCACCGCGAGCAATCGGCATTGTTCGCTCACCCGCGATTGCCGGCGCTCGAGTAGCAGGTCGCCGATGTCCAGCAACTGCAGCAGCCAGGCATCGGCCAAAGGCTGGACCCAGCCACGCAGGTGCAGGGTTTGACCACTGAGTGTGCAGAAGTCCAGGTCCAGGGCCTGGCCCTGCCAATCGGCGGGGGAGCCTTCGACGACGAGGCCGCAATGCGGGAGCAAAAAGTCGAGCAGATGCGGGGCCCGGGCGTCGGGTACCTGCTGGGCCAGCACGTGTCGCAGCGGTCCGGTCAGGTGCAGCACGCGACCTTCGGTGTCCAGATGCATCTGTAAACCGACACCGGGCATGCTCGGCGCTTGCAGGGCCTCCAGAGGCGGATGGCGGTTGAGCAAGCGCCCGAAGAGTTTATCCCCGGCACTCAAAATTGCAGGCTCGAACTGGCGGTGAGGGTCGCGGGCAGATCAGGCACTTGACCTATTCCCGGCAGGTTCAGAAATGGAATGACAGCATTCAATTTACTGGTGGGGTAGTTGATGCTCACCTTCAGGACTCCGCCGACATAGGTGGTGGTGGCGTCAGTGGCAACGTTGAAGTTCAGACCCGCAGGAATCCACGCCAGTTGCCGGGTCAGTTCCTGCGTGGCGGTGGACTTCAACTGGGCTTCGTAACCGGGAGTATTCGGGTCCAGTGCCACGCTCCGGCGCACGGCTTCGGCCGTCGACTGGTTGAACGACTGCATCAGCAGCAGCGGCAGGCTGTACGTGACAATCGCGTAAAACACGCCGAAAAAAATGACGAAGACCAAGGCGAACTCAATCGCTGCGGCACCTTTTTGCTTGCGCGGGGAGCTGGTTTTCATGAGTGCGTCTACCCTGACATCACTAGGTAATGTCAGCATAGAATCATTCAGCCAAAACGGACGTTTTTTACCGGATGCAGAGCCTTGTCCTACTGATCTGGCTGGCGCTATGCGCAGCGCAGGATGCCCGGGAGCGGCACATCGCCAATGGCTTGACCCTTGGCGCAGGGGCGTTGGCCCTGGCATGGATGCTGTGGAGCGGAACCACCTGGGTGGGCGCACCCGCAGAACAGGGCGGCTGGGCAGCCCTGTTGGCGCTGGCATTCACCCTGCCCGGTTATGCGTTACGACGCCTGGGCGCGGGGGATGTGAAACTCATGACCGCCCTGGGTCTGGCGACCGATGGTCTGCATGTGCTGGGCGTGTTCATCGGTGCCGGATTGGCCAGTGTGTGCTGGCTGCTGCTGGCGCCAAGCGTCTGGCTCCATATCGGTCAAAGGCTTAGAGGACGCCTTCGCTATCTGCAGCCTGGAATGTCAAAGAAACAACCCTTCGCGCCGTTTTTGCTCGTGGGCTTGTTGCTGACATTGGCTGTGTTTCGTTTTTTTACAGAGTCGGAAAGTGCGACTACTTTCATTCAGTAGTTGTACAGCCCTGAGCTGTGAGTGGAAGTACGGTCAGCCTTTGACCTGGCAGGGAGTTGCACGTGAGCAAGCGTACCTCGGCAGTAAAAGTCCTTGTGGTCGACGATCAGCCATTCATCGTTGAAGAACTCTGCGAATTTCTTGAGAGCCGCGGCTACCGTTCCGTTGCCTGCGGGTCCAGCCATCAAGCCATTGAGCGGTTTAACGAAGACCCTGATATCGGCCTGGTGCTCTGTGATTTGCACATGCCGGGTCTGGACGGCATTCAACTGGTTCTGGAGCTGCAACGGCTGTCGGGCAAACACCGCGCGTTCGAGGCGATCATGCTGACCGGGCATGCGGACAAGCAGGATGTGATCAAGGCATTGCGTGCCGGTTTTGCCGATTACTACCAAAAGCCGATTGATCTGACGGAGCTGCTCGAAGGCTTGCAGCGGCAGGAACTGGTCTTGCAGGAACGGCACAAGGCGCTGCAACTGGGGCACCTGGATCAGAAGCTGCAGTACCTGTCCGAGTCGATCGAGGACCTGTATCAGGACCTGGACAAGGTTCGCCGGACTCCGCTTTCGTCGGGTTCGGGGGAGTCGGGCGATGAGGCCGTCAGCGAAGCGGATCGGGTAGAGATCCCGGCGATTTTCAATCAGTTGTCGCCCCGGCAACTGGATGTGGCGCGGCTGGTGGGCAAGGGGCTGACCAATTATCAGATTGCCTGTGAGTTGGGGATCACCGAGAACACGGTGAAGCTGTATGTGTCCCAGGTGCTGCGCTTGACCCATATGCATAATCGGACGCAGTTGGCGTTGGCGCTTTCGCCGAGCGGTTCCGGGTTGCGGCAGCGGGTGACCGCGCACTGAATAACCCATCGGTTTTTTGGATGGTGTACCTATCCGTTTGCGCGGTAATGGCGACTTATGGCTTCGCCCTTACGGCGACCCTACAGGTTTGCGTCCACCCCATGGCCGCAAACCACCAACGCTAATTCCCCGACCCACTGTCCACCTTACCGCCCGCATCCTGATCAAAGAACTGCGGGATCTCGTGCTGATAAGTCTTCAACCAGCGCTGCATCGTCAGTTCCCGTTCGGTTGCGGTAGCGGTTTGCAGTTTTTGCGAGGCGGCGTTCTTGCTGCTTTGCAGTTGCAGCCAGCCTTCGGTTTCCTGTTGTTGTGGCGAGTTCGGGCCGGGGTCGATGGCGTGGCTGGTGAGGGGCAGGGCCAGCAGGCCGAGGCAGCAGAGGGTGGTCGGTTTCATCCTGGGTTCTCCCTACTGAAGGGCGGGTGCGGTGGCGACGGCGACTTGCGCGGCGACGGTCGGGGCGGACGTGGCTGGCGCCTTGAGTCTTTGCGCGCGGGCCTGGGCCTCGGTGACCTGGGCTGGGCTCAGGCCGAGGCGGCTGACCAGTTCGGCGGCGCGGCTCCAGTCGTCCTGATAGATCAGCAGCGTCACCAGATTCAGTCCTGCCAAGGTGTTGTTTTGCTTGAGTTCAAGGGCGGTCAGGAATTCGAATCGGGCGTCTTCGACACGCAATTGATTGAGGTACACCACACCGAGGTCGTTGCGGATTTTTTCGTCGGTGGGCGCCAGGCGTGCCGCCCGTTGCAGGTGGGACTGGGCCTGGCCGTTGTCGCCCCGTGCGACAGCAAGTTGACCCAGGCCGTGTTCGGCCTCGGCCGCCTTGCAGCCGCCAAGCAGGCTGCGGTACAGCGGCTCGGCTTCGTTGCGGCCCAGCAGTCGATAGACCTTGGCCTTGCGCAAGCGCACATCGGCCAGGTTGTCCGGCAGGTTCTGCAGATTGGCCAGGCTGGCGTGCAGCTTGCCGTCATTGGCCATGTCGTCCGCAAGGTTCAGCGACAGCTGTTCTTCGGAACTCAACTTGCCGCAACGGGCGGAGTCGGTCAGGGCGTTCCAGGGTGTCTGGCCGTTGCTCGCGCAGCCGCCCAGCAACAGCAGACTCAAACCGGCAATCACTACTTTCATCACGATCCCTCTAAGAAGCAAAGGCCCGGGTAAGGGCGGTGAGGCCCGGGCCGGCCAGTACGATCAATAACGCCGGGAAGAGGAACAGCATCATCACGACGGACATTTTGGCGGACATCTTGGAAATGTATTCCTGCAGGCGCGTCAGGCGCCGGTCATCGAGCAACAGCTTGAGTGCCAGCAGCGACTTCATCGCACCGCCGCCCTGATGGATCAGCTGTTGCAGAATCACGCAGGTGTCGGTGAACTCATCCACCGCCAGCAAGCGGCTCGCCTTGTTCAGTTCATCGCCCAGTTCCAGGCCGGAATCGACCCGGGCCAACACCAGGCGCAGTTCATGGGTGAGCGTGGGCATCAGCTGTTTGCCGTCGTTGCTCAACACACGCAGCGATTGCTCCACGGCCATGCCTGATTCGAACAGGATGCGCAGCAACGGAATGAAGGTGGAAATCTCGATCGCCAGTTTTTTCTTCCGATGCTGCGCGGCCGCCGCCAGTAGGCGTTTGGGCAGCAGATAGCCCATGCCGGTGGCAAACGTCGGCGCGACCCAGCGATGGGTGACGTGCGCAAAAAACAGCTCTTGAATCAGCACACTCAGGGCCAGTGCCAGCACCGGCACGCCGACCTGGAACGCCGCATACAGGGCGCGTTTGCGCGCGGTGCGCCAGCCCAGGCCGTTGAGCAGTGTCTGGGTTTCGTTATCGAGTTTGACCGACTGCTGACCCAGCCGACTGGTGCCCAGGGCTAGCAGCCATTGACTCAAGCGGGGCTCGCTCGGCGCTTTGCCGTCCAGTCGTCGCACCACTTGCCGCGCACGCCGACGCAGTTCCAGCACGACGCTCAACAGCAGCAGCGATGCCAACAGAAACAGCAATGAGCTCAGCAACATGGACAGGTTCATAGGCTACGCAACATCCGCCACAGTGCCAGACAGCCGAACACCTGCAAGAGGAGGGCGCTCACCAGCATCCATTGCCCGGAGCCGTCGTTCCACATGCTGAGCAGGTACTTAGGATTGGAGATCAGAAAGTAGCCGGCGACGGTGACCGGCAGCAGGGCCAGGACCACCGCCGTGACGCGGGTTTCGCCGGTCATGGCACTCAATTGGCGAGCCGCTTGCTCGCGTTCGCGGATCAGCTTGATCAGGTTTTCCAGCAGCTCGCTGGCGTTGCCGCCATAGCGATGGTTGACCTTCAAGCCGAGGGCGAACAGGCGCAGTTCGTCTTTGTCGTACAGCTCGGCAAAGTCCGAGGCGGCGTCGGGCAGACTGACGCCCAACTGCACACTGCGTTGCACCCGGCCCAGGGCGTTTTTCAGCGGGTCTTCGGCAGCGTTGATGGCGCCCAGTACCGCATCGGCCAGGGTGCGTCCGGACTTCAGGCTGCGCACCGCATGGTCAAGCAGCGACGGCAATTGCTCGATCATGCGCTTGAGTCGGCGTTGATAGCGCCAACCGATGTACAAGTGTAGAAACAGCGGCGGCAGCAGCAACAGAATGAAAAGACCGACCCAGCCGCCCGCCGCGACCCCGAGCAATACCGCCAGCCCCCAAAGTGTCAGCCATAGCCCCAGGCGCTCCGTGGGGCGTCCGAGGCCTGCACGCAAAAAGGCGCGATCCAGTGCCACCCAGGACGATTTCTGCACCACCCGTTCGGGTTGCCCCTGGGTCAGGCGCTCCAGCACGCGCTGGGTGCCGGGCTTGCGCAACCCGCGGTAAAGCAGGCGGGCCGACAGGCCGAGCAAGGCCAGGCAAACGAGGATGAGCAGCAGCGATTTGAGCATGCTGTAACCTTCAGTACGCCGAGGGAGAGAGCGCCGATTCGCGACGCAGTTTGTCACCGGCAGGGTTGACCGCTTCGCGCATGAAACCGAAGCCGCTGCGACGGTCGAGGCGGAACAGCGTATTGGTCACATACACATCTTCACGGATGCCGATCACCTCCACGACCTCGCTGACGCAGCGACGGCCATCGGGCAAGCGCGTCAACTGGATCACCACGTCCAGCGCCGCGCAGATCATTTGTCGCAAGGTGCGTTCGGCGATGCTGCGGCCCGTCAGGCCGACCAGGGTTTCCAGGCGCAGCAGCGCATCCTGGGCATTGTTGGCGTGCACGGTGCTCATTGAACCGTCGTGGCCGGTGTTCATGGCGGTGAGCACATCGACCACTTCGACACCGCGGATCTCGCCGAGGATGATGCGGTCCGGGCGCATCCGCAGGGCGTTGCGAATCAGGTCGCTGGACTTCACTTCGCCGTGGCCCTCGGCATTCGGCGGACGGGTCTCCAGGCGCACCACATGAGGGTGGCCCAGTTGCAGTTCGGCGATGTCTTCGATGGTCACCAGCCGTTCTTGGGGATTGATCAGTTGGCTGAGAATGTTCAACAGCGTGGTCTTGCCGGTGCCGGTGCCGCCGCTGATCAGAATGTTGCAGCGCTTGCCCACGGCTTCCTTGAGGAAGTCGTAGATCGCCTGGTCGATGGTCTGCATGGTCATCAGGTCGGTGCTGTTGAGCATGTCCTGGCGGAACTTGCGGATCGACAGGCACGGGCCATCGAGGGCAATCGGCGGAATGATCGCGTTGACCCGGCTGCCGTCCGGCAAGCGCGCATCGACCATCGGCGACGACTCATCGAGCCGCCGGCCGAGGGGCGCGAGAATGCGCTGGATAACGCGTTCGACGTGGTGCGCGTCGATGAAGCGCAAATCACTCTGGTGCAGCAAACCGTCGCGCTCGATGAACACCCGGTGCGGGCCGTTGACCAGAATTTCGGTCACCGCCGAATCTCGCAACAACACTTCCAGCGGGCCGAAACCGGTGAGCTCGTCGACGATCTCTTCGGCCAGGCGCTCCATCTCATAACGGGAAATCGCCAGGTGCAGGCGCGCGATGTATTCGGCCACCTTGTCGATGACGAATTGCGACAGCGCCTGCCGCGATCCTTCCAGGAGGTTTTTGCCCGACTCTTCGATCGCATCGATGATGTAGCGGTGCAGCACCAGTTTCAGGCCTTCATGGTCGGTGTTGCCGGCCACACTGCGCTGCGTCGCGCCGAACAGTTTTTCGCCGCTCATTGCGCACCTCTCAAACGGCTGAACCAGGACTTGGGCTTGGCCAGGTTTTCGGAACGCTTGGCCAGGCATTCACCGAGGGTGCGCAGGCTTTGCGTAAGGACTTCCCGTGGCGCCAGTTCGAACAGGGTCACGCCCTGATTCTTGGCGTTCAGGCGCACCTCGGGGCTATAGGCGAGGGTGGCGATGACCTCCATGCCGAAGCTTTTGCCCAAGGCATCGGAGTCCGGCGCGACGGCGCGCAAGTAGCGATCCACCAACAGCCGGGCGTGATCGAGTTTCATGCCCTTTTCGCGCCACAGATTGAGCACTTCGAGGTTGCGGCGGCAGTCGAGCACGTTCTGGTCGGTGTACCACAACAGCTTGTCGCAATGGCTGACGAAGGTGCGCAGGGCTTCGCTGTCCGGTTGCCCGGTGAGGTTCACCACGATGTGCTGGAAGTGTTGGCGCAGGGCGCTGAGCAGCATGTACAACTCGGCGGCGCTGGTGTGCTCCAGCGGCTCATCGTGACTGGCGTAGGCGAGGATTCGTACCCCGACTTCACAACGGGTGAAGGCACTGTCGATCAGGGTCGCGTCGAGTCGGCGCAAATGCCGCAAGGCATCGCCGAAGTGAAACGAACTCTCCAGCCCGAGCAAGGCCAGGCTGTCGCCGCGCGGCAGACCCAGGTCGAGCAAGAGGGTTTGCTGTCCGCTCTTCTGCACCACCTGCGCCATGTGATTGGCCAGCAGCGCGCCGTCGGCATTGCTCTGCACGCCATACAGCACGGTCAGGCCACCCAGTTGGGTGCTCGGCGTCACGGCCGGCAGGCGTTTGCTCAGGCGGCGTACCAGCCCGGCGACTTCACTGGAGCGCGATCCATAAGAAACGAAATCCCGCGCCCCTGCGCGCATGGCATTGAGTACGAGCTGGTTGTCCATGCCGTCGCCCAGGGCGACGATCGCCAGCATCGGCTTGGCTTCCAGGGCGCCCTCGATCAATGCGCATTGGGCCACCACGTGTTCGCGGTCGAGGCCGACGAACACCAGGCTGGCGAAGGTCACATCCACCAGCGCCAGCAGTTCGTCGAGACTGCCTGCGCCGGCACTGACCACTTGACCCAGTGGCGCGAGGGCGCCCTGCAGCCACTCAAGGTCAGTGTGGTTGCGCGTGATCGCGAGGAAGGTCTGGCTCAGGTTCTGGCTCATTGCGATAACCCGCTGCGTTTATCGAAGTCGCCGTTTTCGAGGAAGTACAGGCGATACCAGTTGGGGTCGTAGTTGCGCAGTTTCTCCCCGGGCAACGACGGCAGCTGCGCGTTGGCGGCCAACGGCTGGACCAGATGCGGGGTGACGATCATCAGCAGTTCACGCTCTTCGCGGCTGATCGAAGAACTGCGGAAAAACGCGCCGAGAATCGGAATGTCACCCAGGCCCGGAAACTTGCTGACCTGCGAGCCGTTTTGCGTGCTGATCAAACCGCTGATGACAAAGCTCTCGCCGTCGGCCAGGGAGATGCTGGTGTCCGTGCGGCGAATGGTGAACGCCGGCACCGTGGTGCCGCCGATGGTCACGGCATTGTTGTAGTCCAGTTCGCTGACCTCGGGGGCGACCTTGAGGGCGATCTGATCGTTGCTGACCACCGTTGGCGTGAGCGTCAGGCGGATGCCGAACTCCTTGTACTCGATGGAATAGCTGTTGCTGTTGGCGCTGGGAATCGGGATCGGGATTTCGCCGCCGGCGAGAAAGCTTGCACTCTGCCCGCTGAGGGCGACCAGGCTCGGGCGGGCCAGGGTGTAGGCGAAGCCGCTGCTTTCCATGGCATTGATGATGGCGAGGAAGTTGCCGCCACCGGCGACAATATTGAACACGTCGTTGGCCAGGGGAATGCTGGGGGCGGCGATGCGCGGATCGATGTTGCGCAGCGGGAGCACACGGGGTGTCACCCCGGTATT
This sequence comes from Pseudomonas fluorescens group sp. PF-1, assembly GCF_054481335.1. Lineage (NCBI taxonomy): Bacteria > Pseudomonadati > Pseudomonadota > Gammaproteobacteria > Pseudomonadales > Pseudomonadaceae > Pseudomonas > Pseudomonas fluorescens group sp. PF-1. The sequence goes on from NZ_JBTMNG010000002.1 coordinate 1,012,376, forward strand.
GGGCACTGTGCCAGGAGAGCCGAACAGGAAGTTCGAGTTCTTGCCAAAGATCGAGGTGCTGGCTTCCTTGAGTTTGGTCCGGCTGACTTCGACGAAACGGATGTCGGTCTGCACCTGTGACGGCAGCGACGGATCATCCGATGGCAGCCGCGCGGCCCTGGTCATGGCCGCGGTGGCGCGCCCCTGGACGAACACCATGCTTTGGCGCGGTGCACTGGCGCAGGCGGTCCAGACCATCAGGCTGGTGGTGCCGGGGGCCATCCCGGTGAGCAGGAACGCCTGGTTGCCATTGACCCGAACGTCGGCGATCTTCGGGTCCCCCACGGCCAGGCGCGTGATGGGAACGGGCGATTGCAGCTCCTGTTGCTGCCCTTCGCCGATTTCCAAGGTGGCGGGTAACGGGCCCAGCGCGGCGCAGTTTCCGCTTGCCGCGATGGCTGCCGTCAACGGCATGCCGCCCATCAAAATGGCCCAGAACAAACCGTTGAATAACGGAGTAATACGTCTGCGCATGGAAAGGCGTCCTTGCTCGATTCAGGGGGTCTGTTGAGTGAGTTCATTGCCGCGAATGACTTCCACGCCCGATTTTCTCGGTGCGACGGGGACACTGGCGACGACGGGTTTGGGTGGTGCTGTCATGGCCAGTTGATTGAACTGGATCAACTCGCGATTGGCGTTGGCGAGGTTGGCCGAAGAATCGCGCTCGCCGGCCCAATAACGGGCCAGGCGTTTCTCATCCGCACTGCGAACGGCCAGGCGCAACACCCCGGCCTGGGTGGCGAGGAGCAGGCGACTCAACAGTGGCGCGGGAACGGCGAGCAGTACGGTACGGGCGTTGGCGCGCTGTTGTTCCTGCTTGAGCTTTTCATCATTGCTATAGGCCAGGCTGGTGGGTTGGCCATCGTTGGTCAGGCCCAACTGTTCGCCCACCCCCAGCACGCGCAATGCCGGAACCACCAGTTGTGCCGAGGGTTGGGGATTGATGGCGTCCATGCGCAAAAACAGCAAGACATCGACATAGTCCCCCGGTGCCAGTTGGCCGCCGGCATTGATGACTTCGTCCACGGATACGGCGAGCGCGCGTTCGTCAGAACGAATCATCCGCGCCAGTTTGCTGCCGGCTTCGAAGCTTTCGTCACTGAGCCAGGTTCCGGCACGCAGGCTGCGCCAGGGCGTGCGACCGATCGCTTGATCGAGACGGGTGAGGCTGCCGGCAGGGGCGGTGCGGAGTTTTTCCACGGCCACGTCGGCGGCAGTGATTTGCACGAACGGCGCGACGTCATGCAGCAGCACGACGACGGGTTGGCGGGTGTCTTCTTCCTGTGGTGCCGCTGCCTGGGGAGTGGCGGCTGCCGGGGTGACGATCCCGGTCTGTGCAACCACAGGGGCGGCAGCCGGTTGCCGGCTCAGGGTGAAACCCCAGTAACCGGCAATGACAGCGCCCACCAGAGACAGTCCGGCAAGACCCAGAATGGCACGACTGTTCATGACGGCTCTCCCTTTCCTGCTGCGCAAAAATCCGTGTCAGAGAACGAGAAAAATTTGCAATAAGGCAGCTATGAACATTGAACTATTTCGCTATTTGACCCTAGCGCAGCTAGTGCAAAATGCCATTACCGGCACGGAAATATCTGATAAAAGTGAACTATTGACGGCAAATGTCAGGTTATCTGACGCCAACTAAATGACTAATACTTTTGTATTAATGCGTTCTTACAGTTGTTGACCGGGGAAATGCCGACAATGCTGGTGCTGGCATAGGGGAATCATGTTGCGTCGATGCAACACCCGTGGTCATCAAGGAGAACGTCATGTCTGTTGCCAAGGTTGTTCAGAAGATCAAATCCGAGATCGCTTTCTATAAAAGTCTGGCCAAAGATACCGAAGGGGCTTCGGGTATTGAGTACGCCATTGTGGCGGCGATGGTGGCGGTGGTGATTGCCGGGCTCAGTCCTGGAATGGGTACTTCGATCACTACCATTTTTGGAAAAATCAAAACTGCGTTGGGCTAAGTATTGGTCAGTCGCCAGGGCTAAAAACGAATTCTAATTTCAGCGCTAACCCACTCCAGGTGTCTCCTATGAACGCTCCTGTGCTTTCGCGCCAGCAACTTCTACTGGTCGACGACGAGGAAGATGCGTTACTTGAGTTGGCCGAGTGGCTGGAGGGCGAAGGCTTTATTTGCTTTACCGCGACGTCGGTGAAACTGGCGTTGCAGCATTTGACACTCCATCCGGATATTGCACTGGTCATCACCGACCTGCGCATGCCGGAGGAGAGTGGCATGTCGCTGATCAAGCGCTTGCGCGAGCATACGTCGCGCCAGCATTTGCCGGTGATTGTGATGTCCGGGCATGCGGGCATGGAGGACGTGAGTGACATGTTGCGGTTGCAGGTGCTGGACCTGTTTCGCAAGCCGATCTATCACGTACGGCTGTTGGAGACGTTGAACAACCTGTTTCCACTGCCACGGCTTCAGTTGGTTTATCCCTGAATGTCGCTGTCTGGGTCTGGCGATCCGTTGACGGCTGGCTGACCCGCGAAGGCAGCCAGTAGAATACGACTCCCTGCAATATCCTTCGCCAGCACCGCGTCTTCTTCAGGCGTTGTCAGGCAAGCGGCCGCCAATGGCCAGTCATGTGCTCCAGCTCTCCGGCGCCGATCAAGCGCAGATCGCCACTTGACCCCGCCGCACTGGCGAGCAACGTCACCTCGCTGGGCAGACGTACCGGTTTCTGGAATTGCACCGTGATCTCGAGGTTTGCCGTCGACAGGTGATCGGCCAGCGCGGCCAGGGTGCGCGCCTTGTTCCACAAACCATGGGCGATGGCCGAAGGAAACCCGAACAGTTTGGCGCTGACGGCACTCAGGTGAATCGGGTTGTAGTCGCCGGACACCTTGGCGTACTGCCGGCCGATATCTGCGGGTGCTTTCCAGTGCGCGACTTCGCTCAGCGGCAGTGTCGAGGCCAACACCTGCTCGACGGGCTCACCCTCAAGCTTGACGCCGCGACAGAGCATCCGGCTTTCAGCTTCCCACAGCGACCCGAGTTGATCGTCGAGGGTGGTCACCAGGTCGAAGGTCGCACCCTTGGCGTGGGGTTGCAGGTTCTGCACTTGCACGCTGACCCGGACCCGATTGACCCCGCCCAGCGGCCGCAGTACGCGAATGCGATTGCTCAGATGAATCAGCCCCAGCAGCGGAAACGGAAAGTCCTTGGCGGTCAGCAATTGCATCTGCAAGGCGAACGCGAGGATGTGCGGATAAGTCGGTGGCAGCAAACCATCGTCGGCGAACCCGCAGACCTTGCGATAGGCCGCCAGGCGTTGCGGATCGACATTGACCCAGCAGCGCAAACCGGCATCGGGCAGGGTGGTGCCGCTGATTTTGCGTCGCGTCGCCGCGCGTAGATACAGCCCCGGCAGGCTCGGCTCGCGGTTGAGTGTGTGCCAGTCAGTGATCATGCCTATGCCCCCAAAACGCTTTGCCCACAGACGCGCAAGGCCTGCCCGGTGAATGCGCCCGAGCCCGGCTGCGCCAGCCACGCCACCGCTTCGGCGACGTCTTGAGGCAGGCCGCCCTGGCCCAGGGAACTCATGCGTCGCCCGGCTTCGCGCAGGCCGAAGGGAATGTGTGCGGTCATCTGGGTTTCGATAAACCCCGGTGCCACGGCATTGATGCTGATGCCCCTGGCCTGCAGCAGCGGCGCCCTGGCCTGCGCCAGGCCGATCAGCCCGGCCTTGCTCGCCGCGTAGTTGGTTTGTCCGCGATTGCCGGCGATGCCGCTGATCGACGCCAGCAGGATGACCCGGCCGTGGTCACGCAAGGTGCCGTTATCGAGCAAGGCCTTGGTCAGGACTTGCGGGGCATTGAGGTTGACCGCGAGTACGGCGTCCCAGAATTCCGGGGTCATGTTGGCCAGGGTTTTGTCGCGGGTGATGCCGGCGTTGTGCACCACGATATCGATGCCGTCGGGTAGCGCTTCGACCAGTTGCGTGGCGGCGTCTTCGGCGCAGATGTCGAGGGTGATGCTGCGCCCGCCCAGGCGTGCGGCGAGGGCGTCGAGATCGGTTTTGGCGGGTGGCACGTCGAGCAGGATGACGTCGGCGCCGTCGCGGGCCAGGGTTTCGGCGATGGAAGCACCAATGCCGCGCGCCGCGCCGGTGACCAGCGCCTTGCGCCCGGACAGGGGACGGGTCCAGTCGGTCACCGGGGTGTCGCAGGCGTTCAGGCGAATGACTTGCCCGGAGACGAAGGCGCTTTTCGGCGAAAGGAAAAACCGCAGCGGGCCTTCCAGTTGATCTTCAGCGCCTTCGCCGACGTGGATCAGCTGCAAGGTGCCGCCGCTGCGCAGCTCCTTGGCCAGCGAACGACTGAACCCCTCAATCGCCCGTTGGGCACTGGCGGCGAACGGGTCGCTCAAGGTCTGCGGCTCACGCCCGAGAATGACCAGGTGCGCGCAGTGGTCGAGGTTCTTCATCAAGGGCTGGAAGAACTCGCGCAGCTGTTTGAGCTGATCGGTCTGCACCAGGTGAGTGGCATCGAACACCACGGCCTTGAGTTTCGGGCCATGGCCGGGAATCCACGCCGTGGCCAGCGAAGGATCGGTGGCGTAGCTGTAGATGGCATCGGTCAGGCGATTGGCGAAGGCGCTGACGTTTTCCGCCAGCGGCCCGCCGCCGATCAGCAACGCGCCTTCGATAGGACGCAAGCGGCCCGCTTGCCAACGCTCCAGGCGCACCGGCGAAGGCAGGCCCAAGGCCCCGACCAAACGATGGCCGATGGAGGAATTGGCGAAGTCGATATAGCGGTCAGACATGGAACGCGCTCCAGCAGCTGAGGTTCAAAGTGTGGACCATGAATGGCGATCAGTCGTTCGATCCACGAGATAAGGCCTACGCTTGTTCAAACTGTAGGAGCGAGCTTGCTCGCGATGGGGTGTCAGTCGAAATCAATGTAGCTGACACACCATCGCGGGCAAGCCCGCTCCCACAGAGGCCGGTGTTTACATTGGATTTTTCACCAGGAGCTTTTCATGACTCAGCTGCGCCGCGTCGCGATCATCGGCGGTAACCGGATTCCCTTCGCCCGCTCCAACGGTGCATACGCCACCGCCAGTAACCAGGCCATGCTCACGGCTGCCCTCGAAGGCTTGATCGAGCGCTATAACCTGCATGGCCTGCGCATCGGGGAGGTGGTTGCCGGGGCGGTGCTCAAGCTGTCGCGAGACATGAACCTGACCCGCGAATGCGTGCTCGGCTCGCGGCTGTCACCCACGACCCCGGCCTATGACATCCAGCAAGCCTGCGGCACCGGACTGGAAGCGGCGTTGCTGGTGGCGAACAAGATTGCCCTGGGCCAGATCGACTGTGGCATTGCCGGCGGGGTCGACACCACGTCTGACGCGCCGATCAGTGTCAGTGAAGGCCTGCGCAAGATTCTGCTGCAAGCCAACCGCGCCAAAACCACCGGCGACAAACTGAAAACCTTCCTGCAGTTGCGGCCCCGCGACCTGATCCCCGAGTTCCCGCGCAACGGCGAACCGCGTACCGGTTTGTCCATGGGACAACACTGCGAGCTGATGGCGCAGACCTGGAGCATCCCCCGCGAAGCACAGGATCAACTGGCCCTGGAGAGTCATCAGAAACTGGCTGCGTCCTATACGGAAGGCTGGCACAACGATTTGATGACGCCGTTCCTCGGCCTCACCCGCGACAACAACCTGCGTGCGGATTCGACGCTGGAAAAGCTGGCCTCACTCAAACCGGCCTATGAAAAAAGTGCCAGGGGCACGCTGACGGCGGGCAACTCCACGCCGCTGACCGATGGCGCGTCGCTGGTGCTGCTGGGCAGCGAAGCGTGGGCGAAGGAACGTGGCTTGCCCATTCTGGCCTACCTGCGCGACGGCGAGGCGGCGGCGGTGGATTTCGTCAACGGCGCCGAAGGGCTGTTGATGGCACCGGTGTATGCGGTGCCGCGCTTGCTGGCGCGCAACGGCCTGACGTTGCAGGACTGCGATTACTACGAAATCCACGAAGCCTTCGCCGCGCAAGTGCTTTGCACCTTGAAGGCCTGGGAGGACCCGGACTATTGCAAGACCCGCCTGGGCCTCGATGCGCCTTTGGGATCGATCGATCGCAGCCGGCTCAACGTCAAAGGCAGCTCGCTGGCGGCCGGGCACCCGTTTGCGGCGACGGGCGGGCGCATCGTGGCCAACCTGGCGAAGTTGTTGGCGGCGGCAGGCAAAGGCCGGGGCCTGATCTCGATCTGTGCTGCGGGAGGGCAGGGCGTCACCGCCATCATCGAGCGCTGATTTTTGAAGGCATCGAAAGACCTGTGGGAGCGGGCTTGCCCGCGATGGGGCCCGCACATTCAACATCTCTGTTGCCTGACACACCGCTATCGCGGGCAAGCCCGCTCCCACAATGGGCCACCGGTGTTGAATCGATGTGTGACATGGCCTAACGTCGGCCCCATCAGCCGTCTCGCAACATAAGGTCAGTCAATGCCGACTAACGGACAAGTCACCCTCGAACGCAGCATTCCTCCCCTCAAGGCGTTGCCGCGTCCGCTGTATGCACGGGTGGAGAGCCTCAATGCCGGTTCATGGACGGCGTCCCATCGCCACGACTGGGTGCAGTTTTCCTACGCGATCAGTGGCGTACTCGGCGTACACACTGCTGAAGGCAGTTTTTTCGCGCCGCCCCAGTGGGGGATCTGGATTCCGGCGGATCTTGAGCATCAGGTGGTGACCTCGATGCGCGCCGAGATGCGCAGCCTCTATGTGCGTCGCGAGGATTGCCAGTGGGCGGACGGGCGTTGCCGGGTTCTGGAAGTGACGCCACTGGCCCGTGAACTGATCAAGAGTTTTTGCCTGCTGCCGGTGGAGTATCCGCAGGGCGATAGCCCGCAGGCGCGGCTGGTGAGTGTGCTGCTGGATCAATTGGCAACGTTGCCGGAAGTCGGGTTTTCCCTGCCGTTGCCTCGGCATGAACGGTTGCTGGGGTTGTGCAACGAACTGATCGAAAATCCCGAGCTCAACGTGACTTTGCAGGCGTGGGCTGAGCGCTTGGGCATTTCGGAGAAAACCCTGATGCGCTTGTTTCAGCGCGAAACGGGCTTGAGTTTCCGTGGCTGGCGTCAGCGCATGCGGCTGTTGTCATCGCTGAGCTTGCTGGAGGAGGGCGACAGCGTGACCAACGCTGCGCTGGCGTGCGGGTATGACTCGACGTCAGCGTTCATTGCGGCGTTCAAAAACCTGTTCGGGTTTACGCCGGGAGAGTTGTTTCGGCAGTGATGAAGCCTTTGCTGGCAAGCCAGCTCCCACAGAGGTCGCGTCATTCCCGATATTGGGTACGACACGAACCTGTGGGAGCTGGCTTGCCAGCGATCGACCGCGCAGCGGTCTTCGGTCAGGTACGGAAGCGGCGCACCAACCCGTCCAGCTCATTCGACAACCCGGCCAGGCTCTGGGAATCCAGGCGCGCCGAGTTCGCCAGCTCCGCCACCAACTGCGCATCGCCATGGATGTGGCTGATGTGCCGGTTGATGTCTTCGGCCACTTGATGCTGTTGCTCGGCCGCCGTGGCGATCTGGGTGTTCATGTCGCGGATCACGTCCACTGACTCGCGAATCTGCCCGAAGCTGCTGCGCGCTTCACCGATGCGTATGACCGATTGCTGCGACACTTCCAGGCTCGCATGCATCTGCTGGGTCACTTGGCTGGTGCGTTTGGCCAGGTTGCCCAGCAGCCCGTCGATTTCCGCCGTGGAGTCGGCCGTGCGTTTGGCCAGGGCTCGCACTTCGTCGGCGACCACCGCGAAACCACGGCCTTGTTCACCGGCACGTGCGGCCTCGATGGCGGCGTTCAGCGCCAACAGGTTGGTCTGCTCGGCAATCGAACGAATGGTCCCGAGAATCGACTGAATGTCGTTGCTGTCGCGCTCCAGCTGTTGCATCGACTGGGCCGACTGTTCGATTTCCTGGCTCAGGCGATCGACGCTGGTCACTGCGGCGTCAATCTGTTGCTGGCCTTCGCGGGCCTGGCGCTGGCCACTGTCGGCCGATTCGGCGGCCTGGCTGCAAGAGCGGGCCACTTCGTTGGCGGTGGCGACCATTTCGTGGAACGCGGTGGACACCATGTCCACGGCTTCACGTTGACGACCGGCCGCTTCGGCCATGTCGTGGGAGACTTGGGTCGAACTCTTGGAGGTGTCGAGGATTTTGCTCGCGGCGCCGCCAATGCTCTGAATCAGGTTGCGGATCGCCGCCAGGAACTGGTTGAACCAGTTGGCCAGTTGCGCGGTTTCATCGCGACCACGGATTTGCAGGTTCTGGGTCAGGTCGCCTTCACCCTGGGCGATGCCTTCCAGTCCGCTGGCCACGCTGCGGATCGGGCGCACGATAAGGCTGGCGAAACTGGCGCCGACGACGGCGAAGAGCACCGCCAGCACAGCGGCGATGATGGCGATCAACCAGGTCAGTTGGGTTGCCGCACTCATGACTTCGCTTTGCTTGATCAGGCCGATGAAGGTCCAGCCCAATTGCTCCGACGGCCAGACGTTGGCCATGTAGCGCTCGCCGTTGAGCTCGACTTCGACCAGACCTTTACCGGCCTTGGCCAATTGCGCGTAACCGTCGCCGAGGCTGCTCAGGGCTTTGAAGTTATGCTCCGGTTGTTTCGGGTCCACCAGCACGGTGCCGTTGTTTTCCATCAGCATCAGGTAGCCGGACTCACCCAGTTTGATCTGTTTGACGATTTCGGTGAGCTGCTTGAGCGACACGTCGATGTTGACCACGCCACCCTGGGCACCCAGTTGGTTGGCCACGGCGCGCACGGTACTCACCAGCACGGCGTCATCGCCAGCCCAGTAATAGGCTTCGGTGCGCACAGTCTTGCCCGGGTTGGCCATCGCCGTTTTGTACCAGGGACGAACGCGCGGATCGTAGTTGGCCATTTTGGCGTCGCCAGGCCAGAACGCATAACCACCACTGGCCAGGCCGTAGGACACGTAGGAGTAAGCCGGATGGCTGGCGGCCAGGGCCGCAAACAAATCAAACAGCTTGGTGTCGATCTCGGTGTCTGGAATTTTCGCGGCGTCAGCGCTGACGCGGCTTTTCACGCTGGCGTCGGCTGTCTTGACCAAGGGCTGGTTGGCCAGGTACTCGACGTTCTGGCTGATGCCGTCGAAAAACAGCTGCATGGCGTTGCTGACCTGACGAATCTCGCGGCCGCTGCCGTCGATAAAATTGTCCTTGGCATCGCTGCGCAGGTTCAGCACCACAAGGGTGGCGACCAGTACCACGGGCAAGCAGGCGATGATTGCAAACGCCCACGTCAACTTCTGTTTGATATTCATCCGCGCTCCATATTTTGTTGTAACCCACGTAGTGCAGAGGACTCGCGGAATTTAATGGCAGACATAAACTGAGTTGTTGATCCCGTTCCTGGGGAAGTCGTCGTCTTCTATCGAAACGAGCGTCGGACAATTCGCTTTGTTACTGATGACTTCGGCTGCTTTCGTAGGAAATTGAGGGCTGTTGGAAAAAAATCCTACGAAAAAGGTCGGCCGGTATGTCGGATTTTGTCGTCAATCCCCTTGCATCCCTTCTCCAACAAGTGCTGCGGGCTCGGCTATGATTCTTGGCGGTCGATGAACATCGGCGGAAATTGTCAGGTTTTTCGGCACATTGTGTGCAACGGCAGCGTTCATAGGTCGGCAACCCCTCCCGTCAAGGAGAGGATTGCCGTATAACGAATGACTTTCGCGTGTTTGGTAATAAAGGACCCACAATAAAAGCTGATGAAGACTCCAAAACGCATTGAACCCCTGATCGAAGACGGTCTGGTCGACGAAGTGCTGCGCCCACTCATGAGTGGTAAAGAAGCAGCTGTTTATGTGGTGCGCTGCGGTAACCAGTTACGTTGCGCGAAGGTCTACAAGGAGGCGAATAAACGTAGTTTTCGTCAGGCGGCCGAGTACCAGGAAGGCCGCAAGGTGCGCAACAGCCGTCAGGCCCGGGCCATGGCCAAGGGCTCCAAGTTCGGCCGCAAGGAAACCGAGGATGCCTGGCAGAACGCCGAAGTGGCGGCGTTGTTCCGTCTGGCCAATGCCGGTGTGCGAGTGCCCAAGCCGTACGACTTCCTCGAAGGCGTGCTGCTGATGGAGCTGGTGGCCGACGAGTACGGTGATGCCGCGCCGCGTCTGAACGACGTGGTGCTGGAACCGGACCAGGCACGCGAGTATCACGCTTTTCTGATTTCGCAGATTGTGCTGATGCTGTGTACCGGTCTGGTGCACGGTGACCTGTCGGAGTTCAACGTATTGCTGACCCCGACCGGTCCGGTGATCATCGACCTGCCCCAAGCGGTGGACGCAGCGGGCAACAACCACGCGTTCAGCATGCTGGAGCGGGACGTGGGCAACATGGCGTCCTACTTCGGGCGGTTCGCCCCGGAGTTGAAAAAGACCCGGTACGCCAAGGAAATGTGGGCCTTGTACGAGGCCGGCACCTTGCACCCGGCGAGCGTCTTGACCGGTGAGTTCGACGAACCGGAAGAGTTGGCTGACGTGGGCGGCATCATGCGCGAGATCGAGGCCGCACGCCTGGATGAAGAGCGCAAGCAGGCTGCACGTGCCGCTGATGACGCGCCACCGGGCAAGGCCGAAGAACCACCTCCGCCGTGGATGCAGTGATCGGCTAAAGAAAAACCCGGCTTCGGCCGGGTTTTTTTAGGGTTACAGATTCAATATGGATGTCGCCTGATCGTCCGCCTTCGCGGGCTTGCCCGCGAAGGCGTCAGTACATTCAGCATCAAGGTGTCAGGCAGAAACAGGTTCAGCACAGCACCCCGATTCCAGGTTCTTGAGAATCGGACAGTCCGGCCGGTGATCCCCTTGGCAATGCTCAACCAGGTCCTGGAGGGTATCGCGCAACTGGCCCAGTTCTCGGATCTTCTGATTCAGCTCCTCGATATGCTGACGGGCCAGGGCTTTGACATCGGCGCTGGCGCGCTGGCGGTCTTGCCAGAGGGCCAGCAATTTGCCGACTTCTTCCAGGGAAAACCCTAAATCCCGAGAGCGCTTGATAAACGCCAGGGTATGCAAATCGTCGTCACTGTAGATCCGATAACCGCTGTCGGTGCGATGGGCGGCCTTGAGCAGGCCGATTGACTCGTAATACCGGATCATCTTGGCGCTCAGGCCACTGTGGCGCGCTGCTTGGCCGATGTTCATCGGTTGTCCTCCAGGTCCTTGGGTTTCCAGGTTTTCAACAGCAGCGCATTACTCACGACGCTGACACTCGACAACGCCATGGCCGCGCCGGCCAGCACCGGGTTGAGGAAGCCGAACGCCGCCAATGGAATGCCGACCAAGTTGTAGACGAAGGCCCAGAACAGGTTTTGCCGGATCTTCGCGTAAGTCTTGCGGCTGATGTCCAGCGCGGCGGGCACCAATCGTGGATCGCCGCGCATCAGGGTGATGCCGGCGGCGTGCATGGCTACGTCGGTGCCGCCACCCATGGCGATGCCAATGTCAGCGGCGGCCAGCGCCGGTGCGTCGTTGATGCCATCACCGACCATCGCCACCACGCCGGTCTTCTTCAGCGCGGTGACCGTGGCGGCTTTGTCGGCAGGCAGCACCTCGGCATGCACATCGGTGATGCCCAGTGCTTCGGCCACTACTTTGGCGCTGCCACGGTTGTCACCGGTCAGCAAGTGACTGCTGATGTGCCGTGCGCTCAGTTGTTGCACCGCTTGCAGTGCACCGGGCTTGAGTGTGTCACCAAAGGCGAACAGGCCCAGCACCCGTGGCTCCGGGCTTTGCTCGATGAGCCAGGACAAGGTCCGGCCTTCGGTTTCCCAGGCGCTTGCCGATTCGGCCAAGGGGCCAGCGCTCAAGCCGCTTTCTTCCAGCAACCGCCGATTGCCCAGGGCCAGCCGCCGCCCGTCAAGGCTGCCGGCAATGCCGCGTCCGGTCAGGGACTGGCTGTCGCCGACATCGGCCACGCTCAGACCCCGTTCGCTGCACGCATCCAGGACTGCCTTGGCCAGCGGATGTTCACTTCCGCGTTGCAGGGCACCGGCCATTTGCAGCAGCGCGGCTTCGTCACCGTCGATGGCGCTCAAATGGGCGATACGCGGAGCGCCTGAGGTCAGGGTGCCGGTCTTGTCGAACACCACCGCGCTGACTTCATGGGCTCGCTCCAGCGCTTCAGCGTCCTTGATCAGAATCCCGTAGCGCGCCGCGACCCCGGTGCCGGCCATGATTGCCGTCGGTGTCGCCAGTCCGAGGGCGCATGGGCAAGCGATCACCAGCACCGCCACGGCGTTGATCAACGCAGTTTCCATCGGTGCACCGTACAGCCACCAGCCGATCAGCGTCGCCAGGGCCATGAGCAAAACCACCGGCACGAATACCTGGCTGACTTTATCCACTAGTTTCTGGATCGGTGCTTTCGCCGCTTGAGCGTCTTCCACCAGACGGATGATGCGCGCCAATACGGTTTCTGCACCGAGCGCCTGAGTGCGAACCAGCAACCGGCCTTCGCCATTGATCGCGCCGCCGGTGACTTTGTCGCCAGGCTGTTTCGGCACCGGCAGGCTCTCGCCGCTGATCAGCGCTTCGTCGGCATGGCTCTGGCCTTCGACCACCGCACCGTCCACCGGGAAACGTTCGCCGGGTTTGACCAGCACCAGGTCATTGAGGCGCAAGGCGCTGATGGCGACTTCCTGCTCACGACCGTCGACGATTTGAATGGCTCGCTCGGGGCGCAGTGCTTCGAGGGCGCGAATGGCGCTGGCGGTCTGGCGTTTGGCACGACTTTCCAGGTATTTACCCAAGAGCACCAAGGCGATCACCACCGCCGAGGCTTCGAAATACAGGTGTGGCATGCGTCCGGCGGCAGTGGCCCATTCATACAGACTCAAGCCATAACCGGCGCTGGTGCCCAGGGCGACCAGCAAATCCATGTTGCCGGCCCCGGCACGTACGGCTTTCCAGGCCGCGACATAAAAGCGCGCGCCAAAGATGAACTGCACTGGCGTGGCCAACGCAAATTGCACCCAGGCCGGGAACATCCAGTGCACGCCGAACGGTTGCAGCAGCATTGGCAGTACCAACGGCAAGGCGAGGGTGATGGCCGCGAGCAAGGCCCAGCGCTCGCGGTGAAGGCGAGTGTGCTGGCGGTCGGTTTGTGGCTGTTCGGCCTCCCAGACGCTGGCGCTGTATCCGGCTTTGGTCACGGCGGCGAGCAGGGTTTGCGGATCGATCTGGCCGAGCAGTTCGAGGTGGGCCCGTTCGTTGGCCAGGTTGACGCTGACGCTCTTCACGCCGGGTACTTTGTTCAGCGCCCGTTCGACGCGACCGACGCAAGAGGCGCAGGTCATGCCGTCGATGCTCAATTCCAGGCTGTGCTGCGGCACGCTGTAGCCGGCATTTTGCACGGCCTCCATCAAGGCCGGCAGGCTGTCGGCGGGTGCTTGAACACGGGCCTGCTCAGTGGCCAGGTTGACGCTGACAGCCGTGGCGCCAACGACTTTGCTCAAGGCGCGTTCGACACGCCCGGCGCAACTGGCGCAGGTCATGCCGGCAATGGGCAGATCGTAGGTAATGGATTCGGACATGGGGCACGCTCCCTGTAGTGGATACCCACAGGATCAACCTTGCCATGCGGGTAAGGTCAAGCGCGAATCGAAAAACTGCCACCGTAAATAGTGGGAGCTCGCTCCCACATCAGGTGCTGATCAGTACTCGAGCGCCGCTTGTTTGAGGTACATCCCTTCCTGCGTCATCGCAATCCTGAACTTCAGCACGTCCCCGGCCCGAAGCGTGATGTTTTGCGAGCCCGGCGCCAACATGCCCGGATTGCAGCCAGGTGCCTGGCCGGGCAGCAGTTTCAGGCGCAGCGAGACATTGCCCGGCGGCAGATTGAACGAAGTGCTTTGCTCCTGGAACAACCGCGCCGACAACTGATCCTGGATGTAAACGCCAATCTCGCAGTTGGTCGACACTTCCAGCCGTTCGCGGGAAATGATCAGCACACCATAGTCCTCCCCGGCAGCATTGGCCGAGGGCATGGCGGCGAAAAGGCTGAGAAAGCCAAACAGGCTGAAAGCTGACCAGCGCATGGCTGAATCTCCTGAGATCGAGTCATAGATGGACGCAGCTTGGCCGAGCGCGACGCCGATTGCCAGCCCGGCAGATTATTTCAGAACTTGACCTTGCCATGATGGCAAGCTCGACACTGCGCGTCGCCTCTTTAAAGAACCTCATTCAAGGAGTTGTCCCATGCAAGTATTCAATGTTGAAGGCATGTCCTGCGGCCATTGCGTCAAAGCCATCACGGCTGCGGTACAGGCCAGGGATGCGGCCGCCAGTGTGCGGGTCGATCTGGCGGCGAAAGAAGTGGGCGTCGAAAGTTCGCTGAGCGCCGAGCAGGTGATCGCGGCGATCAGCGAAGAAGGTTATGACGTCAAGTTAGCCTGATTTTTTTAATAGTTAGCGAGCTATCTGAATGTTCAAGGCATCCATGCACGGCTAGACTGTCGGGCTGCTGACTCTGCCCAACTGGATGCCTGATGAACCTGCGCACAATCCTCATTCTCGGCGCCTTGAGCGCGTTCGGTCCGCTGGCGATCGATTTTTACTTGCCGGCCTTTCCGGCCATGGCGCTTGCCTTTGCTACCGATGAGCAACATGTGCAGCTGACGCTGGCGGCATACTTCTTTGGCCTGTCCATCGGTCAATTGGCCTATGGCCCGGTGGCGGATCGCTTTGGGCGACGCATTCCCCTGTTGATCGGAGTCGGGCTGTTCACCGCTGCCTCGCTGGCCTGCGCCTATGCGCCGGACCTCGATTGGCTGATCGGCGCGCGTTTCGTCCAGGCGCTGGGCGGGTGTGCGGGGATGGTGATCTCACGGGCGGTGGTCAGCGACAAATGCGATGCGGTGGGGTCGGCGAAAGTTTTTTCGCAGTTGATGCTGGTCATGGGGCTGGCGCCGATTCTTGCGCCGATGCTCGGCGGCGTGCTGGTCAACACCGCGGGTTGGCAGTCGATCTTCCTGGTGCTGACCGGTTTCAGCGCGTTGGCCGGTCTGGCCGTGGCCCTTGGATTGCCGGAAAGCATGCCCGCCCATTTGCCGCGCCAACCCTTGTCGGGGGCGTTGCGCCAGTATGGACGGCTGTTGAAGGATCCGGTGTATCTCGGCCACGCGCTGACCGGTGGTATCGCCATCGCCGGGATGTTTTCCTACATCGCCGGTTC
Source organism: Pseudomonas fluorescens group sp. PF-1 (assembly GCF_054481335.1). Classification (NCBI taxonomy): domain Bacteria; kingdom Pseudomonadati; phylum Pseudomonadota; class Gammaproteobacteria; order Pseudomonadales; family Pseudomonadaceae; genus Pseudomonas; species Pseudomonas fluorescens group sp. PF-1. The sequence continues at coordinate 1,027,643 of NZ_JBTMNG010000002.1, forward strand.
GCCATTCGTCTTCATCAAACTTTATGGTGTTCCGGCCGAACATTTTGGCTGGTTTTTCGGGGCCAATGCGGCGGGTTTCATTCTGGTGGCCCAGGTCAATGCACGGCTGTTGGCCCGGCGTGGCCCGGCGTTCCTGCTGGCGCGCACGGTGTGGATCTACCTTGGCGCCGGCCTGGCGTTGCTCGCCGTCAGTGCGCTGCATACCGCTCAGCTTTGGCCGTTGTTGATTCCGCTGTTTGTCTGCATCGCCAGCCTGGGTTGCATCCTGCCCAACGCCTCGGCCTGCGCGATGAACGGCCAGGGCGCCCGCGCCGGCAGCGCCTCGGCGATGCTCGGTTGCCTGCAATTCAGTGTGGCCGCCGGAGCTTCCGCGCTGGTGGGGGTTTTACACGACGGCAGCGCGATGCCGATGGCCATGGTCATCAGCCTGTGCGGCATTCTGGTGGTGAGCGCGGCGATGCTTACCCGACGCTTGCAGAATGCCCGGGCGTTGGTGCAAGCCCAGGTCTGAGGGCGGACTCAGCCGGCAGCTCGCTGCTGACGGTCGGGAATTTGATGGGGGGCCTGCAAGCGCGCTTCAAGCGTGTTGGTGAAGGCGCGTGCTTCGGCTTCGCTGCGAAAAGTCACCGCATGTTGGTCCAGACGAACTTGCCACTGGGACTTTGCCAATTCTTTTATCAGGATCTTCATTACTGACCTCCTCAGATAAAAATGTGTCTCACAGAGGTGTCGATTGTAGTCCTGAATACGATCGCAATTGTGACAAGGATCAAGCTTCTGACTGACGGTGTCGCCCAAGCTCGGGGCGACACCGAAGCCATCGGCCTAGAAGCCTTCCAGCACAATCTTGCCCTTGGACTTTCCGCTCTCGAGCAGCGCATGGGCTCGGCGCAAATTCGTCGCGTTGATTGTGCCGAAGTGTTCGCCAACCGTGGTTTTCAGCGTCCCGGCATCGATCAACTGGGCCACGCGATTGAGCAGATTGTGCTGCTCGATCATGTCGGCGGTTTCGAACAGTGAGCGGGTGTACATGAACTCCCAGTGCAGTGACAGGCTCTTGCGCTTGAGCTTGGTCACGTCGAGGGTTTTCGGGTCATCGATCAGTGCCAGCTTGCCTTGCGGCGCCAATGCCTCGACCAGTTGATCCAGGTGGTGATCGGTCTGGGTCAGGCTGGCAACGTGGGTCACGTGTTCGATACCGGCGTGTTTGAGTGCTTCGCTCAGCGGCTGGCTGTGATCGACCACCAGGTCGGCGCCCAAGGCTTTCACCCAGCTTTGGGTTTGCGGACGCGAAGCGGTGCCGATGACGTTCAGGCCGGTGAGTTGTTTCGCCAGTTGCGTGAGGATCGAGCCGACACCGCCGGCTGCGCCGACGATCAGCAGGCTCTGGCCTTCATCGACGTTGCCTTCGCGTACTTGCAGGCGTTCGAAGAGCAGTTCCCACGCCGTGATGGCGGTCAGCGGCAGGGCGGCCGCTTCGGCGAATCCCAGGGTTTTGGGCATGTGGCCGACGATCCGTTCATCCACCACGTGCAGTTCGCTGTTACCACCGGCGCGGGCGATGGAGCCTGCGTAGAACACTTTGTCGCCGGTCTTGAACAGGGTCACTTCGCTGCCAACGGCTTTGACCACACCGGCCACGTCCCAGCCCAGCACCTTGGCCGCGCCGCCCTCAGGCTGGACGTTCTGGCGGACCTTGGTGTCCACCGGGTTGACCGATATGGCTTTGACTTCTACCAACAGGTCGCGGGGCCCGGCGACAGGCTCCGGCAGTTCGATGTCTTGCAGGGATTTTTCGTCGCTGATCGGCAGGGAGGCGTAATAGGCGATGGCTTTCATGGAGGACTCCGTTAACTAATAGAAGAAAGATTCAGGCGAGGGCTTGCAGGCGCTTGAGTTCGAAGTGTTCGAGAAAATCCCCGGCCCTGGCGCGAAAGTGCTGGATATGAGCACTGGCGTCATGGGCTTGCAGGGCTTCATCGCTGCTCCAGCGCTCGATCATGTAGAAGGCCAGTGGATTGGCCAGGTCCTGATGCAGATCGTATTGCCCGCAACCTGCCTCGGCACGGGTCGGCTCCACCAGCGCCCGCAAGTGCTGTTCGAGGGCGTCCTGCTGGCCGGGTTTGGCGATGAGGGTGGCGATAGCGGTAAAAGGCTGGGACATCTTCGACTCCGGGAACGGGGTGATTTCGATGGAGAGATGATTGGCTATTTCTACTGAAGATAAAACCCGCTAAAAGAGCAGTCTCTTTCAATATTTTTTTGATAATCGAGGCTTCACATGCTGCGTTTCGATGACTTGCAGTTGTTTGTCCGGGCGGCGGACCTGGGCAGTCTGTCGGCGGCCGCGCGGGGTATGGACATGTCGGCGGCGGTGGCCAGTGCCGCCTTGAAACGCATCGAACAGCAACTCGGCGCCCGCCTGTTGGCGCGCTCCACGCGCAGCCTGCGGCTGACCGCCGAGGGCGAAGGTTTTCTCGAATACGCCCGGGCGGCCCTGAGCAATCTCGACGAAGGTCGGCGTTTGTTGGCCAGCGGACAGGACCAGGTCAGCGGCGTGTTGCAGTTGTCGGCACCGTCGGATTTCGGTCGCAACCTGTTGCTGCCCTGGCTCGACGAGTTCCAGCGCGAGCACCCGAAACTCACGGTGCGCCTGTTGCTGGGCGACCGTATCGCCGATCTGTTTCGGCAGCCGGTGGACATTGCCCTGCGTTATGGCGAGCCGGAAGACTCCAGCCTGGTGGCATTGCCCATCGCCCCGCAGAACCGGCGAGTCCTCTGCGCTTCACCGGACTATCTGGCCCGGTATGGTGAGCCGCGGCAACTGGAGCAACTGGCCCAACACAATTGCCTGCTGTTCATGCTCGGCAGCCGCGTCCACGACCACTGGAGTTTCCATGATGGCAAGCGCGAGATCAGCCTGACGGTCAGTGGCGATCGTTTCAGTGACGATGCCGATGTGGTGCGTTTGTGGGCGGTGGCGGGGGCAGGCATCGCCTACAAGTCCTGGCTTGACGTGGCGGCCGATGTAATCGCCGGCCGTTTGAAGGTGCTGATGCCCGAGCTGCTCTGCGAGCGCGCACCGCTGAATCTGCTGTGCGCCCATCGCGCCCAACTGAGTAAGCCAGTGAAGCTTTTGCGAGAAATGTTGGCCAGCCGATGTGCGCGGTTGAGCAGTCATTTTCCGGGGTTGGCGGGCATCGATCATTAATCGCAGTAAAAAAGCGAAATTTCCCTCAGGAACTATCACCACCAACGCTTCGCGGAGGGCAGGAACCAGGCGCTAACCCGCCTATACTAGCGCTCGCCTCATGTCTGCACCGTCGATCCGAATGGCGAGGCCTCGCTGGAGCCGACCTTGCCCCATATCCCGTCGTTTGCCCTCTGCAACCCTTGTCCGGTGAGGGCTTGAGTGAGCGATGGTTTTGTCCGGTGAATGGCGGTTATCGCGTCTTGGCCGACGACACATTACTGCTCAAGATGTCCCGTGAGCAGTAGACGAAACGATTCAACAGGGAGTGAATACATGGAACATGCACCTTGCATCAGCCAGATAGCCACCTTGCTGGCTGACCCAAAGCGCAGCGCAATGATGTGGGCCTTGATGGACGGCTCGGCACGACAGACCGAAGAGTTGGCGTTGTTGGCAGGTCTGTCACCCTCTTCGGCCAGTGCGCATCTGGGGCGTTTGTCCGCCGGAGGTCTGTTGAAGGTCGAGCCTCGCGGGCGCAAGCGTTTCTTTCGCCTGGCCGCCCCTGAAATCGGAGCGGCGATCGAAGCCCTGGCCAGTGCGACGATTGCCAGCACGCCACAGAATATCCCTGACATTTTCAAACGCACCGCGCCCCTGGCCAAATCGCTGCCGACCCGTTCGCCATTGTTGCGTGCCCGGCTTTGCGATGATCATTTGGGCGGCACACTGGCCGCTGACCTGTATCAGCGGTTACTGGATTCAGGCTGGATCGAACAGTTTGATCAGCGTGTCACGATCACGTTCAAGGGTTCCACGGAGCTGGCGGCCCGTGGTGTCTACATCCAGGCACTGGCCCATCGCAACGGCCGGGTCGCGTGCGCATGCCCCGACTGGAGCGAAAGACGCGCGCACCTGGGCGGTTCATTGGGGGCTGCGTTGTTGCAGCTGTTCATGCAATCAGGTTGGTTGAGCCTGGCCAACGATTCGCGGGCCTTGCAGATTACCGCCGCCGGGCAGCGTGAAATTCACCGCTTTGCCAAGGAAACCGAGCTGGAACTGGCGCTCTAGGGCTTTTTCAGGCTGACGTCTGGGGTTGGGGCGCCAGACGTCGTTCAGAAGCCCGGACAGGTCGCATCCAGCAATTACCCAGCATGGCTATCACGCACACTCGAACCGGGGACTTCCTGGATTGGGGGATGCGGTATGGACACACGAAGCTACAGCGCGGCAGAACGTCTGGAACGACTGCCCATCAGCGGTTATCACCGCGTCATTTTCATCATTATCGCCCTGGCGTTTTTCTTCGACTCCATGGACCTGGCGATGATGACGTTCCTGCTCGGTTCCATCAAAGCCGAGTTCGGCCTGAGCACCGCGCAGGCCGGGCTGCTGGCCAGTTCGAGCTTTTTCGGAATGGTGGTGGGCGCCTCGCTGTCCGGAATGCTGGCCGACCGCTTCGGGCGTAAGCCGGTGTTCCAGTGGAGCATCGTGTTGTGGGGGCTCGCCAGCTACCTGTGTTCCACGGCGCAAACGGTAGAGACACTGACGTTGTTCCGAGTCCTCTTGGGGATCGGCATGGGCATGGAGTTTCCCATTGCTCAGTCGATGCTGTCCGAACTGATTCCGGCCAAACGGCGCGGACGCTACATCGCCTTGATGGACGGTTTCTGGCCGCTGGGCTTCGTCGCGGCCGGGGTGCTTTCCTACTTCCTGCTGCCGGTGATTGGTTGGCGGGATATTTTTCTGGTGTTGGCGGTGCCGGCGGTGTTCGTCCTGGCGATCCGCTTTTTCATTCCCGAGTCACCGCGCTGGCTGGAACAGGCCGGTCACCATGAGGCGGCGGATACGGTATTGCGGCGCATCGAGGAACGGGTCAGGACGTCATTGGGCCATTCGCACTTACCCGAGCCGATTCGCCTGCCGCAGGTGGCCAGTCAACCGGGCAACTTTTTTTCGGCACTGAGGCAGATCTGGTCGCCGCTGTATCGCCAGCGCACGATGATGATCTGGAGCGTCTGGTTCTTCGCCTTGCTCGGCTTCTATGGCCTGACCTCCTGGCTCAGTGCCTTGCTGCAACAATCGGGTTTTGCCGTGACTCAGTCGGTGTACTACACGGTGTTGATTTCCCTTGGCGGGATTCCCGGTTTCCTGATGGCGGCCTGGCTGGTGGAGCGCTGGGGACGTAAGCCGGTGTGCGTCGTGACGCTGCTCGGCGGCGGGGTGATGGCGTTTCTTTATGGGCAGAGTGCGGTGTTTGGCGGCAACGTCAGCCTGCTGATCGCCTCGGGGTTGCTGATGCAGTTTTTCCTGTTCGGCATGTGGGCGGTGCTCTATACCTACACGCCGGAGCTGTACCCGACATCGGCGCGGGCCACTGGCTCGGGTTTTGCCTCGGCGATTGGTCGCGTGGGTTCGCTGCTTGGGCCTCTGGTGACCGGGCTGGTGTTCCCGATTACGGGGCAGGGCGGGGTGTTCGCCCTGGGGGCGTTGTGTTTTGCGGTGGCGGCGCTGGTGGTCTGGGTCTTCGGGATGGAGACGCGGGGCAAGACCCTGGAGGAATTGAGCGAGCCGGTGTCCATCGGCTAAATGCTGACCCTGTGGGAGCGAGCAAGCGCGCTCCCACATTGGTTTTGCGGTGTGGTTACGGTTTTACCAAACGTGCATCCAGGCTGTTCTGCGCCAACCGCTTGGCCTGGTCCTGGGTCATGCCCAGATCGGTGTACAACGCATGGAAGTTTTCGGTGACGTAACCGCCGAAGTACGCCGGGTCATCCGAATTCACGGTCACTTTCACGCCACGCTCGAGCATGTCGAGAATGTTGTGCTGCGACATGTGATCGAACACGCGGAGCTTGGTGTTCGACAACGGGCACACGGTCAGCGGGATTTGCTCATCGATGATGCGTTGCATCAGGCGTTCGTCTTCGATGGCGCGCACGCCATGGTCGATGCGCTGGATTTTCAGCAGGTCGAGGGCTTCCCAGATGTACTCGGGTGGGCCTTCTTCACCCGCGTGGGCGACGGTGAGGAAGCCTTCGCCGCGGGCACGATCGAACACGCGCTGAAACTTGCTCGGCGGGTGGCCCATCTCGGAACTGTCCAGGCCGACGGCGACGAATGCGTCACGGAATGGCAGTGCCTGGTCGAGGGTCTTCTGTGCTTGTTCTTCGCTCAGGTGACGCAGGAAACTCAGGATCAAACCGCTGGTGATCCCCAGTTGCTGTTCACCGTCCTTCAACGCGGCGGCGATGCCGTTGAGCACCACTTCGAATGGAATGCCACGGTCGGTGTGGGTCTGTGGGTCGAAGAACGGTTCGGTGTGAATCACGTTCTGCGCCTTGCAACGCAACAGGTAGGCCCAGGTCAGGTCGTAGAAATCCTGGGAGGTGCGCAACACGTCGGCGCCCTGGTAATACAGGTCGAGGAACTCTTGCAGGTTGTTGAAGGCGTAGGCCTTGCGCAAGGTATCGACGTCGCTCCACGGCAGGGCGATCTTGTTGCGTTCAGCCAGGGCGAACAGCAGCTCGGGTTCCAGCGAACCCTCAAGGTGCAGGTGCAGTTCCGCCTTGGGCAGGGCGTTCAGCCAGTCGTACATAGTCTGTTCTCATCAGGTGCAATGGTCGCCATTCTACAGATGCTCGCTGCAATAATTGGTAAAACCTGACCGAGGGGTTCATCACACCGTTTGCTGTTCCCGTCGATAGGCGTAGGTATCGGCGAAGCGCGAGAGCAGGAATTCAGCACAGGTAGTGGTCGGATATTTCGCCGGGCGCAGCTCATCCTGGCAGCCGGGCAGGCATTCGATGCGCGTGTCGGGGTGTGGCTCGGCGAAGAACGGCATCGAATAGCGATCCACGCCCAGCGGGCTGATCACCCGGTGTGGCGTCGACAGGTAACGGTCATTGCTCCAGCGCGCCATCATGTCGCCCAGATTGACCACGAACGTGCCTTCGATGGGGGGCGCCTCAATCCATTCGCCTTTTACGTTCCGGACTTGCAGGCCGCCGGCGGCATCTTGATAGAGCAGGGTGATGCAGCCGTAATCGGTGTGCGCACCGGCACCTTGTTGTTCGGCGGAACTGGCGGTGTGGCGCGGCGGGTAATGGATCATCCGCAAAACACTGACGGGTTCGTTGAAGCGCGTATCGAAAAAGTCGCGTTCGATCCCCAGCGCCAGGGTCATCGCCCGCAACAGCGTTTGCGCGAGGGCCTGCATGTCGAGGTAGTGCTGCTCCATCAGTGCTTCCCAGCCTGGCACTGACGGATGACGATTCGGGCCACGCAGGGGTTTTTCCGCCAGTACCTCGGGATGGTCGGCGGGCAGGTGCAAACCCATGTCGAAGGTCTCTTTGAGGTCGCTGGGTTTGCTCGGGTCAAGCTGCTCGGTGGCGATGGCGCCATAACCGCGATGGTGGCGGGTCTGGGTGATGTCGATCTTGAGCTTTTCGGCGGCAGGTTGAGCGAAGAAACGTCTGGCGCTGTCGAGTACGGCGTCGATCCGTGCGGCGCTGATCGGATGGCCCTTGATATAGAAAAAGCCCCATTCGCGGCAGGCGTGGTCGATTTGCGTTGCCACCTCAGACCAGGCGTTCTGGTTGTCGCTGTAGAGCGGGGCGATGTCGATGATGGGAAGGCTGGTCATGCGATTGTCCTGAGAAGTACGCAAACGGGAAACGCTGGGGAGCCTGTGGGAGCGGGCTTGCCCGCGATGACGTCAGCACATCCTGCATCTCTGTTGACTGAATGTCTGCTATCGCGGGCAAGCCCGCTCCCACAGGGTTTGTGTTGATCGTTGGATTACTTCGGCATCTCGGCCTTCATGCCTTGCACGTAGTAATTCATCGACGCCAGCTCCGCATTGGTCGCGCTCACGCCTGCCGGGATCTTCTCGACACCGGCCTGATCCTTGATCGGCCCGCTGAAGGGGTGCAACGCACCGCTCTTGATGTCGGCAATGATCTGCTCGGCCTCGGCTTTCACCGGCGCCGGCACCAGGTCGCTGATTGGCAGTTCAACCGTGCCTTCTTTCAATCCGCCCCAGTAATCCTGGGATTTCCAGGCATGGTCGATCACGCTCTGGGTTGCCTGAATGTAGTGCGGGGCCCAGTCATTGACGATGGACGTCAGCACCGCTTTGGGCCCGAAGTGCGCCATGTCCGAAGCGTAGCCGACGGCATACACGCCACGCCGCTCGGCGGCCTGGATCGGCGCCGGGCTGTCGGTGTGCTGGAACACCACGTCCACGCCCTGGTCGATCAGTGCGTTGGCGGCATCGGCTTCCTTGCCCGGATCGAACCAGGAATTGACCCACACCACCTTGATTTCGGTACCGGGGTTGTACTTGTTCAGGGCCAGTTGAATGGCGTTGATGTCGCGAATCACTTCCGGGATCGGGAACGATGCGACGTAGCCGATCTTCTTGGTCTTGGTCATCTTCGCCGCGAGGAAGCCGCCGACGTAGCGACCCTCGTAGGTGCGCGCCAGGTAGGTGCCGAGGTTCTTGTCCTGCTTGTAGCCGGTGGCGTGTTCGAAGGTCACGTTGGGAAATTGTCTGGCAACTTTCAGCGTCGGGTTCATGTAGCCGAAGGAGGTGGTGAAGATCAGGTCGTACTTGTCCTTGGCCATGTTGCGGATCACCCGTTCGGCGTCGGCACCTTCGGCGACGTTCTCCACGTAGTTGGTGGTGATCTGCGGACCGAATTTTTCCGCGAGTGCCTTGCGTCCCTGTTCATGCTGATACGTCCAGCCGTGGTCACCGATCGGACCGATATAGACGAAGCCGACTTTCAGCGGGTCGGTGGCATTGGCGGACAGGCTGGCGCTCAGACCGATGGCCGCCGTAATGGCGCAAAGCAGCTTCTTCAACGGACGCTTGTGCATGAATTGGAACTCCATGTTGTTGTGTGGTTGGCAGGGTCAATGCAAATTGCTGACCAACAAGACAACAAATGGCCCTGAATCGCATAACGTCCTTCGCGAGCAAGCTCGCTTCCACCAAAGCACCGTCAACCCCGTGGGAGCGGGCTTGCCCGCGAAGAGGTCGGCAGGGCCAAAAAAAGTGCATGGGCTTGTACGGCTGCAATGCACTGGTGCGTTAAGGTGTCGCGAACCATCAGCGCTGCTCCACAGTCAGTAGCTCATCGGCTCCTCACGGCAAAAGGCTCGACATGCTCTCCGTCCTCAAGCAAGAAACCTTTCTGCTGCTGGCCCTGATTGCCGCAGTCATTGCCTTCGCGCTGGAGCACTGGTTGCTGCACAGCGGCCAGGCCATCGCACTGATCGGCGGACTGCTGCTGATCGCGTTCATCGTCGCTGCCTCCATGCGCGTCGCTCACCAGGCCGAGTTGCTGGCGGAGAAAGTCGGCGACCCCTACGGCACCATGATCCTGACCCTGGCCGCCGTGCTGGTGGAGGTGCTGATCCTGGCGATCATGATGAGCAACGAAGCCTCGAAGACTCTGGTGCGGGACACGATTTATTCGGCGGTGATGCTCGATATCAACGGCATCCTCGGTCTGGCGGCGTTGATGGGCGGGCTCAAACATGGCGAACAGTCCTACAACGATGATTCGGCGCGCAGCTATAGCGTGATGATTCTTACCGCCATGGGGGTGTCGATGGTGGTGCCGGAGTTCATTCCCGAGGCCAACTGGAAGCTCTATTCGGCCTTCACCATTGGCGCGATGGTGTTGCTGTACGCTTTGTTCCTGCGCATGCAAGTCGGGCCGCACAGTTATTTTTTCAGCTACAGCTATCCGGACAAGCGTCGCAAGAAGGAACCCCTGGAAAGCGAACCGGCACCCATCAACCTGACGTTGTCCATTGGCATCCTGGTGTTCGGGGTGGTGGTGATTGGCGCACTGGCCGAGGTGATGTCCAAGACCCTCGATCTGGGCCTGGAAGGAACAGGCGCGCCGCCGGTGATAACGGCAATCCTGGTGGCGGCGATTTCCGCGGCGCCGGAGATTCTGACCGCGTTGCGCGCGGCGCTGGCCAACCGCATGCAGGCAGTGGTCAACATCGCATTGGGCGCGTCGCTGTCGACGGTGATCCTGACGGTGCCGGTGATGGAAGCGATGGCGCTTTACACCGGCCAGCCGTTCCAGATGGCCATGACGCCGGTTCAGACCGTGATGATCTTCATCACCCTGATCGTCAGCGCAATCAACCTTAACGATGGCCAGACCAACGCGATCGAAGGCATGACCCATTTTGTGCTGTTTGCGACGTTTATCATGTTGTCGCTGCTGGGCCTTTGAATTCTACAAATCCCTTGTGGGAGCGGGCTTGCCCGCGATGAGGCCGTCACATTCAACATTTCTGTCGGCTGACAGTCCGCTATCGCGGGCAAGCCCGCTCCCACAGGGATGGTGGTCGGATCAGGTCCCGGCGATCAACTGCCGTGCCGCCTGGCTGTGATCGGCAATCAAGCCTTTGAGGTCGAGCCCCTCGACCTGTCCATCAATCACTCGCCATTTGCCGCCGACCATCACCCGGTCCGCGCGATCCGCGCCGCACAGCAGTAGCGCCGATACCGGATCGTGGCTGCCGGAGAAGCGCAGTTCGTCGAGCTTGAACAGCGCCAGGTCGGCTTGCTTGCCCACGGCAATCTCACCGATATCAGTACGGCCCAACAGGCTCGCCGAACCTTTGGTCGCCCAACCCAGTACGCGTTCCGGCGTGATCTTTTCGGCACCGTAGCGCAGACGCTGGATGTACAGCGCCTGCCGGGTTTCAAGCATCATGTTCGACGCATCGTTGGAGGCCGAACCATCCACGCCAAGGCCGAGCAGCGCGCCGGCATCGGTCAATTCGATGGTCGGGCAGATGCCGGAGGCCAGGCGCATGTTCGAGCTCGGGCAATGGCAAATGCCGGTGCCGGCCGCGCCGAGGCGGGCGATTTCATCCGGGTTGAAGTGGATGCCGTGGGCCAGCCAGGTACGCGGGCCGAGCCAGCCAACGCTGTCCAGGTAATCCACAGTGCGCAGGCCGAAGCGTTGCAGGCAGAAGTCTTCTTCGTCGAGGGTTTCGGCCAGGTGAGTGTGCAGGCGCACGTCAAGCTTGTTGGCCAGCTCGGCACTGGCAGACATGATTTCCGGGGTCACGGAGAACGGCGAGCAGGGCGCCAGGGCGATCTGGATTTGTGCGCCGTCGCCGCGTTCGTGGTACTCAGCGATCAAGCGCTGGCTGTCGTCGAGAATCACCTGGCCTTCCTGCACGGTTTGTTGCGGTGGCAGGCCGCCGTCCTTTTCACCGAGGCTCATGGAGCCACGGGTGAGCATGGCGCGCATGCCCAGTTCGCGCACGCTTTCAACCTGCACGTCGATCGCATTTTCCAGGCCTTCGGGGAACAGATAGTGGTGATCGGCGGCGGCGGTGCAACCGGACAGCAGCAACTCGGCCAACGCGACTTTGGTGGCGAGGGCCAGTTTTTCCGGCGTCAGTCGGGCCCAGACCGGGTACAGGGTCTTCAGCCACGGGAACAAAGGCTGGTTGACCACCGGCGCCCAGGCGCGGGTCAGGGTTTGATAGAAATGGTGATGGGTGTTGATCAGGCCAGGCAGGATCACGTGCTCGCGGGCGTCGAACACGTCATTGCACGGTGCCGAAGGTTGTTGACCGAGGCTGAGCACTTCGACGATTACGCCGTCTTGCAGCACCAGGCCGCCACGGGCATCGAGACCGTTGGCCGTGAAAATGGCGAGGGGATTTTTTAACCAGGTACGGGTCGCAGGCATGTTGGCCGGCTCCTCTGAAAGTGGGGTTCAGGGTTGCCAGCTCAGTGTTGCCCTGTCTGCTGATCCAGGGTCGCCGGGGAGGCGAGGTGCGAAGTTTCGATCAAAACGGCTTTCCCGGCAAGCCTCGTCCGACAGAGCAACCGGAGCCCCTGTGGGAACGGGCTTGCCCGCGATAGCGGTGTATCAGGTGCCAACGATATCGACTGACACTCCGTCATCGCGGGCAAGCCCGCTCCCACAGGGGTTTGTGTGTTACCAGGGAATGGTTTCACCCCGGTAATTCACAAAATGATGCCCGCCCTTGCCGGTGTACGCGTCCACCTGATCCACCAGGCCGCGGGTGCTGGTTTCAACGTCGATGTCGGCACCTTCACCGCCCATGTCGGTCTTCACCCAGCCCGGATGCAACGACAACACAGTCAGCTTCTGTTCGCCCAACTGGGTGACGAAGCTGTTGGTCATGGAGTTCAGCGCCGCTTTGCTGGCCTTGTACAGTGCCAGTTCCGGCGCGTCCGGCATGGTCACGCTGCCGAGCACCGAACTCATGAACGCCAGCACGCCGGTATCCGGCCGGATCTGCCCGATGAAACGCTGAGCCAGGTTGATCGGCGCGACGGCGTTGGTGAAAAACAGCTGACCGACGTCGGCCAGCGTCGCACCGCCGTTCGGCGTCTGCACGTCAGGGCCCTTGACCCCGGCATTGACGAACAGCAGGTCGAACACTTCGCCTTTGAGTTGTTGGCTCAATGCGATCACCGCTTGCTGGTCGTCCATGTCGAGTTTCTCGATCCGCACCTTGCCCAAGGCCTGCAAGGCATTGGCGTTCTGCGGGTTACGCACGGTGGCGGTGACTTGCCAGCCGTCGGCCAGCAGGGTTTTCACCAGCCCGAGGCCCAAGCCCCGGGAGGCGCCGATGATGAGTGCGGTTTTTGCCGTGGACATGATGGGCTTCCTTGAAAATTGAACGTCGCGGACTCGATGGGCGCGCGGGTTGAGCCTATGCTGCATCGCTTGATGCCAGGCGTCGAGTCCGTTGTTGTCTGTTGTTCAGACTAACGCCCGGCCTGCCACGGCTGTCCCAACGACACCGGCGCATATAACCGGGTGCGCACCGCATCCCGGGACAACAGCACCAGCACCACAATGGTTGCCACGTACGGCAGCATCGCCAGCAGGCTCGATGGAATCGCCAGCCCCAAACCCTGTGCCACCAGATGCAGAATGCTGGCGAGCCCGAACAGGTAGGCGCCGAGCAGCAGACGCCACACCCGCCAACTGGCAAACACCACCAGTGCCAGGGCAATCCAGCCGCGTCCGGCGCTCATGTTTTCCGCCCACATCGGCGTGTACGCCAGGGACAGATACGCCCCGGCCAACCCCGCCATCGCACCGCCGAACAACACCGCCAATGCGCGCACGCCCAACACTGGCAAACCCATGGCACTGGCCGCATCCGGGTTTTCCCCGACTGCCTGGATAATCAGCCCGACGCGGCTTTTCAGAATCACCCAGGCCACCAGCGCAAACAGGGCGAACGACAGATACACCAGCAGATCCTGGGCAAACAGCATGCGTCCGATCAGCGGAATTTCACTCAAGTAAGGGATCGCCAGGGGTTCGAAACCCGCCAGTGGTTTACCGACCCATGCCGCGCCGACGAAGGTCGACAGGCCCACGCCAAAAATCGTCAGCGCCAGGCCGGTGGCCACTTGATTGGCATTGAACACCAGCGCCACCAGTGCAAACAGCGAGGACAACAGCATCCCGGCCAGCATGGCCAGCAACACCCCCAGCCACAGGTTGCCGGTACTGAACGCGACGATGAAACCGATCACCGCGCCAAACAGCATCATGCCTTCCTGGCCCAGATTGAGTACGCCGCTTTTCTCGCAGATCAGTTCACCCAATGCCACCAGCAGCAAGGGGGTGCCGCAGCGCACCATGGCGTAGAAAATATTGCTCAGCAGATCGATATCCATCACAGCGCTCCTGCGTGTACGGCGGTGGTGGGGGCGCGGCGGGTCCAGCGCAGGTTCAAACGCGGGCGATAGAGGATCAGCACATCACTGGCCAGCAGGAAAAACAGCATCATTCCCTGGAACAATTGCGTGATCGCCTGGGGCAGGTTCAGGCTCATTTGCGCGCTCTCGCCACCGATGTATAGCAGCGCCATCAACAGGCTGGAAAACAGAATGCCGACAGGATTCAACCGACCAAGAAAGGCCACGGTGATCGCCGCGTAGCCGTAGCCGGGCGACACTTGTGGCACCAATTGACCGATCGGCCCGGTGACTTCGCAGACGCCGGCCAGCCCCGCCAAACCGCCGCTGATCAACAGCGCGAGCCAGATCAGGCGCTTCTCGCGAAAGCCAACGAAACCGGCCGCGCGCTTGTCCAGCCCAAGCACTTTGATCTGGAAACCGACAAAGCTTTTCTGCAACAACACCCACACCGCCACCAGCGCGAGCAGGGCGAAATACACCCCGGCATGCACTCGCCCATCCTCTGTCAGCAACGGCAAGCGACTGGCATCGCCGAACATCGCCGACTGCGGAAAGTTGAAGCCTTCCGGGTCTTTCAGCGGGCCATGAACGCAATACAGCAGGAGGTTCAGGGCAATGTAATTGAGCATGATGCTGGTGAGGATTTCATTGGCATTGAAGCGCGTGCGCAACCAGGCGGTCAGACCGGCCCATGCCGCGCCAGCGAAGGTGCCGGTGAGCAGGATCAGTACCAGCGCCCAACGGCTTTGCATATCGATGATGTTCACCGCCAGCGCACTGCCGGCCAGTGCACCGAGCAACAGTTGACCTTCGGCGCCGATGTTCCAGATCCGCGCCTGATAGGCCACCGCCAGGCCCAGTGCGCAGAGCAGAATGGGCAAGGCCTTGACCAGCAATTCGGACACGCCATACCAGTCGCTGACCGGTGCGATCAGCAAGGTGTGCAGCGTCAGCAGCGGGTCATGCCCCAGTGCGATGAACAGCAACGAGCCACAGCTCAGCGTCAGGACCGCCGCGAGCATCGGCGAACACCACAACATCAGGCGCGATTGCTGGCCACGGGGTTCAAGAGAAAGCAGCATGTGACACTCCGTTAAAGCGTTGCGGATACAGGTGATTGAGGGGCGTCGAAGCGGCCGGCCATCCAGCCGCCGACATCGATCAGGCGGGTGTCGACCGTGGCGCGCAGTGGCGACAATCGTCCGCCGCACAAGGCGGCGAGGCGGTCGCTGATCTGGAACAACTCGTCGAGGTCTTCGGAGATCACCAGGATCGCCGCGCCGGCATCGCGCAAGGTAATCAGCGCCCGGTGAATGGTGGCGGCGGCGCCGACATCCACGCCCCAGGTCGGGTGCGCGGCCACCAGCAGCTTCGGTTGCTGGAGGATCTCCCGGCCGAGGATGAACTTCTGCAGGTTACCGCCCGACAGGCTGCGGGCCGGGGTTTGGCTGTCCGGTGTCTTGACCCCGAAGCGGCGGATGATCTCTTCGGCCAGCGCTTCGACTTTGCCGCGCTGCACCAGGCCGTGACTGACCAGCCCTTGTTGAAATGCCGTGAGCAGGGCGTTATCCGCCAGGCTCAGTTCCGGCACGGCGCCGTGGCCCAGGCGTTCGGCGGGGACGAACGCCTGGCCGCGCAGGCGACGCGCGTCGGGGCGCAAATGGGCCACCGCTTCGCTGCCGAAGCAGATCGTTGTGCCCTCGTCGCGGGTCAGCCGTTCTTCACCGCTGAGCAAGGCCAGCAATTCGTCCTGGCCATTGCCGGCGACCCCGGCGATGCCGACGATTTCGCCGCTGCGCACTTCAAGGTTGATGTTTTTCAGTGAACAGCCAAACGGGTCGGGGTTATGCCAGGACAAGTCTTTGACCTTCAAGAAGGCCTCAGCGCCGCGCACCTTTGGATAATCGGTGATCAGTTCTGCAGCCTCGCCCACCATCAGTCGCGCCAATTGCGGATCTGAACATTCGGCAGGCACGCATTGCCCAGCCACCCGGCCGCCTCGCAGTACTGTTGCGCTGTGGCACAGGGCGCGGACTTCGCCGAGCTTGTGGCTGATAAACAGAATGCTGCAGCCCTCGGCGGCGAGCCTGCGCAGGGTGATGAACAAATCGTCGGCCTCCTGCGGGGTCAGCACCGAAGTCGGTTCGTCGAGGATCAGCAGGCGGATGTCCTGCATCAGGCAGCGAATGATTTCCACCCGTTGCCGTTCGCCGATGGAGAGGCTGTGGACAAGTCGTTCCGGTTCCAGCGCCATGCCATAACGCTGTGAGACTTCACGGATCTTCGGTTCAAGTTGTTTCGGCGTGCCCGCCGCTGCGCCCATGGCCAACGCGATGTTCTGCGCCACGCTCAGGGTTTCGAACAACGAGAAATGCTGGAACACCATGCCGATTCCGAGGTTGCGCGCCTGAGCCGGGTTGCGCATGGTCACGCGTTGACCCTGCCAGATCAGCTCCCCCGCGTCAGCGTGGACGACGCCGTAGATGATCTTCATGAGCGTACTTTTGCCCGCACCGTTTTCACCGAGCAGGGCATGGATTTCGCCCGGGGCGATGCTCAGGTCGATGTCATCGTTGGCCAGGCAGCCTGGGTAGCGCTTGCTGATGCTGCGCAGTTGCAAGCGTGGCGCTTGAGGGGGGTGTGGCACGGGATTGGGCATGACAGGCTCAGTGCTATGGACGTGTGCCTGTGGATAAAGCAATTTTCTGGCCATTGGGTCAGGAAATTGTCAAACCGCCATGCGTCAAGGCGTTGCGCAGGCCACTTCGCTGGGAGTCCTTCCGAATTCGGCACCACTTGAGGGCAAAGCCTTTGATCGGGCTCCGCTTTCGCTCGGCAGCGTTTGATCAAAAAATGAGCAGTTGAGCGTAAGCCATGTCCGGCATGGTGCGGCAGCGGCCATGAACGGGTTATCCACAGATTGCTCCACAGTATTTGTGCGCAAGCTCAAAGGGAGGGCATAAGCGCGCGACGGCTATCTTCTAAAGGTGATAAACCGCTCTAACTATTTGTTTTTATGTGGATTTGGCGTTTTCAATGTCGAATTGGACGAAAAGTGAGCAAAGCCCTGAAAGCCGCATGACAGAAGGGTTACAGCAGTATGTGCTCAGGTTATCCACAGTCGGGTGCACAGCTGATGTGGGCAAGTATGGAATAAGTGAAAAATCGGTGCGCCCCAAAAAAATGCAGGCCTCAACGCTGCAACAAAATGCGTCCCCGACTCAAGTCGGCGAGCTGGGATTGCAGGGTATCAATCTGACTTGCACCGACCGCCAACTGCAATTCCACACCATTGGCCGTGAAGCTTTCTTCCACCACCAGACCCCCGAGTTCTGCAACGCGCAGCTTCACCAGGGCTAATTCACTAAACGCACAGGCACAGCTCAATGGCACCCGACTGATCAACTCGATCTTCGGTGCTGGCTGCAGGCATTTGTTCGCACCGCCGCCGTACGCCCGGGCGAGTCCGCCGGTACCGAGTTGAATGCCGCCATACCAACGAATCACCAGCACCACGACCTGGTCGCAATCCTGTGCATCGATCGCGGCCAGAATCGGTCGGCCCGCCGTGCCGCCCGGTTCGCCATCGTCGGTGCTGCGGTATTGATCACCGATTTTCCATGCCCAACAGTTGTGCGTGGCATTCAAGTCGCTGTGTTGTTCGATGAATGCCTGGGCTTCAGCGGGGCTGGTGATCGGTGCGGCGAAGGTAATGAAGCGGCTTTTGCGAATTTCTTCGCGGTATTCGCAAAAACCACTGAGGGTAAAAGGCATAGGTGTCTTAAATAGTCGGAGTCAGGCCGCAGCCCTTGAGGATGATACGGATCAGGTTGTTGCCGGCGTCTTCCATGTCCTGCCTGGTCAACTTGCTGCGCCCGCTGACACGGCAAATCTGGGTGGCGAAGTCGGCGTAATGCTGGGTGCTACCCCACAGCAGGAAGATCAGGTGCACCGGATCGACTGGGTCCATTTTGCCAGCATCGATCCACGCTTGAAACACGGCGGCCCGGCCCTGGAACCAGCTGCGATAGTCCTGGTTGAAATACTCGGTCAGGCATTCGCCACCGCTGATGACTTCCATGGCGAAGATGCGTGACGCCTGCGGTTGACGCCGGGAGAACTCCATTTTGGCCCGGATGTAGCGGGTCAGGGCTTCAGCCGGATCGTCCTCGGCGGTCAAGGTGTTGAAGGTGCTGTCCCACAATTGCAGGATGTTACTCAGCACCGCCACGTACAAACCGAGTTTGTTGGTGAAGTAGTAATGCAGGTTCGCCTTCGGCAACCCGGCATTCAGGGCGATGGTGTTCATGCTGGTGCCTTTGAACCCGTGACGGGCGAACTCGTCTTCGGCGGCTTTGATGATGGTCTCTTCGTTCTTCTGACGAATGCGGCTGGCGGGTTTTCCACCGTGGGCTGGGACTTCAAAGGTCATAGGCACTTCCGGACAAGTGGGTGGGTGCATCCAGTGCGTTGATAGCGCACCCATGGGCTTCAGACAAGTCCCGTCGCAGGATTTGCGTTTGTTCAGCGCGTGGCAGCCAGGCTTTCGAGGAAGCTTTCCAGCACCAGATGAGGGCGACGGCCCTTGCGCGTGACCGAGGCGAGGCTCAGGTCATAAAAGCGCGCATTGGGTTTCAGGGCGCGTAACCGGCCTTGTTGCACCCAAAGGCTGGCGTAGTGGTCCGGCAAGTAACCGATGTAGCGCCCGGTCAGGATCAGGAACGCCATGCCTTCGCGGTCGGAAGCACTGGCGGTGCAGTTGAGCGCCTGATAATGGGCCTGGATTTCAGCGGGCAAACGAAAGGTCGGCGCAATGGCGTCCTGGCTGTTCAGGCGTTCATCATCCAATTGTTTGTCATCGACATAGAACAGCGGATGGCCAACCGCGCAGTACAGCAACGAGCGTTCGCTGTAGAGCGGTTGATATTCCAGCCCCGACAGTGCGCTCGCCTGTGGCACCACGCCGACGTGCAGGCGACCGTCGAGTACACCTTGTTCCACCTCGTTGGGCGCGATCATGCGGATCTGGATTTGCACGTCCGGGCCGCGCTCTTTCAATTGCGCGAGCGCGTGGGTGATACGCATGTGGGGCAGGGTGACCAGGTTGTCGGTCAGCCCGATGGTCAATTCACCGCGCAAGTGCTGGTGCAGGCCGTTGACCTCGGTGCGGAAACTTTCCAGTGCGCTCAATAGCTGCAATGCCGATTGGTAAACCTCGCGCCCTTCCTCCGTCAGGGAAAAGCCGGCGCGACCGCGTTGGCACAGGCGCAGGCCGAGGCGCTGTTCCAGGTCGCTCATCTGCTGGCTAATGGCCGAACGACCGATGCCGAGCACGCTTTCAGCCGCGGAAAAGCCGCCACATTCGACCACGCTGCGAAAAATCCGCAACAGGCGGATATCGAAGTCGCTGACTTGAGCCAGTGGATCGGGACGGCGAATACTCATGCGGGCTACTCGAATGTTTAGTGGGTGACAGACTGAAGGTTACAAAAGTTGCATTTCACCGACTTTATCGCCGTGGCAACTTAGCTGCAACAACGGTTTTCAATCCCTACGCCGCTTATTGCCTTGCGAGGTTTCGCTCATGAACTTGCCCGAAAACGCCCCGACTTCTCTGGCCAGCCAGCTCAAGCTCGATGCTCACTGGATGCCATACACCGCCAACCGTAGCTTCCAGCGCGATCCGCGTTTGATTGTCGGCGCGGAAGGCAGCTGGCTGATCGACGATAAGGGCCGCAAGGTTTATGACTCGCTGTCCGGTCTGTGGACCTGCGGCGCCGGGCACACCCGCAAGGAAATCCAGGAAGCAGTCGCCAAGCAACTGGGTACCCTCGATTACTCGCCGGGCTTCCAGTACGGCCATCCGCTGTCGTTCCAACTGGCAGAAAAAATCACGGATCTGACGCCGGGTAACCTGAACCACGTGTTCTTCACTGACTCGGGTTCCGAGTGCGCCGATACCGCCGTGAAGATGGTCCGTGCCTACTGGCGCCTGAAGGGCCAGTCGACCAAGACCAAGATGATTGGCCGTGCCCGTGGCTATCACGGCGTGAACATCGCCGGCACCAGCCTCGGCGGCGTGAACGGCAACCGCAAACTGTTCGGCCAGGCGATGATGGACGTCGATCACTTGCCGCACACGTTGCTGGCGAGCAATGCGTTCTCCCGTGGCATGCCGGAGCAGGGTGGTATTGCCTTGGCAGACGAACTGCTGAAGCTGATCGAACTGCATGACGCGTCGAACATCGCAGCGGTATTCGTCGAGCCAATGGCCGGCTCCGCTGGCGTGCTGGTTCCGCCACAGGGTTACCTCAAGCGTCTGCGCGAGATCTGCGATCAGCACAGCATCCTGTTGGTGTTCGACGAAGTGATCACCGGTTTCGGCCGTACCGGCAACATGTTCGGTGCCGACACCTTTGGCGTGACCCCGGACCTGATGTGCATCGCCAAGCAAGTCACCAACGGTGCGATCCCGATGGGCGCGGTAATTGCCAGCTCCGAGATCTACCAGACGTTCATGAATCAACCGACCCCTGAATACGCGGTGGAATTCCCGCACGGCTATACCTATTCCGCACACCCGGTGGCGTGCGCCGCGGGCCTCGCAGCACTCGACCTGTTGCAGAAGGAAAACCTGGTGCAGAGCGTGGCCGAAGTCGCACCGCATTTCGAAAATGCGTTGCACGGTCTGAAGGGCACCAAAAACATCATCGATATCCGCAACTTCGGCCTGGCCGGTGCGATCCAGATCGCTCCGCGTGACGGCGACGCCATCGTGCGTCCGTTCGAAGCGGGCATTGCGCTTTGGAAAGCCGGGTTCTACGTGCGCTTCGGCGGCGACACCCTGCAGTTCGGCCCAACCTTCAACAGCAAGCCGCAAGACCTTGATCGTCTGTTCGACGCGGTGGGTGAAGTGCTGAGCAAAATCGACTGATTTCTCCTTCTATATAGAGACACACAACGGGCGCGCCGATTGGAGCGCGCCTGTGGACAACTTTTCAGGAGCTTCCATGAGCGTTATTCCGCATTTGATCAATGGCGAACTGGTGACCGAGAACGGTCGCGCGGTTGATGTGTTCAACCCGTCCACGGGGCAAGCCATCCACAAGCTGCCACTGGCGACCCGCGAAACCATCCAGAGCGCTATCGATGCTGCCAAGGCTGCGTTCCCGGCCTGGCGTAACACGCCGGCGGCCAAGCGTGCCCAGGTGATGTTCCGGTTCAAGCAACTGCTGGAGCAGAACGAATCCCGCATCGCTCAACTGATCAGCGAAGAACACGGCAAGACCCTGGAAGATGCTGCCGGTGAACTGAAGCGTGGCATCGAGAACGTCGAGTTCGCTTGCGCAGCACCGGAAATCCTCAAGGGCGAGTACAGCCGTAACGTTGGTCCGAACATTGATGCCTGGTCCGACTTCCAGCCGCTGGGCGTAGTGGCCGGTATCACCCCGTTCAACTTTCCGGCCATGGTGCCGCTGTGGATGTATCCACTGGCGATCGTGTGCGGCAACTGCTTCATCCTCAAGCCTTCCGAGCGTGATCCGAGCTCGACGCTGCTGATCGCACAGTTGCTGCTGGAAGCCGGCCTGCCGAAAGGCGTGCTGAGCGTGGTGCACGGCGACAAGACTGCGGTGGACGCGCTGATCGAAGCGCCGGAAGTCAAAGCGCTGAGCTTCGTGGGTTCGACGCCGATTGCCGAATACATCTATTCCGAAGGCACCAAGCGCGGCAAGCGCGTCCAGGCGCTGGGCGGGGCGAAGAACCACGCGGTGCTGATGCCCGACGCAGATCTGGACAACGCCGTCAGCGCACTGATGGGGGCCGCTTATGGTTCCTGCGGCGAGCGTTGCATGGCGATTTCGGTAGCCGTTTGTGTGGGCGACCAGGTGGCGGATGCGCTGGTGGCCAAACTGGTACCGCAAATCAAGGCATTGAAAATCGGTGCCGGCACTTCTTGCGGTCTGGACATGGGGCCTCTGGTCACAGGTCAGGCGCGCGACAAGGTCAGCGGTTATGTTGAAGACGGCGTTGCAGCCGGCGCGAAACTGGTTGTTGATGGCCGTGGTCTGAGCGTGGCCGGTCACGAGGAAGGCTTCTTCCTGGGTGGCTGCCTGTTCGATAACGTCACCCCGGAAATGCGCATCTATAAAGAAGAGATCTTCGGGCCGGTGCTGTGCGTGGTTCGAGTGAACAGCCTGGAAGAGGCCATGCAACTGATCAACGATCATGAGTATGGCAACGGCACCTGCATCTTCACCCGTGATGGGGAAGCGGCACGGTTGTTCTGCGACGAGATCGAAGTCGGCATGGTCGGCGTCAACGTGCCGTTGCCGGTGCCGGTGGCTTATCACAGCTTTGGTGGCTGGAAGCGTTCGCTGTTTGGCGACCTGCATGCTTACGGCCCGGATGGCGTGCGCTTCTACA